>JAFAGC010000029.1 GCA_023423065.1 Pseudomonadota bacterium
TCTTACACCGGCACCGCTATCCCCACTACGGGAGTTCGGTGGCGCCCATCAGCCAGCGGTCGCACTCGCGCGCGGCTCCGCGGCCTTCGTTGATGGCCCAGACGACCAGCGACTGGCCGCGACGCGCGTCGCCGGCGGCGAAGACGCCGGGAACGCTGGTCGCGTACTTGCCGTAGTCGGCCTTCACGTTGCTGCGCGGGTCCACTTCGACCTTGAGGTCCTTGAGCAGCGCCTGCTCCGGGCCGAGGAAGCCCATCGCGAGCAGCACGAGCTGCGCGGGATGTTCCTGCTCGCTGCCCGGCTTCTCGACGGGAATGAACTGGCCCTTGTCGTTCTTCTCCCACGAGATCTGCACGGTCACGACGCCGGTGAGATTGCCCGCGCCGTCGCCGGTGAACTTCTTGACGGTAGTCAGATAGACGCGCGGATCGGAGCCGTACTTCGCCGCGGCCTCTTCCTGGCCGTAGTCCATCTTGTAGACCTTCGGCCACTCCGGCCACGGATTGTCCGGGGCGCGATCCATCGGCGGCATCGCCATGATCTCGATCTGCTGCAGGCTCCTGCAGCCGTGGCGCATCGAGGTGCCGACGCAGTCGGTGCCGGTGTCACCGCCGCCGATCACGATGACGTCCTTGTCCTTCGCCGAGATCGGCGTGGACGCCGGATCGTCGCGCAGCACGGACTGCGTCGCGGCGGTCAGGAAATCCATCGCGAAGTGCACGCCGTTGAGTTCGCGCCCTTCGACCTTGAGATCGCGCGGCTGCGTGGCGCCGGTGCAGATTATGGTGGCGTCGAAGTCCTTGATCAGCAGCTGCGGCTCGACGTTGTCGCCGACGTTCGCGTTGCAGAGGAACTTGATGCCTTCCTTCTCCATGAGCGAGATGCGACGCGCGACGACCTCGCGCTTGTCGAGCTTCATGTTCGGGATGCCGTACATGAGCAGGCCGCCCGGACGGTCCGCGCGCTCGAGCACGGTCACCGAGTGGCCGGCCTTGTTGAGCTGCACGGCGGCCGCGAGGCCCGCGGGACCCGAGCCGATGACCGCGACCTTCTTGCCGGTGCGCACGGTCGGCGGCTCCGGAACGATCCAGCCCTCTTCCCAGCCCTTGTCGACGATCGAGTTCTCGATGTTCTTGATCGTGACCGGCGGCGCGTTGATGCCGAGCACGCACGACCCCTCGCACGGCGCCGGGCACACCCGCCCGGTGAATTCGGGGAAGTTGTTGGTACGGTGCAGGCGCTCGAGCGCCTCTTTCCACAATCCGCGGTAGACGAGATCGTTCCACTCCGGAATGAGGTTGTTCACCGGGCAGCCCGAGGCCATGCCGGAGATCAGTTTGCCCGTGTGGCAGAACGGCACACCGCAGTCCATGCAGCGCGCGCCCTGCTGGCGCAGGCGCTTCTCGTCCATGTGGTGATGGAACTCGTTCCAGTCGCGCACGCGCTCGGCCGGTGAACGATCCACCGGCAGCTCGCGCAAGTATTCAATGAACCCTGTTGGCTTTCCCATATTCTTTAATTACCGCCAACGCGCGACAGATCGCGCGCATTCTCTTCAAACGCCGCCATGATGGCCTCGTCGCCCGACAATCCCTGGTCGTGCGCGCGCTTGAGGCACGCGAGCACGCGCTTGTAATCCTTCGGGATCACGCGCAGGAATTTCGGCAGCTTGGTCGGCCATGCCGCGAGGATGTTCGCGGCATGCCTGCTGCCCGTGGCGTCCACGTGTTTCTGGATGAGCGCACGCAGATCCTCGGCTTCCGCGGGATCCTCGACGCGCCCGACCTCCACCATCTGCGTGTTGATGCGCGACAGTGCGTCATTGTTTTCGTCGAGTAGATAGGCGATGCCGCCCGACATGCCGGCCGCGAAGTTGCGGCCCGTCGGGCCGAGCACCACGACGCGACCGCCGGTCATGTATTCGCAGCCGTGGTCGCCCACGGCCTCGACGACGGTGTCCACGCCGGAGTTGCGCACCGCGAAGCGTTCGCCGGCCATGCCGTTCACGAAGACCTCGCCCCTGGTCGCGCCGTACAACGCGACGTTGCCGACGATCATGTTGCTCTCGGCCTCGAACGTGGCCTTCGGGCTCGGGAAGACCGCGAGCTTGCCGCCCGACAGGCCCTTGCCGAAGTAGTCGTTCGCGTCGCCCTCGAGCGCGAACGTCATGCCGTTCGGGATGAACGCGCCGAAGCTCTGGCCGGCCGACCCCTTGAACCTGATCCTGATCGTGTCCTCGGGCAGTCCGGCGGCGCCGTGTTTCCGGGTGACTTCGCTGCCGGTGATGGTGCCCACCACGCGGTTCACGTTGCGCACCTCGACCTCGGCCTCGACCTTCTCGCCGCGCTCGATCGCGGGCTTGCAGATGTCGAGCAGCTTCGTCACGTCGAGCGACTTGTCGAGACCGTGATCCTGCTGGATGGTCGCATAGCGGCCGATGTCCGGGCCGGCGTCCGGCGCGTACAGGATGCTGCTGAAGTCGAAGCCCTTCGCCTTCCAGTGGTCGATGGCGGCCTTGGGCTCGAGCATGTCGACGCGGCCCACCATTTCCTCGAGTCGGCGGAAGCCGAGCTGCGCCATGATCTCGCGCAGATGCTGCGCGATGAAGCGCATGAAGTTCACCGCGTGCTCGGGCTTGCCGGCGAACTTCTCGCGCAGCCGCGGATCCTGCGTGGCCACACCCGTCGGGCAGGTGTTGAGATGGCACACGCGCATCATGATGCAGCCGATGGTGACCAGCGGCGCAGTCGCGAAGCCGAACTCCTCGGCGCCTAACAAGGCGGCGATCGCGACGTCACGGCCGGTCTTGAGCTGACCATCCGTCTCGACGACGATGCGAGAACGCAGGTTGTTGATGACCAGCGTCTGGTGCGTTTCCGCCAGGCCCAGCTCCCACGGCAGACCCGCGTGCGTGACCGACGTCAGGGGCGAAGCGCCCGTGCCGCCGTCGTAACCCGAGATCAGCACCACGTCGGCGTGCGCCTTCGCGACGCCCGCGGCAATCGTGCCCACACCCACCTCGGCCACGAGCTTCACCGAGACGCGTGCGTCGCGGTTCGCGTTCTTGAGGTCGTGGATGAGCTCGGCCAGGTCCTCGATCGAATAGATGTCGTGGTGCGGCGGCGGCGAAATGAGTCCCACGCCCGCGGTCGTGTGCCGCGTCTTCGCGATCCACGGATACACCTTGGTGCCGGGCAGCTGGCCGCCCTCGCCGGGCTTGGCGCCCTGCGCCATCTTGATCTGCAGTTCCTTCGCGTTGACGAGGTAGTTCGACGTCACGCCGAAACGGCCGCTCGCGACCTGCTTGATGGCCGAGTTCTTCGAGTCGCCGTTCTCCATCGGGATGTAGCGCTCCGGATCCTCGCCGCCCTCGCCCGTGTTCGACTTGCCGCCGATGCGGTTCATCGCGATCGCGAGCGTCTCGTGCGCTTCCTTGGAGATCGAGCCGTAGCTCATGGCGCCCGTCTTGAAGCGCTTCATGATGCTCTCGACCGATTCGACCTCCTCGATCGGGATCGGCTCGCCCTGCTTGAAGTCGAGCAGGCCGCGCAGGGTGGAGAGGTTCTTGGCGCGGTCGTCGATCAGCTCGGCGTAGCTCTTGTACGTGGCGTACGAGTTCGTGCGCACCGACTTCTGCAGGCGATGGATGCTCTCCGGATTGAAGAGATGGAACTCGCCGTCCGCGCGCCACTGGTACTGGCCGCCCGAGGGCAGCTCGGTCTGCAGCGCGCGCTTGCGCTCGGCGAACGCCGCGGTGTGGCGCATCAGCACTTCGCGCGCGATCACGTCCAGGCCGACGCCGCCGACGCGCGACGACGTGCCCGTGAAGTACTCGTCGATGACGTCCTGGCGCAAGCCCACCGCCTCGAACACCTGCGCGCCGTGGTAACTCTGAACGGCGGAGATGCCCATCTTGGACATGACCTTGACCACGCCCTTGACCGCGGCCTTCGCGAAATTCTTGCAGGCGAGCTTGTGCTCGACACCCGGCAACATCTCGTCGCGGATCATGCCGTCGAGCGTTTCGAACGCGACGTACGGATTGATGACCGAGCAGCCGTAGCCGATCAGCAGCGCGAAGTGATGCACCTCGCGCGCATCGCCGGTCTCGAGCGCCAGCGAGCACTTCATGCGCAGTCCCTGGCGGATCAGCGAGTGATGCAGGCCCGACACCGCGAGCAGCGACGGGATCGGCGCCCACTCCTTGTTAACGCCGCGATCCGAGAGGATGAGAATGTTGACCTCGTCCTCCTCGATCATGCGCCGGGCTTCCTCGCGCATGTCTTCCAGTGCCTGGGCGAGACCATCCTCACCGCGGTCCGCGCGGAACAGGATGCTCAGCGTGCCGACCTTGAGGCCGGGCAGCGAGAGACGGCGCACCTTGGCGAACTCTTCGTTCGTGAGCACCGGACCCGACAGTTCCAGTCGGCGGCAATCGCTCGGCCGCGGATCGAGCAGGTTGCCTTCCGCACCCAGCCACACGTCGCTCGAGGTGACGATCTCCTCGCGGATGCAGTCGATGGGCGGGTTGGTCACCTGCGCGAAGAGCTGCTTGAAGTAGTCGTACAGCAGCCGGCTCTTGTTGGAGAGGGCGGCCAAGGGCGTGTCGTTGCCCATCGAGCCCACGGCCTCGACGCCGTCGCGCGCCATCGGCGCCATGAGGATGCGCTGGTCTTCGAACGTGTAGCCGAACGCGACCTGGCGCTTGGCGAGCGCCACCGGCTCCGGCACCGGCTGCTCGGGCACCGGCGGCAGATCCTTGAGGTGCACGAGATACTGCTTGAGCCACTCCGCGTACGGACGCTCGTTGATGATCTGGGACTTGATCTCCTCGTCCTCGACGATGCGGCCGAGCTCGGTGTCCACGAGGAACATGCGGCCCGGCTGCAGGCGGCCCTTGTGCGCGATCTGCTCGGGCGGGAAGTCGAGCACGCCGGCTTCGGACGCCATGACGCACACGTCGTCCTTCGTCACGTAGTAGCGACCCGGGCGCAGTCCGTTGCGGTCGAGCACCGAGCCGATGCGCTTGCCGTCGGTGAACGCGATGTCCGCGGGACCGTCCCACGGCTCCATCAAACTACTGTGGTACTGGTAGAACGCGCGGCGCGCCGGGTCCATCGAGCTGTGCTTCGACCATGGCTCGGGGATCATCATCATGACGGCATGCGGCATCGAGCGGCCGGAGAGCACCATGAGCTCGAGCACGTTGTCGAACATCGAGGAGTCCGAGCCGTTCGGATTCACGATCGGCGGGATCTTCTTGATGTCCTCGCCGAACAGCGGCGACTCGAACAGCGCCTCGCGCGCGCGCATCCAGTTGATGTTGCCGCGCAGCGTGTTGATCTCGCCGTTGTGCGCGATGACGCGATACGGGTGCGCGCGGTCCCAGCTCGGGAACGTGTTCGTGCTGAAGCGCGAGTGCACCAGCGCGATGGCCGATTCCATCAGCGGGTTCTGCAGGTCGAGGAAGTACTGCTCGAGCTGGTTGGTCGTCAGCATGCCCTTGTAGACCATGGTCTTGTGCGACAGCGAGACCACGTACCAGTACTCCGCGCCGCCGATGGTCGAGACGCGGATCTCGTTGTAGGCGCGCTTGCGGATCACGTAGAGCTTGCGCTCGAACTCGTTCTCGTCGAGCGTTTCCGGGCCGCGGCCGATGAACACCTGGCGCACGAACGGCTCGGAGGCCTTCGCGGTCTCGCCGAGCATCGAGTTGTCGGTGGGCACCGTGCGCGCGCCGAGGTAGATCTGCCCTTCGGCCTGCACGACGCGCGCGAACACTTCCTCGATCTTGCGGCGCTGGGTCGCGTTGCGCGGCATGAAGATGTTGCCGGCGGCGTACATGCCCGGCTCGGGCAGGTTGATGCGCGCATCCTTCTTGGCCACCTTCTTGAGGAAAGCATGCGGCAACTGGATGAGGATGCCGGCGCCGTCGCCGGTGTTGATCTCGGCGCCGCAGGCGCCGCGGTGATCGAGATTCTTGAGGACCTGGATGCCCTGTTTGACGATCGCGTTCGATTTCTTGCCCTTGATGTTCACGACGAAGCCGACGCCGCAGGCGTCATGCTCGAACTGAGGGTCATAGAGGCCCTGCTTGCGGGGCGGGCCCAGTCGAATCGCGGTCATTTTTACTTCCTCCAAACACAAACGCGCGGGGCGCAACTTCCCCGCGCTATGGGCTCTCGCCCATAACTTCCTCGTTTTCAAATGGTTACATCTGGAGGCGCGGGCCCGCAGGCGCGCTAATCGTCAGATATATATGGAGTCCGATCATACAGACGGACGGTTCTCGGTCAATCACCGCGTGAGCCGCCAGGCACGCATGTGCAGCCAGCCGTGCCCGAAGACGGCCGCCAGCAGGATGAACACGCCGAGGTAGAACGGCCCGTCGAGGTCGCGCGCCTCCCCGAGGAACAGCGCGGCGATGGTGATTGCATAAAGTGGTTCGAGATTGATGGCCAGCTGGGCCGTGAACGCGGACAGGTGCCGCAGGGTCGCGAGCGACAGCGCATACGGGATCAGGGTGCAGAAGACGGCGAGCACGAGCAGCCATGCACCGTCCTGGACGCCGGGGATGGAAAAGAACTGACCCGCCGGGGCCGTGAACGGGCCGATGGCCGTCAGCAGCAGCAGTCCCGCGCCGAGCTCGACCGCCGTGACCGTCAATGCATCGTGCTCGCCGAGGAACCGCTTGTTCAGGGCGATGAACACCGAGGCCAGGCCCGCGGACACCACGCCGACCCAGAAGCCGCCATGCATGGAGTCCGGTATGCCGCCCACGACCAGGGCGACGCCCGGAATGACCAGGATGCCGAGCAACAGGTTATGTCGCTCGAATCTCGTGCCGGCGATGAGCGGCTCGATGAGCGCCGTGACCGCGGGCGCGAGACCCATGCAGGTGGCGGCCACCGATGCGTTGGCGAGTTTCACCGAGGCATAGAAGGTGACCCAGTGCAGCGCGACCAGGCACCCGATGCCCGCGAAGACCGCGATGAGTCGGGGCGGCAGCCGGAGCAACGCGCGCCACACTTTCGGGACACACGCGAGCGCCAGCGTGACTAACAACAATCGCCACCACACGAGCGCGGTCGCCGAAAGCGTGATGAGTTTTCCGAGGATGGCCGTGAAGCCCCACAGCACCACGCAGACATGAAGTTCGATCAGCGCGCGACGCCCGGGATTCATTGAAGTAGTCTAGTTGAGACGTCGAGGACGGAGGGAAACATGCGGGCCATCCTGTTGGCGCTTACGGCATCTCTCACCTGCGCAACGCTGCGGGCGGCGGATCCTGGCGCCGCCGGTTTCACGGCCTTCGATGCGCCGCATTACACGCTGGTCACCGACGCTCCCGCGCAGGCGCGCAGCCTGCACGGGCGCCTGACGAAGTTCGAACGCGTATTGTCGAAGATGCTGGCGCGGGAGATGGAGCCCACCGGCACGCCGACCTGGTTCATCCTCGTGAACGGCGCGCTCTGGCGGCGCTACCTGCAGCCGACCGACGGCATCGTCGGCGCGTTCCTCCCGGGCCGCTTCTCTAACTACCTTCTCGTGAACGCGGATGCGGGGGCGGCGCGCCTGCCGCACGACGTGCAGCACGAGTTCACGCACCTGTTCCTGCGTACGCAGTTCCGCGGCGAATACCCGTTGTGGTTCGACGAGGGCATGGCGGAACTCATGGAGCACATGACTCTCGCCAAGGGCAAGGCGCGCTTCGAAATTCCCGCGCGGCATCCTTCGACGCCGTGGATCCCGTTTTCGCGGCTCGTGAATCTCGAGCGGGCTTCACCCGAGTACCTCTCGCTCGGCACGACCGAGGCGGTCCACCTCCAGTCGTGGGCGCTGCTGCACCTGGGCTTCATCTCGGAGCCGGATTTCGGCGCGGGGATTCTCCAGTACATCGAGGAGATCAACCATCTCGTGCCGATCAGGGACGCGGTGCGGAACAGTTTCGGCACGACCGTCGACGGCGTCGACGCGAAGCTGCGCGAATACCTCGCGCGCCGCAAATACCCCACCGCGGAACTGGCGTACGACGAGCCCGCGGAGGCACCGCTCGGAACCGGACGATTGCTGGACCGCGGTGAAGCCAACGTGTGGCTCGCGGGCATGCTGCTCGATACCGGGATCAATCCGCGGCGGGTGCGCGAGCTCATCGACGCCGCCGCGGCCGCGGCCCCGGGATCGCCGGCCCTCGGGGTGCTCGAATTGCGGCAAGCGGTACGTACGCGCGACGACGCGGCGCTCGAGCGCCACTATCTTTCGCTCACGGGATCGCCCGCCCAGTCGCCCGTCATGAACGACACGGCGCTCGCGCGCGGAATGGGACTCGCGCTGTTCGAACGCGTTCGCGACGAAGCGCCGGCGAAGAATCTGTCCGCGGAGATGCGCACGGAGTATTCGCGGCACGCGCTCGCGTTGCTCGACCAGGCGCTGACCGCGCAGCCCGCGGATGGCGAAGCCACCTGGGCCTACGCCCTGCTCGCGGCGCAGCTCGGGGAAAACCTCGATACGGCGCTGTCGCGGCTCGCATTTACCAGAACACGAATCCGCGAGAACAGCGACCTTGCAATGGCCATGGCGCTGGTGCATGAATCGCGCGGCGAATTCGGCGAGATGGTGCCGTTGCTCGAGGAAGCGGCGCTGTACGCGGATTCGGCGCAGAAGCGCCGCCTCGCCAGCGCGCGGATCGACGAAATTCGCCGCCGGATGTCGGAATCCGCGCCGCTGTAGCAGACAACTAAAAGGCAGCCAGTCGAGAGGGAGTCATGGGAATCGCCGCCGCGCGCCTCGTCGGGTTCGTGTGCCTGACGCTGGCGGGAGCCTGCTTCGCCGCGGAGCCCCGCCTTGCGCGATTCACCGCATACGATGCGGGCGACACGCACGTGCTCACGTCGCGCAGCGCCTCGCAGGCGCGCGCGCTCATGGACGATCTGGCGAAATTCCGCGCCACGCTCGAAAAGCTGCTCAACCGCAAGACGACGAGCCGCGGGATTCCCACCTACATCGTGATCGCGAGCAACAGCGACTGGGAGAAGTACCTGCAGCCGCGGCGCAACGTGATCGGCTGGTTCCAGTCGAGCCGCTTCGCGAACTACATCGTGATGAACGGCGACGCCGATCGCGGCACGGCGCTCGCGACGATCTTCCACGAATACACGCACTACTACCTGGCCTCGCAGTTCGCCGGAGTCTTTCCGCCATGGTTCAACGAAGGTCTCGCCGAGTTGATGACCTATACGAAGTTCACGACGCAGAACACCGCGGTGCTGCAGACCTACGCGGGTCGCGCATACGACGCGCGCGACAGCCAGTGGATTCCGTTCGATCGCCTGTTGATCGTCGATCAGGGATCGCCCGAATACACCGATCACGAGCAGGCTTCCGACTTCTACGCCCAGGCCTGGCTCACCGTGCACTACGGAATGGTCGAGAACCGCGAGTTCGGCCGGCAAATGATCGACTACCTGGACCGCCTCAACCGGCTCGTGCCCCAGGCCGAGGCGACACGGGCATTCGGGGATCTCGCGACCGCGGACAAACTGCTGCGCGAATATTCGCGGAATACGAAGAAGGGCTCCGGCGTACTCGCGCTCGGCGAAGTCCGGCCCTTCGAGCTCGGTGAAGGCAAGCCCGTTTCGGAGCCGGAGGCGCTCGGCCGGATCGTGGACCTGATGTTCAACATGTACGCCGCGCCGGATCGCATCCGCCCGCTGGTCGATTCGATGGCGCGGCTCGAGCCGAAGTCAGCGCGGGCGGCGATCATGAAGGCGCGTCTCGCGAACTACGACGGAGATTCGGCGGCGTTCGAGCGGTCGATCGCCGAGGCGGACGCGGCGATCGCACCGAACGACTGGAAGTCGCGTCGCGATCTCGCGCTCGTCGTGCTGATCGCGGCGCTCGATGACAACCCGACTTCGTCGCGCGGCAGCGCGGACGACCAGCGCGACATGAAACGCGCGTTGCGCTGGTTCGGCGACGCGCTCACGCACAACATCGATGACGTGGAAGCCCTGTGGGGACTGGGCACCGCGGCCACGCGGCTCAACGTCCAGCTCGACCTCGCCGAGGAAGTCCTGCTCGCGGCCTGGAAGGCGGCGCCCGCCAACGCAAGCATCGCGGTGTCGCTCGCAAGTCTCTATGGCGTGCGGGACGAGCCCGAGAAGATGGTCGTCTATCTAAAGGAATCGATGCGCTGCGCCACGGATCTGTCTACCCGCCGATGGGCGAAAGACTCGCTCGAGCGCACCGAGAGCTGGCTCGCCGAGCGCGCGAAAGCCGACGATGAATACCGCAAGCAGCGGGAGGAATACGAACGCCAGCTCGCGGAGTACGAGAAGAAATACGGAAAGAGGAAGAAATAGGAGCGTCCATGGAGGTGAGGAAATCTCTCGGAATGCTGGCGTTGCTCGTCTGCGCGGCAACGATGGCGAAGGACCCGCGCCCGGACGTCGCCGGGTTCAAGGCGTATGAGCTTCCCGACTACACCATCGTCACGCACGACGAGGGCAACGCGCGGCCGGTACCGCGGCTCGCCGCGCAGATTCACGGTGTGCTCGCCAAGCTCCTGGATCGCGCGGAACGCGCGCCGACTTCGCCCACCTACATCGTGCTCGTTCCCGAGAGCGTCTGGATCCGCTACCTGCGTCCCGGCCAGGGAATCGATGGCGAATTCGTACCCGCGAAGTTCGCGAACTACATCCTGCTCAACAATGCGCGCGACGCTTCACGGATCGGCAAGAGCGTCTTTCACGAGTACACGCACTGGTTCCTGCATACGCAATATCCCGGCGTCGAGCCGCTGTGGTTCGACGAAGGGCTGGCTGAGTTCGTCACCACCGCGGAATTCCGCGGCGAGCGTGTGAAGCTCGGAGACCCGGACAACTGGAGCTCGAACGGCTGGATTCCGCTCGAGAAGCTGTTCCGGCTGGACAAGAGTTCGGCGGAGTACCGCAACCTCTCTACTTCCGGTGTCGTGCATCGTGAATCCTGGGCGATCGTGCATCGCGGACTCGCGGGCGACGCCGGATTCGGCAAGCAGATGTTCGCGTTCCTGGACGCGCTGAACGCGCAGCAGCCGATCGACGATGCGGTGCAGTCCAGCTTCGGAGTCACCACGCGCGAACTCGACCACACCATTCACGCCTATCTCAATCCCGGCTATCGATTCGCGGCGGTGGACCTTTTCAGGGAACTGCGGCTCACGGTGGATCCCGTGCCGGCGCGGAAACTCCCGCCCGGCCGGGCAATGAGCGAGCTGGAGTCGCTGCAACTCATCGCCGACATCATGCTGGCGTCCGGATTCAACGCCGGGCGCCTGCCCGAGGTGGTCGATGCGGTGAGAAGCGTGGCGCCGGATTCGTCAGCGGAGATCGCATTACGCATGCGCATCGCGGCGCGCGAAGCCGACGACGCGACGCTGGACCGCCTGGTCGCCGGCGTCGAGTCGAGCGCCTCCGACGCGATGCTGTTGCGCGGCGCCGGGCTCGCGTTGTTCGAGCGCGCCGGGCAAACGAACCGCGAGGAGTTGTCGAACAAGGCGCTGGAGTTGCTCGATCGCGCTATCGCGGCGCGGCCCGGCGATGCCGAGGCGGCGTGGGCGCACTCGATGCTGGCCGCGAAGCTGAAGCGTTAGCCGGACCGGTCCGGCGGAGCCGGGCTCGATGAAGGTGTCGAACTACTTCTTCTTGCCCAGGAGCTGGTCGAGGACCTTCGAGCGATCGCGGTCCGGAGAGCCCGTGATTCCCGCGCGTTGCGCGGCTTCGCCTTCGCGCTTGCCGCTGCCGCGCTGGTTGTAGGGATCGAATCCGCCGCCCTTGTCGCGGCCCGAGACTTCCAGCTTGAGCTCGGTGGGCCGGCTCGTGTCCTCAATCTTCAAGTCGTCGATTGCGAGCTTCTTCAGCGCACGCGTGGTGCTCAGCGTGCTGAACTCTCCGGTGGCCACCGCCCAATCCCAGACTGCCACGCCACGCTCGTCGTGACGCACGCGGCCCGCGGGACGGGAATCTTGCGAGGCGTCGTCCGCACGCGTGCGGGATCTGTCGTCTCTCTTCCCACCCGTCTTCTCGGCCAGTACTCGCGCCTCGCGCTCTTCTTTCTCGGCACGTCGCAGGCGCATCGACTTGAGTCGCATCGTCGTGCTCTCGATGCTGAATTCGGGCACGTTCGACGGAGGCAGCGTCGCGTCCGGGCGGCTGCTGTCAGGCACTGGCGGTTTGCGGTCCTGGGGCATGACGGTAAAAACTTCCTCGACTCTCTCAAGGGTTTCGGCACGCGACGGGTTCGATTAAACCGCAAAAGGTGATGACCTTCACATATCGTCGGGTTCTCGCGACGGTTTGACCTATTTCAGCGCTCCGCCCGGTCCGCGCGTGCCACGCGCCACTCGCCGCTCGCGCGCCGCAGCTCCACGTCGAGCGCGACCGACTCGCCGAAATCGAAGCGGCTGGCATCGAGGCCGCGCACGGTGACGCGCGCCTGGGCAAGGCCGTCGGCCGGGAATTCGATGCTCTCGATGTCGACGAGCAGTTCGAGCTTCGGATGCATCGCGAAGAATGCCGCGAGCGCGCCGCGCAGCCGGGTGCGATCGCGACCTTGAGCATCCGCGTAATCGTCGGCGACCAGCGCGAGCACGTCGGAGGTGTCGCGCGCTTCGGCGGCCTGCTCCGCGTTCGCGATCAACTCGCGCACCTGTTGTTCGTCGCTCGATCGCTCGGCGCACGCGACGAGCAATGTCGCGAGAGTGAGAACCGCAAGAAATTTCATCGCCGTTCCTATTGCAGTTGAAAACGTCTGGCTCTATTGTTCGCGCGCGTTGCGGGGTTGGGAACCGGTCGTGACGTCCAGAAATGGTGCTCCGGACCCAGTTGGAGGTGGACAACCCAGATGAAGAAACCCGCGCGGTCTAACGACGATCCTGGACCCCGTCTTCATACCGTCAATCAGTATCTCGAGAAGAATTTCCCCGACTTCTTTGCCGAAGCCCGTTTCCACGTCGGAAACGACGATTACTTCCTCTACGCCCGCTTCGGCAAGTATCTCGCCAGCTCCATCGAGCACCGGCGTTTCAAGAGCGACAAGATCTCCCGCGGTTTCACCGTGCTGAACAAGCTCGCCCGCAAGGCGGAGCGCGATCCGCAGGTGCGCCACATCCTCGTGAGCGGCCCGCTGGAAGAGATCGTCGACGAGCCGAAGGCCCGCGAACTGGCGCGCAAGCGACTGTCGCCAGTCGCACAGAGCTACCTCGAAGGCCTCTGCGAATAAGCGCTGGGTGGGGATTAGGTGCCGGTGTAAAAAGCGGGGATTAGTTTCCCTCGCGATCACGGCTCACCAATCCCCACTTTTTACACCGGCACCTTTTCCCCACTCCTCCACAGGCCGCCGGTCTTCCAGGCGTTGAAGGCCCAGCGCAACCAGCGCACGAGCGCGAACGCCATCCAGCTCGCCCAGGCGAAGAACAGCAGCCGGTAGATCCACATCGGCACGCTGTAGATGACCGGCGTTTCGAGCACTCCGGTCGTCTGGTCCTGGAACCAGTTGAACGTGTTGCCGTACGAGTTCATGCCGGCGACGCCCATGTCCGGGGCCGACAACAGGCCGTTGCGGATGCCCGAGAACACCAGCGTCGTGATCGCGATGACGGTGAACGCCGCCAGTAGCACCTGCATCGTGTTGAAGCGCCACGCGCGCATGTCCGGCGCGGGTTGCCAGCCTTCGCGCCAGCGCATGACGATGAGCCACGCCGCCGTCAGCGAGAACACCCACCACGACTGCGTCGACAGGCCGAGCCCGAGCAGCAGCCACTCGGCGAAGCGCAGCGGCGAGCGCGACCAGCGGCCGAGCAACCACGCGATGCCGACGAACACGGCGAGTTCTCCCCAGTAGAGGAACGCGGGACCGACGCCAGGTCCGCTCGCGAACAGCGGCCAGCGCGACTCGGGCAGCGCCAATTCCTGGCGGATGTTGCTCGCGGCCGAGCCCAGGTCGATACCGCCCGGCTTCGTGCGCAAACCCACGTCGCGCGACTCCTGCCACGCGACCATGACCCTGTGTGATCCCGGAGTCAGCGCCAGCGGCAGTTCGCCTTTCTCGGGCCGCAGCTGCACGGCCTCTCCGTCGAAAGTCACCGACGTCACGCGCGCTCCCTCGGGGAGCTTGATGACGTGACGCCCGCCCTGCGTGCTGCGGTAGTTGAAGTCGAGCTTCGAATCCGACGAACGCTTTCCCACCTGGGTCTCGAGCCACACCGAGTCGATCGCGAGCGTAGTGCCGCCCGCGGCCTTCGGCCGCGTGACGCGCGCCACGAGCTTCTCGCCCGGCCGCGGCGTGAAACGGAACACCCATACCGGCGCGCTCACGTTCTCCGGCAGCACCGGTGGGAATCCCTCGAACGACACGTTCCATTGCGGATTGACCACGAAGCTCCAGACCTCGCCGCGGGCCGCGTCGTCGGTCATCGCAAGCTCGATGGTCTCGGAGCGCGGCAGGCCCGATCGCCAGCTCGCGTAGTTTTGCCCGGCCGCGAGACCCACGAGCGCCGCGGCGCCATTGCGCACCTCGATGCCCGGCGTGAGCACCGACTCCCCGGCGACGAGCGGAATTTCCACGGATACCGCGGCGCGCTGGGGCGCGACACGCCACACGTGTGTGTCGGCCGTCCAGTCGAGGTCGAGGTTGAACACCCGCTCGACGCGCACGAATGCCGGAAACTCGCTGCCAGCCGCGAGCGCCGCGCCGACGCGCTGCGCGCCGCGCTCGCGCACCAGCTCGAGCGCGCCCGCGACCAGCCGCCCTTCGTTGACGCCGCTCGCGGTCCAGCCGCGCGCGTTGACCTCGATCGTGCGCGGCGTCTGCGGGAATGCCAGCGGAATGGATTCCGCCGCGGCGAGCCGGCCCGCGAGTCGCACGGTATGCGCGCCGGCGGTGAGCGGCACCCACAACGTCGCGTCGCGTTCCCGGCCGATCGCCAGCGATCCGCGGCCGTCGACGCTGACCTCGTCGAGCTGCCAGCGGTCACTCGCATGCGGCATCGCCACCGCGATCGTTGCGAGCGTGCTGACCTGCAGCGTGACCTCGAGCCGGTCGCCATCGACGACCACGCGTGCCGCGGCGATCTCGGAGCAGTGCGGCGCGCAGCGCGGCGCGGCCGTGAGACGCGCCTTCAACTCGCTGAGCAGTTCGGACGGCGGACTCGCGGGGGCCTGTGCCGAAGCGGGCGCCGGCGCGCCGCGCGCGCCCGCGAGCAGCGCCACGGCGGCGATGCTCGCCGCGAAAACACCGGGCGCACGCTGGCTGCCCGACGGCTTCGGCGCACGCGATCCCGGCGGCCAGGCACGGCCACCGAAACTCAGCAGCGCGAGCCACACGAACAGCACCAGCAGGCCGATGACGCCGATCAGCCGCCAGAAGAACAGCGTGACGGGACCGACGTAAACGAAGCGCACCGTGTCCGCGGCTTCGACCGGCCCCGACCAGCCGTATTGATAAGACTGGAAGCGCCACGCCGGGATACCGGGGCCGGCCTGCAACACCGTGCCTGCCGCGTAACGCTGGATCACCTGCATCGTGTTGATCCCCGTCGCCTTCGGAATCATCACCGCCTGCCTTTCCTGCTCGTATGGCGCCTCCTCGACGAGGTCCGCCTCCATCGCGATCTCCGGCGCCGGAGCGGACGCCGCGGCGACAGCGGCGTCGGCATACACGTCGTCGTGACGTGCGTTGGCCAGAACGGGCATTCCGTACGCCGAATCCTGGAGCTGCGGATACAACGCGACGCGTACCTGCGACCAGAGGAACGGGAGCAACGCGATCCCGAGCACGACGAAACTCAGCGTGCGATAGCCGCGCGCGATGCGCTGGAACCTTCCCTCCGGCGCGGCGCGCGCGATGGCGAGCGCCGCGAGCAGGTTGCCCCACAGCCAGATGTACGCCGGCGCTTCCTGGTAGGTGAGCAGCAATGCGATCGCGGCGACGGCCGCCGGCACGCGTCCCGCGGTCCAGTACACGAAGACGACGATGATCAGCACGCCGAACACGTTCCACAGGCCCCAGTTCTCCCACCAGGAGCCGTACGCGAAATCCGCTCCGATCGCCGCGATCAGCCGGTGACCCGGCGGCAGGTGCAACGCGCCCTGGACGCTTTCGAAGCGCCCGTCCCAGCCGGTCGCGGGCATCGCGCCTCCGCCGCCGGTCTTGCGCGCCACGGTAGTTAGATAAAGATTTGGCCGGCGCAGCTCGAGCCCGGCCCTGCCCTCGGCGCCTTCGGTGACGAGCAGCTGCTGATCGCCCTCGGTGGCGCTCGCGAGCCGGAACGGGGACTGCATGTCGAGGCGCCAGTCGCGACGCAACGTTCCGCGGATGCTGTCGACCGCCGTGAAGCCGTCGTGGTTGAAGTCGAGCCAGAGCTGCCGATTCAGATTCAGCCGGTTGTCGTCGGCGTTCGCGAGCCCGCGGCTGCGTTCGACTACGCTGAGCTTGTCCTGCGCTCCCATGCGAAACGCGGGGAACTGGCGCCACTCCGGCGGTACGTTGGCCTGCGCGGGGTCGATGCCTTCAGCGCCCTCGGCGGCCGCGACTCTCAACGTGTCGTTGGGCGCGAAGCTCCAGACTTCGTCGCGCGCCCATGCGCCGTCCGATTTCGCCGGACGCGCGAGCTCGCCCGCGACCGTCGCACCGCGCGCATTCAGCGTGATCTCGTGACTGCCGGGACGAACCTGCACCCGCAACGTGCCGTCGCGTTCGAGTCGCGCGGGCAGTACACCCTCGAGACTCAGGGGCGTGAACCCCTCCGGCAGGACGCGCGCCAGCAATTCCTCGCGCGCGTCGCCGGCGACGTTGAGGCGGATGCGAGTCGTGAGCCGGACCGGAATCTCGTCGGCGACCAGCCGGTAGACCTGGACTTCCATCGCCGCCGGTTGTTCGGCGCTGCGGCGCTTGCCGAGCCAGACCGCGCCGTCGGGGCGCTCGGGCTGCGCCACGCGCTGGCCGTCGACCGACAGATCGACGATCGCGGTGGATTTCGGCAGCGGCAGCGCTTCGGGGCGCGCGCTCCATTCGAACCGCCCCGAGATCGCATGGGCGCCGGGTGCAAGCCGCAGGTTCGGCACGTTGCCGACCGCGACCACGGCGGCCGCCTGGCCGTCGACGCGCACGTCGCGCGGCCAGTGTTCGGTGTCTCCCGGCAGTTCGACCCAGCTCTCGGCGTACACCTGCCAGCGCTGCGAAAAGCGGCCGCCGCGCGCGTCGACCTCGAGCGTGAGACGTTCCGGCCAGGTGCAGCGGAACGCGCTCGCATCCATCGGGCCGGGCCTGGGGCTCGCGGAAGCGAGGAAGGGACAGCGCCGGAACTCCTCGCCGTGCAGCACCCAGCCTTCCCATTCGCGCAGGGAGTCGGGCACCGGCTGCTGCGCGTGCGAATCGATGGAACCGCAAACCACCATCGCGGCCAGTGCCGCGCGTAAGAAAATGCGCATGGGATGCCCTCGAGCCCTCGCTACCTCGAGTTTAACAACGCCGCGCCCCGGACTACTGGTCTAACATCGCCGGCTCCATGCGCACCGCCAACGACGTACTCGAGTTCTGGTTTGGACAGGGCCCGTTCGACCCCGGACGCCTTGCCGAACGCTCCGCGTTCTGGTTCAGCACGGGCGATCGCGAAACCGTCGCGCACAACGACGCGCTGATCCGCGAGACGCTCGAGCCCATGCTGGCCGCCGCCGCGCGTGGCGAGTTCGCCTCCTGGGCGTCGAGCCCGAAGCGGCGGCTCGCGCTGATCGTCCTGTACGACCAGGTGCCGCGCAGCGCCTACCGCGGCACGGCGGCGGCGTATGCGTTCGACCGCGAGGCCCTTGCGCTGACCGCCGAGGGGATGCAGCTCGCCGCCGACGCGGCGCTCGAACCGATCGAGCGCGTGTTCTTCTATCTACCGCTCGAACACGCGGAGTCGATGGAGGCGCAGGACGCGGCCGTCGCGGCCATGGACCGCCTGGTGCGCGAGGCGCCGCCGGAACTCAAGGACTACTGCGAGTACTGCGCGAAATTCGCGCACTCGCACCGCAAGATCATCGCGAAATTCGGGCGCTTCCCGCATCGCAACGCGGTGCTCAAGCGCGAGAGCACGCCCGAAGAAGCCGCGTGGCTCGCCGCGGGCGGCGAGCGCTTCGGCCAGTGAAATGGGGACATTCCTCGTTTACTAGCAAAAAGGGACAGAGCTGGATTCGACGTGTGCGGAGGTCTGTCCCCGTTTGCTAGGAAACGAGGAATGTCCCCATTAATCCCATCAGTCGGTGACGTCGGGCTCGAAGAAGCACCACTTCACTTCGGGAAAGTTGGCCTTGATCGCGCGTTCGAGCGCGTTGAGATTCGAGATCGCGCTCTCGACGTTCTGACCCGGCGTCATGCGCACTTTCACCGCGAGCATCACCTGCGGGCCGAGCTGGAACGTGATCGCGTTGAGCAATTCCTCGATTCCGTTGCTGGATTCGATCTGCTTGCGGATCGCCACCTGCAGTTCCTCTTCCGCCGAGCGCCCCACGATGAGTCCCTTCATCCGGATCGCGATGAAGATCGACACGATGATCAGCACCACGCCGATCACGATCGAGCCGAGCGCATCGAACATCGGGTTTCCGGTCGCGGCGGACAGCGATACGAACACGAACGCGAGCGCGAGACCGACCAGCGCCGCGACGTCTTCGCCGAGCACGACGACGAGCTCGGCGTTGCGCGTCGAGGCGAGCCAGTCGCGCAGGGATCGCCCCTTGCGCAGCTTCTTGATCTCGCGCAGGCACCCGAACGTGGAGAAACTCTCGAGCCCGATCGACACGCCGAGCACGAGCAGCGCGATCCAGGCCTGGTTGAGCGGCTCGGGCTCGTGCAGTTTGTGCCAGCCTTCGTAGATCGAGAACATCCCGCCGACGCTGAACAGCATCAGCGCGACGATGAAACTCCAGAAATACGAGATCTTTCCCTGCCCGAGCGGATACTGCGGGCTCGCGGGCCGTTGCGACTGTCTGAGTCCGATGAACAGCAGCACCTGGTTGCCGCAGTCCGCGAACGAGTGGATGGACTCGGCCAGCATGCTGCCCGAGTTCGTGTAGATCGCGGCGCCGAGCTTCGAGAGCGCGATGCCGAGGTTCGCGAGGAACGCGTAGAGGATCGCCCGCGCGGAAGAACCGTGATCGGCCATCGATCAATTCCCCGCGGGCGAGAAATCCGGGTGCGAGAGTTTCATCTCGGTCACGGACCCGTATTTCCCGGCGGTCTCGCGAATCTTCGCGGCGTCGCCGATCAGCACGAATACGAGATTCGCCGTCGGCGGGAACGCATCCGTGGTCACGGCCTCGGCCTCCTCGAGATCCACCTTTGCGAGCGCCGGTCCGTACCCTTCGATGTAGTCCTTGCCGAGTCGATAGAACTCGAGATCGGCAAGGGTTGCGGCCCAATGCGCGGCCGTCTCGAGCTGCAACGGAAACTGGCCAAGCACGTAGGCGCGTGAAGACTCGAGCATTTCCGGCGTGAGCGGCTCGTGCTTGAGCCGGTCGAGCGTTTCGAGCGTGAGGTCGAGCGCCTTGCCGGTGTTGTCGGTCTGCACGAACGAGCGGATCGCGAACTCGCCCGGCACGGAGCCGCGCGTGAATCGCGACGAAGCACCGTACGACAGTCCAGACTTGATGCGCAGCTCCGTGTTCAGCATCGACGTGAAACGTCCGCCGAACACCGTGTTCACGAGATCGAGCGCCGGCCGGCCGCTGTATTGGCGATCCACGCCGACATTGCCGATCCAGAAATACGTCTGCACGGCGCCGGGCGCGTCGATGAGCACGACGCGGCGGCCCTCGACGCGCGGCGCCGGCTTCAGCTCCGGTAGTTTGCCCTTCGCCTTCGTCCAACCGCCGAACGCCCTGGTCAGCGCCTGTTTCATCCACTTCGGATCGAGGTCGCCGGCGAACACCAGCGTCGTGCGGTCCGCGCCGAAGTACTGGCCGAGATACGTCATCACGTCTTCGTGTTCGATCGTCGCGAGCGACCGCTCGCTGCCGCCCTGCGGCCGGCCGAAGGGATGCGCTCCGAACAACGCGGCGCGTCCGTAGATGCCGACGATCTGCGAGGGATCGGAATCCTTCGCGGACTTGATGAACTCGATCTCGCGGTCGCGGTAGTCGGAGAGTTCCTCGAAATCCATGCGCGGTCGCATCAGCGCGTCGGCGATCAGCTCGATCATCAGCGCGCGGTCGCGCGCGAGGAACTGGCCGCCGATCGAAATCGCTTCCGCGCCGGCCGCGGCGTTGAAGCTGCCGCCCACGCCCTCGACCGCGTCCGCGAACTCGAACGCGTTGCGCTGGCCGGCGCCGCGATCGAGCAGGCCCGCCACCAGCGATGCGACGCCCGGCTTGCCGGACGGATCCGCGAGCGCGCCGCCGCGCACGAAGCCGCTGAACGCGATCAGCGGCACTTCCTTGCGCGGGACGAGGATGATGGTGAGGCCGTTGGGCAGCACGAAGCGCTGGTGCGCGGGCACCTTCACGCCCACCGGCGCGGTGGGCGCCGATGCGGCCTGCGCCGCCGCGAACAGGAACGCGCCCAGCCAGAACGCGAGCAATCGCATGGAAAGCGTACGGTGCTTCATGGCTGCGCCTCCGCTTCAGCCGCCGCGGGGGCAGGTGCGGGTTCCTCGGTGGTCACCGGCGCCTGCAGGATTCCCACCGTGCGGCGGTTCTTCGCGAACACCCGCTTCGCGGCCTCCTGCACTTCCGCCGCCGTCACCCTCTCGTACACCGCGGGCGAGTCGAACAATTTGCGGTAGTCGCCTTCGAACACTTCGTACGCGCCGAGCAGCGCCGCCTTGCCGTTGATCGTCGCGAGCTGCTTCCAGAATCCCGATGCGTAGAGATTCTTCGCGCGCGCGAGCTCGGCTTCGGTCACGCCCTTGGCGACGACGTCGGCCAGCGCGGCGTCGAGCGCCTGCTCGACTTCGGCGACGTTGGCGCCTTCGGGCAACGTGAGGGTGAGCCACGTGAGGCCGGGATCGAAACCCTCCATGTAGTGGCCATCGACTTCGATGGCGAGCTGCTTCTCCTCGACCAGCAGTCGGTTCAGGCGCGAGGCATTACCCTCGACCAGGATGCTCTGCAGCAGGTTGATGGCCGCGCTGTGCGGATCGTTCGCGGGCGGCGACTTGTAGGCGACGTACAGCAGCGGCGTCTGCGCGGGCCGTTCGATGAACACGCGCTTCTCGCCGAGCTGCTCGGGCTCCTGGGTGCGCACCGGCGGCGGCGGTTCCTGGCGCGGAATCGGTTCGAGGTACTTCTTCGCGAACGCGAACGCCTCGTCCGCGCTCACGTCGCCGACCAGGATCAGCGTGCAGTTGTTGGGTGCGTAGTTCGTCTTGAAGAACGTCTGCAGGTCCTCGATCGTCCAGCCCTGGATGTCGGAGGGCCAGCCGATCGTCGGGATCTGGTAGGTATGCGCGACGAACGCGGTGGACTGCACCTGCTCCCACAGGAATCCCGCGTTGTCGTCTTCGACCGAGAGCCGGCGCTCCGAATACACGACGCCGCGCTCGCTTTCGACGACCTTCGGGTCGAACGACAGGTTCGCGAGCCGGTCGGATTCGAGGTCGAACGTCAGGTCGAGCGCGCTGCGCGGGATCCAGTTCTGGTACACGGTGACGTCGTCGCTGGTGTAGGCGTTGTTGGAACCGCCCTGCGCCTCGAGCAGGCGATCGAACTCGCCCGGAGCGCGTTTGCTCGTGCCGTTGAACATCATGTGTTCGAAGAAATGCGCCAGCCCGGTGATGCCGGGCACTTCGTTGCGGCTGCCGACGCGCACCCAGTTGTAGAACGCGACGTTGGGAATGTCGCGGTCGCTCCAGACGATGACCTTCATGCCGTTCGCGAGGGTCATGGACTTCACCTGGTCCGCGCCTGGAACCCGCGGCGGCGAGGCTGTTTTCGGCGCGGCGGTGGCGAGAGCGGCCAGGCACGAGAGCAGGAGCACACTCAGGGTGCTCAGGCGGGATGGCTTCGACATGCGGCACACCTCGAATTGAGAGGCCGCAACTCTACCTTCTCGGAACGCCCAAAAGAAAAGCGCCCCACACGGGGGGAGTCGTGTGCGGCGCGAAGAAGCGAACACCGGGGAAGAGTTGTTCGCAGTTCTTTTAGAAGTGAGGGGACTCGCTCGAGACCGCGCGGCCTGCTCGGTGCCTCACCTCGAAACCCTGATGGACTGGATCGCGGTGAGCTGCGCCCGCGCGAGCCGCGCATCGATCGGCGCGAAACTCACGCTGCCTCCGCGGCGTCGCTTGACCAGCATTCCCGCCAGCACCGGCCGCGTGCTCGCGACACCCTGTGCGTGGGGAAGAATCAGCGTCACTGTCGATTTCGCCATCACGGACTGGAGTAAAGCAACGCCTGTGCCAGCCAGAACATCCTTTTCGGATCAGGTACTTACGAAAGTGGCTGACTCAAGCGGCCCGGCGGAAGTGACGCGCAGCGTCACTATGTGACGCGGTCGATGCCCGGAATGTTAGTTGCTGCCGACGTTCTGTCAGGTAGTCAGCGCGGGACGATCACGACGCAGGCCTTTTCGGCCGCCTTGAGCCCACCGCACACCGCGCGTGCCTGCGCTTCGTCGCGTACTTCGGCCTGCAGTCGGTAGATGGGCTTGCCCGAAGCCTCTCCGACCACGACACGCGGACTCAATCCATCGAGCGTGCTCGAGGCCGCCGACTGCAGCCTCGTCCATTCCGCGTTGGCGCGCTCGGCCGTTGAAAATGCGCCGAGTTGAACACCGAATCCCGAGCTTTGAGGGACATCGGCGGGTGGCGTGACGCCCGGTTGGGGAAGATCCGGGCCTGCTCCGGGCGCACCTGGATTGATGCCGCCCACGGCAGGCGCCTGCGCCGTGGCGAAATTGTCGATGCGCACCCGCGCTTCCGGTGCCCACTTTCCGCCGGGATGCTGCGCGAGGAATTGATGGTAGGCCTCGAGCGTGTCGGTTTCGGCGGCGGCGCGCCAATCCTTCTCCTCGGCCAGCTGCTGGAGTCGCTCGCGCGCGGCGGCCACCTTCGCACTCTCGGGATGCGCCGAGATGAATTGCGCGTACGACTCGGCAGTATCCGCGGCCTGCGCCGAACGCCAGTCGCTCTTTTCGCGGCTGCAGCCCGCGGCGAGCACGAGCAGTGGGATTGCGAACACCGTCACGAGAGTACGATTGCTCATTGGATTATTGTAAACGCGGTCCCGCCCCCCGGAGTGAAGACATGAGCGACGAACCCAAACGCAGGCTTGCCGATCGACTGGGCATGTCGCCGACCGTGATTTCCGAGAGCACGACTGTCGTCGGGGACGTCGAGACGCATGGGCCGCTCATGGTTTCGGGCCACGTACGCGGCAACGGCCGCATCGGCGGGACGCTCAGTGTCGGGAAGACCGCCCACTGGGAAGGCGACATCGAGGCGCGCCAGGCCGTGCTCGCCGGCAAGGTCACGGGAAGGATCGTGATCGAAGACAAGCTCGAGATCAGCTCGAGCGCGGTGATCGTCGGCGAGATCGTCGCGAAGGTGCTGGCGATTGCCAACGGCGCGCGCATCGAGGGCGAAGTCACCGTCACGAGCGGCAAGCCGATTCTCAAGTTCGAAGAGAAGCGCGCAAGCTGAGAAATCGGGGACAGATCTATTTATTGACGATATCGAGGGTGGCAGTCCGGCACGTAGTCGCTGCTCGATATCGTCAATAAATAGATCTGTCCCCAATCAGTTGCAGGACGTCAGGGAGTTCACCCAGCTCGTCAGTAGTTGCACGCCGTCGGTGTCGACCGTGTGTTTCGACAGCGGCGGCATCGCGTCGGCGCCGGTGCGGTTCACGCGGGCCACCACGATTGAACGCGCCGCGGATCCGGGCGCGATGAGCCGCGGATCGGTGATGCCGAGCGTGCCGAGCTGCGGATTCTCGTTACAGGTATTCGTCGCAGAAAGCGCGGTGGTGAAGCGCAGGTCGATGTCCGACGGCGTGGGTCCGCCGGGCTGGTGGCAGTTGGCGCAATTCGTATGTAGATAGGCCCGCGCGCGCGCGCCGAGCGCGGCGCCGCCGAAAGGATCGGGAATCACGGGCAATTGCGCCGCTGGCTGAGCCAGCGGTGGCGTCAGCATGTCGATCGCCTCGAGCGTGTCGAGCTGGTTCGCGGTGCGCCCGGTGGCCGGATACAGCAGGTTTCCGTTGAGCTGCCCGATCTCGAGCCCGAGCGACCGGCCCGCGGCCGCGGTGTGGCACTGCAGGCATTGCTCCTCGCTCGGGAACTGCCAGGCCTGTCCCGCGACCTGCACCGTCTTGCCGCCGCTCACCCGGGTCGCCTCCGTCGCGCCCGCGTTCCACTCATAGGTGTAGCCGGCCCAGTTGCCGTTGTTGTGCCGCATGAACAGCCGCGTCTCGACGAGCTGCGTGCCGATGCGGAAATTCTTCATCAGCACGCTGCCGGCCGGCAGGTCGAAGTCGTTGTCCGAATCGATCGAAATCCGCGACGCATCCGGCAACGCGAGCCACCGGCTCTTCGCGGCACCGTCCGAGTAGAAAGGCGCGTTCGGCGCGTACGGGATGAGGCCCGAGGCCGGCTGCGTCGGATTGGACGGGTTCACGCAGCCGGTCTGCGACAGCAGGTTCGGCATCTCGCGCCCGGCGGTGCTTCCCCTGACGAGCCGGTGCAGCGTGCCGCCGTAATGCACCACGTACACCTCGCCCGCCGAGTCCTGGCCGAACGCGGAGATCTGCAGGCCCGTGGAAAGTCCGGCGGCCATCGTCATCGTCGGCGACGTGTCGCGCGCGATGTGCCACAACGCGCCCGATCCGAAGTCGCCGAACACGTAGCGTCCTGCGAGCTCCGGAATGGCGCCGCCCCGGTACACGACACCGCCCGTGATCGAAAAGCCGCGCGTGTGGTCGTATTCGGCCACGGGCTCGATCGAGCTGCCGATGTTCGGACCGCAGCTCGCCGCGGTGTGATTGTCGTAGACGTGCGCGCCCTCGCGGCAGCGCCAGCCGTAGTTGCCACCGCGCGTGACGAGGTCGACTTCCTCGTACGTGCCCTGCCCGACGTCGCCCAGCCACAACTCGCCGCTGTCGCGATCGAAGCTCCAGCGCCATGGATTGCGGAATCCGAACGCCCAGATCTCGGGACAGGTCGCCGAGCTGCTCGTGCCGTCGACGTTGCAACGCCCGCCGCCGGCGTATGGATTGTCCGGCGGAATCGAGTAGGTAGTCGTCGCGTTCGCCGCCGAGATGTCGATGCGCAGCATCTTGCCGAGCAACGTGCGCAGGTTCTGGCCGTTGCCGATCGAGCCGAAGGGGTCGCCACCGTTTCCGCCGTCGCCGATGCCGATGTACAGGAATCCGTCGGGACCGAAGGCGATGTTGCCGCCGTTGTGGTTGCCGGCGGGATCGTCGACGTCGAACAGCACGAATTCGGGCGTGTTCGGAATCGTCTGTCCGCCGTCGGCGCTGCGGAACTGCGCGACGCGGTCGACCAGCCCCAGCGTCGGATGCGTCGCGGTGTAGAAGAGATATACGCGCGGATCCGTCGGGTAGTCTGGATGAAACGCGATGCCGAGCAGGCCGCGCTCGTCGTTCGCATTGGTCGGCGAATAGGACATGAGCGCGGAGATGTCGACGAACTGCCGCGTGGTCGACACGCCCTGAGTGTTATCGAACACGCGCACGATGCCGGTCTTCTGCGCGACGTACCAGCGGTCGGTACGCGTCGGCTCCTGCAGCATCGCGATCGGCACGGAGAACGACAGGTTCGGAAACGCGCGTTCGACCGCGAGCGGGAATGCGGAGCGCGACGCATCGCCCGCGAGGCAGGTCGCGTTGGCCGGACGCTCGTCGAGCCCGCCCGTCGGGGGCGGACCCGGGTCGGTCGTATCGGGAGTCGTGACGCTCACGGCGGCCGACAAAGGAGATTCGTTCGGCGGAGTCGCGCCGTCGAAAGCACGCACGGCGTAGGTGTACGTGGTGTTCGCGACGACGGTGTCGTCGGTGTAGGTCGTCGCGGTGACGGTGGCGAGCGGCGCGGCGTCGCCGTTGCGGTGGACGCGATATCCCGCGACTCCGGTTCCCCCGGTATCGGTCGACGCGGTCCAGGTGACGACGACCCGCGTCGGGCCCGAAGCGGTGGCGCTCACGCCGCCGGGCACCGTGGGCGCCGTGGTGTCCACCACCGGCGGCGGCGGATTGGGTTCGCTGTCCGCGCCGCCGCTGCAGCCGGCGAGCCCGGCGATCGAACCCAGGGCCACGGCCTGCGCGATGAACATGACCAGCAAACGTGGCATCGAGGGACCTCCGCGCGGCCCGGGTTCGTTTCGAGGTTGTTAGCTCAGCATACCCGCGCGGGCCTGCCTACCTGTCAGGGTTCCGCGACAGCCGACCAACAACCTGGCGGTCGATCCAGTTCTCCCCGCCCAGGGCCTCGAGAAAGCCGCAGTGCCCGCCGTGCGACGTCGTGACGATGTCGAGCCGCGGCGAGCGCGCGAGGTTCGCCAGGTCCACGGCCTCGATGATCGGATCGTCGAGCGACGTGATCACGGTGGCCGGCGCCGCGAGCGTCGTCAGACGATCGCCCGTGATCGCGTAGCCGGCAAGGTAGTCGTCCACCGTGGGGTACTCGGTGTGCGCGAGCACCAGCTCCCGCGTCATCTGCCGCAGGCTCCGCAGCCGCAGCAGTTCTTCGAAATCGTAGTGATCCGGCCAGGCGAGCTGCTTCTTCGCGAGCGAGCGGCACCACTTGCGCACGAAGTACGAGTGGTACACGGGAAATCCTCGCTCGAGCGTCACCATGGTCCGCGCGGGATCGAGCACGGGGGAAACGGCGAATACGCGCTCGATGGGCAGGTCGCGCGCCTCGCGATGCGCCGCGACGCGCAACATGAAATTGCCGCCCAGCGAAAACCCGGCGAGCGCGATCGGCAGCCCGGGAAACTGCCCCGCGAGCGTCTTCACGGCGCCCACGACTTCGGGCAGCCGGCAGGAGTGGAACAGCTCGCGATTCAGGTGATGCGTGGCGCCGTGATCGCGCAGGTTGAGCCGCACCACCTCGAATCCGGCGGCGAACAGGCTCTGCCCCAGCGACAACACATACTGCGAATCGGCACTGCCTTCCCAGCCGTGCAGGATGATCGCCAGCTTCCTGCCCGGCGCACGCCCGCGGCGCGCGGGACTGGAATGAAAGGCCTGCAGCGTGACGTCGTCGCCGCAAGCCAGCAGGCGCTCCTCGCTGGACGCGCGCAACGGCAATGCGCGCTGTTCCACGCGCGAACGGTGCATCGGGGTGCTGGGAAGGATCGACTGGAAATGTCGACCGCGCAGCCAGCGGCGGGGTTTGAACGATGTATCGAGTGGAAAGCCTGTCACTGCGCCTGCGGAGTCTGCGGGGGCGCGGACTCCGGCGCAACGTGAGCGGCGGGTGCGACAGTCGTGGCAGCCGCCGGCGGCGGGGCCTGCGTGCTGGCGGGCGCCGGCGCGACATTCATCGAGGTGGGCATGGCCGCGGCCGGGGCCGTCGCGGCCGTGTCATCCGGAATCGCGGCGGCCGTCGGACCGGAGGTCGCGCCGGACGCCGCCGGATCGGTGGCGGATCCTTCGCTCGAGCCGCCGGCCGGGATTCCCGCATCCGTGGCCACGAATTCTCCGGATGCGGCGGGCGTACTAACTACCTCCGGCCGCGCGCGCAACGTTTCGACTTCGGCGTACACGTCGGCGAGATCCGTGCGGAGAGCGGCGATCTCGGCGCCCTGGTTCCACCACAACCACGTCATGGCCGCGGCGCCGCAGGTCGCGAGGAATGCGAACGTCCAGCCGAGGATCTTCGACCACGAGCGCCGTTCCGGGATCAGCGTCGGCACGTCCAGGGGCGGCGCGACCGGCTGGGGCGTGAGCGCCGCGACCAGGTCGGACTGCAGTCGTTCGGCGTGCGAGTCGAGCGTCGTGCCGATCAGGCCGCGCAGCGCCGCGATTTCGGTCTGGAGCGTCTTCTGCAGGGTCTGGTCCAGCGCGGCGCGGATCTCGAGCGAAAGCTTGGGCAGCAGCTCGGAGATGGGCGGCGATGCCGGCGCGGCGTCGGCGGCCGGCGCGGATTCGGGCGAAGTGGGCACCACGATCGCGGACTCGTTCGCGGGCGCGAGCTCCGGCGTGGATGTCACGCGCGTGAACGTCGACTGCTCCACGGTATTGCGGCGGTCAGAGACCAGCCGGAGCTGGAACAGCAGCTTGGTGACGTCGGCTTGTTTGATCTGCTTGGGCAGCACGCCTTCAGCGCCGAGCGCGCGCGCCTGGCCCGCGTACAGGTCGCCTTCCTGCGAGGTGTACATGAGGATCGGGATCGACGACGTCCGCGGATTGTTCTTGATGGACTGCACGGCCTGGAAGCCGTCCATGCCCGGCATCATGTGATCCATGAAGATCACGTCGGGGCGATTGCGGGTCAGGTATTCGAGAGCGGCTTCGGCGGATTCCGCGGCATCGACGGCGATTTCGTGACGCTCGAGGATACGCGAGAGGAACGCGCGCGCTGATTTCGAATCGTCAACGACAAGGGCCCGCTTGGAAGACATCTGCTCTCCCCACATCCGACGTCATCAGGATGGTCGCGAGTCTAGCGTCATCACACGCGCGTTGTGCAGTCCTAATTTTTCATCGTGCGCGAAGCGTAAAGAATTTCGGCACTGAAATCGGGCACGCGCTCCGGGTGCGACGACCAATCCCGCTTCGAAACGCATGTGATCCAGCGCACGATTGATGAATGTTCGCGCGCTGCCGCGCGCAATCTCCGCGACGCACGGTCGCATACTGAATCCGTCGATACGGCCTGCGATAAGAGACGTTGGTAAGTGCGTCGGGCAGGCCGGGGCCTTGGCGCAAGCCACCCCATGACGACGCGGCGATCATCGCCGGTTGTCAGGAGCAAGTTCTCGGGAGCTTCGCTCCACTCGTGACGGGGTCCGATGCGGACCCCGTCCGAGTATTCCGCCCGGCTGCTTCGCGCCGGCGAGCACGTTCTCGTAGAAACCCACCAAACGGCGCGCCATTTCGCGCGACGACCACGATTCGGCGTACTCGCGCAGGCGCGCGCGGCGCGGATCGTCGGGGAGCAACGCGAGTGCGCGCTCGGTCGCGGCCGCGAATGCGGCTTCGTCCTCGGGAACGACGAACGCGCCGCAGTCGTCCGTGAGGATCGAGCGCGTGCCGAGTTCTGCGGTCGAAACCACCGGTGTTCCCTGGGCCATCGCTTCGAGCAGCACGAGGCCCTGCGTTTCGGTCCGCGAGGCGAATACGAACACGTCACCCGCCGCGTAACAGTCGGGCAGATCGCCGCTCCGATCGAGGTAACCGATGAAGCGCACGGCGTCGTCGAGGCGCAGCGCATGCGCGAGCTTCACGAGACGCCCGCGCGCCGGGCCTTCTCCCGCGATGACGAACATCGCTTCCGGACGGCTCTCGCGCAGCCTGCGGAACATCCGCAGCAGGAAATCGATGTTCTTTTCGTGTGCGACGCGACCCACGTACAGCAGCAAGGGGCGATCGGCGGGCAGGCCGAATCGCCGCCGGAAGCGCGCGCCGTCGCCCGGCACGAAACTCGACGCGGGCAAACCCGTCGGCAGCACGTGGACTGGCCTGCGGACTCCGTACTCGATGAGCGCATCGCGCATGGGCGCGCTCGGAGAAATCAGCGCCGCGACATCCTCGCACTGCGACCGCGTGAAACTCCGCGCGATCCATCGGCCGAGGTTGCGCGGCAGGATCGGCAGGTAGTGGTGCAGATAGTCTTCGAAGAACGTGTGATAGGTCGCGACGACGGGGAGTCCATGCGTGCGCGCGAAGCGCACCCCGGCGTAGTGGGCGACGAAGGGCGTGTGGATGTGGACGAGGTCGACCTTGGCCGCCAGCCCGTCGCCCAGTGCGGATTTCAGCGGCCCAGAGAGGAGGCGTCGATCCTCGGGATCCCCCGGGACGGCACCCGAACGGACGCGGACGATGCCAGGCTCGAGGTCCGCGGCGGCCCCGGGATATTCGGGCGCGACGAGGATGCAATCGACGCCGAGCTGCGCGAGGTCGCCGCGAAAGGTGCGAATCGACGTGGAAACGCCGTTGACGCGTGGGAAGTAGACATCGGAAACGAACAGGACCCGCATCCGGCCCCGTCAGATGAAAGCCGCGCCGATGGCGCCGGAGAGGGCGCCCAGCATCGCGCCCACGAGCACGTCCGTCGGGTAGTGCAGGCCGAGGACCACCCGCGAAGTCGCGATCGCGCATGCGAGCGGCACCAGCACCAGTCCGAGTTCCGGAAACGCGGCGCATCCCTGCCAGGTGAATGCCACGGCGTGCAGCGTATGACCCGATGGAAAGCTGTAGCGATCGAGCGGCGCACCCGCGAGGGAAATACCCGCGTGCCTTATGAAGGGTCGCTCGCGTACGAACGTATGCTTGAGGAGCTTGTACACGGCGAGTCCCGCGGCGCCGCTCGCGAGCATGATCGCGGAGACCTTCAATCCTTCGGCGCCGTACAGCAACGGCAGCGCGAGCATGAGCACATACCAGATGACGCCATCACCCAGCCGGCTCGCGGTCATGAAGATCACGCGTACGCTGGTGTGTTCGACGCCGCGATTGAGGCTGCGGCACAGCCGGTATTCCGCGGCGTCGAATCGATCGAGTAGTGAACCGGGGGTTCCCATGGCTCCGGCAAGTTACGGAAGCCATGCGGCAGCAGGATGACGGTCGTGTTAAGGAATTGTTGCCGGGAGCCGAATGGCTTCAGCCAGAGGCTCCATGGGTCGATCGGCAGAACTCGCCGATCAGGATTCCGGTTCGGCGGCGAGCGCGCGTAGCTCGGCGGCCAGCGCACGCAGGCGCCTCACCGACCGGTCGCGCTGCTCGGCGCTCAGCGAATGATTGATGTCCACGATCAGCGCGAGGAAGCGCTCGCGATTGGCTTCGAAGGTGCGGCGGTATTCGGCGTCACCACGATTCTCGGGCCGCGTCACGAACACGGTGATCCGTTGCGCGAAGTCGGGGCGCGATCGGTATTCGTCCACGATTTCGCGGAAGGTGTGGCGCTCCGAGACGGCGAAGCGCTCCTCCCCGCATTCCTCGAGAGGAATCTGCGCGAGCCGCGTTGCGATCATCTCGCGCTGCGAGCTTCGCAGGCGACCCGTCCAGCGCTCGACGTTGTCGACGAAGCGCTCCACGTTGTCCGCGCGCCGCTCTTCGGGGTCGCGTTCGCAGGCTTCAGCCCGCGACTTGCGACTTTTCACGGCGAAATTCCCGAACATCTCCCCCACCTGTTCCGGGCGCAGCGAGCGCAGCCAGCGCGCCACGTCCGGTGCGCCCTGGCTCACGGATGCGTGCATGAATTCTTCGACTTCGCGCCGCCCGATCTCGAGCTGGTCGCGGCTCAGCGGCTGCTCGGTGGCATCGGCGACGCGTTCCAGGAACGCCGCATAACGCGGCAGCTCGTGTCGGCGATGCCAGTCGAAGAATTCGTCGAGGTATGCGCGCAGTTCCCGCGACTGGGCCGCGTCGAGCGTCACCTGGCTCGAAACGTAGCGGTGCATGAGCCAGTCGAGACGGTTGTAGGCGAACTGCGTGCCGCAGGCGGTGAACGTCAGCGTGCTCAGCGCGAGCAACAGGGCGATCGCGAATGGACGGCGAGCGCTAGAATGTCGTTCGATGTCGAGAAACTTCATGCGGCACCCTAACCACCGGACCCCACGCTTCCGTGGCGCCCTGCTGCTGGTTGCCTCCCTTGCCGCCATGTCCCCCACGGCGTACGCGGTCGACGCCATCGTGATCGAAGTGCGGGAGCTCACCATCGCGGGAATTCCGGCGAACGACGTCAGCGCGCGCCTCGACGTGTTGTCCGATAAAAAAACCCGCCTGAACGTGCGCGCGCGAAGCGCCGAGCTGCCGCAGCCCGCCGGAAGATTCTCGGATCTCGAGTATTCCTGCGACGAACCCGTAGTCGCCGAGCCGCGCTTCGGCTGCGAGCGCGGACGGTTCAGCGCGCGCGGCGGACCGACGGACCGGATCGAAATGGACCTCGCCGCCGAGTTGAATACCGGCACCGGCATCACGACCGCGAAAGGCAGCGACATCAGGATCGCGGAGACCGTCGCGAGCTTCGATGCACGCGTCGACGACGAGGGCTGGCAGCTCGCCGCGCGCACGGGTCCCGCGTCGATCGGCGCACTTCGCAAGTTCGCCGAACCCTGGTTCGAGTTGCCCGCGGAATTCACGATCGAGGGCAATGCGACATTGAATGCTTCGGCGTCCGATCGCGGCGCGGGCACCGACGCGGAAGTCGCGGTGAAACTCGACGCGGTGAACTTCACCAATGAGGCCAGCACGATAGTCGCGGAAAACCTGGCCGCCACGGCTCGGCTGCGCGCGAACCTGGCCGCCGATTCCACCGGGCTCGAGCTCGACGTGGCCGGCGCGCAGGGACAGGCGCTGCTCGGTCCCGTGTTGCTCGATCTCGGCGTCAATCCGCTCGAGTTCCAGACCCGCGGCACGCTGCGCGGCGAAACCCTCTCGATCGAAGCGCTCGCGCTGCGGCAGAAATCGCTGATCGACGTGACCGGCGCGGGCACCGTGAATCTCGCGTCCGAGACGCCGACGCTGACCGGCGAGTTCCATCTCGTGAAACTCGAATTCCCGGCGGCCTACACCAGCTTCATGCAGATCTCGCTGGCCGCGAGCCTGCTCGGTGACATGACCATGAGCGGCACCGTGAGCGGCGACCTCGCGGTCGTCGACAACGGCATCACGGGTCTGCGCCTGGCGCCCCAGGAACTCGATCTGCGCGACAACCAAGGCCGTCTCCACATGGAGAAAGTCGAAGGCGAGGTGCATTGGGCGCCCGCGGGAGTCGGCGTCGCGCAGCTGTCGCGTCTGGCGTGGAAATCCGGCGGCGCGTACGGGCTTTCGGGCGGCGCGGCGGACGTGGAGTTCGTCGCGTACGGGCAGAACTTCGCGGTCGCGCGGCCGACGCGGCTGCCCATCTTCGACGGCGGACTCGCGATCGAGAACTTCGCGATGGCGAATCTAGGCGGCGACAGCCTCGAAGTTTCGTTCTCGGGCGCGATCGAACCGATCAGCATGCCGCTGCTCGCGAAGGCCTTCGGCTGGCCGGAGTTTTCCGGCACGGTGGCCGCGAGCATTCCGGGCGTGCGGCTCAAGGACGACCTGCTGACCTTCGACGGCAACCTGGAGTCGAACATCTTCGGCGGCACGCTGGTGGGCAGCAACATCAGCATCAGGAATCCGCTCGGCAATTACCCGGAGTTCTTCGCGGACGTGCGCGCCCGCGACCTCGACCTGGATCTGGTCACGCGCACGTTCGAGGTAGGCAGCATCACCGGCAAGCTCGAAGTCGACGTGCTCGGACTCGAGCTGTTCGGCTGGTCGCCGACGCGCTTCGACGCGCGACTCGCGACACCCGAGGGCGACCGTTCGCGGCGGCGCATCAGCGCGAAGGCCGTGAGCAGCCTCTCGAACGTGGGCGGCGGCGGCGGCGGCGTGATGCAGGCGCTGCAGTCGGGCGTGCTGCGCTTCTTCGACGAGTACAACTACGAGAAGCTAGGGATCACCTGCCGGCTGCGCGGCGACGTGTGCGAGATGTCCGGTGTCGAGCCTGCGCCGAACGGCGGCTATTTCATCGTCAAGGGCTCCGGCATCCCGCGCATCGACATCATCGGCAATGCCGGGCGTGTGCGCTGGAGCCAGCTGCTGCTGTCGATCCAGACCGCCAACATGGAAGAAGCCACCGTTCAATGACGTCGATGGACTCCGTCCGCATTCGGGCCAATAATCCCGCGCACATTTGACGTATGGCGTGTTCAGGGGACATTCATCGGATCGCCCCGATCATGGCAGCGTCAGGCTTACGCCTGGAACAAGGAGTTTTTCAATGCGACGCGTACTGACGCTCAAGATTGCACTGGCGAGTCTGCTGATCGCCGCGTGCGTCACGATCAACGTGTATTTCCCGGCCGCCGCCGCCGATCGCGCCGCGGACCAGGTGATCAACGAGATCACCGGCGCGGGCAAGGGCGGCAGCACGCCTCCGCAGTCGTACTTCGCGCCCGCGCGCGAACACGACGCGCTGCTCGTCGCGTTCGGTGGCGTGCTCGAGGCCATCGTCCCGGCCGCGCACGCGCAGGGCGCCGAGGCGCTCGACGTGAGTTCTCCCGCCATCTCGCGCATCACCGCGTCGATGAAACAGCGCTTCGGCCAGATGGAGAAGTTCTTCGCGAGCGGCGCCATCGGCCTCACGAACACCGGCGACATCGCAGTGCGCGACATCAACGCGGTCGCCCTGCCGGATCGCGCGACCGTGAAGCGCCTGGTGGCCGAGGACAATGCGGACCGCGCCCAGCTCTACACGGAAATCGCCAAGGCCAACAACAAGCCCGAGTGGGAGGCCGACATCCGCAAGAGCTTCGCGCGCCGCTGGGTCGAGACCGGCGCCAAGCCCGGCTGGTACTACCAGGACGCCGGCGGCAACTGGAAACAGAAGTAAACTAGTTAGATGAGCGAGCCAGGGCCCGTTCCGCCGCGCGGATCGGGCCCTGCTTTTTTGCGCGGCCGCGCGCGCCGCATCGCATTCATCGTCTGCGCGCTGTTCATCGCGGGAGCCTTCGTCGCCACCTGGGCGATCCAGCGTTACGTGACGTTCCCCAGTCCGCCGGACACCGCCTGGAATCCGGCAGCGCGCACCGCGGCCGGCGGCGAGGAGATCTGGCTGGATGCGCAGGGCGAACGCGTCGAGGCGTGGTTCCTGCCTGGCCGCGGTCCCACTCCGACGGCCCTCGTGATCTACGCGCACGGCAACGGCGAGCTGATCGACATGCGTGCGGGCGATTTCGGGCCGTTGCGCGACGCCGGTGTGTCCGTGTTGCAGGTGGAGTATCCGGGCTACGGGCGCTCGGCCGGCTCACCTTCGGAAGAAAGTCTGACCGCGGCGCTGCTCGCGGCATATGACTGGGCGGTCAAGGATCCGCGCGTCGCTGCTCGCCGGATCTACGGACATGGTCGCTCGCTCGGCGGCGGCGCCATCGCGCAACTCGCGGCGCGCCGGCCGCTCGCGGCGCTGGTGCTCGAGAGCACGTTCGAGAATTTCGAGGACGTCGTGATGCGTTATGGCGTGCCACGCTTCCTGCTCCTCAATCACTTCGATACGCGCGAGGTCCTGCGCGACTACCCGGGACCCGTGCTGCTGTTGCACGGCACACAGGACCGGGTTTTTCCGAGCGCCAATGCGGAAGCGCTCGAGGCGGTTGCGCGGCGCGCCACGCTGCATCTCGAATCCTGCGGCCACACCGACTGTCCGCGGCAGTGGGACGTGGTGCTCGGTTTTCTGCGGACCAGCGGCGTATGTATGGCCGGTGAAACGGAGGTGCCGAATGAAACCGTCCAGACTTGTTAGACACGCCGGCGTCGCCGCCTTTATCGCCATTGTTCTCGCCGGCTGCGGTCTCGCCGAAACCGGTGCGGCGGCGGCCACGCAGGGAGCGTCCGCGGCCGAACAGGCCCGGCAGGCGAAGGAAATCACGGAAAGCGTCGAGTCCGATGTCGCCGCGGCGCAGGCGGCCGGGAAGGATGCGATCGACGCGGCGGAGGCGGCGAGTCAGTAAAAGGATAGTGGCGGCAGGACTGACCCCTTTTGCCGGGAATCGGGGGCTGCCCCCGTTCTTACTCGCGCATCCCCGTGCCGCGGTTCATGAAGATCACCGCGACCGCGAACAACACCACTGCCGACAGCAACATGATCGCGAACGCCACGACGACGTTGACGTCGCTCGTGCCGAGGAAACCATAGCGGAACGCGTTGACCATGTGCAGGATGGGGTTCACCTGCGAGATCTTCTGCGCCCAGTCCGGCAGCAGCGAGATCGAGTAGAACACGCCGCCGAAATACGTGAGCGGCGTGAGAATGAAGGTCGGGATCCAGTTGACCTGGTCGAAATTCTTCGCGAACAGCGCGTTGATGAAGCCGCCGAGCGAGAAGATGATCGACGTCAGCACGACCGCCGCGAAGATGGCGAATGCGTGGTGAACGGCCAGGCGCGTGAAGACCAGCGACACGATCGTGACCGCTGCACCGACGAGCAGGCCGCGCACGAGGCCGCCGCCGACGTAACCCAGCACGATGATCCAGTTGGGCAGCGGCGCGACCAGCATTTCCTCGACGTGCTTGCCGAACTTGGCGCCGAAGAACGACGACACCACGTTGCCATACGAGTTGGTGATGACCGCCATCATGATGAGGCCGGGCGCGATGAACTGCATGTAGGGCACACCCTCCATGAGCCCGACGCGCTTGCCGATCAAACTACCGAAGATGACGAAATACAGCGCCGACGTGACGGCCGACGGCACGATCGTCTGCGCCCAGATGCGGATGATGCGGCTGTACTCGCGTATGACGATGGTCTTGAGGCCGGTCAGGCGCGCCTGGTTGAGCGCCTTGCGCGAATCCGGCGCGCTCGCCGCGGTTTCGGTGGCGTCGTTCATGGAACGCCCGCCCTTTCCGCTTTCCGCTGCGAAACCTTTTGATCGGGCTTCGCCTCGACCAGCTTCATGAACAGTTCCTCGAGGCGATTCACCTTGTTTCGCATCGACAACACGCCGATGCCCTGCGCGGTCAGTTGCGCGAACACCTCGTTGAGGCTCTGTTCCTTGGAGACCTCGACTTCGAGCGTGTGGTCGTCGACGAGTTCGAATTCGTAGCCGGGAACCCGTGGCACGCTCGACACCGCTTCGCGCAGGTTCAGCACGAAGGTTTCCGCCTGCAACTTGCGCAGCAGGCTCGACATGCGGTCACGCTCGGCGATCAGGCCGCCATTGATGATCGCGATGTTGCGGCAGAGCGCCTCGGCCTCTTCGAGGTAGTGAGTCGTCAGGATGATGGTGGTGCCGCGCCCGTTGATCTCGCGGAGGAAGTCCCACATCGACCGGCGGATCTCGATGTCGACGCCCGCGGTCGGCTCATCGAGGATCAGCAGGCGCGGCTCGTGAATCAGCGCGCGCGCGATCATGAGCCGGCGCTTCATGCCCCCCGAAAGACCGCGCGCCATCTTGTTGCGCTTGTCGTCGAGCTGCAGCAGTCCGAGATACTTGTCCGTGCGCTCGCGCGCGAGCTTGCGCTCGATGCCGTAGAAGCCCGCCTGGTTCACCAGGATGGTCTGCGGTGTCTCGAACTGGTTGAAATTGATTTCCTGCGGGACGATGCCGATGCAGGCCTTGGCCGCCTCGAGTTCCCGATCGAGGTCGTGGCCGAAAACGCTCACGGTTCCCGAGGACTTGTTCACCAGCGATGTGAGGATGCCGATCAATGTGGTCTTGCCCGCGCCGTTCGGTCCGAGCAACGCGAAGAAATCGCCGGTTTCGACGTCGAGATCGACACCCTTGAGCGCCTGAACCCCGTTCTTGTAGGTCTTGGTGAGTCCGCGAATCGACAGTGCGTACATAGGGTAAGAAAATGGTCGCCGACGCGCGGCGTGCCGGCGCCTAGTCGGCGACGGCTTCGTCCATGAGGGGTTTGAAGGTGTCCTGGAAGAAGAGTGCCTGGGGATTGTCGCGGCAACGGTCCGCGCTTTCGCGCAGCGCCTTGGCCGAAGCTTTCCAGGCCTTTGAATCGACGTAGGCGCCCTCTTCCTGACGCAGGTTCACGTACGCGGTGGTCGCGATGCGCGGCATGAATTCGGTGGCGACCGAGCTGGATTCCTCGCGGATCAGGTCCCACTCCCAGACGAAGTCGACGCAACGCATCCGCTTGATACGCTCCTTTTCCGGCTCGATGGCTTCGGGGCCCAGCTTGGTGGCGACCGGCTTCGGCTCCGAGCCCGTGGACTGGCGCAGCTCCACTTTCAATTCGCTATTGCCCTCGACCAGCTTGCCGGACGCATCGATGGCGGGCCGGAACCGCGCGCTCTCCAGCACCTTGACGAGCTGCGGCTCGAAGGGAGGCTCCGCGGTGTTCTCGGTGACGAGTACTTCACTCACACGGCCGTCGACGCCGACCCGCACGGTCGCGACGACGTGGCCTGCGAGTTTCCCCGAGCGAGCGTTGATCTTTGCCGTGGTCGCGCCGGCGATCACTTGCGGATCGCTGGGCCCGGTCTGGGCGAGCCCCACGACGGGGATGCTTAACAACACCAGGAAAGGCACTGCGCGGGCAGCTGCATGCATGTCTGAACCGACTCCTGCGTTTTCGACCAACTCCGGATGACTCGCGACGCGCCGCGCAGCCATTGGCCACGGTGTGCCTAGTTAGAACGGCGGCCGCCGCCCGCGGCGCGCGCCGGGGCATCCGCGTACCCGCCCCGCCACCGCGATGTAACCGGCTGCCATTATCGGCGGGATGCGGCCGCCTGTCGCCCCCCGAAGGGGCGATTGCGCGCGCGCAGGGCCGTCGGACGACGCCGGAAATGTCGTTGCAATGAAGCGCTTACGTCGAAGCGGCAGCGCCTCGGACACGGCCATGCATCGCGCGTATTTGACAGGTGAAGTCGTCAGAGGACATGTGCCGCAAACGAGTCGGCCGCCAGGCGCTGGATTCCGCCGAGCTGCAGTTCGTGCAGGCGTCCATCGTCGGCCGCGCTCGCCGCCGCGAGAAGTTCGCGCCAGAACGCCGTCTGGTTAGGCCAGCGCGGGCGCAGTTGCGAGGCATTGCGGTCCGCCGCGGCGTCGAGAACGGTCAGTGAACAGGCCGCGAGCGCTTCGACGGCCGCGTTGGTGCAGCCGAAAACGAGGCATGCGGCGCGCGGCCTGCTGCGAGACAGGTGCCAGCCGTAGACCAGCGCGCGGCGCGTGATGGAGCGCGCCGCTTCGGCCTCGAAGTACGCGGAATCGACGCGTTGGATCATGTCGTTGACGGCGCGGCCGCGCTGTTCGAGCCAGCGCGACGCGGAGGCGATACCCGGATCGAAGAGGCAAAAAGGCGCGGCGGCGAGCCTGCGCACGGCCTGCGCTGTCAACGACTCCCACTGCCCGCGCAGTGCCGACAGCAACGATGGCATTGACGCGTCGCAACCCGTTTCGGCGGCGCGCGCGGCCAGCAGGCCAAGGCACTCCGCGTTCAGCTCCGTGAGCGGCGCGGGATCGACTCCCTGAGAAGGCAGCCAGTGACGCGTTTCTTCGCGCGCCTTCCGCCCTAACCAGCTCTGCATGGCATTCCTCCCTGTTTGCGCTCGATATCTTGCGCCCGGCACGCTTGAAAGTCATATGCAAATTTGGGACATTTTTCCCAAATTGAGTTAGGACCAACAACCATCTGCGTTCAAGGAAGAACATGCGAATTTCAGACGACAGATACAGCCGCGATCGCCTCCGGCTCGACCTCGCCCTGCGCTTCATCCATCTAGAGGCGCGCACGCACACGATTCGTGCATGGACCGGTCTCACCGACGACCGCATCCGGAAGCTCTACCGGACCTATCTTCACGAAAGCGACGGCACGGGCGTCGCGCGCCATCGCGGCAAGTCGCCGCGCCAGGCGGCGTACTTCACACGTTCCCTGCGGATGCGGCGCGAGGCGGCGGTATTCGCAAGCGTCAGCGGGCTGTTCGGCCTGATCACGCCGCAGTCGATCCGCATGGAGAATCAGCCACCCGCAAAGAATGCGCAGACCGCGCCTAACGTGGCGCGGGGTGCCTTGCTGTGCGAGGCGTTCGAGACCTATCGCGCGCTCGTGGTTGAACCTCAGATCTCCTTCGAGCACGCCGTGTTCCTGCTCGGCGCACTGCTGGCCGGCGAAGAATTGCGCATCGCCCACTGCCGCGACTGCACCGGTGTGCTCGTGACCGACCGCATCTCGCTGCGCACACCCCTGTGCAACGAGTGCGCCACCGTGGAGGGCGCCGGCTGATACCCGCGAACGGGGACGGGGGACGCCGGGTGCGGTAGATTTGCCCGCGTGAGCGTACGTCCCACGCTGTTCGGTGGCTCCTTCTTCGATCGTCGCGCCGAGTTGCGCAACGACCCGGACTGGATCGCGGCCGCGCGCGCCGATCCGAACACGCGCTACGTGGTCGAGTTCGGCGCCGCGCAGCTCGTCACTTGCGGCGAAACGATGGAGATCGCGTTTCTCTCCGGCGAGCACACGCTGGTTGCCTCGGCGTCCGACGATCAGCTCACGTTGTTAGGCTGGTTCCGCGGCTCGCGCTGCGTGCTGATCGACGTGCGCGACGAGTCCGCCACCCAGGCGCTGCCGGGCGGCACGCAGATGCGCGAGCTGCGGCCGCTGGCGCCCATGCTCGCGCCGGATTCGGCCTCGCTGCTCGCCTACGCGCGCGCCCTGAGCCTGTGGAAATCGCGTCACCGGTATTGCGGCGTGTGCGGCGCGCCCAACCTGCCCGCGCGCGCGGGCCACGTTTTGCGTTGCAGCCGCGCCGGATGCGGCAACGAATCTTTCCCGCGCCTCGATCCGGCGATCATCGTGCTGGTCACGGACGCGACCGGAGAGCGCGCGTTGCTCGGACGGCAGTCATCCTGGGCGCCCGGCCGTTATTCGACGATCGCGGGCTTCGTCGAGCCGGGTGAGAGCCTGGAAGATGCCGTGGTGCGGGAGGTCGCGGAGGAAACCGGCGTCCTCGTGGGGGACGTCGAATACGAGGCGTCCCAGCCGTGGCCGTTCCCGTCCTCACTCATGCTCGGCTTCCGGGCAGTGGCCCGCACTCACGACATAACGCTGCACGATGGCGAGCTCGAAGACGCCCGCTGGTTCACGCGCGCGGACCTTGCTTCCGGCACGCCCGGCCTGCCGCCGGCGGGCGCAATCTCCACTCGCCTGATCGACCGCTGGTACCACTCACCCGCGCGCAAGCCGGGGGACTGACCCGCCATGTGTTTGTTAGTCGTGGCGTGGCGCTGCCACCCGGCCTACCGTCTCGTGGTCGCCGCGAATCGCGACGAATATCACGCCCGCGCGAGCGCGCCGCTCGCTCCCTGGAGCGACGCGGCCGGCATCGTCGCGGGCCGCGACCTGCAGGCCAATGGAACCTGGTTGGCGGTCGATGCCCACGCCCGCTTCGGCAGTGTCACCAACTTTCGCGAGTTCGGCCGGCGCAAGCGCAGCGCCCCGTCGCGCGGCGGGCTGATCCCGGCCTTTCTCACGCAGCACGGGACTGCGCGGGAATACCTGCAGGCGCTCGAAACCGATGCTCCGGGGTATGCGGGATTCAACCTTCTGCTCGCGGACGAAGATTCGCTCTGGTACGCGTCGAACCGCGCCGACCAGTTCGCGCTCCCCCTTTCGCCGGGCATTTACGGACTATCCAACGAATTCCTCGACACCCCGTGGCCCAAACTGTTGCGGGTGAAGGCGCGCCTCGCGGAGTTGCTGCAGATGTCGCCGCAACCAGAGGCCTTGTTCGAGGGGTTGTTCGCGATGCTCGCGGACCGCGAGGTCGCCGACCCCGCGACACTGCCGGAATCCGAACTCTCGCCGGAATGGGCCCGGAAACTTTCCGCTCCATTCGTGCTGGATCCCACTTACGGTACGCGCTGCTCGACTGTTCTCACCATCGGCAACGACGGCGCCCTGGCGCTCGTGGAGCGGCGCTTCGATGCGGCTGGCGCGTCATCCGGAGTAACTGAACATTCGCTGAACGCGGCGTCCTCGCACCGCTGAATCGGCCGTGGAAATGCGGTCGGAACCCGCGCGCGCGCCGCCGACTCTCATTAGAATTCAAGCCATTCCCGCCCAAAGCGGTGTCATGCCGACGTTGCAGATCAAACCTTGCAGGCGCCTCGCTGCGCTCACGCTCCTCGCACTCTGCGTCGCGCACGTCGCCTCGCCTGCCCACGCGGGGATCGAGGTCGAAGTGCATGGCGTCGCGGACGACGTGCGGGCGAACGTGCTCGCCCACCTGTCGCTCGAGCGGCACAAGGATTCCGACGACCTGTCTCCCGAGTTCGTCGAGCGGCTGCAGGAACGCGTCGAGCGCGAGGTCCGCAACGCGTTGCGCCCCTTCGGTTTCTACGAGCCCGTCGTCACTTCGACCGTCCGGCACGAAGGCAATCGCAACGAGCAGGATTATCACGTCGACATCACGATCGTTCCGGGTAAACCGGTGGAAGTCGTCAAGGTCGACGTGCGCGTGACCGGCCCGGGCGCGGACGATCCGATCTTCACCGACATCACCGGCCAGCTGCCGATCCGTGTAGGCGACCGGCTCGATCACGCGAAGTACGATTCGCTGAAGGGCTCGCTGCTGCGCGCGGCGACCAACTACGGCTTCCTCGATGCGCGCATGTCGCGCAACGAGATGCGCGTCGACCCGCGCACGTATTCCGCCGAAATCGAGATCGCGCTCGAAAGCGGCCAGCGTTACCGGTTCGGCGAAACGACGATCACGCAGGACACGATCGACGACGCGCTGGTGCGCCGCTACCTGAGATACGGGGAAGACGATCCGTTCAACGCCACCGAACTGCTGCGCACCCAGTTCGCGCTCGACGACAGCCAGTATTTCTCCACCGTCGAGGTATTGCCCGGCGATCGCGACCGCGACGACCTGCGCGTGCCCGTGAACATCAACGCCGAACCCAATCGCCGGCGCCGGTATCAGTTCGGTGTGGGTTACGGCACCGATACGCAGGTGCGTGGCACCGCGGCGTGGGAAGACCGGCGCGTGAATCGCCGCGGGCACCGCTTCCGCACTGAAGTCCGCGCGGCGTCCATCTCCCAGTCGATCGACGCGCGCTACATCGTCCCGATCGGCGATCCCGCCATCGAGAAATTCACCCTGCAGCTGAGCGGCGAGCACGAACGCCTCGGCGACATCGACGACCAGACGCTCAATTTCACGCCCAGCGTGACGCACGTGCGCGGGCCGTGGTTCTCGAACTACTGGCAACGCGTCACGTACGTCGAGCTGCTGGACACCCGGTCCGAATTCCTGGCCTCGGGCGAAATCGATCGCCAGACGCTGCTGATTCCCGGCATCAGCCTCTCGCTGGTCCCGCGCGGCTATCTCGGCGAGGCGCTGTTGAGCCGCGCGTTGTACGGCGAGTTGCGCGGCTCGACGCAGAACCTCGGATCCGACTCCGACTTCCTCCAGGTGCGGCTGCAGGGCGAGCGCGTATTCGACATCGCGCCGAAATGGCACGTGCTGCTGCGCGCGGAGCTGGGCGCGACCGCGGTTTCGCAATCGAGCGATCTCGCGCCGTCGCAGCGCTTCTTCGCGGGCGGCGACCGCAGCGTGCGCGGCTACGGCTTCAAGGACCTGTCTCCGGTGGAGCCCGTCGTCGACGAGAACGGTGAAACTACCTACCAGAAGGTCGGCGGCAAACACCTGGTCACCGGCTCGGTCGAGCTGATCCGCGACCTGCCGTGGAAGAACCTGTCGGTCGCGGTGTTCGGCGACGTCGGCAACGCGTTCGACCAGTTCGGCGATCCGCTCATGTATTCGGTCGGCGTCGGCGTGCGCATGCGGCTGCCGATCGTGTCCGTGGGCATCGACGTGGCACAGGGCCTGACTACTCCGCCGGGTTCGGCCAGCCGACCCGGCCCACGCCTGCACCTCAACTTCTCGCCCAAGTTGTGATCAAGCGCGTACTCAAGATCGCCGCGCTCGCACTCGGATCGATCGTCCTGTGCCTGGTCCTGCTGCTCGCCTGGGTCATCTACACCGAGGCCGGCCTGCAGTTCGCCGTGAACCGCCTGCCCGAGAAGATGGGCAAGGTCACGCTGAAGATAGAAGACGTGCAGGGCACGATCGCCGGCGGGTTCAGCGCGCGCGTCGTCGAGGTCGATCATGAGGTCACGCACGTGCGCGTCGAGGGCGGCCGGGCGCGCGTGAATTTCTGGCCGCTGCTCGTCGGACGCATATCCGTGCGCCGTGCGTACGCGGATCTCGTGCAAATTGACGTCAAGCCGAAGCGCGATCGCCCGCAGATGCCGCCGAAGTTCATGCCGCGGCTGCTCAGCATCGGCGCGGAACGCGCCGAGGCCAAACTACTCGCGATCGTGGCGCCTAACGGACGCCGCGTCGAGTTCGACGACGTCACGGGCGCCGGCATCGTCGCGCACAAGTACATCCGCGTGTTCGACGGCAACATCGTCTACGGCGTGCTGCACGCGCGCGCGCTCGGGGAGCTGCGCGCGGCCGATCCGATGCAGCTGAGCGGCGAGGCGACCACGCGCATGATCATCGAGGGACAACCGGAGTGGCGCGCCGACGCGAGCTTTGACGGCGACCTCGACAGGCTCTCGCTCACCGGCAAGCTGCAGGCACCCTTCCGCGCCGATCTCGAAGGCGAGCTGCTCGAGCTCTCGACGGCGTTCCACTGGAAAGGCGTCGCGGATGTGCACAACTTCGACCTGCGTGCATTCGGCGCCGGCGGCGCGCTCGGCATCGTCAGCGGAAGGCTCGACGTCGGCGGCGAAATGAATGCGTTCCACGCGCGCGGTCCCCTCACGGTCCCCGGACTTGGCGCGGGCCCTTTCGACGTCGTGTTCGAGGGCAACTACGAAGACAAGGTCGTCAACGCGACTCACTACTCGGCGATCCATCGCGCGACGGGCAGCACGGTGACGGGCCAGGGCACCATCGAAGCGGTCGACGGCGGCCCGAGGCTGGTGCTGGACGGAGACTGGAGCGGACTGCGCTGGCCGCTGGCCGCCCGGTTCACGGCCGAGACGCCCCAGTTGTTCGGCAGTCCCGCGGGAAAATACCGGCTCGAAGGAGTCTGGCCGTACGCGATCGCCGCGGACGGCGAGCTCTTCGTGCCGCGGCTCTCGCCCATGAGCGTCGCGTTGCGGGGCGCGCTCGACAAGGATCACCTGCGGATCGCGGACCTCGGCCTCGGCGCATTCGGCGGCAGCGCGAAGCTCGTCGGCGAGGCGCGCTGGGCGCCCGAGGAAAGCTGGACGCTCGAAGGTGACTTCACCGCTTTCGATCCGTCCGAGCTGCGTCCGGGTTTTCGCGGCGCGCTCGACTTCAAGCTCCGGGCGCGCGGCAAGCCCTTCAACGGCGAGGAAGTCCTCGACATCGCCGTCGCCGATCTCCACGGCACGCTGCGCAACAACCCGGCATCGGGCAGCGGCCGCGTGCTGCTCGAACGCGGACAGGACTGGACCTTCGACAACCTGCGGATGCGCGCGGGCAGCACGCGGCTGGTGCTCGACGGCAGCGTGGGCGCGAACAAGGCGCTCGATCTCAACTTCACGCTCGACGCGGACAATCTCGGCCTCATCGCGGAGGGCGCCCGCGGCCGTCTGAACGCCAGTGGTTTCGTGATCGGCACCGCGGAAGCTCCGGTGGTGAAGATCACTGCGCAAGGATCAGGCGTCGAACACGGTGAGCTCAAGATCGACAAACTATCCGCGAACGTGGACGTCGACTGGCGCGGACAGAACGCGTCGCACGCCGATATCGCGATCTCGCGCTTCGCGTTCGGCGAGCGCGAACTCTCGCAGTTCAACCTGCTCATGGAGGGAACCGCGTCGGATCACTCGGTACGCATGGACGCCTTCGCCGGGAAAACCACCGCCCACATGCGCGGCAAGGGGAAATTCGAAGACTCCGCGTGGAAAGGAGCGATCGAGAATCTGATCATCGACGACGACGCCAATCTCAACTTGCAGCTCGATGCGCCCGCCCCGGTCGTGGTGAGCGCGAATTCGTTCAAGATCGATCCGCTTTGCCTGCATGGCAAGGTGGCGCGCCTGTGCAGCGAAGGCGACTGGAACCCGTCCGGATGGAGCGCACGCGCTGACGCGCTCAACCTGCCGATCAGCACGCTCACGGCCGGACTCACGCCCAAGGTCGAATACCAGGGCACCGTCAACGCCACCGCGAGCGCGAGCAGCACCGGCGGCGCACCGTTCATCGGAGAGGCGCGCGTCGATCTCGTCGACGCGGCCATCAAGCATCGGCTCGCGAGCGGCCGCACCGACATCATCCACTTCGGTTCCGGCGTGTTCACGCTCAACGGAGAGCCGGATCACATGAGGGCCGAGCTCCGGCTCGACGCCGCCGCACGCGGGCTCATCGTCGGGCGGCTGCGCGCCGAACGCAGCGCGGCCGACATGGCCGACTGGCGCATGCGCGGGCAACTGCAGATGGCGACCGGAACGCTGGGGTTCATCACGCTGTACGTGCCGGAGATCGATCGCGTCAGCGGCCATTTCGACGTCGACCTCTCGTTCGCGGGAACACTCGGGCGTCCGAGCGCGAGCGGTGTCATCAAACTCGGCCGCGCCGAGCTCGACCTGTACCAGCTCAATCTCGCGCTGCGGCAGCTCGAGATGGAAGCCCGCATCGTGTCCAACAACCTGGAATTCACCTCCACCGCGAGCGCCGGCGCGGGAAAACTCGCGAGTTCGGGAAAGATAGAGTGGCGCGAAGGCCTGCCGTACGGCGACATCCAGCTCGACGGCAAGGACCTGCGCCTGGTCGACGTGCCCGAGGCGCGCATCGACGCCTCGCCCGATCTCGACTTCCACATCTCGGGCCGCGACATCCTCGTAAAGGGCGAGGTCAAACTACCGATGGCGCGGATCGAGCCGGCCGATCTCACCAACGCGGTGTTGCCCTCCGCGGACGAGGTGATCGTCGGTGAGACGCAGGAGGTCGCCGAGGATCCGTTCCGCGTGACCAGCGAGATCACGATGACGCTCGGCAACGACGTGCGGATCGACACGTACGGCCTGACGGGTCATATCACTGGCAGCCTGACCGAACGCACGCTGCCCGGCGAGCCGACTCGCGCCACGGGCGAACTCCAGGTGAAGGACGGCCAGTACACGGCGCTCGCGCGCAAGCTCGACATCGAGCGCGGACGGCTGATCTTCAGCGGAGGTTTACTCGCGGACCCGGCCGTGGACATCCGCGCGGTCAAGGAATTCCCGGACGTCAAGGCCGGCGTCAACGTGCGCGGATCCTTGCGCGAGCCGCGACTCTCGTTCTTTTCCGAACCGTCGATTCCGCAATCGCAGATCGTCTCGCTGATCCTCGCCGGCGGTTCGCTGCAGAGCGCGCAGAACGCGAACCGCCCCGGTGGAGCTCCGACCGCGGGCGCGGAAGTCGCGGGCCAGGCAGCCGCGCTGCTGGCCTCCGAGCTCGGCAACAAGCTCGGACTTCCCGACATCAGCGTGGAGTCGGATTTCGACTTGTCGAACGAGCAGATCGGCACGTCGCTGGTGCTCGGCAAGTACCTTTCGCCGCGCCTCTACCTCAGCTATGGAATCTCGCTGACAGAATCGATCAACACGATCAAGATGAGATACACGCTCGACGACCACTGGACCGTCAAGACCGAAGCGGGCAAGGAACGCGCCGCGGATCTCGTCTTCACCATCGAGAAATGAAAACGCTGCAGCTGCCTTTCGCCGACTCCGCGGCGGCGGATGCGATCCGTCTCGACGACGGCATCACGTGGCTGCGCGGCTTCGCGGACAGCGCGAAGTTGATGCCGCTCGTCGACGAAATCGCGAACATCGCGCCGTTTCGCCACCTGGTGACGCCCGGTGGTCAGACGATGTCCGTCGCAATGACCAACTGCGGTCCGCTCGGCTGGGTCAGCGATCGCGGCGGCTATCGTTATAGTTCGCGCGATCCGCAGTCCGGGCGCGACTGGCCCGCGATGCCCGCGGAGTTCCTGCGACTGGCGCTCGCGGCGGCGGTGCGTTGCGGTTTTCCGGACTTCGTTCCTGACGCGTGCCTCGTCAATCGCTACGCGGCCGGTGCGCGCCTCACCGCGCACCGCGATGCCGACGAACAGAACTTCGCGCAGCCGATCGTTTCCGTATCACTCGGCCTGCCGGCGAATTTTGCGTTTTACGGAATCACGCGCGGCGGGAAGGGACGCGGCGTCGCGCTCACCGACGGCGACGTTCTGGTGTGGGGCGGGCCGGCACGACTCGCATACCATGCCGTGCGTCCGATCAAGCCGGGCACTCACCCGGTTACCGGGCCGTATCGCTACAACCTGACCTTCCGGCACGCGCGCTGACTACCTGGGCGCTCATGCCGATTCACCGCGTTACTTCACGGTCTCCAGTGCCGACGCCGAAAACATGGCCGCTGGCGATATGACCGGTTCCCCGAGCGGCACCGAACTACCGTAACGCTCGCGCATCTTGGCGCGCACTGCCTTGTCGCTGAGATCGAATTCCCGCAACTTCTGCCTCGCACCGAGCTCCACGCCGAGCGCACGCTTGTACATCTTCCAGACGAGCTCGGAACAGTAGATCCGTTCGTCCGACCATTCGAAATACAGATCGTAGGGTTTGCCTTCGTAGGCGCCCGCTTCGCGCCGCAGTTTCCCGGCCTGCTCCTTCGTCAATCCACCCGCGACCCGCTTCACGGTGAAGTGTCCTTCCCGCCCGCGCGCGATCCATTCATCGAGTGGCGTGTACCGTACGGTTGCGATGGCTTCGAACACGTAGGGCTTGCCATCCCGATGGATGATCACGCCCATGTGGCTCCAGGGCGAACGGGTCGCGCGCTGGATCGCGACGCTCTGCGACGAACGGGAGGTCTGGAAAATGATGTCGCCATCGCGCAGCGTCGGCACGGTCACCGGGTGCGCCGCGGCACCGATGAACACGACGATGCCGAGCGCCAGCAGGACGTGAATTCGCACGCGCCCAGCATAGCGCTGAAATATCATGCGCGCCCTGACCGGCCCGGAGGCGCCATGCACTATCTTCTTCTCTATACATATGTGCCCGACGTGCTCGAGCGCCGACCCCAGTTTCGCGGGGCTCACATCCGTCATGCGCGGGCTGCGGTCGAGCGCGGCGAGCTCCGGCTCGCCGGCGCATTCGCCAACCCGGTGGACGGTGCGGCGCTGTTCTTTTCGGCGCCTTCGCCCGCGATCGTCGAGCAGTTCGCGAAGGAAGACCCCTACGTAACGGGCGGCCTGGTCACGAAGTGGGTCGTGCGCGAATGGACGACGGTGGTGGGTCCGGGCGCCGCGCACCCCCTGCCAACCGATCTCTGAACCCATTCCGGCGGGATCGGGAGCACCTCCCGAAAGGTCAACAATTTCATTGACGACTCATGCATTTTTATGCACCATGCGCGCTCTTTATTCACGGGCGACCCCATGCTCACCGACCATCATCGCGAGGCGCGCCGCAGCGCCATCGTGCGGCTGCTGCGCCAATCTCCGGTGCGCCGCCAGCACGAGCTCGTGAAGTTGCTGAAGCGGGAAGGTCACGCGGTTACCCAGTCGTCGGTGAGCCGCGACCTGCGCGAGCTCGGCGTGCTCAAGGCCAGCGACGGCTATGTGCTGCCCGATAGCGCGGAAATCTCGGCGAGAACCCAGGATAATTTCAGCACCATCGCGCACTTCGTGCTCGAGGTGCGCACCGCCGGACCTTCGATCACCGTGGTCAAGACCACGATCGGATCCGCCGGCACCGTGGCCGCGGCCATCGACAAGGCGGGTTGGGAAGATGTCGCCGGCACCGTGTCCGGCGACGACACGATTTTCATCGCGACGGCCGATGCCCGGTCCCAGGCCCGGGTGCTCGATCATCTGCGTAATAGTTTCGGAGTCTGAATAAAAATGAATGCGGAGCAGAAACCCATCGTTCTCGCCTATTCCGGCGGTCTCGACACCTCGTTCCTGGTGCCCTGGCTCAAGGACAACTACGGCCGGCCGATCATCACGGTCACCGTCGACACCGGCGGCATCGACGCCGCGGGCGCGAAGACGCTGCGCGAGCGCGCGCTCGCGCTCGGCGCGATCGAGCATCACCAGATCGACGCGCGCGCCGACTACTTCGAGCAGGTGTTGCGCTTCCTCGTGATGGGCAACGTGCGCCGCGGCCAGCTCTACCCGCTGTGCGTGGGCGCCGAGCGCGTCATGCAGGCGCAGCAGATCGCGCTGATGGCGCGCAAGCTCGGCACGAATTCGATCGCGCACGGCTGCACGGCAGCCGGCAACGACCAGGTGCGTTTCGAAGTCGCGATGCGCACGCTCGCGCCGGAGCTCGAGGTCATCGCGCCCGTGCGCGACAAGGCGTTCAAACGGCAGGAAGAGCTCGACTATCTACAGAGCCGCAAGCTCCCGGTTCCGCCGTTCGGCGCGGCCTACTCGATCAACCGCGGCCTGTGGGGCGTGACGATCGGTGGCAAGGAGACGCTGACCTCCGAGGGCAGCATCCCGGATCATGCCTGGGTGCTCTCGAAGGACGCGTTCACCAACCCGAAGGCGCCCTCGAAGCACACCATCCATTTCGAGAAGGGCCGGCCGGTCGGCATCGACGGTAAGACGATGTCGGCGGTCGACGTCGTCGAGCAACTCGAAGCGCTCGGTGCGCCGTACGGCATCGGTCGCGGCATCCATCTCGGCGATACCATCATCGGCACGAAGGGCCGCGTCGCGTTCGAGGCTCCGGCCGCCGAGACGCTGCTCACCGCGCATCGCGAGCTCGAGAAGCTCGTGCTCACGCCGCGCCAGCAGCGCATCAAGGAATCGCTCGCGGGGCCCTACGGCGACTGGGTGCACGAAGGCCAGCTGCTCGACCCCGTGTGCCGCGACATCGAGGCCTTGTTCGTCTCCTCGCAGGAACGCGTCACGGGCAAGGTCCACGTGCTGTTCCGGCCGGGTAGTTTGTTCGTCGAGGGTGTGGAGTCGCCGCATTCTCTCATGGCGGCCTCCAAGGGCGTCTACGGTGAATCACATGGCGAATGGACCCCGCAGGACGCGCTGGGTTTTTCGAAGATCGTTTCGCTAACGGGCATGTTCCATGCCCGCGCGGGAGGCAAGTGAGATGCGCACCGTAGTCGTAGACAAGATCGCGTCGGTCACACAGGCCTGTGGCCTCGGCAACGAGGTGCGCGTCGCGACGGACAACATTCCCGCCGAGGAAGGCGTGGTCGTCGTCGTCGAGGTCCTGACGAACAAGTCCACCTACAACACGCTCGAGCTCACGAGCGGCCGCATGGCGAAGGTCGTCAAGGGCGACATCGTCGCGGGCGCGTTGGGTCACCGCAAGGCGCTGTTCGGCTATTCGGGTCACGTACCCGAGAGCGTGAAGCCCGGTGACATCCTGCAGATGCTCAACATCGGCGGCGTGCTCGGCGTGTGCGATTCGGTCAATCCCGACAAGGGCAAGCCGTTCGACTGCCGCGTCATCGGTGGCGTGCTCGACTTCCCGTATCTCGGCGAACGCATCGGCGTGCCGGCGCGCGTGGGTTATCGCAGGCTCGATCCGGATGCCACGCTCGACACGCACGGCGTTCCCGTGGTCGCTCTGGCGGGTACCTGCATGGAAGCCGGCAAGACGGCGGCCGCGGCCGCGATCATCGCGCGCATGCGGCATCGCGGACTCACGGTCGACGCATTCAAGGCGACGGGCGTTTCCCTGCGTCGCGACATCCTCACGTTCGAGGACGCCGGCGCTCGCAACACGCTCATCTTCACCGACTTCGGCGTGGTCACCACCACGCGCAAGGTCGGGCCCGCCATCACGCGCACCATTCTCACGGAGCTGTCGGAGAAGAAACCCGACGTCATCGTGTTCGAGCTCGGCGACGGCCTGATGGGCACGTATGGTGTCGACGCGATCCTCGAACAGGAAGACCTTCGCAAGGCGATGACCGGCGTCGTGTTGTCCGCGAACGATCCCGTTGCGGCCTACGGCGGCGTCGACATCCTGCGCAAGCGGTATGGCATCGAGCCCATCGCCGTCACGGGCCCGTCCACCGACAACGCGGTGGGCGTGCAGATCATCCAGGAGCAGCTCAAGGTCCCCGCGTTCAACGCGCTGGCGGCCGGCGCGGCGCTGGGCGACTCGATCATCGAATCCGTTGGCCTCAAGCAGGCGCGCGCGCTCGATCGCGTCGCGAACGAATAACAGATGACTACCAGGATCCCAGCCATCGTGCTCGGCGGCACCGGTTATGTGTCCGGCGAGTTGCTGCGCCTGATCTCAGGACACCCCCACTTCACGCTGGCCGGCGTGATGTCGGATAGCTCGCCCGGAGAATCCGCGGGCAAGTCGTTCCCGCATCTCGCGGCCGTGCTCGGCGACACGAAGTTCAAGTCGCAATCCGACATCGCGGCGATCCTGTCGAAGGAGCCCACGTCCGCGGTGTTCTGCGCCGCGCCGCACGGCGCGGCCGCCGCGCTCATCGACTCGCTGCTCAAGTCGGCCGAAGCCGCGGGCACCAAGCCGCGTTTCGTCGACATCTCCGCGGACTTCCGCTACGCCACGGCCGCCGCGTACGAGGCGGTGTACAAACACCCGCACGGCGCCCCTGCGCGTCTCGCGCAATTCACCTGCGCGGTGCCGGAACATCTGAAAGCCGCGCCGACGCCGCACGTCGCGCATCCCGGATGTTTCTCGACCGCGATCCTGCTCGCGAGCGTGCCGTTGCTCGCGTCGGGCTGGGTGGATCCAGTCCTGTTCGTGAGCGGCGTAACCGGCAGCACGGGGTCGGGACGCAAGCCGGTCGAAGGCACGCATCATCCGACGCGACACAGCGACCTGTATTCATACGGCGCGCTCGGCCATCGCCACACGCCGGAGATCGCGGCGCTCGCGAAGGCCGCCACGGGCATCGAGGCCGAATACTCGTTCGTGCCGCACTCCGGGCCGTTCGCGCGCGGCATTCATGTCACCGTGCAGGCGCGCCTGAAGTCGGCGAAGGACGCCGCCGCGGTCGTCGGCATGCTGCGCGAGTTCTATGGCAACGCGCCGTTCGTACGCGTGCTCGACTCCGCCCCGCGCGTGAAGGACATCGTCGCGAGCAATTACGCGCATCTGTCAGCCGCGTCGAACGGACGCACGGTCGCGGTGATGAGCGTGGTCGACAATCTCAACAAGGGCGCCGCGGGTGGCGCCGTGCAGTGGATGAATCGCCTGCACGGCCTGCCTGAAACGGCGGGACTCACCGCGCCCGCGGCCGGCTGGACGTAAGTAGCCGGCCGACAGGGCGGACACAATAAACATGAACGCAGAACTCAAGCAGAACACTTCACCGGTCGACGGGCTCGCGCCGGTCTACGCGCAATACCCGATCGAAGTGGCCGGCGCCGACGGCGTCTGGCTGCACACGCGCGACGGCCGCAAGGTGCTGGACCTGTACGGCGGCCACGCGGTGGCGTCGCTGGGGTACGGCCACAAGGGCTGGACCCAGGCGCTCGCCGAGCAGGCCGCGCGCATGAATTTCCAGACCAACGCGGTGCCGATGGAAGTCCGCGCGCGCGCCGCGCAGAAGCTGCTGAAGTTCTCGCAACTGCCGTTCGACAGCGTGTTCTGGATCAACTCGGGCGCGGAAGCGAACGAGAACGCGTTCAAGATGGCGTTCAAGATGCGGCCCGGGCGCACGCACGTCGCGGCCGTCGAGCAGAGCTTCCACGGCCGCACGGCCGGCTGCGCCTCGGTGACCTGGGGCGCGCCACAGAAATGGTTCTTCCTGCCGCGCGCGCCGTTCGACGTTTCGTGGATCAAGCGCCGCGACGTCGCGGACATCCCGAACCACGTCACCGAGAACACCGCGGCCGTCATCGTCGAGCCCGTGCAGGGAGTGGGCGGCGCGTTCGACATGGGACGGGAATTCCTCGCGGCCCTGCGCAAGCGCTGCGACGAGACCGGTGCGCTGCTCATCTTCGACGAAGTGCAGTGCGGCGTGGGCCGCTCGGGCACGCCGTTCGCGGCTAACTATTACGGCGTGATGCCGGACATGATCACGACGGCGAAGGCGCTTGGCAACGGCTTTCCTGTCTCGGCGCTGCTCCTGACCCCGCCGATCACGGCGTCGCTCAAGCTCGAGAATCTCGGAACGACCTTCGGCGGCGGGCCGATGGCCTGCGCCGTGGCCGAGGCCACGATCGACGCGATCGAGAAAGAAGATCTGCTCGCGAACGTGCGCCGCGTGTCCGAGTACCTGCGCGCCACCTGCAAGGTCGGCCCCGTCGTGGACTTCCAGGGGCTGGGATTCCTGCACGGACTGCGGCTCGACCGACCGGCGAAGGACGTGCAGAAGGCGCTGCTTGCGAAAGACATCCTGGCCGGCACGGCGGGTGACCCCGCGATCCTGCGGCTGCTGCCGGCTTTCATCCTCAAGGAAGAGCACATCGACCGGCTGCGCGCTGCGCTGATGAGCCTATGAAGAACTTTTTCGACCTCGCGGATCTGTCGCGTGAGCAGGTCGTCGAGCTGCTCGCTCTCGCGGAACGGCTGCAGACGAATCCCGAGCCACGCGCGCTCGCCGGGAAGATCCTCGGCCTGCTGTTTTTCAACCCGAGCCTGCGCACGCTCGCTTCGTTCCAGGCGGCGATGGCGCGGCTGGGCGGAGACTCATTCGTGATCTCGGCCGGGCACGGCACGTGGCAGCTCGAGACACGTCGCGGCGCCGTCATGAATGGCGCCGCAGCGGAACATATGCGGGAGGGAGTGCCGGTATTGTCACATTACTGTGACGCTCTCGGTATTCGCGCCTTCGCGAGCGGCACGGACCTCGAGACGGACCTGGCGGAAACCGCGTTCAAGGAAATGGCCGGTCTCGTCAGCAAACCGGTCATCAACATGGAGTCGGCGGCGAACCATCCCTGCCAGGCGCTGGCCGACTGGAAGACGATGGACGATCTCACGGTGCCGCGCCGCGCGAAGTTCGTGTTGTCGTGGGTGAATCATCCGCGCGCGCTGCCGCTCGCGGTGCCCGCCGCGACCGTGCACATGGCCGCGATGCGCGGCATGGAAGTCGTGGTGCTGCGTCCCGAAGGTTTCGCGCTGCCCGCCCCGGTCATGCAGAAGGCCGCCGCCGCTGCCGCCGCGTCCGGCGGCAGTTTGCGCGAGACGGACGATCGCGACGATGCGCTCAACGGCGCACACGTCGTCTATGCGAAGGAGTGGGGCTCGACGACGCATTACGGCAACGCCGAGGCCGACGCACGGCTGCGGGCGAACCTCGTCGACTGGTGCGTGCGCGACACCTGGTTCACGCGCGCCGCCGTCGACTGCAAACTCATGCACTGCCTGCCGGTGCGGCGTAACGTCGCCGTCGCCGACGAAGTGCTCGATGGCCGCCGCAGTGTGGTGCAGCGGGAAGCTTTCAACCGGATGGTGGTGCAGACAGCGGTACTGCATCGTCTGCTCGCAACACCGCAACACTAACCAACTACCTGCAACGGTACCCGACAATGATCATGCATCGTCCCGATCCATCCAACGCCATCCGCAGCCTGCGCAGCGCCGCGCCGTACATCCGCATGTACAAGGGCAAGACCTTCGTCGTGAAGGCCGGCGGCGGCGTGTTCTCCGATGCCGCCGCGGTGCGCGGCCTCATCGAGCAGATCGCGATCCTCCATTACTTCGGCGTGCGCGTCGTGTTCGTGCACGGCGGCGGACCGCAGCTCACGGAGATCACCGAGGCGTTGGGCGTGCCGACGCGCATGGTCCAGGGTCGCCGCGTCACCGACCAGAAATCCATCGACGCGACTTCGATGGTGCTCAACGGACTGATCAACACCAAGCTGCTCGCGTTGTGCCGCGAGATGAATCTCGACGCGGTCGGCGTGAGCGGAGTGGATGCCGGGCTGGTGCGCGCGCACAAGCGCGGGCCCGTCAAGATCGACAGCGGCGAGACCGTGGACTACGGCTTCGTGGGCGACATCGACGTCATCGATCCGAGCGTCCTCAACAAGCTGCTGGACAACGGCCTCATGCCGATCGTCAGCCCACTGTCGGCCGACGAAAACGGCACGCTGCTCAACATCAATGGCGACACCGTGGCGGCGGCCATCGGTGCGGCGCTCGATGCGGAGAAGCTGATGTTGTGCACGGGCGCTCCCGGCATCCTCGCCGACGTGAACGATCCGTCGTCCATCATTTCGTACACCGATCTCGCGGGCCTCAAGAAGCTGCGCGACGAGAAGAAGATCGTCGACGGCATGTTGCCGAAGGCGAAGGCGATCGAGGACGCGATCCGTGGCGGCGTGCGCCGGGTGCACGTGATGTCGTACAAGTCTCCTGAAGGCATCCTCGCGGAGGTATTCACGAATGAAGGCGCCGGCACGCTGATCGTCGCCGACATCAACGCGTTGACGCCCGCCGAACAGCAGAGCGGCAAGTAAGGGGCGACCATGAGCCGTCTGTGGGACAAAGGCATCGAGCTCGACCAGCGCGTGCTTGCCTACACGGCGGGTGAGGACTACTCGCTCGACGAGCGGCTCGTGGCCCATGACGTGCGCGCTTCGATCGCGCATGCCGAAGGGCTGAACGCGGCCGGACTGCTGAGCGACGCGGACCTCGCCGCGATTCGCGACGGACTCACGGCGATCGGCGCCGAACATGCCGCCGGCAAATGGCGCATCGAGCTCGCCGACGAGGATGGGCAGACTGCGCTCGAGAAACGCCTGACCGCGCGCATCGGTCCCGCGGGCGGGCGCGTGCATCTCGGCCGCTCGCGCAACGACCAGGTCCTCACCGCGCTGCGGCTCTATCTACTCGACGCGGGCAGGGAACTCGCCGATGCCGCCGAGTCCTGCGCCGCGTCGCTCGACAGGCTGGCCGCGCGCGAAGGCGCCACGCCGCTGCCCGGTTATACCCACATGCAGCAGGCAATGCCGAGCTCCGTGGGATTGTGGGCCGGCGGATTCGCCTCCGAGCTGCGCGACGACGCTGCGGGTTTTCAGTCCTGCGCGCGCCGCGCCGGCCGCAGCCCGCTCGGTTCCGCCGCGGGTTACGGCACACCCGGACTGCCGCTCGACAGGCCGCTCACGGCGAAGAAACTCGGATTCGCGAGCGTGCAGGAACCGGTGACCGCCGTGCAGCTCTCGCGCGGCAAGGCCGAGGCCGAACTGCTTTTCGCCTGCACGCTGCTCATGCAGGATCTCGGACGGATCGCGGCCGACCTGCTGCTCTTCTATACGCAGGAATTCGCTTTCGTCGAGCTGCCCGCCTCGTTCACCACGGGCTCGTCGATCATGCCGCAGAAGCGCAATCCGGACGTGTTCGAACTCGTGCGCGGCCGCACGGCCGTCGCGCAATCCTGTCTCGCCGAAGTGCTGGGAATTTTCGCGAAGTTGCCGTCCGGTTATCAGCGCGATCTGCAACTCATCAAACCTCCGCTGTTTCGCGGCATCGATCTCGCGCTCGGCACCGCGGCCATCATGTCCGTAGGAATCGACGGCGTGCGTTTCCGCGCGGACCGGATCAAACTCGACCCCGCGATTCACGCCGCGGAAGAAGCCAACGAGCTGGTCGTGCGCGAGGGGATTCCCTTCCGCGAAGCGTACCGCCGGGTCGGCGAGAAATATCGCAAGTAAAGCGGGGCAAACAGGGCTCCGCAGGCCGCGAGGCGCAACTGAGGAGTTCTGAATGGCCATCTGGTTCGGCACACCGACGATCGACGATGCTCGCGCGAGCCAGGCAGGCCTGCTCGCGCCGCACATCGGCATCGAGTTCACCGAGTTCGGCGAGGATTTCCTGCGCGGCACCATGCCCGTCGAGGCGCGTACCCGACAGCCCATGGGATTCCTGCACGGCGGTGCATCGCTGGTACTGGCCGAAACACTCGGCAGTGTCGCCGCGAATTTCGTCGTGGACCGCTCGAGGTTCCGCTGCCTGGGTCAGGAGATCAACGCGAATCATCTGCGGCCCGCCGCAGAAGGTCTCGTGACGGGTACGGCGCGCCCGTATCACATCGGGGCGCGCAGCCAGGTGTGGGGCATCGAGATCCGCGATCCAGGCGAAAGGCTCGTTTGTGTGTCGCGACTCACGATGGCGGTGGTCGAATGGCGCTCGAAGGCGACCGACAAGGATTCATGGAAATGAGACGAAGCATCGCATCGAGTATCGGAGCGGCGTGCCTCCTCGCACTCGCGCTGGCCGGATGCGGCCAGAAAGGCCCGCTCTATCTACCGGAGGAGGCGCGCGACATCGTGACGCGGCCGGCGCCGCCGTCGAGCCCGAGCGCGCCGAGTTCGCCGGAAACGGTCGATTCGCCGGATACCCCGCCGTCGCCGGCGCCTGAGGTGGGCGAGCCCGAAGGAACGCCGCCGGAGGCCAGGGACGACGACGATAACGCCAACCGCGAACCGCGGCGGTGATGGCATGAATTCGCGTCCCGATCTCGTCCTCGTCGACGGCTCTTCATACCTGTACCGCGCATTTCACGCGCTTCCGCCATTCACCAACTCGCGCGGCGAGCCGACCGGCGCGGTGTTCGGCGTGCTCAACATGCTGTCGAAGTTTCTCAAGGACTACGACCCGCAGCGAATCGCGGTCGTGTTCGACGCATCGGGAAAGACGTTCCGCGACGAGCTGTTCGCCGAATACAAGGCGCATCGCCCGCCCATGCCCGACGATCTGCGCTCGCAGATCGAGCCGCTGCTGGAGGCGGTGAAGGGAATGGGGCTGCCGATCCTGCGCGAATCCGGAGTGGAAGCGGACGACGTCATCGGCACGCTCGCCTGCGTGGCGGCAAAGGAAAACCTCAGCGTGCTCATATCCACCGGCGACAAGGACATGGCCCAGCTGGTGTCGCCGCACGTCACGCTCATCAACACGATGTCGAACACCGTACTCGATCGCGCGGGCGTGAAGGCGAAGTTCGACGTGTTTCCCGAGCAGATCATCGACTACCTCGCGCTGGTCGGCGACAGCTCGGACAACATTCCCGGCATCGACAAGGTCGGCCCGAAGACGGCCGCCAAGTGGCTGGGTCAGTACCAGACACTCGATGCCCTGGTGGCCGATGTCGCCAACGTTGGCGGGAAGGTCGGCGAAAATCTGCGTGCCGGTCTCGCCACGCTCGAGCTCTCGCGGAAGCTCGCGAAGATCCGCACGGACCTCACGCTGCCGCTCTCGCTCGACGATCTCAAACGGCGGGAGCCCGACACTGCTGCGCTGCGCGCGCTCTATACGAAGCTCGAGCTGCGCTCGCTGCTCAAGCAGCTCGATGGCGGCGGCGCCGTACCAGCCACAGCGCCGGATGCGCCCGCCGCGACCGACAAGCCGGCGCTCGAAGGCGCGCCGGCCGCGCCGGGCATCAGTTCCGGCGCACAGATCATCGCGGCCGCGCCACGCATCTACGAGACGATCACGACCGAAGCGCAGCTCGACGACTGGATCGGGCGTCTCTCGGCGGCGGAGTTGTTCGCCTTTGACACCGAGACCACGAGCCTCGAGTACACGAAGGCGGAGATCGTGGGCGTGTCCTTCGCGGTCGCGCCCGGCAAGGCTGCCTATCTACCGCTGCGGCACGACTACGCGGGAGCGCCGGATCAGCTCGATCGCGAGGCGAGCCTGGCGAAGCTCAAGCCGCTGCTCGAAGCCGCGGGTCGCCCCAAGGTCGGCCATCACCTCAAGTACGACGCTCACGTGCTCGCGAATCACGGCATCACGCTCAGGGGCATGCGTTTCGACTCGATGCTCGAGTCGTACGTCTGGAACAGCGTCCTGCGACACGACATGGACTCGGCGGCCGAGCGGTATCTCGGGATACGCACGATTCACTACGAAGACGTGGCCGGCAAGGGAGCCAAGCAGATTCCCTTCAATCAGGTGCCCGTGGACAAGGCGGCCGAATACTCCGCCGAAGATGCCGACGTGACGCTGCGCCTGCACGACGTGCTGTGGCCGCAGATCTCGACTCAACCCGTCCTGAAAAAACTCTACGAGGAAATCGAGCAGCCGCTCGTGCCGGTGCTCACGCGCATGGAGGAACGGGGCGTGCTGCTCGACCGCCAGATGTTGCGGACCCAGAGCGGCGAACTCGCGAAACGCCTGATGGAGGTGCTCGCAGAAGCACACAAGGAGGCCGGCGCGCCGTTCAACCTCGATTCGCCCAAGCAGCTCTGCAACATCCTGTTCGAGAAGATGCAGTTGCCGATCGTGCGCAAGACGCCCACCGGCCAACCCTCGACGGCCGAAGACGTCCTGGAGGAACTCGCCGAGAGTTACCGGCTGCCGAAACTCATCCTCGAGCACCGCAGCCTCTCGAAACTCAAGTCGACCTACACCGACAAACTACCCGAGCAGATAAACCCGCGGACTGGCCGCGTGCACACGAGTTATCACCAGGCAGTGGCGGCGACTGGTCGCCTGTCGTCGCAGGATCCGAACCTGCAGAACATTCCGATCCGCACGCCCGAGGGACGAAGGATCCGCCAGGCGTTCATCGCGCCGCCCGGGCACGTGCTGCTGGCGGCCGACTATTCGCAGATCGAATTGCGGATCATGGCGCACCTCTCCGGCGACGAGGGATTGCTGAGCGCGTTCGCGGGCGACAAGGACATCCACCAGGCGACGGCTTCCGAGGTATTCGGCGTGCCGCTGGACGCCGTGAGTGCGGATCAGCGCCGCTCGGCGAAGGCGATCAACTTCGGCCTCATCTACGGCATGAGCTCGTTCGGACTCGCAAAGCAGCTCGCGATCCCGCGCGGCGCGGCCCAGCAGTACATCGACCTGTATTTCGCGCGTTACCCGGGCGTGAAACGCTACATGGAGGAGACGCGCGCGCAGGCGAAGTCGCAGGGTTACGTTGAAACCGTCTTCGGCCGGCGTCTCTATCTACCCGACATCAACGCGCGCAACAAGCAATTCCAGCAGGCCGCGGAACGCGCCGCGATCAACGCTCCCATGCAGGGTACCGCCGCGGACATCATCAAGCGCGCCATGATCTCGGTGGATGCGTGGTGCGAGGAGCGCCCGCGTGGCGCTCGCCTGATCATGCAGGTGCACGACGAGCTGGTGCTCGAAGTCGAGAGCGCGCGTCTGGAGGAAGTGACCGCCGCGGTGCGCGGGCACATGATGGCCGCGGCCAGCCTGCGCGTGCCGCTGAAAGTGGACGCGGGCCACGGAGTGAACTGGGACGAGGCTCACTAGTTTGTGCCTAACAGGGTGCCGGCCTGCGGACTCGTCGGCACTTCGCGACAGTCCGTGAATTCCAGCGTGGAGCGCGTCACAATTCGACGGGCCATTCAGGAATTGTTAAGGGTCTACCGCCTCTAATCAGGCTTCCCAACTCGTGAGGTCTCGCACCATGAACATGAAGTTCGCCGCGCTCGCCGTGCTCGGCACGTTTTCCCTCATCGCCGCGGCCCCGCAGGCCCAGGCCGCGGACAACGGCTTTTACCTCGGCGCCGGCATCACCCAGACCGATTTCAAGGTCACGGTCGACGGCATCAGCGACTCGGAAAAATTCGACGACAACTCATTCAAGCTGATCGCCGGATTCCGACCCCTCGACTGGCTCGCGTTCGAAGCCAACTACATCGATCTCGGCGATGCGGTCTTCGATGACGGCAGTGGTGTGTCGATCGAGTCGACCGCGTTGACCGCATCCGCGCTCTTTCTCGCGGAAGTCGGGATCGTCGATTTCTACGCCCGCGCAGGCGTGGTGCGATGGGACTCCAAGTTCCGCCTCAGCGGCGTGGGTAACGTCTCGGAAGATGGCTACGAGCCGACTTTCGGCGCAGGTGTGGGAGTCCACTTCGGAAGCATTGGCTTGCGCCTCGAATATGAACGGTTCGAGACCGAGGCGTTCGACGACGAAGTGAACAACGACGTCGACACGATTTCGCTCGGATTCACGTACACGTTCCTGTAGCGCCAGCGCGACAGGTCGCACCGCAACCACATGATTTTCCGGCAGGATTTTTTCAGAAACCTCGGAACCTTTCCCTGGGGTCCCGTGTCTGAACTGTTGAGCGCGTAAAACCGCTCCCCGCTTCCCTCCCTGAGCGGGTAGCCCGGTTCACGAGACCTGTGCCGGGTTAGTCTGGCCCCGGTGGTTCTGCCACCGGGGCTTTCTTTTTCAGGGGCTGGCGCCCCACTTCTCTCGGGGCCGAAGCGGCCCCGTCCATTAGTGTTAAGAAAAGAATTGGATCAGGCGTTTCTGGGCGGCTTGAACGCCGAGTTTGTCCGTGGCCGAGAAGACTTGGGCTGTCATTCCCGGTAACAAAGCTTGCTCCGTTTCCTTGAGGGCGGCGGAGCGTTCCCGCTGGTTCAGCTTGTCCGCTTTGGTCAAGAGGACATGGACCTGCCAATTCGAGGCCGAGGCCCAACTCACCAATTGAAGATCCTCGTCCTTCAGACCGCGTCGAATATCTACGATCAAGAAAAGGCCGAAGAGGCATGCACGGCGCGGCAGGGTTTCTATGAGCCGGGTCCACTGTGCGCGTTCCGCGGGGGATGCCCTTGCGAATCCGTAGCCGGGCAGATCGATGATGCGTCGGCCTTCCCCGACTTCGAAGAAATTGAGTAGTTTGGTCCGGCCCGGAGTCTTGCTGGTACGCGCGAGTCCGTTGCGCACCAGGATTGCGTTGATCGCGCTCGACTTGCCCGCGTTGGAACGCCCCGCGAACGCCACTTCGCGGCCCTCGTCGGGCGGGAACTGTCGGGCGTCGGCCACGGAAATCAGGAAGCGCACGTTCGGAAACTGGCTCATCTCAAGGCTCGCGCTCCCCTAAAGCCGGCTAGTGTACAATTCGCCGCCTTCCTCGGAGCCCCGCAAGACCATGATTGAGAGAAGATTTTCCGTGCCCTTTGGCGCCGCGCTCGTCTGCACCCTGCTCGGTTTTGCCATTCCCGCCAGTGCAGCAGATGCCCCCAAGGGTGACGCCGCAGCCGGCGAGGCCAAGGCCGCAGTGTGCACCGCGTGCCATGGTGTAAATGGCAACAGCGTGAACCCCGAGTGGCCCAGCCTGGCCGGGCAGAACGCGGCGTACATCCGCGAGCAGCTCGATATGTTCAAGGCGCGCCAGCGCATCAACGAGGTCATGTACCCGGTCATCGCGAACCTGACGGAACAGGACTTCGCGGACCTGGCGGAATACTTCTCCAAGCAGACCCCGACCGGACTCGAAGCGGATCCGTCGTACTGGAAGGCTGGCGAGGCGCTCTACAAGTCCGGCGACCCCGCCCGGAACATTCCTGCCTGCACCGCGTGCCACGGCCCGGCCGGCAAGGGCAATCCCGCATCCGGATACCCCGCGCTGCGCGCGCAACACTCCGTGTACACGGTGAAACAGCTGCAGGATTACCACTCACAGAACCGCTATCGCGACGGCGCGGACCCGGCCAAGGTTCACGCGACGCGCAACAGCGCGATGATGACCACGATCGCCGAGCGGCTTTCGCCCGAAGACATCCGCAACCTGGCGTCGTACCTGCAGGGGCTGCGCTGAGGCAGCATCCCGCGAGGAGCCGATGATGACTCGCGCGTTACGTCTGCTCGCACTGGGACTGATCGCATCGGTCGCCGCGTCCGCCGACAACCCGGGGGCGGCGTCCGTCGGGAAATGGCGCGCCGGGACTAACTACAACGTAGTCCCGTCCCCGCAGCCGACGTCGGCGCGCGGACGCGTCGACGTGAACGAGGTGTTCTGGTACGGCTGCGGCCACTGCTACGCGCTCGATCCGACTCTCGAGAACTGGCGCGAGACGAAGGCGGCATACATCGATTTCCGGCGCACGCCGGTGATGTGGGGACCACCACACCGCCAGCACGCCAAGCTCTTCTACACACTGCAGGCGCTCGGCCGCGCGGACCTGCACCCGAAAGTATTCGACGCGATTCACCGCGAAGGGAAGATGCTCGCGACCAACAACAACGACGACGACGCGGCACGCGCGATGCACCTGGCCTTCCTCAAGAACCACGGCGTGTCGGAGAAGGATTTCAACGCCGCGTACGATTCGGAGGCCGTGGCCAAGAACCTCGAGCGCGCCCAGGAAGTCACGCAACGATTCACCATCGGCAGCGTGCCGATGCTCATCGTGAACGGCAAATACACCACGACGGTCACGATGGCCGGTGGCTCGCCGGGCAGCCTCCTGTCCCTGATCGACGATCTCGCGGCGAGCGAGCGCGCGCGCTGAGCGCGGCCACGCAAGGACATGCAGCACGCGGCGCGTAAATGCTGAGTGCCTTCATCCCACAGCCCCAGGGGCTCGCGCGCTTCGAGTTGCGCGCCGGTTCCGCGATTCCGCCCGATGCCATCTGGCTCGACCTGCTCGAGCCGACGCCGTCCGAAGAACGGCAGGTCGAAAGCTTCCTGGCCATCGAAGTTCCGACTCGCGATGAAATGCGCGAGATCGAGTCCTCGAATCGGCTCTACGAGGAGAACGGCGCGCTCTACATGACCGCGACCGTGATCACGAAGCTCGATTCCGATCTGCCTGAGAGCACGCAGATCACGTTCATCCTCTCGAGCGTCAAGCTCGTGACGAACCGCTACGTCGATCCGTTGCCGTTCCGCCGTTTCATCGCGTACGCGGAACGGCATCCGAACTCCTGCAATTCGCCCCCCGCGCTGCTCGCGGGGCTCGTGGAAGCCATCGTCAACCGGGTTGCCGACGTCATCGAACGCGCGGCGACCGATCTCGACGCCGCTTCCGCCGAAGTCTTCAGCGCCTCGCGGCGCCGGCGCGGCGCCATGCGTGACTTCCGCAACATTCTCGAACGCCTCGGGCAGAACGGCGATCTCATCTCCAAGGCCCGCGAGAGTCTCGTGAGCCTCGGCCGCATGCTGACCTTCCTGCAGCAGAGCACGACGGTGCCGATGTCGCAGGAGGTTCGGGGCAGGTTCCGCACCGTCGCCCGCGACGTCATGGCGATGAGCGACCATGCGTCGTTCCTGGGTACGAAAGTGGCGTTCATCCTCGATGCCACGCTCGGCCTCATCAACATCGACCAGAACAACATCCTCAAGATCTTCTCGGTCGTGACCGTGTTCCTGCTGCCACCGTCGGTCATCGGGGCCGTTTACGGCATGAATTTCGACCAGATCCCCTGGCTGCACGAACGCTGGGGCTTCTGGGCCGCGCTGGGACTGATGCTGGTCTCCGCGATCGGCCCATTCCTCTACTTCAAGCGGAAACGGTGGCTCTGACCGGCTAGAATCCGCAGTCCCGCGCCCGTAGCTCAGCTGGATAGAGTGACGGTTTCCGAAACCGTAGGTCACAGGTTCGAATCCTGTCGGGCGCGCCAGTTTTCACATAGATATACTTCGCGCCCATGAGTAAGCAGGACTCCCATTTCTTCAATAATTTCAGCCTCGTGCTGGGCATTTTGTTTGCCGTGACCATCGGCCTTTTCGTGCTCGCGCGCCACGTCGGCGCCGAACACCAGGTCAAGCAGGTGACGCGCGACCCGCGTTTCCTCGCCAGTGTCGAGGAACGGCTGCAGCCCGTCTCACGCGTGGCGATCGCCGGCCAGGACAACTCGGCGCTGAAGATCGAGAGTGTGGGACCCGCCACTCCGGCCCGGGCACTGCCCGCGGATGGCACCGCTGCTTACGCCGAAGGCTGCGCCACCTGCCACGGTACGGGTCTCGCGGGCGCCCCGAAGGCCGGCGACAAGGGCGCCTGGGGACCACGCATCGCGCAGGGCAAGGACACGCTGTACAAGCACGCCCTGGAAGGCTTCAACGGCAAGACCGGCGTGATGCCCGCGAAGGGCGGCCAGACGGCTTGGCCGGATGACCTCGTCCGCGAGGCTGTCGACCACATGGTCGGGCTCGCACAGTAAGTATCGAGATCACTCGATCGCGCGCCGCAGCTGCATGGCTTCGGCGAGATGAACGGGCCCGATCGGGCCCGTTTCGTTTTCCAGGTCCGCGATCGTGCGCGCGACGCGCAGCACGCGGTGGACCCCCCGCGCCGACAGTCCAAGTTTGGCGCGCGCCTGCCCCAGCAATCTCTTGCCGAGCCGATCCAGCCGGCACAACTTCTGCGCGTCGCGGCCGACGAGCGCGGCATTGAGCAGACCCGAACGCGCGACTTGCAACTCATGCGCGGCCCGGATGCGCTCGGCCACGCGAGCCGAAGACCACTGGCCGTCCGCGGGCGTCACGTCCTCGAGCAATTCCTCGCTCGACAGCGAAGGCACTTCGACACGCAGATCGATGCGATCGAGCAGCGGTCCCGAGACGCGCGAGCGATAACGCGCAATGACGCCGGGCGGACAGCGGCAACGACCGGAGTTGTCGCCGAGATATCCGCACGGGCATGGGTTCATCGCGGCCACGAGCTGGAATCGCGCGGGATATTCCACGCGCAACGCGGCGCGCGCGATCGACACGTGGCCGGATTCGAGCGGCTCGCGCAACGACTCGAGCACCGCGCGATTGAATTCCGGCAGCTCGTCCAGGAACAACACTCCGCGATGCGCCAGGCTCACTTCTCCGGGCAGCGCGCGTGGACCGCCGCCGATGATGGCGCTCGCGGATGCGCTGTGATGCGGCGCGCGGAACGGGCGCCTTCCGAATTCGCGCACGTCGAATCCGCGTCCGGTCACCGAGGCGATCGCGGCCACGTCGAGCGCCTCGTCGGGACGCAGCGGAGGCAGCAATCCCGGCAGCCGTTGCGCGAGCATGCTCTTGCCGGTGCCGGGTGGACCCACGAGCAGCAGGCTGTGTCCGCCGGCTGCCGCGATCAGCAGCGCGCGCTTGGCGGAAGCCTGCCCACGGACGTCCGCGAGATCGGGAATGCTCGCGACGGCCGCCATCGTTCCGCCGATCGACGAAGGCATCTGTTCATCGATGACGCTCGTATCGCAGGCGGCTAGCAAGGTTCGCGCTCCATGCGCGGCTACGGGCTCGGCGAGTCTCGCCTCGGCGAGATTCGCCGCGGGCACGACGACACGGCGCGACTCCCGCCGCGCATGCGCGGCGGCGAGCAGCACGCCTTTGACCGGCTTGAGCTCACCCGCGAGGCCCAACTCCCCGTAGAACTCGGTTTCCTCGAGTGTGGTTTCGTCGAGGCGTATCTGCGAGGACGCGAGCAGGATGCCGAGCGCGATCGGCAGGTCGTAGCGACAACCTTCCTTCGGCAGGTCGGCCGGCGAGAGATTCACGGTGATGCGGCCAGCGGGAAACTGGAAGCCGGAGTTGACGAGCGCGGCGCGCACCCGATCCTTGCTTTCCTTCACCGCGACCGCGGGCAACCCGACGATCGAGAAGGTCGGCAGGCCTCCGCCCAGGTGAACTTCGACTTCCACGCGCGGCGCGGATAGTCCGATCTGCGCGCGGCTCGCCACGCGTGCGGTCCCCATTGAACCTCCCTGTTCATTCGCCGGCGTCCATGCCGGCAAGGCAGTCGACTAGCGACCGCCGGAATTCGCGAGTTTCGCCTCGAGATCCGCGACGCGGCGCTCCAACTCCTCGAGCCGCGCGCGCGTGCGTTCGAGCACCTTTCGTTGCGCGTCGAATTCTTCGCGACCGGCGAGATCGAGCTTTCCGAGATTGGCGCGCAGCACCGCGCGGAAGTTGTTTTCCAGGTCCTCGCGCAGGCCGGAGGCGCCCGATGCGATTCCCGGTGGCAGACCCTGCATCAGGCTGCGTAGCAATTCTTCGACCCTCGGAATCTCCACCGGCGGCTCTCCTGGCTGTTTGGCGGCTTTTTGCCCTGTTTTGTCGCGCGATCAAATTCCACGCCCCAACTTTGGGCGTCCCGCACGGAACCCTGCCCGTTCTCGCGCTGCAACGGGCCACTTCCTCGCCCCTTTGGGGCTGGCATGGAACCTGCACTTTGATCAGGGGCCCAGATGGCCGGCCAAAACGATGCGCCAGCCAATGAGCAAAAGGGAGCATACGCGCCGCGATGGCGCGTGATCCATCGGATAACGACGCCAAAGCGATGAAAATGATCACTGCAATCATTCGCCCGTGGAAGCTCGACGACCTGCAAATCGCGGTCGCGCGACTCGGCGTGCAGGGGATCACCGTCACCGAGGTCACCGGTTACGGCCGTCAGCGCGGGCATTCGGAGCACTACCGCGGCTCCGAGTACCAGGTGGAGTTCGTTCCCAAACTACGCGTCGAAATCGTGCTCGACGACAACTCGGCGGAGGCCGTCGTCGAAGCGATCAGCAATGTGTGTCGTACCGGCAAGACCGGTGACGGCAAGATTTTCCTGGCGCCAGTCGGTGAAGCGGTGCGGATACGCACCCGCGAATCCGGTGCGGCGGCAGCCTGAGATGTCGTTGAGGAGCTATTACATGCAAGAAGATAAGAAGAGAACGAAGGGTGGCAGCCTTCTCACGCGCGGTCTCGGCGCGGCGCTGCTGTTGATGGGTCCGGCATTGGCATTCGCGCAGGAAGCGGCGGAGGCGGCACCCGTCCCTGACAAGGGCGACACGGCGTGGATGATCGTCGCGACGCTGCTCGTCATCATGATGGCCGTCCCCGGCCTGGCACTGTTCTACGGCGGCATGGTACGCGCGAAGAACGTGCTCTCGGTCGCGATGCAGGTGTTCGTGGTTTTCTCGTTGTTGACCGTCTTGTGGGTCATCTACGGCTACAGCCTCGCTTTCAACGGCACCGGACAATGGATCGGTGACTTCAGCCGGTTGTTCCTGTCGGGCATCACGGCCGACACGAATGCCGCGACCTTCACCGAAGGCGTAGTGATCCCGGAACTCGTCTTCGTCGCATTCCAGGCGACCTTCGCAGCCATCACCACGGCGCTCGCCGTCGGCGGCTTCGCGGAACGCACGAAGTTCTCCGCGGTGCTGCTGTTCGCGATCATCTGGTTCACGTTCTCCTATCTGCCCATCGCGCGCATGGTGTGGTTCTCCGAGGGTTATCTCTTCAAGCTCGGCGCACTCGACTACGCGGGCGGCACGGTCGTGCACATCAACGCCGGTATCGCGGGCCTGGTGGGCGCGTTGATCGTCGGCAAGCGCGTGGGCTACGGCACGGCACCGATGCCGCCGCACAACGTTCCCTACGTGATGATCGGCGCCGCGCTGCTGTGGACCGGTTGGTTCGGATTCAACGTCGGCTCGGGTCTCGAAGCGAACAACTTCGCCGGCCTCGTGTTCCTGAACACCTTCGTCTGCACCGCGGCCGCGGTGGTTGCCTGGACCTTCGGTGAATGGATCTTCCGCGGCAAGCCGACCATGCTCGGCGCGGCCTCGGGTGCGGTCGCCGGCCTCGTGGCCATCACGCCCTCCTGCGGCGCGGTGGGCCCGACTGGCGCGATCATCCTGGGTCTCGCGGCGGGTCTCGTCTGCCTCTGGGCGGTTGCCGGACTCAAGAAGATGCTGGGCTACGACGATTCGCTCGACGTGTTCGGCGTCCATGCGGTCGGCGGCATTCTCGGCGCGCTCGCCACCGGCATCCTGGGTCACTCGTCGCTCGGTGGCGTGGCGTCCTTCGAAAGCATCCCGGCCCAGCTCGGAATCCAGGCGACGGGCGTGATCATCACGGTGGTCTGGTCCGCTGTCGTGACTGCGATTGCGTTCTACGTGATCAAGTTCACGATCGGCCTGCGCCCGAGCGAGGACGTCGAGCGCGAAGGCCTCGACATCTCCGAGCACGGCGAGCGGGCTTACGACTGAAGCAACGGTCCGCCGCGTAAAAACGAGCCTCCCGGGACTCACGTCCCGGGAGGCTTTTTTGCGCCCGTTTCCAGGCGTAAGCGCCAGTTCTCGCGCCCCCGAAGCGGGGGCGTCCATGCAATTGCCGAATCGGGGGGTTTCCGGGGGTTTTCCGGCTTGTGTGTGATGGGGTTCAAAGGTTTTGATTGGCCTCCGGGGCGATAATCCGGGTACCGGAGGAAGCGTATGCGTTCGACCATCATTGCCGTTCTCGCAGGTGTCCTGGCCAGCGCTGTCGCGCAGGCCGGCGACATCTACAAATACGTCGACGAGACGGGCAAGACGCTCTACACCGACAAACCCATCCCGGGTGCGGTCCTGGTTGCCACCGGCTCGCAACGTCCGCCCGAAGCGGCCCAGCGCAGCTACGCCGCGCAGCAGACCGCCACGAACAACCAGCTCGCCGCCAGCAACGAGCGCGTCGCGCAGGGTCAGACCGACTCGCGCCTCGCCGCACAGGTCGCGAAGGACCTCGAAGCTTCGCGCGCGGAACGCTGCAAGAAGGCGCGCGAGACTTACCAGTCCACCCTCAACTCGCATCGTCTGTTCACGCAGCTGCCGAACGGAGAGCGCAAGTACCTTTCGGACGAAGAGATCGTGAAAGCGCGCCTCGACAGCGCGAAGGCCGTCGAATCCATCTGCGGCCCGCAAGGCTGAGGACCCGGCCGTTCGAGCCCAAGTCGAACGACTCGGGCTGAAGCTTTGCTAAAGTCGCGCGCCTATGCAGCGCGTTGGCTTCGCCGGACTCGGTGCCATGGGTGCTCCCATGGCGAGAAATCTTCACAAGGCAGGACTGCTCGCCGCGGTCTGGAACCGCACCGCTTCAAAGGCACAGGCGCTCGCGTCCGAACTTGGATGCCCCGCGCCCGCCAATCTCTCGGACTTCGCCTCGGGCCTCGACACCGTCGTGATCTGCGTGTCCGCCGACGCTGACGTTCGCGCGACGATCGAAGCGCTGGCGCCCGGCCTGCGCACAGGCGCGCTGGTCATCGACTGTTCGACCGTGAGCGCCGACACCGCGCGCTGGGCGGAGAGTTTCCTCGCAAGTCGCGGCGTCGAATTCGTCGATGCGCCGGTGAGCGGTGGTGTCGAAGGCGCGCAGAAGGCCACGCTCGCCATCATGGCCGGCGGTGCACCCGCGGCCTTCGAGCACGCGAAGCCGGTGCTCGCCGCGATGGGCAAGACCCTCGAACACTTCGGTCCCTGCGGCGCCGGGCAGGCGACCAAGGCCACGAACCAGATCATGTGCGCCGGGATCATCCGCGCCTGCGCGGAAGCGATGGCTTTCGCGGAAGCCCACGGGCTGCCGCTCGATCGCGTGATCTCGACGCTCGGCCAGGGCGCGGGCTCGAGCTGGTATTTCGTGCATCGGGCGCCGAACATGGCGCGCGGGACCTATCCGGCGGGCTTCCGGGTGAAGCTGCATGCCAAGGATCTCGGCATCTGCCGCGACATGGCCGCGCGGCTCGGCGTGCATCTGCCCGTGGTCGACTCGATGCTCGCCGAGTATGCCGAGTTGATGGCGCAAGGTTACGGCGACGAAGACATCTCTGCGGCACACCGGCTCAAGCAGGCGCTGTTCAGGGACGCCGCGAAGCAAGGTTCATGAGCGCTCCCGCGCCGCAGTCCGAACGTTCGACCCAGTTCTATCTACCCGACTTCTGCAGGGCGCGCGCGGTGCTCGCCATCGTCGTGATCTGCGAGCTCACCGCGATCGTGCTCGCGCTCGCGCGCAACGAGGCGGTGCTCGGTTTCTGGAGCGACCTGGCGCGCACTTCGATGTTCCTGCTGTGGGTCGGTCTCGCGGGCGCCGGCACCTTGTGCGCGTTGCGCGGCTATCTGAACCGCCAGTCGCTCGCGAAGGGATCGGCCCTCGTGCTGGCGATCACCGCCGTGCTCGTGACGCTGATCTCGACCATCGCCCACTCCCTGGGCCGCCGCACGTGGCTCATGGATGGCGCCCTGGCGCCCGACGATCAGTGGACTTTCCTCGTGCGCAACCTCGGCATCACACTGGTGGTCACGGCGCTCGCGCTGCGATATTTCTACGTCACGCATGAATGGCGCCACAACGTCGAGCTGCAGGCCAAGGCGCGCGTGCACGCGCTGCAGGCGCGCATCCGGCCGCACTTCCTGTTCAACAGCATGAACACGATCGCCTCGCTCACGCGGACGAATCCCGCGCGCGCCGAGGAGGCCGTGCAGGATCTGGCGGACCTGTTCCGCGCCAACCTGTCGGAAAAACGCCAGCAGATCACCATCGCCGAGGAAATCGACGTGGCGCGCACGTACCAGCGCATGGAACAACTGCGCCTCGGAGACCGGTTGCACGTCGAATGGAAGGTGGATGCCCTGCCGAGCGGGGCGCTCGTGCCGGGACTCACGCTGCAGCCGCTGCTGGAGAACGCCATCTATCACGGCATCGAACCGCGCAGGGACGGCGGCGTGGTGAAGGTCTCGGGCGAATTGAACAAGGGCATGATCACCATCGTCGTTCGCAATCCAGTGCCCCCGGCCAACCTCACGGTGCGCGAGGGCAACCGGCTCGCGCTCGCCAACATCCGCGAGCGGCTCGATCTCATGTACGGCGAGCGGGCGACGGTCAAGGCCGGGCGTTTCGACGAGGAGTACATCGTGACACTGCGCTTCCCCTACGCGACCGCGGAACCGGCCGCCCCGCGAACATGAGCCTGCGGGCGATCATCGTCGACGACGAACCGCCGGCGCGCGAACGCCTGCGCTCGATGCTGGCCGAAAGCGGCGACTGCGAAGTCGCGGGCGAAGCCAGCAACGGCGCCGAGGCGCTGGACCTGGTGGAGCGGCTCGAGCCGGACATCGTGCTGCTCGACGTGCGCATGCCCGGCATCGACGGACTCGAAGTCGCGCGCCACCTGTCGTTGAAGGACGAACCGCCCGCGGTGATCTTCACCACCGCGTTCGACGAATACGCGCTCGAGGCCTTCGACTCCGCGGCTGTCGCCTATCTGCTCAAGCCCATCCGCGCGGAGAAACTCAGGGCCGCGCTCGCCAAGGCGGCGCGTCTCACCCGGCCACAGTTGCAGCAGGTCGCGAACGCCGCGCGCGAAACGGCACGCCGCTCCCACATCGGCTCGCGTGGGCGCGACGGCCTCAAGCTGATACCCGTGGAGGAAGTCTTCTTCTTCCAGGCCGACCAGAAATACACCACGGTGAAGCACGAGCACGGCGAGGATCTCATCGAGGATTCGCTGAAGTCGCTCGAGGAGGAATTCGCCGCGACCTTCGTGCGCATCCATCGCAATGCGCTGGTCAACACGAAGTTCCTGGAGCGGATCACGCGCGACGCGTCAGGTCAGCACTTCGTTCACTTGCGCGGCTCTTCGCAGCCGCTGGAAGTCAGCCGGCGCATGGCCGGCGATCTCAAGGACCGATTTCGGATCTGACCGGCTCGTCCGGCGGACTCGCGCGCTCGAATGCCTCGCCCGAGAGCCAGGCGATCAGTGCCGCCACGAGCAGGATGCTTCCGCCGGCGAGAATCTTCTGCACACGCGTGATCGTCACGTCAGCGAGCTCCCTCGAATGGGCCAGTCACACGCAGCCGATCGCCCGGCCGCGCCACGTTTTCGAACCAATCCGCGAGCGCCGAATCCACCAGCTCGACCGCGAGCGACTCGGCCTGCACCGCGATCACCGTGACGCGATCCGGCGCGCCCGCGAGGTTTTCGAGATCGACGAACTGGCCGGGACGCACCGCGAATGCCGTCCCTGGCATTCGGCGTAGCAGGACCTTCGTGGCCCCGAACGACAATCGCTCGTGACCCAGGTATTCGACATCGATATTGCCCGGCGCCGGCGGCAGGCGGCGAGTCTCGATGCGCAGGTCGGTGCGCGGCCGCGCCTGGCACAGCAACACTTCGCCGCGCGCGATTTCCGCGGCCGTGATGCCGGGTGGAACGCCGTCCGGATATTCGACACGACCCGCCAGCAGTCGCGACTTGCACGACGCGCATCGGCCCGCGCGGCAGCTGTGCGGCAGCGGCAGGCCCGCGGCAAGCGCAACCCCGAGCACGTTCGCATCGCGCGGCACGCGCAGCACGAGGCCACCCGGCTCGATCAGTACGTCGAATGCGTCAGAATCCATCTCGCCCCTCCCGGGACCCTGCGAGCTTGCCGCGGACCTCGGGATTCGTAACTCTTGGGCCCAAGCTAACACACGAGGATCGCGCCATGTTCGAGAACCCCGCGAAGCAGGATATCGACGAGCTGCTGCGCAGCGCACGCACGATCGCGATCCTCGGCCTGTCGGAAACTGCCGGTAAGCCGAGCCACAACGTCGCGCGCGGGCTGCAGAAGTTTGGTTATCGCATCGTGCCGGTGAATCCGGGCGCGACGGAGATCCTCGGTGAGAAGGCCTGGCCCGATCTCGAGTCCGCCCTCAAGGGCGCGGGGCCGATCGACATCGTCGACGTGTTCCGCCGGCCGGAGCACGTGGCCGCGATCGTCGACGACGCCATCCGCCTGAAGGTTCCGGTGCTGTGGCTGCAGGAAGGTGTGATCGACGCCGCCGCCGCCCAACGGGCCCGCGACGCCGGGATTTTCACGGTCATGGACCGTTGCATCTACAAGACTCGCTCGGCGCTCGCCGCCTGACGCGGCCAGAGACTTCGCAGCGGCACGAGGCGCACCGGCCCGAGCAGGCCCGACGGGGCAACCGCCCATTGCGAGGCGTCGAACGGCTTGTAATTCAACGTCACGATGTTGGCGTCGCGCATGATCTTCCAGTCGACCTTGCGCAAGTCGAGGTCGCGGATGCGATTGGCCGGCAGGTTCGTGACGTCTATTTCGAGCACGTTGCCGCGCGGCTTCAGCGAACTACCGAGCCGCACGGCGAACGGCAGGCTCCAGGCCGTCGCCACCGGCTCGCCGTTGAGAGCGATGCGCGCACTCTCGCGCACGTCGCCGAGTTCCAGCAGCCATTCGTCGGCGCCCGTCGCAGGAGCGTCGAACTCGATACGATATCGCGCGGTGCCGGAGAAACGGCGCGCGCGTTCGTCCTCGAGCTCGGTCCAACTACTCGTCCTCGGCAGCGCTGCCGCCGCCGGCAGCTCGGGACCGCCCTCGACGAACGTCAGCTGCCACGGGCCCGTGAGCTCGAGACCGGCGCCTGCGCGAGTCACGTAACGCCACGCCGGCGGCCGGTTCTTGAACGCCGCCTTCCGGAACGTGCGCACCAGCAGTGATTCTCCCGAGGCGAGCTGTAGATAGACACGCGAGTTGCCGCCCGCGTCTTCGGCCAGCGACGCGACGCCCGCGGCGCCCGTCAGCGGATCGAGTATCCACGCCGCGGCGGCCGGCGTTCCGAGGTCCAGCCAGCCGTCGAATGCATTCGCGCCGAGATTCGCGAAGAAGTAGTCGTAACCGTCATCGCGGACGCGGCGAATGAAGGAGAGCCCCGCGCGCGCGGCGGACTCCTGGCGGATGCCGAGCGGCTGGAGCAGCAGCGGCGCGCCCGGCGTGATCGTCGAGTTCGCGAGCGAAGGTCGCGCGAGCAGCTCGCGCAGTTCCGCGCGTCGCTCTTCGAGGCGGGCATTGCCCGGTACGTCGACCGGCAACGACTCGAAAAACACTTTCGCGCCCGCGTCGCGCAGGTCGGCGATTTTTCGCAGCGTCTCCGGAGACATGCGGCGCGCCGCGGGCACGAACAGCGCACGATATCTTCCACCCGGCGCGATCAGCGCATTCTTCTCCGACTGCAGCTCCTGCAGCTGTGCGTCGGACAGCAGATCGAACGTGATCCCTTCCGCGATCAACATCTGCATGAGCGCGCCGGTCGAAGATTTCACGAGCCACGCGTTTTCATGCACGCCGTACTGGCGCATGAGCCCTTCGGCGTCGTCGACGAGATCGTCGAACGGCCAGAACACGAGAACGTCGTTGTCGGGCCTGCCCGCCTGCAGCACCGACTGAACGCGCGCGACGTACGCATTCAACACTGCGAAATCCCGCCAGTTCGGATTGGCCGGCCCCAGCTGCGTGGACGCATAGAAAAACCAGCCCGGCCAGGCCGCGTCTGCGGGCGAGTACGTGATGCCGTGATAGAAGACATGATTGACGCCGGCCGCGAACAGCCGATCGAGCTGGGGTTTCGCGGCGGACAAGGGCTCGCGGAAATTTTCGCGTAGCCAGGTCAGTGTTTCGCTCGATACCAGCGGACGTCCCGTGACGTGGGCCGCCGACGATGCAAAACGGCCGACGAGATTCTCGGGCGGATCGGGGTCCGGCTTCGCTTCCGTGGAATCCGCGCGCAGGCCGACGATGGAAAGCGGCGTGTTGCCGAAGGATTCGGTCTCGGGCACATCCACCGCGGCGTAAAGATCGAGCAGGTTGCCGGGCGCGCCATGCGCCTGGTTGCGGGTCTCGAAGCCGTGCGAACGCGACCATGCCGCCCAGTTCGTCACGTAGTCGAGGTGCAGCTTCGCGAGCGTGCGCCGATAGTCGCCCTTCACGCGGCCAAGCTTGTCGGCGTCGAGTGTCTGCTGGCCGGCGAGCGGACCGGCGAAGGGCTCGAGTGCGTAGCCGTGCATTTCCCGGAAGGTGGACGACAGTGCCGGCGTCCAGCTCGCGTCGTAGTACTCGAATGAATCGTGGAACTGGGCGCGTAGTGCCTTGGCGGGCAGCGGCTTCAGCGCCGCGGAAAAACTCCCGAGGTATCGCGCGAGCGCGGGCGGCGAATACGGATCGAGCACGAGACCTTCGCCACCGGGCGCGGCGCGCTTCACCTTCATGTTCGTCGGCTTGCCCGAGAGCTTGCCGTTTATGAAAGCGAACGTGCTCGAACCGTCCTCGGTCGATACGGTGGGTCCGCCGAAGGGCCAGCCGGTTCCGGTCGCCATGTCGACTCCCAGCCCGAGGCGCGCGGCCTCGCGCGTGGTGTCACCGAGCAGCTCGACCCAGCGAGGCGAGAGGAAATCGATAGCGCGATGTTCCGCGCCTCTGGCGCCGTAGATAGGCGTGACCTCGACGCCCCCGAGTCCCGCCGCCGCGAATTTCTCGAGCTGACCGCGCAGTCCCGCGGCATCGACGGCGCTTCCCGGCCACCACCAGCGAGTCCAGGGCTTCGCGCTTTGCGTGACCTCGGGCCAAACCACCGGCTGAGGGGCTTGCGCGAACGCGCAGGTGCCCAGCAATGCGGCCGCGAGCCAGCGCTTCATGCCGTGACCTCCACGCGATTGCCCTCCGGATCGAGCACGACGCATTCGTAATAACCGTCGCCGGTCCGGCGCGGCGCGCCCGCGACGTTCATGCCGTCCGCCGCGATGCGCGCGGCGAAGGCATCGACACCGGCCTCGCTGCCGACCGTGATCGCGATGTGCGTGAAGCCGAGCCGCTCGGCCGCGAAACCTTCGATCACGTCGACGCGCCGCATGATCTCGAGGCGCGCGCCGGACGCGAATTCGAGGAAGCGGGATTCGAAACCCTTGCGCTCGTTGCGGTACAGGTCGCCGACACGCGCGCCGAAGTAACGCGCATAGAACTGCGCGACGCGATCGATGTCGCGCACCCAGATCGCCACGTGTTCGATTCGTATGTTCACAACCTGCGCAGCATCACGTGATCCGTCTGCGGATCCGTTCCCACGACGAAGATCTGCGTGCCCACCTTTTCGAATCCGCATTTCCGATAGAAGGCCTGCGCGCGCGGATTGCGCTCCCAGACTCCGAGCCACAGTTCGCGCGCGCCGCGGCGGCGCGCCTGCGCCTCCACCGCACTCATGAGTTCGCGCGCGAGTCCCGAGCCATGCCAGGGACGGTCGACGTAGAAACGTTTGATCTCGAACGCTCGCTCGGTCGGTACCGCGGAAGGCGCGTAGTCCGCGCGCAGCTGCGCGAACCCAGCGAGCACGCCTTCGCGGGAGAATGCGAGCAAGGTATCGAGCGTGGGATCTTCGATCTCCGCGTGCTGCAGCGCCGGACTCCAGGCGGACGCCAGGTGGAGTCGCATGTCCTCCGCGGTGTTTTCTGCCGCGAACGTCTCGGAAAACGTGCGCGCGCCGAACTCGGCCAGCGCCGCCGCATCCTCCGCGGTCGCGTGCCGGATCCTGAAGACGGAATTCCTGGGCTGCGCGCTCATCCGACCCGCCGGGCCCCCACTAACCACGAGAAGATGCGCATGGCCGGGGATCGTAAACCATGGTGGCGCTTCGGGTATTCTTCGAACCATGCGGATCGATTTCACCAAGATGCACGGCCTCGGCAACGATTTCATCGTGTTCGATGCGCCGCGCGGCGGCGGCCTGCCGACCGCCGATCAGTGGCGCGCGCTGTCGGAGCGGCATACGGGCATCGGTTTCGACCAGGCCATGATCGTCGAGCCGCCGCGCCGCGCCGGCACTCAGGCGTATTACCGCATCTTCAACGCCGACGGCGGAGAGGTCGAGCAATGCGGCAACGGCGCCCGCTGCATCGCGGCCTTCCTGCACATGCGGGGTATCCGTCCGGCGAATGGGAATGGTGGCGAGCTCGTGCTCGACAGCCCCGCCGGAGAGATCCGCGCGCGAGTCCACGACGGCGGTCTCGTGTCCGTCGACATGGGCGCGCCGAACTTCGACCCCAAATCCTTGCCGTTCGAAGCTTCCGCCGAAGCGCACGTGTATCCGCTTTCCGTGGCCGGCACCGAAGTCGAGATCGGAGCGGTGTCGATGGGCAATCCGCACGCGGTGCTCACCGTGGCTTCGGTCGCGAGCGCGCCGATCGATCGCCTGGGCCCCGCGATCGAAAGCCACCCACGATTCCCGCGCAGAGTGAACGTGGGTTTCATGGAAATCGTCGATCGCTCGCACATCCGGCTGCGCGTTCACGAGCGTGGAGTCGGCGAAACCCTTGCCTGCGGCACGGGTGCATGCGCGGCTGTCGCGGTTGGACGACGTCACGGTCGACTCGAGGCGATCGTCGAAGTCGAATTGCCCGGCGGAAAACTCGAGATCACGTATCCGAGTACCGGCGAACATATTTGGATGAAAGGCCCGACAGCGGTATCTTTCACGGGACGAGTCGAATACTGATCGCTTCAGGGAGCCAACGACACGCATGAGCACACAGCCCGCACGCGGAGTGACAGCAGTACAGTCGGAGGAAGAGCGCATCGAGCGTTACCTGGGCCTGAACCCCGATTTCTTCGAACGTCACCTGCCACTGCTCGCCCGCATGCGCCTGCCGCACATGCGCACCGGCTCCACCGTGTCGCTGGTCGAGCGCCAGGTCGAGGTCCTGCGCGAGCAGAAGACCGATGCGGATCGCAGGCTCGCCGAATTCGTCTCGGTCGCGCGCGCCAACGACGCACTCGCGGAGCGCATCCACCGCTTCACGCGCCGCATGATGCGCGCGCCCTCGCCGGTCGCCGCGCTCACCGCGCTCGAAGCCTCGCTGCGCGAGGACTTCGACGCGTTCCACTCCGTGCTGCTGCTCGCGGCGCCGATCGACGCGCTGTCCCGCGGCAACTACGAGCCCTTCCTGCGCATCGTCGCGCACGACGATGCTAACTACCGCACCTTCGACGCGCTGCTCACCACGGGCAAACCCCGCTGCGGACAGGTGCGCGATTCGCAACGCGACTACCTGTTCGGCCCCGAGGCCGCGAGTATCGGCTCGGTGGCGCTGGTGCCGCTGGGCGACAACGGCTCGCTCGGCCTGCTCGCGCTCGGCAGCGCCGAACGAGAGCGCTTCCATCCCGGCATGAGCACGGAATTCCTGAAGCGGATGGGCGAGATGATCGCCGACGCGCTGTCGCGGCAATGACGAGGGGACAGACTTGAAGTCTGTCCCCCTTCCCGGTCTCGAATGATCGATCGTTCGCTGATCGACGCCTACCTTGCCCACCTTTCGAAGGAACGGCGTCTCTCCGCGCACACCTCTTCCAACTACGCGCGCGACCTGCGCGCGCTCGCGGAGTTCGCGGAACGCGGCCAGATCGCCGGCTGGAAGTCCCTCGACAGCCAGCACGTGCGCCTGTTCGCGGCACGCGCGCACGCATCGGGTCTCGATCCCCGCAGCGTGCAGCGCCGGCTGTCGGCCGTGCGCGGTTTCTTCAACTATCTCGTGCGGGAACGCGTGATCGCGGCGAATCCCGCGCTCGACGTGCGCGCGCCGAAGGCCGCGAAACGCCTGCCGGACACGCTCGACGTCGACCAGATCAACAACCTGCTCGATATCCCGCCTGAAGACGCGCTCGCCGTGCGCGACCGCGCGATCATGGAGCTGTTCTATTCCTCGGGGCTGCGACTCGACGAGCTCGTCGGCCTCGACCTCACGAGCATCGACCTTGCCGACCGCACCGTGCGCGTGCTCGGCAAGGGCTCGAAGACGCGCATCGTCCCGGTCGGGCGCAAGGCCATCGAGGCCATCCGCGCCTGGCTGCGCGAGCGCGTGGCGTTCGCCGGGATCGACGAGCCCGCGCTGTTCACGGGCAAGAACGGATCGCGCCTGAAACATCGCGCGGTGCAGCTGCGCATCGCCCACTGGGCGCGCCGGAAGGGGCTGCCGACGCATGTCTACCCCCACCTCTTCCGGCACTCCTTCGCCACGCATCTGCTTGAATCGAGTAAGGATTTGCGCGGTGTTCAGGAGCTCCTGGGCCACGCCGACATCTCCACCACCCAGGTCTACACTCACCTTGATTTCGCCCACCTGGCCCGCACGTACGACGCCTCCCACCCTCGGGCGAAACGCAAGACCTAGGTCTTGAAGGTTCAGGATTCACATGTCGGAGACTTTCAATCCGCACGGCACGACCATCGTCGCCGTGCGTCGCAACGGCGCCATCGCGATCGGTGGCGACGGGCAGGTCACTCTCGGTAACACGGTGATGAAGGGCAACGCACGCAAGGTGCGGCCCCTCGGCAATGGCAAGGTACTCGGTGGATTCGCGGGCGGCACGGCCGACGCGTTCACGCTGTTCGAACGCTTCGAAGGCAAGCTCGAGAAATTCGGCAACCTGACTCGCGCGGCGATCGATCTCGCCAAGGACTGGCGCGGCGACCGCTATCTGCGCCGCCTCGAAGCACTGCTTCTCGTCGGTGACACGCAGAAGATTTTCGTGATCTCCGGCAATGGCGACGTGATCGAGCCCGAGCATGACCTCGTGGCCATCGGATCGGGCGGGCCGTTCGCGCAGAGCGCGGCGCGCGCCCTTGCCGAGAACACGGACCTGGGCGCGCGCGAGATCGTCGAGAAATCGCTGAACATCGCCGCCGACATCTGCATCTACACCAATCGGAACCTCGTCATCGAGGAACTGAAGGGCTGACCGAATGACACCGAAGCAAATCGTTTCCGAACTCGACAAGCACATCGTAGGCCAGGCCAATGCCAAGCGCGCCGTGGCCATCGCGCTGCGTAACCGCTGGCGCCGCATGCAGATCGAAGATCCGCTGCGCCAGGAAATCACGCCGAAGAACATCCTCATGATCGGGCCGACGGGCTGCGGCAAGACGGAGATCGCGCGCCGGCTCGCGAAACTCGCGAACGCGCCGTTCGTGAAGGTCGAGGCCACCAAGTTCACCGAGGTCGGTTACGTCGGCCGCGACGTCGATTCGATCGTGAAGGATCTCGCCGAGGTCGCCGTGAAGATGGCGCGCGACGAGGAGATCGCGAAGGTGCGCGAGCGCGCCAAGGATGCCGCCGAGGAGCGCATCCTCGATGCGCTGCTGCCCGCGCCCAAGATGATGGGATTCTCCACCGATCCCGAACCGTCGGCGCGCGACAACGAGACCCGGCAGAAATTCCGCAAGATGCTGCGCGAAGGGCAACTCGGTGAACGCGAGATCGAAATCGACCTGCGCGCGATCCCGCCGGGCGTGCAGATCATGGCGCCGCCGGGCATGGAGGAGATGCAGGAGCAGCTTTCGAGCATGTTCGCGAACCTGAGCGGCCAGCGGACGAAGCCGCGCAAGCTCAAGGTGAAGGAAGCGCAGAAGCTGCTCGAGGAAGAGGAAGCGGGCAAGCTCGTCAACGAGGAAGACCTGCGCGCGCGCGCGCTCAAGAACGCCGAGCAGAACGGCATCGTGTTCATCGACGAGATCGACAAGGTCGCGCGCCGGCAGGACAGCTACGGCGCCGACGTGTCACGCGAAGGCGTGCAGCGCGACCTCTTGCCGCTGGTGGAAGGTTCGACCGTGTCGACGAAGTACGGGCAGATCAAGTCGGATCACATCCTGTTCATCGCGTCGGGTGCGTTCCACATGTCGAAGCCGTCCGACCTGATCCCGGAGTTGCAGGGCCGTTTCCCGATCCGCGTGGAACTCGAGTCGCTCAAGGTCGACGACTTCGTGCGCATCCTCACCGAGCCGGATGCCTCGCTGACCACGCAGTACCAGGCGCTCATGAACACCGAGAAGGTGGACGTGAAGTTCGCCGAGAGCGGCGTGCGGCGCATCGCGGAGATCGCGTCCAGCGTGAACGAAAAGACCGAGAACATCGGCGCGCGCCGCCTGCACACCGTCATGGAGCGCCTGCTCGAGAGCGTGTCGTTCGATGCCGCGGAAAAAGCCGGCACGGCGATCGAGATCGACGCCGCGTACGTCGATCAGCATCTCGGCAACCTCGCGAAGGACGAGGATCTCTCCCGCTACATCCTGTGACGGGGTGGGGATTAGGTGCCGGTGTAAAAAGTGGGGATTGAGATAACGGCACTATCGAGCAACCGTTAAACTCAATCCCCACTTTTTACACCGGCACCTAGTCCCCACCCCCCATGCGTATTGCGAAACCGCTGCTCTTCACCATCACACCGATCGGCGTCGCGTGGGGGCTCGTCGAAGCGTGGCGGTTCCGGCCGATTCTTGCGGTGCTCATGGCCCTGCTGTTGAGCGTCATCAGCCTGTTCATCTGGATGACGGTGCGGAAGATCCGCGAGGAGCGCGAGCGCGACTCGTCATGACCAACGAGCTGCTCACCTCTCCCGCCGCCGAACGCAACAAGGATCCGATCCTCACCGTCCTGGAAACCGTCCTGCCCGCCAGGGGCAGCGTGCTCGAAATCGCGTCGGGCACGGGACAACACATCTGCTTCTTCGCCGCGGCATTTCCCGACATTCGGTGGCAGCCCACCGAGCCCGATGCGCCTCATCGCGAAGCCATCGCGACGCGTATTCGCGAATCGGGCCTGACCAACGTGGCCGATCCCGTCGCGCTCGACGTCGAGGAACCGCGCTGGCCGGTGGACGACCGTTACGATGCGATCCTCTGCATCAACATGGTCCACATCTCGCCGTGGTCCGCGACGCATGCGTTGCTGCGAGGCGCCGCGCGCCACCTGCCGACGCTCGGCAAGCTGATCCTCTATGGCCCCTACCTCGAGAGCGGCCGCGCGGCGCAGTCGAACCTGGATTTCGATGCCTCGCTCCGGCGGCGCAATCCCGGGTGGGGTCTGCGCGAACTCGAGGAAGTGACGCGTGTTGCAGCCACTCACGGCCTGCAGCGCCAGCAGATCGTGCGCATGCCCGCCAACAACCTGACGCTGATCTTCTCGCGCACTATCTAACTAGTTGCGGATCCGCACCTTCGCGTTCAGCGACCAGTCGTTGTGTCCACCCCCGATGAGGTGAAACTTCGCTTGTGGAATGGCGCCCGCCAGCGCCCGGGCATGCCGCATGGGAATGACCTCGTCCTGCTCGGCGCCGTAGATGTCGAGCGGCCCGGCGTAGCCTTCCAGCGCCTCGACGTTGTCCCAGGTCCCCGTGAGCAGCACGCCGACCGGGAGGCTCATGTGACCGCGCGCCACGGACTTGATGTCGTCGAACGGCACGATGAGCACGATGCGATCCGGCGGCTTCGACTCTCGCGACAGCATCGCGGCAGGTCCACTGCCGATCGACTCCGCCGCCACGCACACCGCCACATCGGGATGCTTCTTCCGCAGGACGGCATACGCCTCGCGCGCGGCGGCGTCGATCGACCTTCGTGAAGGACTGCCGTCGCGTTGCCCATACCCCGGGTATTCCATGATGTAGACCGAATCGCGTTCCGAGAACGAGGGCAGCGCGTAAACGCGATCGGCCGCCTGGCCGCCGTTGCCGTGCAACAGCAGCCACACGTTTTCGGGATCCCGCACTTCGCGTACGTATCCCAGGAACGTGCCATCGTCATCGGTCCAGCGCGCGAGCCCGGTGTCGGACTCGTGGTGCGTCGGATGAAACAGCACCTTGCGCTGCAGGGCACTGCAGGCCGTCACGAGCAATGCAGCCACCAGCGCCGAAATGGTCGCGATGCGCACGGCCGTTACGACGTGCTTTTTAGCCATCGTTCCAGCCAGGCGGCGATCTCCGCGTAGAACACGCGGCTGTCCTCCGCTTTCTGGATCCAGTGGTTGGCATCCGGGAACACGACGAGCCGGCTCGGCACCTGCATGCGTTGCAGCGCGCTCCAGTATTCGAGCGCATTGTTGAGCGGCACGCGGAAGTCGTGTTCACCGACGGTCACGAGCACCGGCGTGCGGAAATTGGCCGCGAATCTCACCGGGTTCTGCTCGCTCCACACCGGCGCCCGTTCCCACGGCGGGCCGCCCAGGTTCACCTCGCGCTGGAAGATCGTGTCGCTGGTTCCCCACTGCGACTCGAGGTTGACGAGCCCGGCATGGCTCACGAGACACTTGTAACGCGTCGTGGTGCCCTGCAGCCAGTTGGCCAGGTGCCCGCCGTAACTCGCGCCGCCCGCGCATTGCCGTTTGCCGTCGATGAACTCGTATCGCGCGATCGCCGCGTCGGCCGCTTCGTTGATCTCGTCCGCGGGGCCCTTGAACGGGTCGCCCTGGATCGAGCGGGCGAACTCCTCGCCGAACCCCGTCGACCCCGAGTAGTTAGTCAGCAGCAGCACGTAACCCGGAGCCGAGAGCAGGTGGTAGTTCCAGCGGATGAAGAACTGGTCGCGCCACATGCCGTGTGGACCGCCGTGGATCAACACGAACAGGGGATACTTCTTGCTGGCGTCGAAACCCGGCGGCCGAACCAGCAGGCTGTGGATGGTCTTGCCGCGGCTGGAGCGGAACTGGAAATGCTCGACGGGCGGCAGGTCGAGCGCGGCGGCGCGGCGCTGGTTGAACCGGCTCAGCACGATCGCCTTGCCGGCCCGCGGCGTCACGATCGCGATCTCGGACGGGTTGCTCGCGCTCTCCCAGTTCACGAACAGCATCGTGTTCTCGGTCGCCGCCGGAATCGCGATGTTCGAGTAGGAGCCGTGCCCGACGCCGAACAGCGTCTCCACCTTGCCGCCGATCACCCGGACCGCGAAAAGCTTCGAGTTCCCGGCATCCTCGGCGATGAAGTAGACCCGCCTCGAATCCGGCGAAATCGCGAACGCATCCACCGAGCGATCGAGGTCGTACGGAATGAGCGTGGGCGCCACGCCGTCGGGCCAGTTCATCGCGGCGAGGCGCGCGGCGTTGTAGACGAACTTGCCGTCCTGCTGCTCGACCACGGCGACGAGCTTGTTCCCGTCCGGCGTGAAACGCGGCATTGCCCAGCGATCCTTCCCCGTGGTGATCTGGCGCGGTTCGCCACCAGCGAGATTCACGACGAAGAGCTGCGAATCCGGAAAGGCGAATGCGGCTTCGTGGCGATTCGTCGACGCGGCGAACACCAGCGACGCATTGTCGGGCGTGAACTCGATTTCGATTTCTTCGCCTGTATCCGTGAGCCTGCCGGCGAAGCCGGGACTCTGGGCGAGCTGGGTGCCCGCGAGCACGTCGCGCGGCTCGCCGCTCGCCTGGCCGTTCTCGTCGAGCGGCAGGACGAAGATGCGCACACGGCGTTCGTCGAGCCACCGATCCCAGTTGCGGATCGGAAAGCCCTCGTAGATGCGCACGTTGGCCTTGCCGTAACGCGCCCCGGTGTCCTCCGGTTCGAGCGCGTCCTCGTCGCGCGAACCCGGATACGTGACGGACACGAAGGCGAGTTGCCGTCCATCGCGCGAGAACACGGGCCCTCGCGCGCCGCCCGGCAGATTCGTGAGACGTTCCGCCTCGCCCCCGCGCGCGAAATCGAGCGTATAGATCTGGGGAACATCGTCCGCTTCGCGATGCGCGCTGAATGCGATCCGGCTGCTGTCGGGACTCCAGACGACGCCGGTCTCCGGACGGCGTGTCGAGGTGATGCGCCGGGTCGGCTCCTTCGCGGTCGCATCGATGAGCCACAAATCGTAGTTCGTCGCGTTGTCGTCATACGACGGCTCGGTGACCGAGACCACGACCCAGCGGCCATCGGGACTCACCTGCGGCGCACCGACGCGCTTCATGAGCCAGATGTCCTCGTGGACCGGTATGCGCCGCGGCGCGGCCGCGCAGGTCGACGACAGGGACACCGCCCAGGCGACACACAGGCAAAGTGCAAACGTACCGTGGAAGAACGGGCGTTTCATGAGGACAAACTTAACGCAACTTCTCGTGCGATTCCGCCCGTTCTTGTCCTATTGCGCTTGCCGGATCGGGGGCCCGCCACGAAAATGCGCGCCCTTGCCTATCTATAGTTCCCAATCAGGGACGGATGTTGACCCGTTGCCGAACGAGCCCGTGAATTCGACGCAGGATCCCTCCGGATCTCCGCCACCACCGTCCGGCCGCCTGCGCATGGGCGCGCTCGTCGTGAGCGGCGGCCTGTCTCTGGTGGGCGCCCTCGCCACGCTGCTCGCGCTGCCCGGTCACGTGAGCGACGCACGGCTCGCGGCCACCTGGTCGCTGGTCCAGTTCGTTTCGGGCGTGTGGGCCGGGGTGCTGGGCGCGAACAACCCCTTCCTGCACGGACTCGTCGCCGGCCTGCCGGCGCTGGTCATCGGGCTCGCAATTCCGAGCCCGCTGCCGCGCCAGTTCGTCCTGATGGCGTGGTTCCTCGCGCCCTGCGCCGCGCTCGTGTCGGGCCTGCTGATGCGCGCGCGCAGCCGTCGCGCTCCCTAGTCGGTCCGGCGCCGATCGCGCGACGAGTCGCCGAACGACTCCTGGTAATCCTCGAGCGACGCCTCGATGACTTTCTTCGCGTGTTCGAAGCCGTATTTTCCGGCGATGTGCAGCTTGTTAGGCTCGCCCGGCACGAGCTTGTAGGTGCTGAAGTAGTGCTCGAGCCGCTCGACCAGCACGGGCGCGAGCTGCGAGATGTCCTTGACGTGATCCCACACGTAATCGCCCTCGAGCACGCCGATGATCTTGTCGTCGGCCTCGCCGCGGTCGATGAGTTGCAGTCCGCCGATCACGCGCGCGCGCAGCAGGACCTCGGATCGTTCGATGGGGCGTTCGCTGACCACGCAGATGTCGAGCGGATCGCCGTCGCCGCGTTCGCAATTTGCCAGTTTCGCGATGCGGGCCGCGCAGTAGGTCTTCGGAATGAACCCGTACAGGGCCGGAGGATGCGACGAGGACCGCTGGGGCCGATCGACTCGCAGGTATCCCGACGCCTTGTCGATCTCGTACTTGATGACGTCGAACGGGGTGATCTCGATGTAGGCATTGACGATGCGGGGTGCGTCTTCCCCGATGTCCAGGCCATGCCAGGGATGCGGCCGCCAGCGCGAAAAGTCGTGTTTTTCCATGGACGTGAACTCTAATTGAGTTCGCCTTATCCTCCCAGCCCATGCCAGTCGTGACGTCGAGGGGAGCGGCCATCATCGGGTGGGGCAAGTGCATGCCTCCCGCGACCCTCACCAATGCCGACATGGCGACCTTTCTCGACACCAGCGACGAGTGGATCACCACCCGGACCGGCATCCGCGAACGTCGTCTGTCGCACGTACCCCTGGGCGAGCTGATCCACGTCGCGGTGGCGCGCGCGCTCGCCTGCGCCGGCATGGATGGCAGGAAGGTCGAGCTGATCGTGGCCGGCACCACGAGCTACGACGACCAGGTACCGAACGTCGCGTCGGGCATTCAGCGGCGTATCGGCGCCGAGGGCTGCGCGGCGATGGACGTCAACACCGCCTGCACCAGTTTCCTGTATTCCCTATCTACCGCGACCGCGATGATCCGCACGGGCATCGTGCGCAACGCGGTCGTCGTCGGCGCGGAGGTCATCTCGCCGTTCATCGACTGGAGCGACCGCAACACCGCCGTGTTGTTCGGCGACGGGGCCGCGGCCGTGGTGCTCGAGGCGACGGACCGCGAGGAAGGCCTGCTCGCCGAGCGGCTCGGCTGCTACGGCGAATCGCGCGAGATCCTGCGCGTGCACGGCATGGGCGCGGCCTATGCCCACCAGAACCGCATCATCGGCAAGACGGAATGGCAGTTCGAGGGCCAGGAAATCTTCAAGAAGGCCGTGCACGGGATGTCGATGGCCTGCGCGGAAGCGCTGGGAAAAGTGGGCAAAACCTCGGACGACGTGGACCTCGTGATCCCTCACCAGGCGAACCTGCGAATCATCGAATCGGTCGCGAAGAAGACCGGCATCCCGATGGAGCGCGTGTTCGTGAACGTGCACCGCTACGGCAACATGTCCGCGGCCACCGTGCCGGTCGCATTGTGCGAGGCGCTCGAGGAAGGCCGCGTGAAACCCGGTTCGCTGCTCCTCATGCCTTCCTTCGGCGGAGGCCTGACCTTCACGGGCCACGTGATGAGGTGGGGTGAACGCGTGACGCCGCTCGGGGCCAGCGACGTCGAATTGCCGCCTAACCACCAGTCGGCGCTCGAGCTGGTCGCCAGGTACCGCTCGATCAAGTCCCTGCGCGTCGTCGCCGAATCCTGAAAGACGAAGCCCGCGTTTTTCAGGCGCGGGCTCCATCAGACCTGTGCTTGGGACGTCTGGCTTAGGCTTTCTTCTTGGCTTTGGCGGCTCGTGCTTTCTTCTTGGCAGGATCTTTCGCGCGGGTCTTTCCAAACGAGCCCGCGTAGAGTTTGCCGCGCTTCGTGCGGCGATCACCCTTACCCATTCGATTCTTCCTTGTTCTGCGCAATCCACAGCAGCGCGGCTTCGATGTCCGAAAGCTGCGCGGCGGTCATGCCCGGAATGCGGCCACCGCCGGCTTCCTGTTTGACGCGCGCAAGCTCTGCGGACGATACCGTGCTGACCCAGGTGAGCCCGCGGCGCACCTTGGAGGTGAATTTCTGGGACTTCTCTTCGGTCATGTCGACTCCTGAATCTACCTAATCGTCGTCGCGGGCGGAAACATAGCGCCTCTAACGATATCGCGCCAGAACTTTCGCGAGGGCCGCGGATCCGGGTGAAAGCCGGTCGTGGGGTATTTGATTGAGAGGAATGGACGGGGTCTCATTGACTTCGTGGAACTCTTTACCTGCGGGATCCACGTATAACAACCCGGTCAGGAATTCACCTTTTTTCAAGCGATCCTGAATTGCCGTCATGGCGGCGCCGCGATCGGTCGGATCGTAGTTCGCTTCCAGCTTGCGCAGCAGTATCTTGCTGCCGTCGTGGAGCACCACGGGGAGCACGTCGCCGGCCGCATATTCCGCGGAGATCTCGCGCTGGAACGGCACGAAGTCGGCATGCACCGCGGCATCGTAGTGTTCGCGGGTATAGGCGTAACTCTTCGTCGACCCTTCGTGATCGTTGAACGTCACGCAGGGCGAGAGCACGTCGATTAGCGCGAATCCCTTGTGACGCAACGCGGCCTGGATTAGCGGCACGAGTTGTTCCTTGTCGCCCGAGAAACTGCGCGCGACGAACGTGGCGCCGAGCGTCAGCGCGAGCAGCACCGGATCGATCGGCGGCTGCTGGTTCACCTCGCCCTTCTTGGCCTTCGTGCCCACGTCGGCCGACGCCGAGAACTGGCCCTTCGTGAGGCCGTACACGCCGTTGTTCTCGATGATGTAGGCCATGTTCAGGTTGCGGCGGATCGCATGGCAGAACTGGCCGAGACCGATCGACAACGTATCGCCGTCGCCCGAAACGCCGATGTACGTCAGATTGCGGTTGGCCGCGTTCGCACCCATCGCGATCGAGGGCATGCGACCGTGCACGGAGTTGAAGCCGTGCCCACCGCTCACGAAGTACGCCGTGGTCTTCGACGAGCAGCCGATGCCGGAGAGCTTGACCATGTTCTGCGGCTCGATTTCGAGACCCCAGGAAGCTTCGATGATCGCCGCCGTGATCGAGTCATGACCACATCCCGCGCACAGCGTGGACAGCCCGCCTTCATAGTCGCGGCGCGTGAGACCGAGCGAATTCTTCGGTAGCGACGGGTGGCGGACTTTCGGCTTCGGCAGGAACGTCATGCGACACCTCCGGCGACGACCTCGGGCTTGCGCGTCTTCGGCTCGACCTCGGCCAGCACGCCCTTCACGATGAATTCCGAGGAGATCGGCAGGCCGCTGTAGTGCAGCAGCGAGCGCAACTTCGCCTTCTCCACGCGCGTCTCGAGCGTGAGCAGCGAGCGCATCTGCGCATCGCGATTCTGCTCGATGACGAACACGAGCTTGTGCGACTCGAGGAACTTCTCCACGTCCTCGCCGAACGGGAACGAGCGCAGCCGCATGTAGTTAGCCTTAAGCCCGTGCGCCGCGAGGATGTCGAGCGCCTCGCGCACCGCGCCGTCGGAGCTGCCGTAGGCGACCAGCGCGATGTCGATCTTCGGATCCTGCTCGATGACCGCCTGCGGCACGAGCCGCTTCGCGGTATGGAACTTGCGCGCCAGACGGTCGAGCACGATCTGGTATTCGGCCGAGTCCTCGGTGTACGCGCCGTACTGCGTATGTCCCGAGCCACGCGTGAAATACGCGCCCTTCGGATGCACGCCCGGCAGCGTGCGCCAGGGAATCCCGTCGCCGTCCACGTCGAGATAGCGATGGAACTTCTCGAGCTTCTGGATTTCCTCGAGGCCGAGCACCTTGCCGCGATCCGGCTTGTAGTTGTCGTCCCACTTCAATTCGGGACACATCCAGTCGTTCATGCCGATGTCGAGGTCGCTCAGCACCAGCACCGGCGTCTGCAGCCTCTCGGCCAGGTCGAAGGCGTCGCGCGCGAAGTAGAAGCACTCTTCCGGATCGCGCGGGAACAGGCACACGTGTTTGGTGTCGCCGTGCGAGGCGTACGCCGCTTCGAGGATGTCGCATTGCTGGGTGCGCGTCGGCATGCCCGTCGAAGGACCGACGCGCTGGATGTCGAACAGCACCGCGGGCACTTCGGCGTAATACGCGAGGCCGAGGAATTCGTTCATCAACGACACGCCCGGACCACTCGTCGCGGTGAACGAGCGTGCGCCGTTCCACGACGCGCCGAGCACCATGCCGATCGCGGCCAACTCGTCCTCGGCCTGGATGAACGCGAAGTTCCTCTTGCCGGTGTCGGGATCGACGCGCAGCTTGTCGGAGAATGATTTGAACGCGTCCATGAGCGACGTCGACGGCGTGATCGGATACCACGCGGCCACCGTCGCGCCGGCGAACACGCAGCCGAGACCGGCCGCGGTGTTGCCGTCGATCATGACGTGCCCGGCGGTCTTCGAGCCGCCCGGCAGCGGCGCCACTTTCAGCGGCAGCGGGCACTTCAGGTTCGCCCTGGCGTAGTCGTAGCCGAGCTGGATCGCCTTCATGTTCGAATCGACGAGCTGCGGCTTCTTCGCGTATGTCTCCGCGAGCAGTCCGCGGATCTTTTCCACGTCGAGATCGAGCAACGCCGCCAGCACGCCCGCGTAGCAGATGTTCTTCATGAGGATGCGCGTGCGCACGCCGTTGAAGTTCTCGTTGCACATCTTCGCGAGCGGGACGCCGAGCACGGTGATGTCGTCGCGCGCGAGCAGCGCCGGGCGCGGCCAGGTGCTGTCGTAGATGAGATAACCGCCCGAGGCCACTTCGCGCACGTCGCGCGCATAGGTCTCGGCGTTCATCGCCACCATGATGTCGATCTTGCCGGAGCGGGCGACGTAGCCGTCCCGCGTCACGCGGATCTCGTACCAGGTGGGCAGGCCCTGGATGTTGGACGGGAAGTAGTTCTTGCCCATCACCGGGATGCCGCTGCGGAAGATCGATTTCATCAACAGCGTGTTCGCGCTCGCCGAACCGGTGCCGTTCACCGTCGCGATCTTGATCGCGAAGTCGTTGGTTCTGTCAGTCATGGGGCGTGAGTTGTCTCTATGCGGATCGCGGCATCTTGGCCGCGTCCGCGGCGGCTTCGTCCTCGGCATGGGGCCATTTCACGAAGGACTTCTGCATGTCCCACGCGGCCGTAGGACAACGCTCGGCGCAAAGTCCGCAGTGCACGCAAAGGTCCTCGTCTTTGACCATGACCCGCTGGGTGTGTTTCAGCGGCCCCGATACGTACAAGGCCTGAGTGACATTCTTCGCGGGCGCCTTTAGCCGGGTGCGCAGGTCGGCTTCCTCGCCGTTGTGCGTGATCGTGAGGCAGTCCACCGGGCAGATGTCGATGCACGCGTCGCATTCGATGCACAGCTTCGTCTCGAACACGGTCTGCACGTCGCAGTTGAGGCAGCGCTGCACCTCTTTCTCGATCTGCTCTGCGGTGAAGCCGAGCTCGACTTCGATGTCGAGTTTCTTGAAGCGTTCTTTCAGCGAAACGTGCGGCATCAGGCGCCGCTCGGCCGGGTTGTAGTCGTTCGCGTAGGCCCACTCGTGCATGCCCATCTTGCGCGACTGCAGGTTCACGCCGGGCGCGAGGCGTTCCGCCACGCTCTTCCCCTGGCAGTGATTGTGGATCGAGATCGCCGCCTGGTGGCCGTGCTCGACCGCCCAGATGATGTTCTTGGGACCGAACGCCGCGTCGCCGCCGAAGTACACGCCGGGCCGCGTGGACTCGAAGGTCTTCGCGTCCACCTTGGGCACGTCCCACTTGTCGAACTCGATGCCGAGATCACGCTCGATCCACGGAAACGCGTTCTCCTGGCCGATCGCGAGGATCACGTCGTCGGCTTCGAGGAATTCCTCGCCCGTGATGCGCTCCGCGGTGATGCGTCCCGTGGCGTCGATGTCGTATTCCATGACATCGAAGGTCATGCCCTTGAGCCTGCCGTTCTCGACGACGAACGCCTTGGGCGAGCGGTTGATGACGATCTGTACCTTCTCTTCTTCGGCGTCCTCGAGCTCCCACTCGGAGGCCTTGAAGAACTGGCGCGGCTTGCGCGCCATGACCTTCACGTCCTTCGCGCCGAGACGCAGCGACGTGCGGCAGCAGTCCATCGCGGTGTTGCCGACACCGATGATGAGCACCTTCTCGCCGATGTCCTTGATGTGCCCGAATGCGACCGACTCGAGCCACGTGATGCCGATATGGATGTTCGCCGCGCCTTCCGCGCGGCCCGGCAGCTTGAGTTCCTTGCCCTTCGGCGCGCCCGCACCGACGAACACCGCGTCGAATCCGCCCTTCTCGAGCAACTCGCGCATGGACTTGATCGGGTGATCGAGCTTGAGGTCGACGCCCATGTCGACGATGTGCGCGATCTCCTCGTTGAGCACTTCGGCGGGCAGGCGGAACGAGGGAATGTTCGTGCGCATGAGGCCGCCCGGCACGGCGAACTGCTCGAAGACGGTGACCGAGTATCCGAGCGGCATGAGATCGTTCGCCACCGTCAGCGAGGCGCAGCCCGCGCCGATGAGCGCGACCTTCTTGCCGTTCTTGAGCTTGGGAATCCTGGGCAGGCGGGACTTGATGTCTTCTTCGCGATGGTCGGCGGCCACTCGCTTCAGCCTGCAGATCGCGACGGGTTTTTCTTCGACACGGCCGCGACGGCAGGCAGGCTCGCACGGCCGATCGCACACGCGTCCGAGGATTCCTGGAAAGACGTTCGAATGGCGGTTCACCATGTATGCATCGGTGAAGCGCCCTTGAGCGATGAGACGAATGTATTCGGGGACGTCGGTGTGTGCTGGGCAAGCCCATTGGCAATCCACGACCTTGTGAAAGTAGTCGGGATGCGAGGTGTCCGTCGGTTGCATATCCCCCCGAGGCAAAACGCCGGATTTCGCCCTCCGGCACTGCAGCGAGTATAGGCTTCACGGCATGGCAGACCCAAACCTGGCGGTGGAAATCCGCCTACGTACCCGATCGCGTGTGCTGGAGGTCGCGTTCGAGGACGGAGCGCGATTTTTGTTGCCTTTCGAATACCTTCGTGTTCATTCGCCCTCCGCCGAGGTCAAGGGGCATGGACCCGGGCAGGAGGTCCTCGTGCTCGGCAAGCAGAACGTCGGCATCAAGGCCGTGGATCCGGCCGGACAATACGCCGTGAAACTGGTGTTCGATGACGGCCACGATTCGGGCCTTTATTCGTGGAAGTACCTGCGCGAGCTGGGCCAGAAGTACGCGGAAAATTGGGCGAAGTACCAGGCCAGGGTTTACTCGGCCCAACAGTAGATTTCACGGAGCGGGTCGAAGACCCGCCAGAGATTCGCGGCGTGAGCCGCTGAGAATCGTCGCTGGGAATCGCCGCAAAACAAGGGCTGGTCGCGCAGGCTGACCAGCCCTTTTCAAGACCCCCGCTCGAATAGTTGGGCTTTGTAACCAATGCCCACCTGAAAAGCCAGCGCTTTCTGGGTGCGCACGACCGGCCCGTCTATACTGCTCGTCCTGTGAGCGATCCCAAGAAATCTCCGGAAACCGATTTCGGCTTCGAGCGCGTTGCCTGGTCCGAAAAACAGAGCCGCGTACGCGGCGTTTTCGATTCCGTCGCCGGCAAATACGACATCATGAACGACCTGATGTCCGGCGGCGCCCATCGCCTCTGGAAGGATTTCACTTTATCCCTGACGAACCTGCGTCCGGGGCAGCGCGCGCTCGACGTGGCCGGCGGCACGGGCGACTTGAGCGTCGGACTCGCGAAACAGGTCGGCAAGACCGGGATCGTGATCCTCTCGGACATCAACGCCGCGATGCTGAGCGAGGGCCGCGATCGGCTGCTGGACGCAGGCATCGTCGGCAACGTGTCCTGCGTGCTCGCGAACGCGGAAAAGCTGCCGTTCGCGGATTCCCAGTTCGATTGCGTGACGATCGGCTTCGGCCTGCGCAACGTCACCGACAAGGCCGCCGCGCTCGCCGACATGCGGCGAGTCCTCAAGCCCGGCGGGCAACTCCTCGTGCTGGAGTTCTCGCATCCGACCGTACCGTTGCTGAAGCCGATCTACGACCTGTATTCGTTCAAGGTGCTGCCGCTGATCGGCAAGCTGGTCGCGAAGGACGAAGACAGCTACCGCTACCTCGCCGAATCCATCCGCATGCATCCGGACCAGGAAACGCTCCTCGCGATGATGCGCGATGCGGGTCTCGAGGACTGCCGCTATCACAATCTCTCGGGTGGCATCGTCGCCGTGCATCGAGGCTATCGTTATTAGTCCGGTCATGAGTTCATGCTGACCCAGGCGATCGAGAACCTCCTGAACCGGAACCTGCCGCGCAGCCCGCGCGCGCGCGAGTTGTGCGGGACGCTCAAGGGACGGCGTGTGCGCATCGAGGCGCGCGGGCTCGGCTGGGTGCTCATCGGAGAGTCGCTCGGCGATTCGATCAGCCTCAGGAAGGGCGGCGCCGACGCGGGCGAACCGGACGCGGAGATCTCGGGTAGTTTGCTGAACCTCGCCGCGCTCGCGGGTCCCGACCCGGAATCGGTCATCCAGCGCGGCGATGTCGCCATCCGCGGCGATGCGGAAATCGCCCAGAAATACCGCGAGCTCGCGATGCTCCTGAAGCCCGACGTCGAAGAGGAACTTTCCAGGATCGTGGGTGATTCGCCTGCTCACCAGGCTCTGCGCCTGGCGCGCATGGCGGCGGAGTTCGGGCGACGCGCCGCGAAGACCTCGGTGCGCAACGTCGCCGAGTACCTGGCGCACGAACGCGGCGACCTCGTGCCGCGCGCCGAAGCCGAGGATTTCTACCGTGGCGTCGAACGGCTGCGCGAGGACCTCGACCGGCTCGACGCCCGCACGCGCGCGCTCGAGCAGGCCGGCGATCCGGAAGTCGAACGATGAAGCTGCGCGTCATCGTCCGGCTCATCGAGATCCAGCGCGTGCTCGTTCGGCACGGACTCGACGAGTTCGTGCGCGCCACGCACCTTTACCGTCCGCTGCGCTTCCTGTTCCTGCTGTCGCCGTGGACCTGGGCCGTGCGCCGCGGCGACGCGCCGCGCGGCGAACGCCTGCGCCTCGCGCTCGAGGAACTGGGGCCGATCTTCGTGAAGTTCGGCCAGGCCTTGTCCACGCGTCGCGACCTCTTGCCGGTCGACATCGCCGACGAGCTGGCAAAATTGCAGGATCGCGTGCCGCCCTTCGACGGCAGGATCGCGCGTGAAATCGTCGAGCGCGCCTATGGCCGTTCCGTCGAACAGGTGTTCTCGAAGTTCGACGAAACGCCGCTCGCGGCCGCGTCCATCGCGCAGGTGCATGCCGCGGAATTGCGTCCCGAGGTGCCGCTCAACGGCGCGCAGACTCGCGAAGTCGTGGTCAAGGTGCTGCGTCCCGGCATGCATGCCGTCATCGCGCGCGATCTCGAGGTCCTGCACGAGCTGGCCCGCATCGCGCAGCGGCACTGGGAAGGCAGCCGGCGCCTGCGTCCGATCGAGGTGGTGCGCGAATACGAGAAGACCATCCTCGACGAGCTGGATCTGATGCGCGAAGCGGGCAACGCCTCGCAGCTGCGCCGAAATTTCGACGGCTCTCCCCTGCTCTACGTACCCGCCGTGCATTGGGATTTCTGCCGGCCCGAAGTCATGGTGATGGAGCGCATCCGCGGCGTGCAGATCTCCAACATGACCCGCCTGCGCGAGGCGGGCACCGACATCAAGCGGCTCGCGGAGAACGGCGTCGAGATCTTCTTCACGCAGGTGTTCCGGCACAATTTCTTCCACGCCGACATGCACCCCGGCAACATCTTCGTGCTGATCGACAATCCCGCGCGGCCGCGTTACGCCGCGGTGGATTTCGGCATCGTCGGCACGCTCGATCCGCGCGACCAGTATTACCTCGCGGAGAATTTCCTCGCGGTGTTCGATCGCGACTACCGCCGCGTGGCGACGCTGCACCTTGAGTCCGGCTGGGTACCGGAAGGTTCGCGCGTCGACGAGATGGAGTCGGCGATCCGCACCGTTTGCGAGCCGATCTTCAACAAGCCGCTCAAGGAAATTTCCTTCGGAACGGTGCTGCTGCGCCTGTTCGAGATTTCGCGGCGCTTCAACGTGGAAATCCAGCCGCAGCTCATCCTGCTGCAGAAGACGCTGCTCAACATCGAAGGCCTCGGCCGCGATCTCTACCCGGACCTCGACATCTTCAAGACCGCCGGTCCGATCATGCGCGACTGGGTGCGCGAGAAGATGAGCGCGCGCGCGGTCATGGAAAAGGCGCGCGTCCAGTTGCCCGAGATCATCAACAGCCTGCAGACGCTCGCGCCGCTGATGCGTTCGGCCGTGCAACGCGCGCAGGACGGACGCCTGCGCCTCGCCGTGGAAGCGCCCGAGATCGACGAGTTGCGCGCCGAGATCCGGCGCACCAATCGCCGGCGCGACAAGCTGACCATCGCCGCCGTCGTGTTGCTGGGCGGAATCCTGTGGAGCGCGCTGGGGCACGATCCGCTTTGGGCGGGCTGGCTGGTATCCGGCGCCGGCGCCGCGTGGGTGCTGGCCGAGTTGCGCCGCTGATGCGGTCGGCCGGCGGCCGATCACCTTCCACATCCTCGACGACGGCCGCCCCGCCCAGTGGTTGGATCCGGGCCTTCCTGCTATCGATCCGGCCGCGCATTGAGCGCGGATTCCAAGTTGGCGGAGAATGATCCCGGCCCAGTGACCACCCCGGTCCATCGTGTCTGGAGAGGGGCCTTTAGGAAAAGGCCTGAGTAACCGTTACTAACTACATTGCGGCAGCGCGTCAACCTGGAGTAGTTTGACCCAATGAGCACCGACGACAGCGCCCGACCGAGCCGCGTTCTCGCGCGGCTCGTGGCGCTGTTGGCCATCGCCGTGGGCGCGATGTCGCTCGCGGGATGGTCGTTCGGCATCGAGCAGCTCACCAGTCTCTCCCCGGCCTGGCCGCGGATGGCGCGCCTCACCGCGCTGTCGTTCCTGCTGGCCGGGTTCACCTTGTGGCTCGCGGCGGGAGACCGTCGCACCCCGGCGCGCATCGGCGCCACGCTGATGGGCGCGATCGGGCTGCTGATCCTGGTGCGCTATGCCACCGGGTGGAGCGTGCACCTCGAGAATTTTTCCCTCGCCGCCATCCCCTCCACGTCTCCGGTGCGCATGGCGCCCGGCACGGCCACCGCGTTTCTGTTGTTAGGCGGCGCGTTGTGGTGCTCGTTCGAGCGGCGGCTCACCGGTGTACACCAGGTGCTGGCCCTGTGCGCCCTGCTCGTGGGCTGCCTGGGTTTCTCGCGCTACATATTCGGCGCCGACGCGAGCGCGGTGTTCAGCGCGATGGCCTTCCCCACTTCCGCCATGATCATGTTGCTCTCGGCGGGAGTCATCGCGCTGCGCGGCGATTCGGGCATCGCCGCACTGCTCGCGAGCGAAGGGGTGGGCGGCGGCATCGCGCGGCGATTGCTGCCGGCGGCCATCCTGGTGCCCCTCGCGGCCGGGGCGTTGACCGCGCAGGCCGCGCGCAGCGGTGTCCTGACCATCGAAGAAGCCGTCGCGCTGTTCGCGCTCTGCAGCATGGTGATCTTCGTGAGCATCGTGTGGATCAACGCGGCGCGCGGCGAACGTGCCGACCGGCTGCGCCGCCGCGCGGAGCACAACCTGCGCATGAGCGAGGAGCGCAACCAGCTCATCGTCGAAACCTCGCTCGACGCCGTCGTGACCATGAACGCCGACGGCATCATCACGGGCTGGAATCCGCAGGCGGAGCGCACGTTCGGCTGGATGCGTTCCGAGGTCATCGGACGCGAGCTCGCCGATATGATCGTCCCGGAACGCCTGCGCGACGCGCATCGCGCCGGACTCAGGCGCTACCTCGATTCCGGCATGACACGTGTCCTGAACCGGCGTTCCGAACTCGCGGCGCTGCATCGCGAGAACCGGGAATTTCCCGTGGAGATCGCGATCACGCCGATCGGCTTCGGCTCCGAGATGGTCTTCAGCGCGTTCATCCGCGACATCACCGGCCGGGTGCGTGCCGAGGCCGCGCTGCGCGAGAGCGAACAGCGCTTCCGCACGATGGCCAACAGCGCGCCCGTGCTGATCTGGATGAGCGGCCCCGATAAACGTTGCACCTGGTTCAACCAGCGCTGGCTCGATTTCGTCGGGCGCGGCATGGAGCAGGAAATCGGCGACGGCTGGTGCGACAACCTGCACTCGGCCGATTTCGATCGCGTGCTCGACACCTATCATGCCGCCTTCGACGCGCGCCGTCCGTACGAGGTGGAGTTCCGGCTGCAGCGCCACGACGGCGCATGGCGCTGGCTGCTCGAGCGCGGCACACCCATCATCGGACCTGACGGCGATTTCAGCGGTTACATCGGCACCTGCATCGACATCACCGAACACCGCGAGACGGTCGAGCAGCTGCGCGAGAGCCGCGCGCGCTTCAAGACGCTGGCCGAATCGCTGCCGCAGCTCGTGTGGACCTGCCTGCGCGACGGCTACTGCGACTACGTGTCGCGGCAGTGGCTCGAGTACACCGGCGCGCCCGAGGAACAGCAGCTCGGAACCGGCTGGTTCGAACACGTGCATCCCGACGATCGCATGAAGGTGCGAATGGAGTGGGCGCGTGTGGTCAGCACGGGCGAAGAGTACGACGAAATCTTCCGCATCCGGCGCCACGACGGCGTGTATCGATCGTTCAAGGCGCGCGCGGTCCCGCTGCGCGATCCCGCCGGACGCATCCTCAAGTGGTTCGGTTCGAACACCGACATGGAAGACTTCGTGCAGTCCGAGCAGCGCCTCAAGCTGCAGCTCGAACGCATGCACCTGCTCGATCGAACTACCCACGCGATCGGCGCGCACCAGGAGATCAACAAGGTGTTCGGCGTGGTGCTGCAGAGCCTCGAGGAGGACCTCGGCGTGGATTTCGGCTGCGTCGCCACCTACCAGGCGGACCCCGAACAACTGACGGTCGCGAGCCTCGGCGCAAGCAGCGGCCCACTCGCGACGCGCATTGGCCTCGCCGAGCGGGCGCAGATCGAGGTGGACGACAGCCTGCTCGCGCGTTGCGTGCGCGGCGAGATGGTGTACGAGCCTGACATCCGCGGCAGCCGCCTGCCGCTGTCCGCGCGACTGGCCACTGGCGGTCTCGCGACGCTGGCGATCGCGCCGCTCGTGATCGAGGACGAGGTCTTCGGCGTGCTGATCGTCGCGCGCCGCGGCGTCGATGCCTTCGATGAGGACAGCCGCGAATTCCTGCGCCAGCTTTCGAACCACGTCGCCCTCGCCGCGCACCAGGCGCGCCTGTACGAGGCATTGCAGGCTGCCTACCAGGATTTGCGCCAGACCCAGCAGACGGTGATGCAACACGAGCGGCTGCGCGCGCTCGGGCAGATCGCGAGCGGCATCGCGCACGACATCAACAATGCTTTGTCGCCGGCCGGTCTCTACGCCCAGTCGATGCTCGAGCACGAGAAGGGCCTGTCGGAACGGGCGCGCGAACATCTCGCGGTGATCCAGCGCGCCATCGAAGACGTGGCCGGCACCGTGCAGCGCATGCGCGCGTTCTACATGCCGCAGGGGCAGGAGATGACGCTCGCCCCGGTAGACGTGAACCAGATCCTGATGCAGGTCATCGACCTCACGCGCGCGCGCTGGAGCAACATGGCGCTCGAGCGCGGCGTGGTCGTGCAGGTCGTCAGCGACCTCGCGCCCGATCTGCCGCGAATTCTCGGCGCCGAGAACGAAGTGCGCGACGCGGTCACGAACCTGCTGTTGAACGCGGTGGACTCGATGCCCGATGGCGGCACGGTCACGCTGCGCACGCGGCTCGACTCGCGCGACAAGGAAGTGCTGATCGAAGTGCAGGACATGGGCGTGGGCATGAGCGATACCACGCGCAGCCGCTGCCTCGAGCCGTTCTACACCACCAAGGGCGAACGCGGCTCGGGGCTCGGACTGCCGATGGTGTTCGGCATGGTCCAGCGCCACGGCGGGCAGCTCGAGATCGACAGCGAGCTCGGCAAGGGCACGACGATGCGGCTGCGGCTGCCGCTCGCGCCCAGCGGCATGTCATCGAGTGAGACGACGCCGTTGGCGCCAGACCATCCGCTGCGCATCCTGCTCATCGACGACGATCCTCTGCTGCTGCGTAGCCTGCGCGACGCACTCGAGCTCGACGCACACGAAGTGCTCACCGCCGAAGGCGGTGAAGCCGGCATCGACCTCTTCGCGACCGAGCAGTCCGCCGGCCGCAAACTGGACGCGGTGATCACCGATCTCGGCATGCCTTATGTCGACGGCCGCAAGGTCGCGATACGCATCCACCAGCTCTCCGCCACCGTGCCCATCATCATGCTGACGGGCTGGGGGCACCGGATGCTCGCGACGGACGACAAGCCAGAGCACGTGGCTCGCGTGCTGAGCAAGCCACCGAAGATGGCCGAATTGCGCGCCACGCTCGCGGAACTGGTGCGGCCGGGCGGCAACCCGTGATGTAAAGGAACCTTGACGTTCCGGGGCTCGACCGGTAACGTCAAGGTTCCTTTACATCGGAGCGGGCACCGGGGGCGCGCGTGGATACCACCGAAAGAAGAACTCTCCTCAAGGTGTGGATGCGCCAGTTCGGCTGGCTGCTCGTGCTGTACATGGCGGCGTACGTCGCGGCGATGTGGGCCTTGACGAGTCTGCCCGCGGGGACGTCGCGGACGCTTCTCGTGTTGTCACCGATCCTCCCGGGCCTCGCGATGATCTGGAACACCGTGCTCGCCTATCGCCGGAGCGACGAGTTCGTGCGGCACGAGATCCTGTACGCCGCCGCGCTCGCGGCGCTCGTGACGGCCGCGTGGACTCTGGTTTATGCCTATCTCGAACCACTGGGATTCCCGCATCTCAACGTCGGATTCGTGCACACGTTCGGCTGGCCCGTGTTCATCTGGCGAATGATCCGCCTCATGAGACTGAGCGCTTGAAGAACATCCTGCCCGAGCTGCGCGCGAAACACGGCTGGACGCAGGCCGAACTCGCGGCGCGGCTCGGCATTTCCCGGCAGTCGATCATCGCGATCGAGACCGGGCGCTACGACCCGAGCCTGCCGCTGGCGTTCGAGATCGCGGAAGTTTTCAAACTACCGCTGGAAACAATCTTCCAGCGTGAAAAGGGAAAGAAGAAATGAGAGCCATGATGCGTGCAGGCTGGATGATCGGAGTGGCGCTGGGTATGGGCGCGTCCGCCGCCGAGGTGACCGCCGAGCGCGGCATGGTCGTGACGACCAGCGGCACGGGCGCGGCGCGCGCCGGCGTCGCGATGCTCGAAAAGGGCGGCAACGCCATGGATGCCGCCCTGACCGCAGCGTTGCTTCAGCCTTGCGTCGCGGCCGGCTCGTACGTGAGCTACGCGGGAATCATCAACGTCGTGTACTTCGACGCGAAGAGCGGCAGGGTCTTCGACCTCAATGCCGGATACAACACCGTGCGGGAGGAGACCGAGCCGCTGACGATTCCGGGGATCGACCCCGCGGCGCTCGCGGCGGACAACCTGCACGCGTTCGACTCGCCGCCCAGCGGCCGAACCGCGCTCGTGCCCGGATACTTCGCCGGCGTCGCGGCCGCACATGCGAAATTCGGCAAACGCGCCTTCGCCGAACTGCTCGCTCCGGCGATCGATTGCGCGGAAAAGGGCTTCCCGCTCTCGCCGGAACTTGCGGGAATGATGAGATCCCGCCAGTCGGTATTGCAGCGCTTGCCCGCGACGCGCGCGGTGTTCACGCGGTCCGACGGTGAGCTGTACGCGGCGGGTGACACGTTTCGCCAGCCCGAGCTCGCGCAGACATTGCGCGCCGTCGCCAAACACGGCGCCGATCACATCTATCGCGGCGCGTGGACGAAGGAGTTCGTCGAGGCCCTGCGCGGCGAAGGCGGCAAGATGACGCTGGCCGACCTCGAGGCCTATCTACCGACGTGGATCGATCCGGCGCACGGAACGTTCAACGGCTACGACGTCTACGCGCATGGCCTGCCGTCGAGAGGCGGAGTGGCGCTGATCGAAGGCCTGAATCTCGCCACGGTTGCGAACCTCGCAGCCCTGCCTCCCTACGGGGAGTCGCCGCTCAAACTGTTCCGCATCGCGCAATTCGCGAAGCTGGGCGCGATTCTCAACGCGCCGGGCGTCGCGCCGCAGATGGAAAAGGCCCTCGGGTTCGAGCTCACACCCGTTGCGCGCATCCGGCCCGACACGGCCAACAAGCTGTGGCCCCTGCTCGACGCCGGCTCGATTCCGATCATTCCGGCGCCGCGCAAACTGACTACCGCGCACTCGGACGGCGTGGTGGCGGTGGATCGGCAAGGCAACGTGGCCGCGATCGTCCATACCATCAATACCGTGAACTGGGGATCCACCGGCATCTTCGTCGGTGGCATCTCCATCCCCGATTCCGCCGCGTTCCAGCAAGCCTTGATCGCGAGCGTCCCACCCGGAACGCGCCTCCCCGACGACACGAGTCCCGGCCTCGTGATTCGCGATGGCAAGCCGGTGCTCGGGTTCTCCGCCATCGGCGCGGGTCTGCACGTCCGCACACTTGGCGCCCTGCTCGACACGCTCGCACACGGTATGTCGCCGCAGCAGGCGATCGCGTCGCCCGCGCTCGGCGGGTTGGATTTTTCCAGGGCGGCCGCCGGTGAGATCGGCTTGACTGTCGGCAAGTCGGATTTCAGCGCGCAATACCTGCAGCAGTTGCGCGAGCTCGGACAACCCGTGATCGAGGACGACCTGCAGCGCGGCTACTGGATCGGCATCGCGGTGGATGCCGGCAAGCCGCGACTCAAGGGTGGCGCATTGCGCGAAATGTCGATGGGCGGCGAAGCCGCCGGTTATTAGGGCGGGCAGGCGGTGTATTCGAAGGGAATCACCGCCACCTTGCCATCTTTGCCCGGGCCGGCGATTTCCGCGTGCAGACCCGTAGCCGTACGCCGGTATTCGACGCGGTTCGGAAAATCATGCGCGGGATTTTCGAAGCGCGCCCAGCCCTCGCCGGATGCCGTCAGTCTGAATTCCGTCGGCGGCCTGCCCTGCGGCTGCGCGATGAATCGGATGCCCTCACGCGTTTCGATGCGCATGAATTCGAAGCTCTTCGTCCGGTCGCCTTTCACCGTCCGAGAAAGTCCGAGCAGGATGTCGCCGCGCGCGCCGAGCCACTGCTCTTCGATGAACTCGCCGGCCGCGTCGGAACACCAGTGCCCGACGAGCCATTCGAAGCTTGCGCCGGGTGAATCCGCCGAGACGGCGGCCGACAAGATGGCGGCCGTGGCGGCGGCCAGGAACGTGTTCTTTTTCATGGGCTCACACTAACTCGCGAGATCCTTCGCGTCACCGGGTCGCTTTGCGTCGATATACCGGGCACCCAGTAACGTGAGCACGCCCGCCAACACGATCGACGCCGCCACGTCACCGAGGAAATGGTCGTTCGCGTTCACGCGCGCGAGGGCGATGAACCACGGCACGATCATGAGAGGCCAGCGCCATTTCGGGAACAGCCACGCGAGCGGCATGAACAGGCCGAAATAAAAACCCGCGTGACCCGACGGGAACGAACTCCCGTCCACGAACCAGGCATGGTCCCAGTCGCCGTTTTCGAGCACCTGGAACGGCCGCAATCGGCCGAATGCGTTCTTGCTCACGCCGGCGATCAGCGTGGACAGTAGCTGCACGCCGCCCACGAACAGCACCGCCCTGCCCGGCGCTCGCGTGGCGGCGCGGGTCAGCAAGGCGAGCCCACCCCCCGTCAACACGAGTCCGATCAGGAACTTGGAGAGATCCTTGCCACTGATCGTATCGAGCAGCAAGGTGCCGCGATCCAGCAGCCAGAGTCGCTGCAGGCCCGACGCCGCCAGGTATTCGGCAATGGCACGATCGAGCCCGAGCAGGCCCGCGAACAGGAACAGGCAGCCGGCGAGGATGTGCAGTGCAACGAAGCGGTCGCGCTGGGACATGGCGGTCTGACGCCGCCAGTACGCGAGTCGTTTGGAGCGGTGCCGGCTCTTTAATTGGGCGGCGTCAGGCCGGAACGGCGACGCCGCGATGCCAGCGGCGGGCGAAATACCACGCGCTCCAGGCCACGACGGTGTAGCCGAACGACGTCCACGCCAGGACGTTCAAATTCCAGGAGACGTGCGGCGCGACTAGGCCCAGCGTGAATGCGGTGATGAGCAGGGCGACGAAGGACTGCCCGGCGGACGCGGTGCCGCGCGCGGCGGGAAACAGGTCGAGCATCTGGAGCGTGAGCACCGGAAAGGCGAACTGCGCGCCGATCGCCGACGTGAACAGCAGCGCCTGCTGCAGGTGCATGGGCACCTCGGGAACCGTCGAGTGGAGCAGCGCGCGCAATAACGCGGCCGCGAAAGTGATGCCGAGACCCAGGCGGATCTGCACGATGAGATCGAAGCGCCGCGCGAACAAGGTCGACAGGATCGCGCCGGCGAGGATGCCGCTGATCACGGGCAGGAACAGCCAGTAGTAAGAGGTCTCGTTCCCGCCCCAATGCTTCTCGACGATCGCGGGCGCCGAGCCGATGTAGCAGGCGATGGAAGAGAAGTTGGTCGCGGCGGCGAGCGCCAGCATCAGGAATTCCGGGTGGCGCAGCACCGTCGCCGAGGTTGCGGCGAGATTGCGCACGTTGAACGGAACGCGCGCCGAGACCGGGTGTGTCTCGGGCAACTTCCACCACGCCGCGAACGTGAACACCAGGCCACACAGCACCATGAAGGCGAACACCGCGCGCCAGCCGAAGGCGAGGTGCGCCCAGCCGCCGACGATGGGCGCCACGGCCGGCGCGATCGCGAAGATCATCGTGGTCACGCTCATGAGGCGCTGCGCGCGCGCCCCGTCGTACAGGTCGCGGATCACGGCACGGCCGATCACCATGCCGACGCCCGCGGTCACGCCCTGCAGCACTCGCGCCGCGATCAGCGATCCGTAGTTCGGCGCGAACGTGCAGGCCAGCGAACCGACCGTGTACAGCGACATGCCCCAGATCATCACGGGCCGGCGGCCGACCGCGTCCGACAACGGGCCGTGCAGCAGCGAGGCGAACGCGAACGGCAGCATGTACGCCGTGATCACCTGCTGGAGCTGCAGCGCGTCGACGCCGAGCGCTTTTTCCATCGCGTGGAACGCGGGGAAAAAGGTGTCGATCGAAAACGGGCTCACCATGGACAACCCGCCCAGCAGGAGGGCGAGGATCCAGTAGCGCGGCAGCTTGTGTTCCAAGTGTATCAGGCGGGCCGCAGCGCCCTCAGGAACGCTGCGGCATCCTGACCGCTCTCGAGGACTTCGACGAGCGCCGACCCGACGATGACGCCGGCGACGTGGCCATCGAGCTGCCGCACCTGTTCGCGCGCGCGGATGCCGAAGCCGGCGCACACGGGTAGTTTGGAGGCCGCGCGCACCGCGTCGAGGTAACGCGTCACCTCGCCCGGCACCGCCGCGGTCTTGCCCGTGGTGCCGGTCATCGTGACCGCGTACACGAAGCCCTGCGCGGCCGCGCAGAGTTTCCGCATGCGTTCCGGCGTGGTCACGGGCGTGACCATCTGGATCAGCGCGATGCCGTGTCGGCCGAGCGCCGCGCGGAATTCCTCGCTCTCGTCGAACGGCAGGTCCGGCACGATGAAGCCGCACACGCCGGCCCGTGCCGCCTCGGCGGCCAGCTTCTCGAGCCCGAACGACAGCAGCGGGTTGAGATAACTCATCAGGACGAGCGGCGCTTTCGGCCGTTCCATCGCGGTGAGTTCGGCGAGCAGCCAGCGCAGCGAAACGCCCTGGCGCAACGCTTCGCGGCTCGAGCGCTGGATGGTCATGCCGTCGGCCATCGGATCGGTGAACGGCACGCCGATCTCCACCACGTCGGCCTCGTTGCCAATCTGCGCGAGATTCTCGCGGAACTTGTCCCGCTGCGGATATCCGGCGGTGATGAACGCGACGATCGCGGTGCCCCCGCGGGCACCTGTAATCGCGGCCGACAGTTTCTCGCTGGGCTTCTGGCTGATCGTCATGACGGATTCTTCTTTTCTGCGAGCACGGTGCGCTGCAATGTCGGCATGTCCTTGTCGCCGCGGCCCGAAAGTCCGATCAGGATCTTCTTGCCCTGGTTCTGCTTCGCCCAGCGTTTCGCGCCGGCGAACGCATGGGCCGACTCGATCGCCGGAAGGATACCTTCGGTGCGGCAGCACTCGGTGAGCGCTTCGAGCGATTCGTCGTCGGTCGCCGCTTCGTAGCGTACGCGCCCGGCCCACAGCAGCAATGAGTGTTCAGGGCCGACGCCGGGGTAGTCGAGCCCCGCGGACACCGACTCGGTCTCCTGGATCTGCCCATCCTCGTCCTGCAGCAGCAGCGAGTACGCCCCCTGCAGTACGCCGGGACGGCCGTAGGCGAGCGTGGCCGCGTTGTGGCCGAGTTCCTTGCCGGTGCCGCCCGCCTCGATACCCATGATCTCGACCGACGCGTCGCCTATGAACGGGTGGAACATGCCGATCGAGTTCGAGCCGCCGCCCACGCAGGAGATCACCACGTCGGGCAGGCACCCGTTGCGCTCGATGAACTGCGCGCGCGCTTCCCGGCCGATGACCGTCTGCAGCTCGCGCACCAGGTACGGATACGGGTGCGGACCGACCGCCGAACCAATGATGTAGAACGTGTCGTTGGGATCCGAAACCCAGTCGCGGAAGGCATCGTCGATGGCCGCGCGCAGCGTCTTGTCGCCACTCGTGACCGGCACGACGGTGGCACCCAACAACTTCATGCGCCCGACGTTCGGGGCCTGGCGCTCCATGTCGACCGCGCCCATGTACACCGTGCACGGCAGGCCGACGCGCGCGCAGGCCGCGGCGCTCGCGACGCCATGCTGGCCCGCGCCGGTTTCGGCGACGATGCGCTTGACGCCCAGACGCTTGGCGAGCAGCGCCTGGCCGAGCGCGTTGTTGATCTTGTGCGCGCCGGTATGCGCGAGGTCCTCACGCTTGAACCAGACGTCCGCGCCCCAGGCCTTCGAGAGTTTCGGCGCGTGCGTCAGCGCGGTGGGGCGACCCACCCAGCTGGCGAGCTCGGCCGCGAGCTCCGCCTGGAAATCGGGCGCGTGCAGGTACTTCTTTATCCCCGCTTCGAGGCGGTCGAAGGCCGCGACCAGGGTCTCGGGGACGTAACGTCCGCCGAACGGACCGAAACGGCCGCGCGCATCCGGAAATTTTCCGGCGAGCTCGTCGGCAAGTAGTTTGGCCTGTTCGGCCGGGTCGAGAGGAATCATGCGTACTCCAGGGCCGCGCTTCGGGCGGCGGCCACGAACCTGTCCATCTTTTCGACGCTCTTGATGCCGGGCGCGCTTTCGACGCCGCTCGACACGTCCACGCCGAAGGGGCGCACGCGGCGCAGCGCGGCCGCGACATTGTCGGGATTCAGTCCGCCGGCGAGGATCACCTCGCTGCGGCGCGCGAGGTCGGCCGCCACATCCCAGTCGGTCGTTTGACCACTGCCGCTCACCGGGCCCTCGAACAACACGCGCCGCGGCAACGCGCACGCGGCCTGGGATCCGGGCCGCATCACCGGCAGCACGCTGAGTTCCTTCGGCAGTCCGAGTGTCTCGATGTCCTCGATGTCGGTCTGCAGGATGTCGGGCCTGAAGTCCCTCAGGATTTCGTCGACGTCCGCGCGCGTCGGATGACGCGTGACGGCGACGCAGGCGACCTTGCGACGCGCGGGCGCCGCGAGCTCGCAGGCCACCGCCGCCGTCACCTGGCGCACGGACTTCGCGAATACGAAGCCGATCGCGTCGACCTCGCACGCGAGCGCGGCGTTCACCGCGTCCGGCGTCGTCATGCCGCAGATCTTGATGAACGGCCGCGTCATCGGCTGTCGGTCCTCCGCTCTCCCCGCGCGGCGCGCGCACCGGCCAGCATGGCCTGCGCGAGCGCGGCCGGATCCGCCGCGGACATCAGCGCGCTGCCGACGAGCGCGAGGTCGTAGCCGCATCGCGCCATGCGCGCGGCGTCCTGGGACGTCGCCACGCCACTTTCGGCGACGCGCTTCACGTCGGACGGGAGCGAAGACGCCAGGGCGTCGAGCCGACCCGGCACGACCTTGAGGGTGACGAGATCGCGCGAGTTCACCCCGACCAGCAGCAGGTCGCGATGCGCGCGGCGCGCGTCGACCAGCGCATGCGCGAGCTCGATGTCGGGCGCATCGAAGGTCTCGAGCAGCACGAACATGGACGACTCGAGCGCCGTGTCGATCAGCCGTTCGAGATCGCCGCGCGGGAGCATGCGCAGGATCGCGAGCACCCCCGAGGCGCCGGCGGCGCGACCTTCGAGCACCTGGTAATCGTCGACGAGGAAATCTTTGCGCATCGCGGGGATGCCGAGCGGCGCGAGCGCACGCGCACCCGCGGCGAGATCGTCGAGCGACCCGTCGAAGCGGCTCGGCTCCGTGAGGATCGAAACCGCGGCGGCGCCGGCGCATGCATAACTCGCGACGCGTGCGCCGACGTCCTCTTCGGCGGCAGCCTTCAGCAGGCCCACCGCGGGCGAGCGCAGTTTCACCTCGGCGATGAGATCGAAGGCGCCGAGCGAAAGGCGCGGCGCGGCCGGCAGGTCCGCGATGCGCGCGCGCAGTTCGCGCTCCGGGAGTCGCGCGCGTGCCTCGGTCGAGCGTGCGCGGCTCGATTCAGCCATCTGTCCGAGGAAATCCGCGCTCATGCCGGGACCTGGGTACCAAACGCAGCGAGCAATTGGAGCGTGCGACGAGCCGCGCCGCTGTCGATGGCCTCGCGCGCCATCGCAACGCCCTCGCGCGGGGACTTCGCGCGGCCGACGATCTCGAGCGCCAGCGCGGCGCCCAGCAGCAATGCGTCGCGGTGCGGACCGCGGTCTTCGCCCGTGAGCACGGCGCGCAGCGCGCGCGCGTTCGACGCGGCGTCGCCGCCCGCGAGGTCACGCGCACCACACAGATCGAGGCCGTAGTCCGAGGGGCTGCGGATCTCCGCCTGCACCTTGCCCGGCCGCACGTCGAGGACGGTGAACGGACCCAGCGGCGTGGGTTCGTCCCAGCCCTCCGCGCCGTGCACGACGAACGCGCGTTCGATCGGCAGTCCCGACAACGCATCGGCCATCAACTGCGCCGTGGGCAGATTGAACGCGCCCGTGAGCTGGAATCGCGGCGCCGCCGGATTCGTCAGCGGTCCGAGGATGTTGAACACCGTGCGCACGCCCATCGCCTGGCGCACCGGGCCCACCGCCTTCATCGCCGGGTGGTAGTGAGGTGCGAACAGGAACGTGAACTGCGTGGCGGCGAGACACGCGCCGGCCGCGGTCTCGTCGAGCGGTAGTTTGAGACCGAGCTGCTCGAGCACGTCGGCGCTGCCGGACTTGCTCGACACCGAGCGGTTGCCGTGTTTGACGACATCGACACCGCAGGCCGCGGTCAGCAGCGCCGCGCCGGTGGACAGATTGAAGCTGCCCGACGCATCGCCGCCGGTGCCGACGATGTCGATCGCCGCCACATTCGCGGGAATCGCCGGCTGCCGCGCGAGCGAACGCATCGCGCGCGCGAAGCCGCGCACCTCGTCGGCCGTGACGCCCTTGGAGCGCAACGCGGCGAGAAACGCACCCGCGAGCGCCGGCTGCATGTCGGCGCCGGTGAGCGCGCGCAGCAGATCGGAGGCCTCTTCCTCTCCGAGATGTTTGCCCGAGAGCAGGTGCTCGAGCGTGTCGCGCAGGTTCACTGCCGGCCTCCCGCCATCTTGAGGAAGTTGCCGATGAGCTGCGGGCCTTCCGGCGTGAGCACGCTTTCGGGATGGAACTGCACGCCTTCGACCTTCAGCGTCCTGTGGCGCACGCCCATGATCTCGCCCTCGGGCGTACGCGCGGTCACCTCGAGATCCGCCGGCAACGTGTCCGCCTTGGCGATCAATGAATGGTAGCGACCCACTTCCGTATCGGGCTTCAGCCCCGCGAACAGGCCGCGTCCGTCGTGCGCGACCGTCGAAGTCTTGCCGTGCATGAGGCGCGGCGCCCTGACTACCTTGCCGCCGAACACCTCGACGATGGACTGGTGTCCCAGGCACACGCCGAACACGGGCACCGTTCCCGCGAACGCGCGGATCATGTCCATCGACACGCCCGCGTCGTAGGGCGTGCCCGGGCCCGGCGAGATGCACAGGTGCGTGGGCGCGAGGGCCTTGGCCTGCTCCACCGTGATCTCGTCGTTGCGGCGCACGTCGACCTCCGCACCGAGGATCAGGAACGCCTGCACGAGGTTGTAGGTGAAGGAATCGTAGTTGTCGATCAGCAGCAATCGCACGTTCGCCAGGACGCTCATAAACCCTCCGCCGCGAGCTTCAGCGCGCGCGCCATCGCGCCGCTCTTGGCGAGCACTTCTTCGTATTCGGTGATGGGCACGCTGTCGGCCACGATGCCCGCGCCGGCCTGGTAGCTGTATTCGTCGCCACGGAAGACCAGCGTGCGGATCGTGATCGCCTGGTCCATGTCGCCGCGCGCGCCGAAGTAGCCGACCGTGCCGCCGTAGAGGCCGCGGCGCACGGGCTCGAGTTCGTCGATGATCTCCATCGCGCGCACTTTCGGCGCGCCGACCAGCGTGCCCGCGGGGAACGTGGCCGCGAACAGATCGAACGCGTCGCGCCCCGGCGCGAGCGCACCCTTCACGCCGCTCACGATGTGCATCACGTGGCTGTAACGCTCGATGACGCGGTACGGATCGACGTGCACGGTGCCGGCGCGCGCGACCCGGCCGAGATCGTTGCGCGCGAGATCGACCAGCATCACGTGCTCGGCGTTCTCCTTCACGTCGGCGAGCAGGTCTTTTTCGCGCTGCAGGTCGACGCCCGCATCGTCGTCGCGCGGCCGCGTGCCGGCGATCGGCCGTAGTTGCGCGTCGCCCTGCGCGTTCACTTTCACGAGCGCCTCGGGCGAAGAGCCTACGACCGTCACGTCGCCGAGCCGGCAGTAATACATGTAGGGCGACGGATTGATGAGGCGCAGCGCGCGATAGGCCTCGAACGGATCGATCGAATGGCGGCCCGAGAAACGCGACGACAACACGAGCTGGTAGACGTCGCCGGCCGCGATGTATTCCTGCGTGCGCTTCACGCCGGCGATGTACTCGTCCTGCGTCAGCGAACCCACGGCGGGGGAATAACGGCTCTCCGGGTCGGCGCTGGGAGTCGCGTAGTTAGGAAGGCCGCCGCGCAGCGCGCGGATCACGTCGCGGCGCAGCGCCTGGCGCTCCGCTTCGGTGCCGGCATGGAGCAGCGCGATGCCGCGGGTCAGGTGATCGAACACGAGCAGCGACTCGGGCGCGACGTAGTGCAGGTCGGGAACCGGGTTGTCGGCGCGCGCCTTCGACGGCAGCCGCTCGAAGTAACGCACCACGTCGTACGAGGAGTAACCGACGAGGCCGCCCGCGAGCGGCACGCCCGCCATTTCCGGCATGGGTTTCGGCGCCGCCGCGAGCGCCTGGCGCAGCGCGCCTAACAAGGTGGCCTTGTCCTTCGGGCGCGGCAGCTTCGCGTCGCCGACGGCGAGACCCGAGGCGTCGAGCCGCACCTCGAGGCACTTGCCGAAACCGATGAACGAATAACGCGCGAGGCGTTCACCGCCCTCGACGCTTTCGAGCAGGAAGCGCGGATTGAAGGCGCCCAGCTTGGCGAAGGCCGACACCGGTGTGTCGAGATCGCCGGCGATGTCAAAAGGCGGTTTCACCGCATTTCCTCTCTATGTTTCCTGACAGTTCCAAGACGCGCAGACAACAAAAAACCCATCTCTGGTCTCACCGGAGATGGGTTCTCGGAATTCGCCCTGATCAGATCAGAAGAGCAATAACGTCCCGCGGCCCTCTCCTTATGGGAGGCGCCACCACCAGACCTTGCGGATGCCGTTCTGAATCATGGGGCCGGGAGTATCGCCGTGGGCTCGACGCCGCGTCAAGGCTTTGGGAGTTAGAATCCGTGCCTTCAAACACATAGGGAGCGATCGATGGCGCGGCGTCTCATTTCCTCGGGTTCCACGTTCGAAAAGAGCATCGGTTATTCACGCGCCGTGGTCGATGGCGACTGGGTTTTCGTCTCCGGGACCACCGGGTTCGACTATTCCACCATGACCATCCAGGACGATGTCGTGGCCCAATGCGAACAGGCCCTGAAGAACATTGCGGCGGCGCTGAAACAGGCCGGCGCGGGTTTCTCCGACGTCGTGCGCGTGCACTACCTTATGACCAATGCCGCGGACTTCGAGCGCTGCTGGCCCGCGATGGGGAAGGTTTTCGGTGACGTCCGGCCCTCCTGCACCGCGATGGTGGTCGGCCTGGTCGATCCGCGCATGAAGATCGAGATCGAGGTGACGGCGCTGCGCAGCCGGAAGGCCGCGGCGCCGAAGAAGAAGGCCAAGGCCAAGACCAAGGCGAAGCGCAAGAAATGACCGCCGGGGCCTGGCTCCATTTCGCGTCCGCGAAATGGTGCCTGACCCCATTTCTTGAAGAGGGGACAGACTTGAAGTCTGTCCCCGGCGACGAGGCCCCGGGAAAAACGCGATGAACACAGACTACGAGAAGTTAGGCGCCTTCTACCTCGGCCGCGAGTTCGACCCGGCCGCGAACGCGCTGAAGGACGATCTCGTTCTCTACGATTCGCGCGACCTCACCACCCACGCGGTGTGTGTCGGCATGACGGGCTCGGGCAAGACCGGCTTGTGCATCTCGCTGCTCGAGGAAGCCGCGATCGACGGCGTGCCCGCGATCTGCATCGATCCCAAGGGCGATCTCGGCAACCTGCTGCTCGCCTTCCCGAACCTCGCGCCGTCGGATTTCGAACCATGGGTCGACGCCGGCGATGCGGCGCGAAAAGGAGTGTCGGTCGGCGAGCTCGCCGCGAAAACCGCGGAGAGCTGGAAGAACGGCCTCGCCGAATGGGCGCAAACACCCGAGCGCATCGCGAAGCTGCGCGCGTCCGCCGACGTGGCCATCTACACGCCGGGCTCCGAGACCGGCATTCCGCTCTCGGTGCTGCGCTCGTTCTCCGCGCCCTCGCCCGAACTGCTCGCGGACGCCGGGGCCTTGCGCGACCGCGTCGGCTCGGTCGTCTCCGGCCTGCTCAGTTTGTTAGGCATCGACGCGGACCCCATCGGCAGCCGCGAACACATCCTGCTCGCGAACATCATCGAAGGCGCCTGGCGCCAGGGCCTCGCGCTCGACATGCACGGCCTCATCCAGGCGGTGCAGAAGCCAGCCTTCGACAAGCTCGGCGCATTCGACCTCGAGACGTTCTTCCCCGCGAAGGACCGGCTAAAGCTCGCGATGCAGATCAACAATCTCATCGCCTCGCCCGGCTTCGCGACCTGGATGGCGGGCGAGCCACTCGACGCGCAGAAGCTGTTGTTCACCGCGGAAGGCAAGCCGCGCATCTCGATCATCTCGATCGCGCATCTCAACGATGCCGAGCGCATGTTCATCGTGACGCTGGTGCTGAACGAGGTGATCGCGTGGATGCGCGCGCAGTCGGGCACGTCGAGCCTGCGCGCGATCCTCTACATGGACGAGATCTTCGGCTACTTCCCGCCGACGGCGAATCCGCCCTCGAAGCAGCCCATGCTCACGCTGCTCAAGCAGGCGCGCGCGTTCGGACTCGGCTGCGTGCTCGCGACGCAGAATCCCGTCGATCTCGACTACAAGGGTCTCGCGAACTGCGGCACGTGGTTCATCGGCCGCCTGCAGACCGAGCGCGACAAGATGCGCGTGATCGAGGGTCTCAAGTCCGCGCTGCCCGGCGGCGCCGACGCTTCCGATCTCGAAGCCCTGATGTCGAATCTCACGCAGCGTGTGTTCCTGATGCGCAACGTGCACGACGACGCGCCGCTGCTCATGAAGACGCGCTGGGCGTTGTCCTATCTGCGTGGCCCGCTCACGGGGCCGGAAATTTCCCGCGTGATGGCCGCACGCAAATCGAGCGCGGCGGCTGCGGCCACGCCATCCGCGGTCGTCTCTGCCGCAGCCGCTTCAGCCGCGGCCGCGTCACCCGCAACCGCGCAGACTTCGACCACCCACGCGAACACGCGTCCGGCCGTCGGCGCGGGCATCGCCGAGTACTTCCTCGCGGCCACGCGCGGCAACGGTCCCGTGCTGTACAAACCCATGGTGGCCGGCTTCGCGAAGCTTCACTTCATCGATTCCAGGCTCGGGCTCGACGAGTGGCAGACGGCCGGCTGGCTCGCCCCCTTCGACGACGGGAACGGAATTGCGTCGTGGGCAGACGGCACTCGCGATGCAAGCATCAAGTCGCGCCTGACCAGCGCGCCCGCGCCCGACGCCGAGTACGGCGACCTGCCCGCGACCGCGCTGCGCGCCGCCAGCTACCCGGACTGGGGAAAGAAGCTTCAGTCCTGGCTGTACGAAACCGCGCGCGCCAACGCGTTCGTGTGCGACGCGCTCAAGATCGCGTCGAAGCCGGGCGAAACCGAGGGCGACTTCCGCTCGCGCCTCGCGCTCGCCGCGCGCGAGAAGCGCGACGCAGCCGTTTCCGACCTGCGCAAGCGCTGGCAGACCAGATTGCAGCAGCTCTCGGACCAGATCCGCCGCGCCGAGGAGCGCCGAGTGCGCGAGCAGAGCCAGCTCTCGCAGCAGAAGATGCAAACCGCGGTGAACATCGGCAGCTCGATCCTGGGCGCGCTGTTCGGGCGCAAGGCGCTGTCCGTCGGCAACGTCAACCGCGTCGGCACGGCCGCGCGGTCCGCCACGCGTATCGGCCGCGAATCGCAGGACGTCGCGCGCGCCGAGGAAAGCCTCGAGGTCCTCAAGCAGCGTTTCGCCGATGCGCAGCGCGAGTTCGAATCCGAAGTCGCCAAGCTCGAAGGATCGCTCGACGCCACGGCGCTGGCATTGCGCAGCGTCGACGTGCCCGCACGCAAGTCGGACATCGCGATCGGCGAAGTGGCGCTGGTGTGGACGCCGTGGCGCAAGGGCGCCGACGGCTTCCCTGCCCCGGCCTATGAATAAGGAGAAGACATGAAAGAACTCATCGATGCATTGACGAAGCAGCTCGGCGTGAGCGGAGCGCAGGCCGAGGGCGGCGCCGCGGTGCTCTTCAAGGCCGCGCAGGACAAGATGGGCGGCGAGGAATTCGGCAAGCTGCTCGGCGGCGTTCCCGGCCTCGGCGATCTCATGAAGAAGGCGCCGGCCACCGGCGGCGGCGGGCTTGGTGGGTTGTTAGGCGGGATCGCGGGAGCCGTAGGCGGCAATGCCGGTCTCATCGCGACCATCGTCCAGGGATTCGGGAAGCTGGGGCTCACCGCCGACGATGCGAAACGTTTCGCGCCCGTCATGATGGATTTCCTGCGCGGCAAGGTCGGTGCTGAGGTCGTATCGAAGCTCAAGAGAATACTCGCCTGAGCTATTCCCCTTGCAACAGGGGAACCAGACCAAGCGCGAGTTCGTGGGCGAGAGCAACTTTTTCGCTGACGGCATTTTCACTTAGCCGCAGCTCGATGCCGACAAGGTTGTTAGAGAAGCCTGGCGACCTCCATATGCGATTTTCGACCCTAGCACTTGCAACACTAGCCAGCCCCGTGAAGAAAAGCCCGGACAGCAGAGACGGGCTGAAAACGCGGCGCCTTCTTGAACCGCAGGAGCTGCCGCCCTTGCGGCAAGTAGCTACCGAAGAACTCTTCTTATTGATCGGCGCTGGCCAAACACGGCTCGTGCCAGACACCCGGCACCCCGTCGAGTACATAAAGCGGATCGCCTCCGTGATAATAACCAATCTTGGATACACAAGTCCTGTGACCGGCAAACTGCAACTGTTGCGTCTCCAGAGGATTGTGAAATTTCCATGTTTTCTGAAAGTGCTCGAGCTCAGAGCGATCAGCAATTCGTACTTTCGAGCCTTCCGGAAATTGCGCTTCATACGGCTTCATGGTCAAGGTCCGAGTGGTGTTGGGACGAACGAACCCGGCGCGACGGGAACCGGATCGCGCAATACGTATTGCGTTCTCATCCCGCTGGTAAGCGGTCCGTTAAATGGGGTCGCAAGATTTGATACTGGCGTCTGGAAGGTATGCGAGAAAGCGCCGCAGCCGGCCTGAATCTCAAGCGCTCGCTCTACTTGGCCTGCTGTTAGGCCGCTGACCTCACCAGGTCGCGCAACGAAGGATCCTGCGCAGAGGGCGCCGCTGCCTTCGATCGCCGCGACACCTTCAGCGCTTGTGAAATGTGTGACCGTTGCAGTCCTTGCGGCAACAGCGAAACCGGCTTTATGCCGATTTCCCCATCGCTAATAAGTAGCTTGCTTCTCCAGAATTTGTGTTGCGCAAAGTCAGGCAACCAACAAGTGCCCTATCTTCATCCCAAAACGCAAATACGGTGTTCGAAGTCCCGAGATATGGCTCGCCACGTACGCGAGTTCCCGGTGGCCGCTGCCGGAGGGCAGTGAGTAGCTCACGAATTCCAATCATCTCGACTGCGTGCTCGCGAGCACCCTCCATTCGCAGCTGGTATAGATCTGCGAATTCTTGCGCAGTCGAAGTCTCCTTGGCATCGCTCCTTCCCGCGAAGACGGCGTTCTCGTCTCGCAAGACGGACAATGCTGCATCCCGCCATTGGGATGCCGGAAGTGCATTCAGCGCGCTCAACAAGTCTTGCATCTTCATGCTTTCACCGGACACACAAGATAACTGTACACCCGTCACGCACTCCCTTCATTAAGACTTCAGACTCTCCTGGGATTCGGTTAGGCGATGGGACCCACTGCCAACTCGCGCCTGGAGGCGGAGCACCCGCAGGAACACGTAGCATCAAGCCGCCCGGACCAGTCTTGTTTGCGTGCTGCAGAGCCTTGTCCATGTTGGTGGTCCATGAAGTGTATGGGCTGCTCGCTGAAACACCTGGTCCACCAATGTTGTGTTCAAGAGGTGTGACGCTTCCATTCAGGTTTCCAGGAACCGCGCGGCCCGCTGCCGCATCAGCGTAAGCGGGATGTCCAGAATGAACTCCACGGTATACATACTGTGCCCCCCCCGAGCTCGCCCTTGCGGCCGCTCTCACAGCAAGTGTCTCGACCGCTCCCGCGACATTTACGACATTAAAGAACTTCTGGTCATTCAGCTCTCGCTGGCTAAGCCACCTCCCCGTAAATGGATTGTCTCCGTTCTCACGAAATGGAGCAGCTGCGTTTCCCAACTCTTCGGCAATTAGCCGTAGATAGCCTGGCGAGTAATTAAGTACTTGCTGAGCGAGGGTTTGATTGCAGCCATTGCAATGTACTCCATCGATTGGCGGATACCGATTTCGCCACGCCATGGAATCAGCTACGGCGCCCCCCCATCCCATCAGCCCTGTTGCGTATCCGCAGGCACCTGGGGTGAGCCAGCCCCCCAGTGGCGTCATACACGGATTCTGGCCGTCTGCCTCACTCCAGTCGATGATGGTGTCGCGACAGACGTCAGATTGAAGGCAACCATCTGGCACGGCATTGAACCCGCTGGGGTCCGAAAATGAAAGCGGATTGTTCTGAACATAGCTGTAACGGTTGTAGCCCTGCGTACTAGACGGATCCGCAATGTATGGATCTGCGCTGATAAACCGCCCCGTTGTCGCATCCTGCACGCGCCCGTTCATGTGGTTGAGGCCCATCGAACCGAGCACTGTCTGATAGGTGTAGCCCTGCCGTGTAAACTGATCGAGCGCATCCCGATTGGCAGCGCTGGGCTCGCCCGACCAAGTCATCGCATCGCGCCGCAATCCGAACGCCGCGAAGGAAGCATGTGTAACGTTACTGCTGTCGACGAGAGTGTCGACACTGCCTTGATGATCTGCGAGCACATAACGTAGGGCGCTCCCGCCGGCCCAGCGTGAATAGAGAGCAACTGGGCCACGACCACCTTGAATCGTGTGACGAAAAACAACCGCGCCATCGACAACTACTTTTTCAAGTAAACCACCAATGTAGTAGGTGGTCTCCAACGGGTGGATGCCATCATCAAAATTCATCTTCCATCGCTGGCGATCGGGGCCATAGCTGAAGGACGCAATCTGGCCATTTGCGATGATCTGTGCGGGATAGTTGTCGGCCGTCCACACAATGGATTGAGAGATCAATCGATCTGGCTGATCGACCGAAATCATTTCCTTGATGTTGCCGCTCGCGTCGTACTCGAGCGAAAGATTCGTGTTCTCCCCAGAGCCGTTATCGAGCGTCGAATGTTCCAGGCGGTAAAGTTTGTCGGTTAACCCAACTCCTCCGTAATAGAAGTTTTCCGCCAGCGTGGAATTTTCGCGGCGTGCGACATTTCCGACGAGATCGTACACGTACGACAAATTTTGAATATTGTTGGGACTGCCATCCTGTCCCGACTGTATCGAACTCAACCGGCCCGTCACAGAATCGAACTCGCGCGTGGTGACTACGCCATTGCCGAGAGTCTCTTCAGTCACCTGTCCCCAGGCATTCGCGCCATCAGCGTCCCAATAGGCAATCTCTGTGCTGTCATCAGATACCTTCTTGAGAATGCCATTTTGATAGGCATAGCGAAGCGCGAGCCGATATCCGCCCGCGCTCTCCGGATAAATCAGCGTATCGAGCCAGCCTTTGTGAGCCTCATAAGAGTAGTCGTAGCTAAATGTGCCTTGTCCGGGAATTGAAATTGCCGTCGTAGTCAATCGAGTTCTATTGTCGTAGCTATAGTTTTCTTCGTATGTTCCAGCGCTGTCGACAGAACTGACTTTCTTGAGTAAGCCTTTGTTGTACGCATTATTCGCGCCATTGCCCCATTCCCATGCCGCGCTCATCCCCGGTCCGGTATGAGTTAGTGGGCGTGACAAGTTATCGAAAGTAGCGGTGAAGACTTGGCCCTTGGCGTCTGTCCAGCCGATGAGCTCTCCAAGAGAGTTGTATGTCCGGGTATAGTGGCCCAAGGCCGAATCGGTACCCTCGACGTGAAACGGAAGAACGCCGTAGTGGATTGTCACCGCCGAAAGTCGGGTCGCCGGCTGACTATCCGTGATTCCCTTGATGTTTCCCGCGGCATCGTAAGTAAAGAAGATCCTGTAGTGGTTCGCGTCCTCGATCTGTCGAATGCTCGAATCGACATTTGTCACTCGGCTCGTCGTTTGCCCCAGGGCATCCGTCACGGATAGCTTGCGCCCCTGGTATTCGTAAGTAGTCAGTTGTGGTGTGGACTCCTCCTCGGTCTGTGGCCGGCTCGACTGCGTGAGTCGATTCAGTATGTCGTATGTGTTGGTTACAGCGCCCGTGCGGCAACTTATTGATGCGCTCATTGTCATGCACGGCATGAATTGCTTGTGCACGCGCCCCAATGCGTCGTATTGCGTCTCAGACCACTGCTCACCCGATAGCAAAGGTGTGCGCGTCACAAATAGCCTGTCGAACCCGTCGAAATACGAATACTGACTGAAAATCGGACCTCCAAGGTTGTCGAAGGCCGTCGCCGTGATCGTCAGCTTGTGCGTCGGATACACGCATCCCGTACTCACACAATCTGCATAGATCCAGGTCGTGTAAGTTCCATCGGGTGCCGTCTCTTTCGTCTTGCGGGCAAACAGGTCATATTCATAAGACGTCTCGATGAGATTGGAAGGCGTGCTATTTGAATCCGCTACTTTCAGGAGCGTCGCGGTGTCATGGTTGTACGCAAACGTTGACGTGGCCCCGCTAGGATCCGTCACACTCACAGGAGATCGTCCAGTAGCGCCCCAATCGATGAGCGTCGTACGCGCGGGCATATCTACATATCCGCCGCCGACGGGTGAGCGACCAACGACCGAAACAGAATCGATGTTTCCGAAATCATCGAAGCCGTAAGTCTCAGTCACCCTGTACTGTTCGCTTAGCGGCTCGGTCTTCTTCTTCTCGACGCGACACTTCTCCGGTGAGTTGTCATCGCGCTCGAATCCCACGGTGCGTGTGACAGTCTCAACGCCGCTTGCGGTGCTGCTCTGCTCGACCACAACTTTTTCTACGAACCCGATACACCAATCGCTACCGGAGGTCAGCGCACTGCTGTACGTATTCGTGGTGATGGTTTTCCACGACTTAGCTACGTACGCGGGGTCGATTGGATCCTTGTCGGTAACTTCAATGGTATCCGTCAACACATTTCCATACGCAAAGTCGTATGTAATCGTCCGCGCCCTGGTTGTGATCAAATCGCCGTCAAGATCTCCCCCGACCTCCCGGAGTTCAGTCGAAGATCCGAATACATATGGAAAGTATCGCCAATTATTTGTTTCGGTCGGCGCAAGTTCATGAACTCTGTTGTCAATTTCTGCAAACGAAATTGGCGTGGCATTCGGCTGAAACGTCTCAAACTTCCAGACCATACCCGTAAGTGGGAAAAGCTGTTTGTACGTCGTTCTTTGTTTGACGCCGTTGCGGCTGTCGACGATCGAGATCTCTTCAAATCCGGCCGATTTTCCTTCGGGACCGAACAAGACTTTCGGATCAAGGCTGCCGGTTTCGGAGGTGCCCGTCGGAGCGGTGGCTCCGAGCCTGCCGTGAACGCGCGCGCCTTTGTACGTGTAGTCGAGATCGTAACTTGTGCCAATTCCGTCGGATACTCGAAGCCGGCCGACCAGCAGCAAGGTTTTCGTCACGTCCTTCAAAGGCAACTGCGTGTTTTCGCCTCGAATGTAGTTGCTCTGCGGGGTCGCCACATACATTGGGATTACGGATACGCCATACCCGTCGATGAAACTCGAAGCCACGTCAGGCCACTGCGTAACGAAAATGCTCGTCCCACTGCCCGCGCCCACACTGCCGTTACCGTTGTGCGAGTAATAGATGACGCCTGAACCCGAGAAGCAAACCAGCTCATCAAGTCCATCGCCCTCGACGTCCGCCGCCAGATACGTGCACCCGGAGTTGTAAGGAACCGAGGTAGTCTCGAGACTCGAGAATGGCGCAGTCGTCGTGCCGCTCGATCTATACACGCCGATTACGCCGCCGTTGTTGACGGCAATGTCGGTTCTGCCATCTCCATCCCAATCGAGTACGGCCACGGGAGCCGACGGAATAGTCAGGACTGTGGCTGCGCCGCTGCCACAGCCGTGCACTTTCATCGTGGTGGCGCTCAGCTTGATGCTGTCGGTGCAGCGGTCATCGTTGAAGTGGATGCCGAGATAGGGCTGTGCGGCGCCTGATGTCCCATTGGTCAGGAAGTAGCCGCTACCACTCGTTACGAGGTCGGAGCCCGTTTGGGTCGGCGTGCATCCGCCAGGCCCTCCCGAGCAGCCTGCAGTCGAAACCACGAGCGCACTCAGATCTGCTGCGCCATCACCGTTGACGTCGCAAAGGCGCGTGGTTGGACATCCCGAGTACGGCACGATGACGAAGTTTCCGCCGAAGTTTCCCAGCCCAACCGTGAACGGCTGGTATACCGTCGAATCGAAGCTCGGAACGGATGCGGACCCTGTTGTTGTGTTCAGGCGGAGGTTCGCGTATCCCGTCCAGGTTCCACCGCTATTGGCGTTCGACGACCAAACTAGATCCTGGATCCCGTCGCCGTTGTAATCGGAAACTATCGTGCCGCTCGTCGTGCCGGTGGCAACTGGCGCACCTGTAGATGCAGTGCTGAACGATGTCCCGTTGTAGCCGACGTAGCTCCATGTGCCGCCTATGTCGATGAGGAAGCCATCCTTGTTCGAGGCGACGAAATGCCCGACCAGCGGAGCGCCCGTGATTCCGGTGTCGACCCCTGCGGTGAATCCCGCCCCCGTCGAGAACGCGACCTTCAGGGTGCCGCTGTAATAAGCGATGTCAGTTCTTCCGTCGCCGTTGAAGTCATATTTCCCGACGAGAGCGTTTCCAGAGGCGACAGCCGTCGTGGGCGAACTACTGACGCCGGCCGCACCATTCTGATAGCCGATTGTTGTGGGCTTTAGACAATTCGACGGACCCGTCGCACATTCCTTGATCTCGGTGAGACGGCTCCGCCCTGTTACGGGGCTCGGCGCATATGTCAGAAAGTATTGGCGCTTGGGCGAGTACGTCGACCCGTTTGCGTCGTAGCCGATGACGACGGAATCAAGAATCTTTTTCGTAGTGATCGAATCGCTGCCCTGCTTTACGGTAACGTAGTCCCTGGTAGAGGACTTGTCCGAATAGATGAATGTGGCGCGATACTGGTAAGTAGATCCATTCGCGGTTGTGGGGCCCCAAGACACCGCCAGAGGGACCCGTCCTTCTGAATTGTTGGTGTGATAGGTGATGGTGTAGCTGTTGCCGTCCCGATCTCTCACCTTGCTGAGCAGCCACCTATAGACTGTCGTTCCGCTCAGCACGACTCGAGAGTCCTGGGAGTTGCCGAACTCCAGGATTCTGCCGTCCTTTGTATATACCTCGAAATGCAACGGCCCCGTTCCCGGAGCGGCGACGGTGTCGATGGATTTCACGCGCGCGAAAGTTGCAATCTGTGTCTGATATTCGGCTCCCAAGGTTCCGTAGTCGGTAACTGGGCCGCTCGTGACTCGAAGTTTGTTTCCGTTCAGGCAGAAACGATCGGTAGCGTCTACCTTTACCGCCTGATCCTTGCCGTCTTCCGCGAGACTCCAGGGGCAACGCTCAATCGATCCAAATCCAGACAGACTCCAGCCCACTCCCATCGGCCCGTTGCCTGCTTGGCTGTTATAAGAAAATGCAAGTGATGGCTGCATTCCCCGCGGGCCAGGCTGCACCCAGATTGGGATCGTGTAGGTAGCGGCGCCGGAGGGTGAAACACCCCAGCTCGCCGCCGTGCGCCCCATCTCCGCGTGGCCAGAAGTCGCCCAAGCGAGCGCAATCAAGGCGCCCCCCATCCAACGAAGCCTGGGTGGAGTCACTCGCATCGCACACTCCTTTTTGTTGCGAGTCACGCCGCCGAAATCACGATGAGTAGTCATGCTCATGGAACACCTCAGTGCGACGCGGACAAGCTGATGGTCGCCGTCCCGAGAATCACGCCCGGATTACTGCTCTTTCGGATCTGAATGGTGAAACTGCACGAGGCCGACCTTGGGGATGGCCCACCTGCCACGGAGGCCCACGCCTGGCTGGTGCCAAGCGACGTCCATGTATTGAAGGTTCCACCTTGGCACGTTCCGCTACCCGGCGTTGCGCGCACTTCGAAGTTGCCCATGCCGCTCTTGGGCACTAGCCAGTCACCCACATCGACACTGCCACTATTGAAAGTGGGTGAAATGATGATGTCACCCGCGCCGCTCAGCACGTACGTCGCGGTGGAAGAGAACGGGCCCGTCGTATTGGTCACGCTGCGATTGCTGATCGTGATCGCGGTATCGGTCGTGAACGAATTCGAGCTTGCACCACCTGCGTTGTTCGCGGCGTCGCGAGCGCGCACCTGCACCGTGTAACTCGTGTTCGGCGATAGCCCTGTGAAATTTCTGCTGAGTGACACACCGTTCGAAGACCAAGCGCCGCCATTGAGTGAGGTTTCGTAGCTGGTCACGCCGACGTTGTCCGTCGCCGCGGCCCAGGTCGCGGTCGCACTCGTCCCAGTAATTGAGCTGAAGCCCGGCGTACCCGGCGCACTCGGCGCTATCGTGTCATTGGTCTTGAAGGACTTCGAACTGGCGCTGCCGGGATTATTCGCGGCGTCTTTCGCACGTACCTGCAGCGTGTAGTTTGTCGCGGGCGACAGCCCGGTCAGGCTCTTGGATGTCGACAGGCCATTCGATGTCCACGCTCCGCCGTTCAGCGAAGTTTCGTAACTTGTGACCCCGACGTTGTCGGTCGCCACTCCCCAACTCGCCGAAGCACTTATTCCAGTGATGCTGCTGATACTGGGGACTCCGGGTGCTCCGGGAGCAACGTTGTCGATCGTCGTGAAGGAATGCGAGTTCGCGGGGCCCGGATTATTCGCCGCGTCCTTGGCGCGAACCTGCAGTGTGTAGAGGGTGCCGCTCGTAAGCCCCGTCAGGTTCTTGCTAAGCGACGCCCCGTTCGAGGTCCATGCCCCGCCGTTCAGCGAAGTCTCGTAGCTAGTCACGGCGACATTGTCCGTCGCAGCGCTCCAGCTGGCCGTCGCCGATGTGGCGGTGATGCTAGTGAAGCCCGGCGTACCCGGGGCGCTGGGCGCGGTGGTGTCCGTGGTGATGAACGAATTGGAGCTCACGCTGCTCGTGTTGTTGGCGGCATCCTTCGCACGCACTTGCAACGTGTAATCGGTGGCGGCGGACAAGCCCGTGAGGTTTTTCGAGAGAGAGGCGCCGTTCGACGTCCAGGCACCGCCATTCAGCGATGTTTCATAGCTCGTAACCGCGACGTTGTCCGTGGAGGCAGTCCATGATGCGATCGCGGAGGTCTGGGTGATGCTGCTGAATCCCGGCGTACCGGGGGTACCCGGCGCGACATTGTCGAGCGTCATGAACGAATTCGAGCTAATAGCTCCAAGGTTGTTCGCGCCATCGCGCGCCCGCACCTGAAGCGTGTGATTCGTCGCAGACGTGAAGCCGCCCAGGTTGACCGACAGCGACATCCCATTCGAAATCCAGGCTCCACCATCCAGGGAATATTCGTATCCGGTAACCGCCACATTGTCGGTCGCTGCGGTCCAACTCGCGGTCGCCGAAGTAGCAGTGATGCCGCTGAAGCTCGGAACGCCCGGCGCGGTGGGCGCGCCATTGTCGAGCGTGGTGAACGAATTCGAGCTCGTGGGACCGTAGTTGTTGTTGCCGTCCTTCGCGCGTACATCGACGGTATATGTCGTTGCGCCCGTTAGCCCGCTCAACGAACCCGAAGTGGACGTGGTCGCAATCCAGGAGCCGCCCGTGCGCCGGTACTCGTACCCCGTGACCGAGACGTTATCCGTCGCCGCGGCCCAGCTCACAGCCGCCGATGAGGCCGTGATCGAACTGAAACTGGGGGTTCCCGGCGCGGTTGGTGCACCGAGATCCGTGACGGTCGCCGAGGTGCGATTGCCGTTCTCGTCGTAGCCATAGGTGATGTACGAGCCATCTGGATAGATGGCCTTCGTCACTCGCCCCGAGGCAGGGTCGACTTCGTAGGTGACTTGTACGGCGTGCGCCGTTGTGATGAGGACTAATACGCTCGCGAGGACCGCGGCATAGTGCGCTCGCCGGACCTTCCGAATCGCCCCAAAATATTCCATGGACGCTCCCTCGGCTTGTCATCGTCGCCATGGGAGCCTTCGTTGCTTCGATGCGCAGGCCATCACGCCCGGACGGGACGATGAACGTCCTCCAGGTGCGGCACATTACACATCACATACCGGCGCATCGAATCGCACTTGTCGCGCGCAGCTAACTCCCTTCTCCGATATGTACCAACGAACAGTTAGACGAGTCAATCAGGTATTCATCTTTTTTTTATCCACCGGATCTCGCCGCCTTCACTAGTTAGCTCGTAGTCGCCCGGACCGTCGAGCTCGCCCTGGATGCCAGCGGGCGCAACTTTTTGCGCAACGTGTTTTGCTTCCGGTTCATATAGATAGACCGGAGTCTTGCCGTCGGTGTATTCGTCCGCGGAGAAGCGAAGCGTGATGTTTTCTGAGAACAGCCATTGCTCCGAAGGAGCAGAAAGCGGGGAAGCCCGTAGGATGGCGGAGGTGAGCGACTCTCTCCAGGTGGAGTCGTCGCTGCAATCCTGGAGCTCGATAGATAGAACGCGCCCGCGCCTGTCTTGCGAAATCCGTGCCTGGCAATCGAATCGTCCGCCGTCGATCGGCGCACGTGGTCTCATCCAGGTACGCTCGATACGACCTGCAATCTGATTCATATACCGCCCGAATAGCGCGGCTGCGCCGGCCGGGTCTCCCGCCGCAACGTTGGCCGTTTCGGCTTCCTCGGCGTCTTCGAACTCGATTACCGGCGGAGGTGCCGGTTCGAGACTCGCCAATGCAAGCTTTGAATCCTCGAGTTCGACTCCTTCGGACTTGATATCCGGCAACGCCTGCTCGTCTGGCGGATCCGCCGTGAGCCCCGAGAGGTCCAGCAATACCATCGATTCGAGCTGGCTTCCCTTGGAAGCCCAGGCGACGGAGCCAGGACCGGCGATCGGCTGAGGCCGTGGTTTGTGCGCTGCGACGCCCAGTATCAGCGGTGTTGAGATGAGCAGATGGACCAGGATAGTCGCTGAAGCTCCAATAGCGTGAGACAAACCCCGAGGCGAGCGCTCGCCTTTGTGACGGCGTGGCGGAATGGGAACCGCTTCCTCGATGACGACGACCACGGAATCCGTGTTGCGCATTCGCGCAGTCTTTCTGCTCGCGTAGAGAAATGTCAATCCGCGGCGCTTTGTTCAATGTCTAACTACACGCTGCTCTGTACGCATACACAGGGCGGCGTTTCCGCGGAAAGCTCGACGTTGAGAACTACACCCTCGATGGCCACATCAACGCGGTGAACTAGTGCGGCACTGGTTCCGTGCCAACAGCGGCGCGGATGCGCCGTCCTGACAATTCACGGGTAGAATTCCGGCCATGCCTTCATTCGACGCCGTCTCCGAGCTCGACGGCCACGAGCTCACCAATGCCGTGGACCAGGCGAACCGCGAGCTCGCGCAGCGATTCGACTTCAAGGACACGGGCGCCACCTACACGCTCAAGGAAAAGGAGTTCATCGTGAGCATGAAGGCTCCGGCGGAATTCCAGCTCAAGCAGATGCTCGACATCCTCACGCAGCGTCTCGCCAAGCGCGGCATCGACGTGCGCTGCATGGATAAGAAGGACCCGGTCTCGAATCTCGCCGAGGCGCGCCAGGACATCCAGCTGCGTCATGGCATCGACCCCGACACTGGTAGAAAACTGCAGAAGATCGTCAAGGAATCGAAGCTCAAGGTGCAGGCGCAGATCCAGGGCGACAAACTGCGCGTCACCGGCAAATCTCGCGACGATCTGCAGGCCGCGATCGCGCTGCTCCGGAAGGCGGAGCTCGACCGCCCGCTGCAGTTCGACAATTTCCGGGACTAGTCAGCTCGCCCGAAGCTTGATCGCGAACGTATAACGCCCGACCGGGCAATTGCGATTGGGCGGCTTGCCCGCGTGGCGGATGGCGCCGTCGAACAGCAGCAGCCGCGCGGGTCGCGGACTCACGGCGATCTCGGCGTCGCCCTCGTCGGTGTAGAACAGGGTCTCTCCACCCCATTCCCGGTCCCAGTTCTCGCACAGGTACCAGAGCGCCGTCAGCTCGCGCGCGTTGGGCAGCGCGTCGACATGCGTCAGCAGCGTGTCGCCGAACGATGCGTAGTTGGTGTACGCGCGGTACGGAGCGAATCGCTCCCCCGGCCGCACCTGCGCGATGACCCGCTCGGTCGCGGGCCACAGCGAGGTGCGCGGCAGGTTCTCGAGCGGCATCTCGCACACCCAGTGCCGGTACTCGACCGTGTCGGCGCGCGCGCTCTCGGTGCGCGTGAACGCGGCCTTCGTGATCGCGGAGGCATACAAGGCGGCCTCTTCGGCCGGCACCAGGCCGTCGAACACGAACACGTCGCGGCCGGAAACCTTCGCGATGCGGGCCGGTGAGCTCACGCCATCCTCGCCTTCAATTCGTCCGAGGCGCAGTTCGCGCGCAGCCAGTCGTCGTGCAGCGGGTAGGTCGCCACGCGATTGGCGACGTCGTCGTGCAGAATCGAGAAACGGCGCGCGAGTTCCGCGTCGGACGGGATGTCCGCGAACGGATGATACGAGCGCGGGCGCAGTCCCTGTCCGTCCATGACGGCGAACCAGCTCGCTTCCTTGAACAGCACCCCGGCCTCGATGATGATGTTGCCGCTCCGCTCGTACATGTCCATGCGCTGCTTCAGCGAGTCCGGTAGTTTGACCGCGCGGCAATGCCGCCAGAACGGCGTGTCCTCGCGCTCGGTCGCGGCGTAGTGCAGCACGATGAAATCGCGGATCTCCTCGACCTCGGCGCGCGCGAGCGCGTTGAATTTGTCGATGGTCGCGGGGTCGAACCCGTCTCCCGGGAACATGAACAGGAAGCGCGCGATCGCCGACTGGATCAGGTGAATGCTCGTGGACTCCAGCGGCTCGAGAAAGCCGCTCGCCAGCCCGATCGCGAGCACGTTCTTCTTCCACACTTCCTTGCGTCGGCCCGCCTTGAACCGCAGCGGGCGCGGCGCACCCTGCGCGGCGCCGTCGAGCCGGCTCAGCAGCAGGCTCGCGGCCTCGTCGTCGGACATGAATTCGCTGCAGTACACGTAGCCGTTGCCGATGCGGTGCTGCAGCGGAATGCGCCACTGCCAGCCCGCCTCGCGTGAGGTCGAGCGCGTGAACGGCGTCGTGGTCGGCAGGCGGTCGCAGGGCACGGCCATGGCGCGATCGCAGGGCAGCCAGTGACTCCAGTCCTCGAATCCCGCCTCGAGCGTCTGTTCGATGAGCAGCCCGCGGAACCCCGAGCAGTCGACGAACAGGTCGCCTGCGATTTCGCGGCCATCTTCGAGCTTCACCGACTCGACGAATCCGTTCTCGGCGTTCTGCTGGACATGCACGATCTTCCCTTCCACGCGCTTGACGCCGTCCTTCTCGGCCATGCCGCGCAGGAAAAGCGCGTAGAGCCCGGCGTCGAAGTGATACGCGTAGGCCATCTCGGGAAGCGGAATCCGGTCGTTGGGCTGGATCTTTCCGAAACGGCCCTGACGGGACGCCACGCAATGCATGTTGAACACATCCGGCGTCCCGGTTCCTCCATGCAACCGGTGCCTCAACCAGAAGTGGTGGAAATAGATGCCGTGCATCTGCACGCCGTAATGGCCGAACGGGTGGATGTAGCGATTCCCGAGCCGCGTCCAGTCGACGAATTCGATGCCGAGCTTGATGCTCGCCTGCGTGGCGCGCATGAACTCGTTCTCGTCGATCCTCATGCCGCGATTGAAGTCGGTGATGGGCGGAATCGTCGCTTCTCCCACGCCCACCGTGCCGATCTCCGCGGACTCGACCAGCTGTATCTGGTACGGCATGCCCATCGACATCCGCGCGAATGCCGCGGCCGTCATCCAGCCGGCAGTGCCGCCGCCGACGATCACGATTCTCGTGACTTTCTTGTTCATGGTCGCGGTCATTGTGGCGCCCGTGACGCGGCGGTCAGGAAATGGCGCAGGAATTCGACGTGGCGCGGCATGGAGGCGGCGAGCTGCTGAACCTGCGCGCGCAGCGCCGCGATTTCCTGCGGGGGCAGCTTTGCCAACGCGTCGCGGGTCTGCAGTTCGATGGCGGCCGGCCACTTCCCGCTGCCGATCAGCAGCCACGCCCAGTCCACCTCCTCGAAGATTTCCTGGTCGAGCAGGTTGATGCGGCCGTTCGCCGCGTACAGATCGAGCCGGTGCGCGAGACGCGCGGGGGGCTCGACGGCGCGCGTGGCGTCCCAGAACGCGCCCGCGCGCGCCGCGCCGGCCAGGTAGTGCGCGAGGGTGAAGTCGCGCAGCGAGTCCGCGTATTCGGCCATCACGCGGTTGTATTCGGCGGCCTCGATGGTGCTGGTGCGGTCGCGCGGAAACAGCTCGATGAGGTTCGCGAGTCCGACCTGCGCCAGGTGCAGATCAGCCCCGGCGAGCGGCTCCAGCTCCACCGCGGAGGAGCCGATCGCGACGCAGTTGCCCGCCCAGCATTCACGCCGGCGGCCGGCCGAGAAGCGTGCGAGCAGCGGCTCACCGCGCAGCCCGGGCGCGAAATCCTGCAGCTCGGCACGGGCGGACGTTTCGTCCTGGAAGCGGCTCGAAAACACATGGCCATACATCGTCGCGTCCGCGACCGGTGCCCGCCACGACCAGCCCGATGGACTGGCGACCGTGCGCGTGACCGGTGGGGGATCGTTCGCGGCGGGTCCGAATCCGGACCACATGCGGTCCGCGGGCAGCGAATCCGACCAGTCCTCGCGCTCCGGTGTCGGGCCCATCAGGCGGGCCTGCGGACCCGAGCAGTCGACATAGAGATCGGCGCTCGCCGTCGAACCGTCCACGAGTCGCAGCGACATGATGTCCCCGCTCTCCGACCGCACCACGGCGCCGAGCGCCGCGGACGCCAGGCGCACGCCGAGCCGGGCGGCATGCGCGCGCAGGTACTGCGTGTAGGGAACGTCCGCGACGTGATAGCCGTACGTGAAACTCGCCGTGAGCACATTGCCTTCACCCATCGGCCGCGCGAACTTGCCGAGACGCGCGGCGCTGCCGGCGACGGAATAATCCTCGAGCCGCTCGGGCCGGCCGTCGAGCGCGTCGCGCTGGACGAGCCGGTAGAAAGGGATGCCGATGATCTCCCTGCCGATCTCGCCGTGCGCGTGCAGGAACCCCGTGCCCTCGCCCTGCCACTTGAGGTGCTCGCTCGCGATCTTGAAGGTTGCGCCGGTGTGCTGCAGGAAATGCGGCTCCGGTATACCGAGCAATCCGTGGATGCCGCGTTGTGAGGGCAGCGTCCATCGGCCGACGCGCGCATCGCTCGCGGGCCCGGTGTCGATCACGGTCACGGCGAGCTGGCGATGGCGCAAGGCGCGCACCAGGCCGGCGGCGGTGATCCAGCACTCCGGTCCGCTGCCCGCCACCACGACACTACGCACTTCCCGGCTCATGCTTCGGTCCCGGATTTCATCGGCATGGGTTCGGCCGGGCAGTACTGCTTGAGGAATTCCTCGTGCGAAGGCATGCGCAGCGCCGCGTTCTGCACCTGCTCGCGGATGCGGGCGAGACTCGATTCGACCTCCGCGGCATTCGGCGCATCGGCGCGCAGATCGTAGCCGTGCGGCATGACGCGCTGGCCGAAATACACCGCGAGCCAGCTCGGCTCGAGGAACAGGCCGTCCTTGTACGTGACGACCCGCGCCCGTTCGCGGAACAGCGCCATCTTGTGCGCGAGGCTGTCCGGGATGCGCATCGTGCGGCAGTAGTTCCAGATCGGCGCGTCGTCGCGTTCGGTGGCGTGGTAGTGGAGGATCAGGAAGTCGCGCACGCGGTCGTATTCCATCTCGATCCAGCGATTGAACGCGTCGATCGTGCGCGGATCGAATTCGTGCCGCGCGGCGGCCTCGTCGGTCAGGTAGTCGATCAGCGTCGTGATCGCGATCTGGATCAGGTAGATGCTGGTCGACTCCAGCGGTTCGAGGAATCCGCTCGCCAGCCCGACGGCGACGACGTTGCGGTTCCAGCACTTGCGGCGCCGGCCGGCCGTGAAACGCAGCGGCCTGGGCGTGGCCAGCGCCTTGCCGTCGAGGCGCGAGAGTAGTTTGGTGGCCGCCTCGTCGTCGCTGATGAAGTTGCTGCTGTACACGTAGCCGTTGCCCATGCGGTGCTGCAGCGGGATGCGCCACTGCCAGCCCGCCTCGCGCGCCGTCGCGCGCGTGTACGGGGTGAGCGGACCCGAATTCTCGCAGGGCACGGCCATCGCGCGATCGCAGGGCAGCCAGTGGGTCCAGTCGTCGTATCCCGTCCTGAGCGCCTGTTCGATGAGCAGGCCGCGGAACCCCGAGCAGTCGATGAACAGATCTCCGGAAACGACCTCGCCGCTTTCGAGCTTCACGGATTCGACCCGGCCATCCTCGCCGTCGAGCTGCACGTCGACGATCTTGCCGTCCGTGCGCGTCACTCCTTTCGCCTCGGAGAAACCCCGCAGGTACTGCGCGTACAGCGATGCGTCGAACTGGAATGCATATCCGAACGTCGACATCACGTTGGTCGGATCTTCCGAGGGCAACGCGAACTTGTTCATGCGCGACGCCACGATCGGCAGCGAGTAGTCGTCGATGGACGTGATGTCGCCGGCGGCGCGCTGGCGCAGCCAGTAGTGGTGGAACGGTACGCCGCCGAGCCGCGAACCATAGGCGCCGAACGGATGGATGTATCTGTCGCCGATCCTGCCCCAGTTCACGAACTCGATGCCGAGCTTGAACGTCGCTTGGGTCTTCGCCATCGACTCGCGCTCGTCGATGCCGATGCGCTTGTTGAAGTAGCGGATGTGCGGCAGCGTGGCCTCGCCGACGCCGACGATGCCGATCTCGCTCGATTCGATCAGGCGCAGTTGCACCTGGGTGGGCTTGAACACGGACGAGAACGCCGCGGCGGTCATCCAGCCGGCCGTGCCGCCGCCGACGATCACGATCCTGAGCGGTGATGTCACCTTCGAAGTCCCCCGGCCGCCGTAAAGAAAAGGGCGCGCCGTATCGTATACGGCGCGCCCATTTAGCTCAGCTATGAGCCAGCGTTACTGGATGCGGTAACGGACGCCGAGCTGCAGTCGCATGTCGTTCGTGAACCACGAACGCGGCAACAGCAGTCCTTCGTTGGTCACCTGCTGGTACAGCACCGTCTCTTCTTCGGTCAGGTTCTGAACGTCGAGGAAGACGTCCCAGGCGCTCGACGGCTTGTAGTGGAACGAAGCGTCGAGCTGTCCGTAGGCCTCCTGCCAGATGGGCAGCTTGATGCAGCAGTCCGCCTGGCTGATGAGGTAATCGTCGCGCCAGTTGTATGCGAGACGCGCCGAGTACTTCTCCTGCTCGAACATCAGCACGAGGTTGGCTGCCTTCTCGGAGAATCCTTCGAGCGGCAGGTCCGTGAACGAGATGTTCGTGTCCTGCGTCACCGTGCCGCCGCCCGAGACGATGGTCAGGCCCGAGTTGCTCACGCCCTGGTTGTCCACCAGCGTGACGTTCGCCTGCAGGCCGAGGCCGTTCCACGGCTCGGGCAGACGATCGAAGAACGTCTGGTAGGCGAGCTCGACGCCCTTGATCTTCGCGCCATCCGCGTTGACCGGGCGCGTCACGTTCACGGTGCGCGTGACACCGTTGTTCGTAAGCTGCTCGTCCGTCGAAGCCTTCACGATGTAGTCGTTGAACTTCTTGTAGAACAACGCCGCGGTGAACGAGCCCGAACTCGAGAAGTACCACTCGTAGGTCAGGTCGAGCATGTCGGCCGTGGTCGGCTTGAGCGTCGGATTACCGGTGTCCGCCGTGTAGCGCGGAGTCCAGGCCACCGGCGTGCTTTCGCAATCGCCCGGGACGCTCCACGTGACGGTGCCGTCCGCACAGGTACCCTGGTCGACGCCGACGGTGTAGTAGAACTTGTACAGACCCATGTCCGCACGCGAGAGCGCGCGCGACGCGGCGAAGCGCACGAACTGCTCGTCGGTGAAGCCGAATCGCACGTTCAGGCTGGGCAGCACATTCGTGTGCGACGCACCGCCCACGGCCGTGTACGAACCCTGGTTCATGAAGGCGATGTCGTCGGCCGTCGCGAGACTGCGCGGATTGATATCCGGCGCTTCCGGCGTCGGCGGGCTCGGCGCGGTGTACAGCGGGAACTGCGCGCCGCCCGTCGAAGACGTTTCAGTCTTCACCCAGCGGACGCCGATGTTGCCGCGCACGTTGACGCTGCCCCAGTTGGTTTCATCTCCGCCGAACTTGAGCATCACGTAGGCGGCGCGCGTGTCTTCGGTTACGTCCAGCATTTCAACCGGACAGTAGAGTGCGCTCGGGCTTGCGGGGTCGGCGCAAGCGCGCTCGGCCAGGGCCACCCAGCTGTTGCTGCGGCCTTGGCCATACAACGAGCGACTCGCGTTGTAGTTGCTGATAATGCCGTAGTCCGGATGCAGGAAATTGCCGCCGCCGTAAACGCCACCGCCCACCATGTCGGAGCCGAGGTTCTTCACCACGGAGGTGTTCTGCCACGGACCCTCGTTGAGGAAGAACGGAACGTCGTCCTGCAGGCCCCACAGCGGCTGCACCGAGCCCCAGTTGTAGGTAGTCCAGTTGACCTGCTGGTCGCGATCGGCCGTGCGCACACCGACGCGCAGCGAATCGAGCCAGCCCTTCTCGATGTGGATGTCAGCGTCGATACGCGCGGCGATTTCCTCGCCGAAGCTGTTCTCCGCGTGCTCCATCACCCATTCTTTGAAGTAGTTCTGCGGATCCTGGTATCCGCCCGCCGTCCAGCCATAACCCGTGGGCTGGCGGAACTCGAACTGCGGCTTGCCGCCGCTGATGTCGAGGTACAGATCGGTCGCGGTCTTGTTGGTCGCGCTGTTGTCGAAGTTGACGACCGACGAATCGATCATCTGGACATCGAAGTTGAGGCCCAGGCGCTCGTTCACGTTCCAGCGCAGGTTGAGCGAGTAGTCCTCGGTGAGGTTCGTCTGCGTCGAGAAGCGCGTGTCGACACCGAGGCCGGCGCCGCGGGTCGACGGGCAGGGCTTGTTGGCACTGCCGCCCCACGAATAACAAACCCAGTCCGGACTGTTGGCGAGATCGCCCTGGCGATAACCATCCGGATGCGCAATCGTCGGATTGTTGGTCGGCCCGGCCCAGCCATCGCCCACGTCGTTGATGATGCCGCGTACGAACACGCCGCGACTGTCGAATTCATGGGCTGGCGTTCCGTCGGGGTGACGGTTGAACTCGGAGTTCAACACGAGACCCTGCGGCTGCTGCGAATTACCGACGCCCGCGGTGAGTGAATACTCTTCCCAGTCGTTCTGATACTCGGAACGGTTGTACTGGAAGGTGGCGGTCACCGCCTCCTCGGGGCTGCGGTACTGGCCGGCGAGCGACGCGCCCTTGCGGGTGCGGTAGTAGGTGTTCTTGCGGATATCGACGCCGCCCGGGAGCCACTTCGTGCCACCACCGTACGCGTCGACGTCGGTCGCGTTGAAGAAGCGCAGGAGCTGAACGCCTTGCGACTCGGTCACCACATCGGAGTAGGCGGCATTCGCCATCACGCCGAACTCGCCGATGCCGGTGTCCCAGCGGTTGCTCATGAGGATGGAACCGGCCGGCTTGGTTTGTCCGGCGAGCGTGCCCATGCCCATCTCGGCCGAGAACGCGGCCACGAAACCTTCGGAGTCGAACGGCACGTGCGTGCGCAGGTTGACCGTGCCGGCGAGACCGCCTTCGATCATGTCGGCGGTCATGTTCTTGTACGTGTCGACGCCGGCCATGAGCTCGGGCGATACGTCGCCGAACGACAGGCCGCGCGAGCTGTTCGCGTTGAAGCTGTCGCGGCCGTTGAACTCGCTGCGCACCTGCGGCAGACCGCGCACGACGACGCCAGAGGGCTCGGCGGAGAAGTGCGAGGTGTCGCCCGACGCCGCGAAGCGCGTGACGGTGACGCCGGTCATGCGTTGCAGCGCTTCCGCGACGGACTTGTCGGGGAAGGCGCCGATATCGGTGGCGGTGATGGAGTCGACGACGGTGTCGGCTTCCCTCTTGATTTCCTGCGACGTCTGCAGAGCCTTGCGGATACCTGTGACCAGGATTTCCGTCATCTCTTCCTGGGTCTTCGTCGTCGTCGCATTATCTGCTTTGTTCGCGTCCTGCTCTTGAGCCATCGCGAACGGCGCCAGCAAGCCGGCACCCACTGCGAAAATGGCCAATTCCTTTACGCGCGATGATTGCGCGCACGCGGCTTCACGCCGCAACTTTCTCGTTGCTTTGGACACTGCAATGCCCCCCTGTAAGAACTGTTACGGTCTAAATCAGAATTCGATAACCGATTTGTAGTTTTGCCGAGTGTAGCCAGATCGTATGCGCACGCAAGAGCCGATTCGCGAAAAGTTGCGGGTGTGCCGCATGTCTCGGCAGGTCAATTCTTGGCGTGTTCCATGCACTTGATTTTCGCGGGATGGTGACAGCGGTGGGCGACCCCGAACGATTACAACACGTTGTTTCGCTTGTGAATTCCGGCGATCTCGCGGCCGCGTCCGAGGCCGCCGCGACTTTGCAGGACAAGGCAATGTCGTGCGAGGCGTGGCGCCTCGTGAGTCGCGCGAATGCAAATTTGCAACGCTGGACCGAGGCACGATCGGCGATCGAAATCGCACTGCAGCAACGACCCGGTACGACCGAAATTCGCGGCGAGCGTGCGTTGCTGCTGGGGGAAATGGGCCTCGCCGACGAATCGCTCGCGGAGCTCGCGGTGCTCTCGCGCGAGAATCCCGACTCGCCGCAGTGGTTAGGCCACTGGTGCCGCGCGCTGCAGTTCGCCGGTAGATGGAACGAGGCGGAAGCGCGCGTCGAGGAGGCGTTGCGCCGCTGGCCACTCGACCTGCCGCTGCACGCCCTGCTGATCGAACTGCGCTGGCAACGCGGCGCGGGCGCGGAAGCGACGCAGCTGCTCGAGCGCGCGATCGAGGCTCACCCCGAGGCGCCGCAGTTGCGCCTGGTCGCCGCCGATCATCTGCGCAACGCCGGCTTCACCGCGCGGGCTCTCGAGTTGCTGGAAGGCGGATTACGCATCGTTCCGGAATCCGCGGCGTTCCTGACGTCGATCGGCGTGCTGATCGATGCGCTGGATCGGCCGCACGATGCGCTGCCGTACCTGCGCGCGGCGATCGCGCGTTCGCCGCAATCCGTGCCGGCGCAGCGCAACCTCGTTCCCACGCTGCTGCGCACCGGCGCGGGCGAGGAAGCACTCGCGCTCGCCGACTCATTACTCGCGCGCGCGCCGGACGATCAGCAGCTCATCGCGTATCGCGCGACGGCCCTGCGCCTGCTGGGACGCGCGGAGTACCGGCGCCTGTACGACTACGAGCGGCTCGTGCGCGTGTACCGGCTGCATCCGCCCGATGGCGACATCGCGGCCTTCAACGCGGCCTTCGCGCGGGAGTTGACCGCGCTGCATCGCGCGCAGCGGCGGCCACTCGCGCAGAGCCTGCGCGGTGGCACGCAGACCGAGCGCCACCTGCCCGCGGACAATCCGCTCGTGGCGCGGTTCTTCGCGATGCTCGACGCGCCCATCCGCGACTACATCTCGCGATTGCGCGACGACGTTCATCCGGTGGATCGACGCAGGCGCGCCGGCGGTGGCTACAAACTATCGGGATCGTGGTCGGTGCAGTTGCAGCCCGGCGGATTCCACGTCGATCACGTGCACCCGCGCGGGTGGCTGAGCTCGGCGTACTACGTGGAATTGCCGACCGAGGTGGCCGGCACGTCGCGGGCGGGATGGATCAAGTTCGGTGAATCCGGCGTGCTGCTCGCCGCATGTCCGCCCGAGCACTTCGTCAAACCGGAACCGGGAACGCTGGTGCTGTTCCCGTCGTACATGTGGCACGGCACGGTCGCATTCGGCGAAGGCGGCCGTCGCCTGAC
>JAFAGC010000032.1 GCA_023423065.1 Pseudomonadota bacterium
GCCATGCCCTCAGCTCCATCGACCCTCGAGGATCGCCTGGCTCACCGCACGGTACTGGTTGCCGACGATAACGAGGCCGTACGTACGGCCTTCCAGGTCCTGTTGTCCCTGCACGGGGCGCGGGTGCTCGGCGCTTCATCTCCCGCCGAAGCACTCGCGACCGTGCGCTCCCAGGAAGTCGATCTGGTCATCCAGGACATGAACTTCCAGCGCGAGGCCACTTCGGGCGAGGAAGGCGTCACTCTGTTCCGGCAATTGCGCGCGCTGCACCCGGACGTGCCGGTCATATTGCTCACCGCCTGGACGCACCTCGAGACCGCGGTCGATCTCGTGAAGGCGGGGGCCGCCGACTACATCGCGAAGCCCTGGGACGACGCGCGCCTGCTCACTTCCGTGCGCAACCTGCTCGACCTGCGCGCCGCCGTCGAAGAGAACATCCAGCGCCGCGCGAACCGCGCCGAGGCGCGCGCGGCGCTCGCCGAACGATACGACCTGCGTGGGCTGGTCTATGAAAGCGAGGCGATGCACACCGTCGCATCCATGGCCGCGCAGGTGGCGCACGCGGACGTCCCCGTGCTCATCACCGGCCCGAATGGCGCGGGCAAGGAAGTCCTGGCCGATCTCGTGCACGCCAATTCCACGCGCCGCGAACGGCCCTTCATCAAGGTGAACGCGGGCGCCCTGCCCGATCAGCTCATCGAAGCCGAGTTGTTCGGAACCGAGGCCGGCGCATTCACGGGTGCCAAGCCGCGGGCCGGACGATTCGAAGCCGCCGACGGTGGCACCTTGTTCCTCGACGAGATCGGCAACCTGCCGCCCGCGGGCCAGGCCAAACTACTGCGGGTGCTGCAGACCGGCGAATACGAACGGCTCGGCAGCAACACCACGCGCAGGGCCGACGTGCGCGTGGTCGCGGCCACCAACCTGCCGCTGCGCGAGGCGATGCGCGAGGGCCGCTTCCGCGAGGATTTGTACTACCGACTCTCCGTCATCGAGCTCACGGTGCCGCCGCTCGCGGACCGGCGCGACGACGTGCTGCCGCTGGCGCGCGCGTTCCTCGACAAGGGAGTCCGTCTCACGAGCGATGCGGAACGCGCGCTGCTCAACCATTCCTGGCCGGGAAACGTCCGCGAGCTGCGCAACGTGCTGCAACGCGCTGCGCTGCTCGCCGGCGCCGCACCCCTCACCGCGGCGACGTTGAACCTCCCGGCCGTTTTACCCGCGCGTTCGGACGAACCCGTGCTCGACCGGGCCACCATCGAGCGCACCTTGAACGAGTCCGGCCACATCGTCGCCCAGGCGGCGCGCCAGCTCGGCATCAGCCGGCAGGCACTGTATCGACGCATGGAAAAGCTCGGCATCAAGGAGTCTCCGGGCCGCTGAGGCCCGCGACCGCCGGCCCCCATAAATGCGCAGGCGCTTTTCCATGGCGGGCTGGGCCACGTTGTGGCTGGGCGCGATCGCGCTTCTCGGCGCCTGCGTCCACGCGTTGGCCGAGCACTACATCGCCTCGCGCTGGCTGGCGGCGGTCCTGGCGGGGCTCGTACTCGCGCCACTCGTCGCCTGGTCCGGGAACGCCATGACGCGACGCTGGAGTCGCGTCGCTTGCGCGCTCACCGACGGCATCTCGAGCCTCAAGGACCGCGATTTCAGTGTCAGCGTCACCAATCGCACGCCCGATGAGCTCGGCGCGGCGGTCGACGCGTACAACGGCATCGGCGACCGGCTGCGCGTCGAACGGCAGAGCCTGTATCAGCGCGAGCTCATGCTCGACACCGTGATCCAGAGCACGCCGCTGGCGCTGGTGCTCACGAACGACTCCGACGTCATCCTCTACACCAACACGACCGCGCGGCAGCTCTTCGCCGCCGGGCGCAAGCTGGAGGGTGAGCGCTTCGCGCGTTACCTCGCCGCATCCCCCGCGCCCATGCACGAAGCGATACAACGCGGCGGCGACACGCTGTTCACGCTCGAGCTGGGTGGGGAGCCGCAGGTCTATCACGTGTCGCAACGGCGCTTCCTGCTGAACGCCATGCCGCACCGGCTCCTGCTGCTCAAGCAGCTCACCCGCGAGATCAACTCGCAGGAAGTCGCGACCTGGAAGAAGGTCATCCGCGTGATCGCCCACGAGCTCAACAATTCGCTGGCGCCGATCTCCTCGCTGGCGCACTCCGGACGCATCCTCGCGGACGCGCCGGATTCCACGCAGCTTCACCGGGTGTTCTCCACCATCGAAGAGCGCGCGCGGCACCTCGCCGGATTCATCGACGGTTATGCCCGGTTCGCGAAACTCCCGCAGCCGCGGCTCGCGCCGGTTTCGTGGGAGGTGCTCATCGAGCGACTGCGGGTGGTGTCCGACTTCACGCTCGCGGGAGAATTGCCGCAGCGGCCGGCGAGCTTCGACACGGCGCAGCTCGAGCAGGCGCTGATCAACCTGCTCAAGAACGCGAGCGAGTCGGGTTCGCAGCCGGGTGACATCGAAATCGCCGTGACCGCGGTTCCGCGCGGATTCTCGCTCGAAGTGCGCGATCGCGGGCCGGGATTCTCGGCCGGGGCGCTCGAGAATGCGCTCGTGCCGTTCTACTCGACCAAGGCGGCGGGGACGGGGCTCGGGCTCACGCTGTGCCGCGAGATCGTCGAGGCCCACGGGGGGCGGTTGCGCATCGCGAATCGCGATGGCGGCGGCGCGGCGGTCACGCTCTGGCTTCCGGACGGTAGTTAGTCTGTACCGCGGCGGCGCACGCGAGACGCGAACGACCTCGATCGCATACAATCTCGGCACCATGCCACCCGACGCCCGGATCCGCACCGCAGCCCCGCGGGATATCGACTCGATGTTGCCGCTCGTGGAGCAGTACTGGCGCTTCGAGTCCATCGACGGATTCGATCCGTCGCGGATCGCGGAACTCCTGCGCCATGTGATCGAGGATCCACGGCTCGGCCAGGGCTGGCTCGCGACGGTGGATGGCATGACCGCCGGGTATCTGCTGGCGGTCTATGTCTTCAGCCTCGAGCATCGAGGCATGACCGCCGAGATCGACGAATTCTTCATCGCCCCCGACTACCGCGGCCTGGGCGTCGGTGGGCGCCTGATATCCGCGGCGGAACATGAATTTCGCGCTCGGGGCTGTACCAACGTGTCCCTGCAGCTTGGCCGGCGGAACGAAGCCGCGCGCAGCTTCTATCGGCGACGTGGATACTCCGCGCGCGCGGGATTCGAACTGATCGACAAGTCGCTCAGCGGAGAAAAACGCATGAAATACCGGATGATCTTCCCCCTTCTGCTGCTTGCCGCCTGCGCGCATGCGCAGCACTCACCATACGCGGGACAACAACACCAGGCCATCAAGGCGCTTTCGCCCGACGAGCAGGCCGCGCTGCTCGACGGCAAGGGCATGGGCTTCGCGAAGGCCGCCGAGCTCAATGGATATCCGGGCCCATTACACGTCATCGAGCTCGCGCAGCCGCTCGGACTTTCGGCGGCGCAGCTCACGGCTTCGCGCGACATCTTTGCGCGCATGCAGCGGGCCGCGCGTGCCGAAGGCGTCGCGCTCGTCGAGGCCGAACGCGCGCTCGATACGCTTTATGCGACGAAAACGGCGACGCCGGGTGGCGTCGATGTGCAGCTTTCGAAGATCGAGTCCATCCGCGCGCGGTTGCGCGGCGTGCATCTGAACGCGCACCTCGAGCAGGCCGCGCTGCTCACGCCTGGGCAGCTCACGCGATATGCCGAGCTGCGCGGCTATGAATCCAACAAACATCCGGGACACTGAACTCATGTACGAGCTTTACATCGGCAACAAGAACTACTCTTCGTGGTCGCTCCGCCCGTGGGTGCTGATGCGCGAACTCGGCATCCCGTTCCGCGAGCGGCAGGTGGTGTTTGGTCCCGATCCGAACGCGTTCCGCGTCTTCTCGCCGACGGGCAAGGTCCCCTGCCTCGTCGACGGCGCGACGACGGTGTGGGACTCCCTCGCGATCACGGAGTACGTCGGCGAACGCCATCCGGGCGTATGGCCGCCTGATGCCGCGGCGCGCGTTTTTGCACGCTCGGCCGCCGCGGAAATGCACTCCGGTTACTTCGCGCTGCGCGACGTCTGCACGATGAACTGCGGGATCCGCGTGAAGCTGCACACCGTCAGCCCGGCGTTGCAGAAAGACCTCGCACGGCTCGAGGAGCTGTGGGCCGATGGGCTAGGACGTTTCGGCGGTCCGTTCCTGACCGGCGCAAGGTTCTGCGCCGTCGATGCGTTCTTCGCGCCCGTGGCGTTTCGCATCCAGACGTACGACCCACCCGTGAATGCCACCGCGCGCCGTTACGCCGCGCAGTTGCTCGCGCTGCCCTCCATGCAGGAGTGGTACACGGCCGCGCTGCGCGAAACCTGGCGCGACGAGCCGCACGACGCCGAGGCGCGCGCGGTCGGCGAGTGGACCTCCGACCTGCGGGCTTCTTGATCGCGGCCCTGATGCGATAACCTTCCGGCGCCGGCCATTGCCGGCGCAGGGGGAATCGCATGTCGAAGATGTTCCTGGCGGCGGTCGTCGCCGCGCTCACGTTCGCGTCCTCACAACCCGCGCAGGCGGACACGCTGCGCAACGGGTTCTCGGTGGAGCGCCTCGCGCGCGTGGACGCGTTGCTCGATGGTTACGTCAACGATGGCCGCATCGCGGGCATCGTGGCGCTGGTGCTGCGCGACGGGAAGCCGGTCTACCAGAAGGTAGTCGGCTGGGCCGACAAGGAAGCCAACCGCAGGATGGCGCTCGACACGGAGTTCCGCATCGCGTCGCAGACCAAGGCGCTGACCAGCGCGGCGATCCTCATCCTCATGGAGGAAGGCAAGCTGTCGTTGAACGACCAGGCGGGCAAGTACATCCCGTCTTTTGCGAAGACGACGGTCGCGTCGCGCGAGAACATGTCGGCGGGCCTGGCCATCGTTCCGGCCAAGCGCCCCATCAATCTCAAGGACCTGCTCACGCACACGTCGGGATACTCGTACGGCACGAACCCCGACATCGCCTCGCAGTACGAGGCGAAGAGTCTCGGCCCCGCCGCGGGATGGGGCTGGTATTTCGCTGACAAGGACGAGCCCATCTGCGAATCGATGGAGCGCCTCGGCACGCTGCCGGCGGTGTCGCAGCCGGGCGATCAGTATGTCTACGGTTACAGCACGGACATCCTGGGCTGCATCGTGGAGAAGGCCTCGGGCATGTCGCTGGCCGACTACCTCCAGAGCCGCATCTTCGGACCGCTCGGCATGAAGGACACGCACTTCTTCGTGCCGCAGGAACAGCGGGACCGGCTCGCGACGGTTTACGGCAGCGATGCGGACGGCAAGGCCGTGCGGCAGCCCGAGGGCGCAAGGGGTCAGGGTCATTACGTCGACGGGCCGCGCAAGTCCTATTCCGGCGGCGCGGGACTCGTGTCCACCGCGCGCGATTACGCGACGTTCCTCGAGGCGCTGCGCAACGGCGGCGCGCTCGGCAAGGTGCGGATCATGTCGCCGCACGCGGTGAAGCTCATGACGACCAACCAGGTCGGCACGATCCGCGGCGCGAACGCGACCGGGTTCGGCTTCGGCTTCGAGACGCACGACCGGTACGGGCCGGGCATGGAATCCGTCGGCTCGTTCGGCTGGGGCGGCGCGTACGGCACTTACTACCGCGTCGACCCGGAGGAGCGCCTGGTGACCGTGCTCATGATCCAGATGCTGCCCAACAGCACGGACATCCGGGACAAGTTCACCAGCTCTATCTACCAGGCATTGATCGACTGACGCGCCCGGAGGTATCGAATTCCGATACCCACCCTGACCGCTTGTTGGCCCCGCGGGACAATAGTTAGTTTCCCCGATGCCGCGCATTCGGCGCGATGAGGGGAAAAACATGGGGAAACACATCAAGTGGTCGGTGGTGGCCGCGGCGGCGCTCGCCGTATCCGCCCAGGCTGCCCAGGCGGGAAATGGCGAGTTCCGCATCTCGCCCTTCCTGGGTCTCGCGGGCACCGAAGTCGACGGCCGGTACCAGGAATTCGGCCAGGCGTTCGAATACGACGGATACACGGTGGGGATTTCGGCCGCCTGGCGCGCGCCGTTCGGACTGGTGACCGAGATAGGCACGTCCGCCTCCGGAGATCCGTTCTTCGGATGGGCGACCGGCGGCGAGCTGCGCGAGGTCTTCGCGGCCGTGGGATACGACTTCGACGTCGCCGAAAATTGGCGGATCACGCCGAAGCTCGGCTGGACCTCCTGGGAGCTGAAGGCCGGAGAGATCGAAGACCTGGTCGACGATCGCGGCGAGGAAACGGACTCCATCGACGGCGAGGATCCGTTCGTCGAGCTCGCGGTCGCGCGCCGCTTCGGCCAACACATCGCGATCGGACTGGCACTGCGAGCGACGGACGTCGAGTTCGGAAAGTCGCGATCCGCGGCGTTCACGCTTTCCTGGAGCTTCTGAAAACAGCGGGTACGGACGCACCCGTACCCGTTCTTTGACATGTGACCAAATGGTCACATATAGTCGATCCATGATCGACGAAGACCTCGTGTTCAAGGCTCTCGCGGACTCCTCGCGCAGGTTCCTGCTGGACCTGCTGCACAAGCGCGACGGGCAGACGCTGGGCGAGCTCGAGTGGGAGCTCGAGATGACCCGCTTCGGGGTCATGAAGCACCTCAAGGTGCTCGAAGAAGCCGGGCTCATCGTCACGCGGCGCGAAGGCCGCGAAAAACTGCATTACCTGAATGCCGTCCCGATCCGTCTGATTCACGACCGGTGGATCGACAAGTACAAGGAGCGCGAACTCTCCGCGCTCGCCGACCTGAAAACCACACTGGAGAAAGCCAAATGTCCACCGCAGCGCAAGCGAGCGTGAAGCAGGCCGAAAGACCGGCCGTTCACATCCACCAGATCTACATCAAGGCGGAGCCCGGCGCGATCTGGGACGCGATCACGAGTCCCGAGTGGAACGGCCGGTACGGCTACCGTGGCGTCAGTCACTACGAGCTGAAACCGGGCGGCAAATTCCGCTGCATCGCCAACGAGCAGATGCGCTCGTTCGGATTGCCCGAGGTCATCGTCGACGGCGAAGTCGTCGAAGTGAAGCCACCTAACAAGCTGGTGCAGACCTATCGCTTCCTGTTCACCGATGCGAACAAGTCGGAAGGCTTCTCGCGCCTCACGTTCGAGATCGAGAAGACGCCGGGCGGGTTCTGCCGCCTGACCGTCACGCACGACACCACCGGCATGCCGTTGATGAGCCACGCCACGCAGAGCAACTTCAGCGAGGACGGCGGCGGCGGATGGGACTGGATCCTCAGCGACATCAAGACGCTGCTCGAGACCGGCAAGACGATGTCCTGACCGGCCTGCGACGTCCGGGCAATGCGGGCATTCGTCCGCACTGCCCGGCGCTCGCGGCCATCTTCAACGACGCGCGGCGATCCAGCGGTCGATCTTGGCCTCGAGGACCTCGAGCGGTATCGCGCCGTCTTTCAGCACTTCGTCGTGGAACGCGGCGACGTCGAACTTCGGGCCGAGCTCTTTCTCCGCCTTCTTGCGCAGCTCGATGATCTTGAGCTGGCCGATCTTGTACGCGAGCGCCTGTCCCGGAATCGCGGCGAAACGCTCGGCCTCGGAGACCGCACGCGTCTCCTCCGCGGGAGAGTTCGCGTACATGTAGTCGAGCGTCTGCTGGCGCGTCCAGCCCTTGTAGTGGATGCCCGTGTCGGTCACGAGCCGGATCGCACGCCACAACTCCGCGTCGAGCGCGCCGAAGCGCTGCACGGGATCCTTGTAGATGCCCATCTCGTAGCCGAGGTACTCGGCGTACAGGCCCCACCCTTCGATGTACGCGGTATCGCGCGAGAAGCGGCGGAACATCGGCAGGTCCGAGAGCTCACGCTGCAGCGAGATCTGGAAGTGATGTCCCGGAGCCGCCTCGTGCAGCGACAGCGCCGCCAGCGCGGACTTCGGTCGCGCCTTCAGGTCGTACGCGTTCACGTAGAAGATGCCGGGGCGTTTGCCATCGAGAGAAGGCCCCTGGTACGAACCCGAGGACGAGGTCGCCTCGCGGAACGGTTCGACCAGTCGCACTTCGTAGTCGGTCTTCGGCCGCAGGTTGAAGTACTTCGGCAGCAGCGGCGCGACGTTCGCGCCGAAGGCCTGGTAGGTGGACAGCAGGTCCTCGCGCGACTTGAAGTACATGTCGTCGCGCGCCTTGACCCAGTCGAAGAAAGCCTTGAGCTCGGGCAGCGTCTTCACCGGCTTCTTGTAGCCGAGGTCCTTCGCGACGGCGCGCATGCCGTCCTGGATGCGGGCAACTTCGTCGAGACCGATCTGGTGCACCTGCGCGGGCGTCAGCGAACGCATCGTGCTGTCCCGCACCTCGTGCGCGTACCACTCGGCGCCTCCGGGCAACGCGCCCAGGCCGAACGTATTCCGCGACTTCGGGAGGTACTCGTCGGCGATGAAGACGCGCAGCTTGCGATACGCGGGATTGAGCTGCGTCGAGATCAGGTTGCGGAACGCGGTAGTGAGGCGCTCGCGATCCGCCGCGGAAAACTCGGCCGGCATCTTCGCGACGGGCCCCCAGAAGATGCTCTTCTCGACGTCGTCGACGGCGTTGGCGTCGAGCTGCGGCAGCACCTTCTCCATGAGCACGCGCGGCCCGACGAGGCCCTGCTTCATGCCCTCGCGCATGTTGATGATCGCCTGCTCGAAGATCACCGGGATGCGCGCGGCGCGCCGCAGCCAGTCGTCGTAGTCCTTGACCGTGACGAACGGCTGCGCGCTCGTGCCGGAACCGAGCTGCGCGAACGAGCTCGCGAAACTGTAGAACTGGTTGACCGGCATCAGCCGGTACGGAAATTTCAGGTCTTCGAGCGCGGACTCGCGGTTCAACGTGAAGATCTCGAACGAGAGGCGGTCCTGGCCCTCGAGCTTTTCCGCGCCCCCTTCCCCGACGATCGCGCGTGCGCGATCCAGGTATTTCTGATGAAACGCGCGCGTCTGCTCCTCGTACTCGAGCGACAGGGTGTTGGGAAGTTCGCCGTTGTAACGCGGATCGCCTGCGTACGTCGCGGCCAGCGGACTGAGCTTGAGGCTCTCTTCATAAAATTCCGCGTACAACGCGTCGAGATCCGTGGCGCGGTCCGCGGCGCCGACCTTGCCACCCAGTACGAGCAGGCATGCGAGGAACAAGCAGCGAGCCATCTAACTACCTCACAAAAGAGAAGACCCGCCTCGCGGCGGGTCTCCATGTTGGCTGGGGGACTAGGATTCGAACCTAGGTAAACGGAGTCAGAGTCCGTTGTCCTACCGCTAGACGATCCCCCAATAAGCTTGGCCGTCTGGCGCGCAATATATCGGAGCTTAACGCTTCGAGTACTGGGTTCCGCGACGGGCCTTGCGGCGGCCGACCTTCTTGCGCTCGACTTCGCGCGCATCGCGCGTGACGAAGCCGGCGACACGAAGGGGCTTTCGCAATTCCTCGTCGTACTCGATCAGCGCGCGCGTGATGCCGTGACGGATTGCGCCGGCCTGGCCGGTGATGCCACCGCCCGCGACGGTCACGGTGATGTCGAACTTGTTGGCGAGCTGCACGAGCTCGAGCGGCTGGCGCACGATCATGCGGCCGGTTTCGCGACCGAAGAACTCGTCGAGCGGACGATCGTTCACGGTGATCTTGCCGGAACCCGGCTTGAGGAAGACTCGGGCGGCGGAGGTCTTGCGACGACCGGTGCCGTAGTTGGCTTTGGCTGCTGCGGGCATTGACTTCGATTCCTTAGATTTCGAGCTGCTTCGGCTGCTGGGCGGCGTGCGGATGTTTGTCGCCCGCGAACACATGCAGCTTCTTGTACATCTTGCGGCCGAGCGGGCCCTTCGGAAGCATGCCCTTCACCGCGAATTCGATGGCGCGCTCGGGATGCTCCTTGAGCAGCTTGCCGAGAGCGATGGACTTGATACCGCCGATGGCGCCGGTGTGATGCCAGTAGATCTTGTCCTGGAGCTTGTTGCCCGTGACTTTGATCTTGTCGGCGTTCAACACGACGATGTGATCGCCGGTGTCGATGTGCGGAGTGAAGATGGCCTTGTGCTTGCCCTTCAGACGCATGGCGATCTGCGTCGCGAGGCGACCCAGGACCTTGTTCGAGGCATCGACGACATACCAGTCGCCGCGCACGGTTTCGTTCTTCGCAAAAACAGTAGACATCACAACACTCCAACACCGGAAGGGCACGCACACCCGGACCGAAGAACTCGGCCGCGGATCTGGCTGGCGGACCCCTGGAAAAAGGGGCGCAAGTGTACTCAAGCCCCCCAGCCTTTGCAAAACTCGATAAGTCCCGGAGATTTAGGCCTCTATAATGCGCATATGGCGCACGGACCGAACCTCGATACGGTCATTTCCGCGGTCGATCGCACCCTGCGGGCCCTGCTGGCCCCACCGGCCGCTGGCCGTCCCGTCCCTGCCCGCCCGGCCCCAGGACAGCCCCGGGACACGACGGATGCGGCCCTTTCCGAGGAGGAGCGGCGCGAATCGGCCGCCCTGATGCGCGTGAATCACGCCGGCGAGGTCGCCGCGCAGGCCCTTTATCACTCGCAGGCCCTGTTCGCGCGGGACTCCGAGGTTCGCGACTTCATGCTCCACGCCGCGCGCGAGGAGACCGATCACCTCGCCTGGTGCGAGACGCGGCTCAAGGAGCTCGGCGCCCGCCCGAGCATTCTCAATCCTCTCTGGTATGTCGGCTCGTTCGGCATCGGCACGCTCGCGGCATTGCTGGGCGACAAGGCGAGTCTCGGTTTTGTCGCCGAAACCGAACGCCAGGTCGAAGGTCACCTGCAGAGTCATCTCGAACGCCTGCCGCCCCACGATCGACGCAGTCGCGCCATCGTCGAGGCCATGTGCGAAGACGAGATCGGGCACGGCCGGTCGGCGCAGAGCGCCGGCGGCAGACTGCCTCCCACCCCCGTTCGCGAATTGATGCGGCGGACGGCCAAGGTGATGACGCATACTGCGTACAGGTTTTGAAGAGTTCCCGTATCGTCGGGATTTAATGAAGCCCCTGTGAAAGGGATCACGGTTGGCCCGTGGTTTTTTGCTTGCGACGGCAGTAAGTTATGTAATAAGACTTAATGCAGACTCGCAGGTAGGGGCGAACGATGCACGCAGCAGCAAGGGAGAGTCAGATGGAAGAGGCGGTAAAACCCCTCAGCGATATTCCGGCAATCAATCGGTTCCTGAGTTATTGCCGGATTCGCACAGTTCCGTCGAAGACGGTAGTGATTCACGCGGGCGACCTGCCCGACGTCCTCTATTACATCATCAGCGGTTCCGTCGAAGTGATGGTGGAAGACGAGGAAGGCAACGAAATGGTCCTGGCCTATCTCAACAAGGGCCAGTTCTTCGGTGAAATGGGCCTGTTCCACGAGTCGCCGCTGCGCAGCGCCTGGGTGCGCACGCGCAATCACTGCGAACTCGCGGAAATGACGTATCCCCGCTTCCGCCAGATCGCGGCCGAAAGCCCGGGTCTCGTGTTCGAACTCGCGACCCAGCTCGCGACGCGTCTCGACCGCACCAATCGCAAACTCTCGGACCTCGCGTTCGTCGACGTCACAGGCCGCGTGGCTCACGCCATCATGGACCTGTGCGGCGAGCCCGACGCGATGACGCATCCGGAAGGCATGCAGATCAAGGTCTCGCGCCAGGAACTCTCACGGCTCGTCGGCTGCTCGCGCGAAATGGCGGGCCGCGTGCTCAAGGTGCTGGAAGACCAGGGCCTGCTGCGCGCCACCGGCAAGACCATCGTCGTGTTCAACGCGCGTCCCAAGATGAAGACGCGCCCGGTCGTGGTGCCCGTGCAGGGCGGCAAGGGCGGCGGCAAGGTCAGCAATTCGCGCGTCGAAGACGACGAGGATGACGACGACGAGGAATAAATGGGGACATTCCTCGTTTCCTAGCAAACGGGGACAGACCTGACGAAGACGCCGGCATCTACAGCCGGCGTTTTCGTTTTGCCGCCCTCCTCCTGCTGACAACTCCCGTGACCTGGCGTTGAATCCCAGGCTCACGACCAAAGGAGCCCACCATGCGCAAGGCCGCGTCCTTCCTCGCCGCGTTCATCGCAGGCACCGCCCTCGCCCAGCAACCCGCGCCGCAACCCTCGCTGGTGCGCGAAGGCGTCACGGAGAAACTCACCGATCACGTCTGGGCGATCCCGGACGGTTCCGCGTCGCTGGTCCCGAACGTCGGCATCGTCGCGGGCTCGAAAGCCGTGCTGGTCGTCGACACGGGCATGGGTACGCGTAATGCCGAAACGGTGCTGCGCGAGGTCGCGAAGCTGGCGCCGGGCAAGCCTATCTACATCGTGACCACGCACGTCCATCCCGAACACGACATGGGCGCACACGCGTTTCCGCCCGACTCGAAGCTGATCCGCTCGCGGGACCAGCTCGCCGACATCGCGGCCGGTACCGGCACGAACCTCGTTCCGGTCTTCGCCAGGCGCTCCACGCTGAACACCGAGCTGCTGAAGGACGCCAGGCACCGCGACGCGGACATCACGTTCGACGGCGAATACACGCTCGACCTCGGCGGCCTCGAAGCGAGGATCCACGAGATGGGCCTCAACCACACGGCCGGCGATACCGCGGTGCTGGTCGACGGCGTGTTGTTCTCGGGAGACGTCGCGATGAAACCGCAGCCTGCGTTCGCGAATCCGAAGGCGACGATCTCGCACTGGCTGGAAAGCCTCGACCGCTTCGACGCGATGAAGCCGAAGCAGGTCGTGCCGTCGCACGGGCCCTTCGGTGGCGCGGAGATCATCGAGGGGTATCGCACCTATCTCACGCTGATCCGCGACCGCGCGGCCGAGCTCAAGAAAGCGGGCAAGTCGCAGGACGAGGCAGTCCAGGCCATCACGCAGGAACTCGCCGCGCAGTATCCGGACAAGAACCGGCTCGCGGGCGCGATCCGCGCGGGTTATGCCGAGGCGCGTTAGCTAGCCGCCGATGGCGGCGCGCATCGCGTCGATGGTCGCCTTGTAATCCTTCGCGCCGAAGATCGCCGAGCCGGCCACGAACATGTCGGCACCCGCGCGCGCGATCTCCGCGATGTTGTCGACCTTCACACCGCCGTCGATCTCGAGCCTGATCTCGCGGCCCGACGCATCGATGAGCTTGCGCACGGCGCGCACCTTGTCGAGCACGCCCGGGATGAACCGCTGCCCGCCGAAACCCGGGTTCACCGACATCAGCAGGACGAGGTCGAGTTTGCGCAGCGTGTGATCGAGCCAGTCGAGCGGCGTCGCGGGATTGAGCACGAGCCCGGGCTTGCAACCGTGCTCGCGGATGAGCTCGATCGTGCGGTCGACGTGCTCGGTCGCTTCCGGGTGGAAAGAGATGTACGTGGCGCCCGCCTTCGCGAAGTCCGGCACGATGCGATCGACCGGTTTCACCATGAGGTGCACGTCGAGCGGCGCGGTGATGCCGAACCTGCGCAGCGCCTCGCATACCAGCGGACCCACGGTCAGGTTCGGGACGTAGTGGTTGTCCATCACGTCGAAGTGAATGACGTCGGCACCCGCGGTCAGCACCGATCGGACCTCGTCGCCAAGCCGCGCGAAGTCCGCGGACAGTATCGAGGGCGCGATCCAGGGTGTGAGCATGGGTGAAGTCTACGTGACCGCGTTCAGGTTGGCGAAGCCGCCTCGTCCGGCGGCGGCGGCCGCGTGCTGATCAGAAGTTTGTCGATGCGTGTTCCGTCGAGATCGATCACCTCGATCCGCAGATCGCGCCATACGAGCGTCTCGCCGACGACCGGCAATCGCCCGAGGTGCCAGAGCACGAAACCGGCGATCGTATGGAATTTGCCGCCCGCGGCCAGGTCCTTGCGTTCCAGCAGACGCTCGACTTCGTGGATCGATATCTGGCCGTCGAGCAGCCAGCTTCCATCGTCGCGGCGCACCGCCTCGCTGCGCTCCGGCACCGCGACGTCGCCGACGCTGCCGGCAATCGCGCGCAGGATGTCGACCGGCGTCACCAGCCCGAGGATTTCTCCATATTCGCCGGTGACGATCGCCAGGTGCACGTTCGCGCCGCGGAACGTATCGAGCAGCTTGAGTGGCGATACGGTCGGCGGAACCAGCAACGGCTGCCTGACGTGGATCTGCGGATCGAGCTTCCCGAGACGCAGTGCTTCACCGAGGTCGGCGAGCGTGATCACGCCATGCATCTGCTCGAGCGTGCCGTCGCACAGCGGGAAACGGGAATGTCCGCTGCCGCGCGCCTCGCGCCAGATGAGCTCGAGCGTCATGTTCGAGTCGAGCCACACGATCTCGCCGCGCTGGATCATCACCGATTCGATCGAAGAGTCCGCGAGCTGGAGCACGCCTTCGATGAGCTCCTGTTCGCGTCGCAGGAACACGCCTTCCTTCGCGCCTTCGGCGATCATCGTGCGCAGTTCGTCTTCCGTGATGGAGGACTGCGGCGCGCTCCTGATGGGCAGCAGTCGCGCGACGGCTTCGGTCGAAACCTGCAGCAGCCACACCAGTGGCCACGCCGCGCGCGACAGCCAATGCATGGGAATCGACACGACCTCGGCGATCCTTTCGGCATGGGCCAGCGCGATCCGCTTCGGCACCAACTCTCCAAGGATGAGCGATAGATAGGTCACGACGATGACCACGAGCGTGAAGGCGGTCTCGTATGCGTACTGCGCGAGCCAGTCGATGCGCTCGAACACGTGCGCAAGGTCCTCGGCGAACACCGCGCCGCTGTACACGCCGGCGACGATGCCCACCAGCGTGATGCCGATCTGCACCGTCGACAGCAGTTGGGTCGGATTCTCGAGCAGCTGGAGAGCCATCCTGGCGCCACGGTGACCGCTCTCGGCGCGCGACTTGAGCCGCAACTTTCGCGCCGACACGAGCGCGAGCTCCGATCCGGCGAACAGCCCGTTCAGCAGGATGAGGCCTAGCAGGATCGCGGCTTCGCCCAGGTTCATGCGATCCGCCTCAGGTCACGCCGCGCGCCGATTTGACCAGCTCGTACGCCTCGATGATCTGCTGCGTACGCTGTTTGGCGTGTTCGAGCATGGAATCGGGCAACCCATTGGCCTTGAGCTTGTCGGGATGATGTTTGCTCAACTGGCGGCGATAGGCCTTCGCGACTTCGTCGTTGGAGGCTTTCTCGTCGACCTCGAGGATCTGGTACGCGGCCGAGAGTTTCAGGCCGCTCTTGGGCGGCGGGGCTTGCTGGCCGCCGCCCCCATTGCCGCGCGCCCAGGCGCGGAACTGCTCGCGCCGGATACGCAGCACGGCCTCCATGTGCGCCAGCTCGATCCGCGAGACGTCGAGCAGGTCGGCGACCTTCTGGATCGCCACGCGCGCGGGGCCTTGCATGTCGACGCCTTCGAGGGCCGCGCGAACCTGGATTTCGAGGAACACGCGCAGCAGGTCCGGGCGGTGCGCGCACGCGTCCGCGAACTCTTCCACCGCGTTCTCGAGATCGAACTCCGGGCTCTTGCCGTGCGTGAAATGCCGGATGGCCGCATGGATCTGCGCGCCATCGAGCCGCAGTTCGTTCATGACCTGGCGCGCCGCGGCGATCTCCGACTCCGAAACCCGGCCGTCGGATTTGGCGACGTATCCCATCACTTCGAAGGTCGTCGTGAAGAACTTTTCGCCGGCATTGGGCGAGCCCGGGCCGGAGGCGGCCGCGCGCCGCGCCGCCGCGACGCTCTGATCGTAGAAATGACCGAGGATGAGCCCGATCAGCAGTCCCCACGGTCCCCGCAGGATCAGCAGTCCCAGGATCGCGCCGACGATCTTTCCGATGAAGCTCATCTCGGCGTCTTGTTAATATCCATGGCATCTATGCTACCAGCCGACACCGCTTCCGCGCCCGTACACACCACGCAGCTGCGTGGCCTCGACAAGATCCACACGGGCAAGGTGCGCGACATCTACGCGATCGACGCCGATTCGATGTTGATCGTCACGACTGACCGCCTGTCGGCGTTCGATGTCGTGCTGCCCGACCCGATTCCCGACAAGGGCCGCGTGCTCAATTCGATCTCGAATTTCTGGTTCGCGCGAACCACGCACATCGTTCCGAACCACCTGACGGGCCGGAAGATCGACGAAGTCGTGAAGGATCCGGACGAGCGCGCGCTGCTCGCCGATCGCGCCGTGATCGTGAAGCGTCTCAAGACCGTGCCGCTCGAGGCCGTGGTGCGCGGCTACCTGATCGGCTCGGGCTGGAAGGATTACCAGAAGTCCGGCGCCATTTCCGGCATCAAACTACCGCCGGGTCTGAAGCAGGCCGCGAAGCTGCCGCGGACGCTGTTCACGCCGTCCACCAAGGCAGCGATCGGCGACAAGGACGAAACCATCAGCTTCGACGCCGCGGTGAAACTCGTCGGCGCCGACGTGGCCGCGCGCGTGCGTGACACGGCGATCGCGCTCTACGAGTTCGCGGCGAAACACGCCGCGCAGCGCGGCATCATCATCGCGGACACCAAGTTCGAATTCGCCCTGGGACCGGACGGCGAACTCGTGTTGATCGACGAGGTACTGACGCCCGACTCCTCGCGCTTCTGGCCGGCCGACACGTACCAGGAAGGGACGAGTCCGCCCTCGTTCGACAAGCAGTTCGTGCGCGACTATCTCGAGACGCTCGACTGGAACAAGCAGCCTCCGGGGCCGAAGCTTCCGGCGGAGATCATCGCGAAGACGCGCGCCAAGTATCTCGAGGCCCTGCAGCGCCTGACGAGCTGATGTTGGGCGCCGGGTGAGAAATCGCGGAGTTGGCTGGCAATCAGGATTCGGCCAACTTCGCGATATCTCACCCGGCACCGACAACGCCCGCCCAGCGTGCGACATGCGCGTGGATTTCCCTCAGTCCATCGGTCAACGCGGCCGGACCTGGCTGCAGGATGATCGACGACTTGATTTCGTGCAGCTCTCCCGAGAGCACGGCGGGTACGTCGCTCCAGCCTTCGCGCGCGGCCAGGCGCTCGGGACGGAATTTCTTGCCGCACCATGAACCGAAGATCATGTCGGGCGCGCGGCGCGGCACTTCGAGCGGATCCGCGACGATGCGGTTCTTCCCCAGCGGCTCGCGCGCCAGCTCCGGGAAACAATCGTCACCGCCGGCGATGCCAATGAGCTCGGACACCCATGCGATCGCGGAGATCTGCGGCTCGTCCCACTCCTCGAAGTACACGCGCGGCCGCCGCGCAAGCCGCGCGGCACTTCGTCGCACCCCTTCGATACCCGACTCGAGCCGTTCGACGAGCTCGCGCGCCTTCGATTCGCAGCCCACCATGCCGCCGAGCATCGCGATCATCTGCAGGATCCCGCTCACGCTGCGATGATTGAACACGTGCACCTCGATGCCGGCACTCACGAGATCGCGCGCGATGTCCGACTGCAGGTCGGAGAATCCGAGCACCAGGTCCGGCTTCAGGTCGACGATCCTGTCGATCTTCGCGCTCGTGAACGCGGACACGCGTGGCTTCTCGCGCCGCGCGCGCGGCGGACGCACGGTGAATCCGGAGATCCCGACGATGCGGTCTTCCTCGCCGAGCAGATAGAGCGTCTCGGTGGTCTCCTCGGTCAGACAGACGATGCGCGTGGGATAGCTGCCCGGCATGCGGTCAATCTAATTCAGTGACACCGGGGTGTCAGCCACTTATCCTCGTGGCCCAATGATTCCCGCGTTGTGGAACTGGCTCGACCAATACCTGTTCGGCGAATGGTCGAGCGGATCGAAACCCACCGCGATCCTGCTGCGCGTCCTGCGTTATCCCTACGCGATCCTGCGCGACCTGTCGCGCGGCGACATCAACCTGCACGCGATGGGTCTCGTATACGCGACGTTGCTGTCGCTGGTGCCACTGGTCGCCCTCGCGTTCGCCGTGCTCAAGGCGTTCGGAGCGCACCGGGAACTCGAACCCCTGATCTACGAATTCTTCAAGCCCGTCGGCGCGAGCGCGCACCAGCTCACCAACCAGGTCATGGAATTCGCCGACAGCGTCAGCACGGGGATCGTGGGCTCCGTCGGTCTCGCACTGCTGCTGTGGACCTTGTTAGGCACGATCAAACGCGTCGAGGACAGCTTCAACTACCTGTGGCGCGTCGAACATGCGCGCAGCTTCGCGCGGCGCGTGACGGAGTACGTGGCGCTGCTCATCGTCGGTCCGATCGTGGTGGTGACCTTTCTCGGGCTGTCGCACAAGGCGGTGAGCACCGCGAGCGCGGGCATCGAGCGGTACATGCCGTTCGCCGAGCGCGCCTTCGCGTGGGGCATCCAGCTTTCGCCTTATTTCGTGGTCGCGGCCATCTTCACGTTCGTCTACATGTTCGTTCCGAACACGAAGGTCAAATGGAAGCCGGCGCTGATCGGCGGCGTCACGGCGGGTGTGCTGTGGGCCGCCGTGGGCAAGATATTCACCACATTCGTCGTGATCTCGACGCGCTTCACGATCGTGTACGCCGGTTTCGTCGTCATCGCGATCGCGCTGCTGTGGACCTATGTCGGCTGGCTGATCCTGCTGATCGGCGCGCAGCTCTCGTTCTACGTGCAGAACCGCAACTATCTGAGGATGGGCCTCACGGAGCTCAGGCTCTCCGCCGTGCAGCGCGAGCAGCTCACGCTCAAGGTCATGTTTCTGATCGCCCGCGCGTACCACGACGGCAGTCAGCGCTGGACCATCGACTCGCTGGCTCACGAGCTCGGCATGCCGGGTATCGCGATTTCGCGCATCGTGAATTCGCTCGAGACCTCGGGCCTCATCCTCTGCGCGGAAAACGAGTGCCTGCTGCCCGCACGCGATCTCGGCAACATCACCGCGCAGGAAGTGATCGACATCGCTCGCAATGAAAAGGCGGGCCAGGTGGCCCCGAGCGTCCTCAAACTACCCGCGATCGACCGCCTGTCCGCGAAGATGGATGAGGCCTGGCGCCAGAGTTGCGCCGGGCTGACGCTGCGCGACCTGGTGGAGGGCGACTGACGAAGAGGGTGTCTTACTCGCCGGCGATCGTCATCTCGCTGACGAGTACCGAGCCGACGCGCACGCCGCCGCGCACGTCCACGTCGCTGCCGATCGCGGCGATGTTCCGGTACATGTCCTTGAGGTTCCCGGCGACCGTGATCTCGTGCACCGGGTAGGCGATCGCGCCGTTCTCGACCCAGAAGCCCGAAGCGCCGCGCGAGTAGTCGCCGGTGACGCCATTGACGCCCTGGCCCATGAGCTCCGTCACCAGCAGGCCCGTGCCGAGTTCGCGCATCAGCGCGCCGATCTCGATACCGCCCCTGCCCGATTCCACCAGCAGGTTGTGCGTGCCGCCGGCGTTGCCTGTCGTCTTCAGTCCCAGCTTGCGCGCGGAATAACTTCCCAGCACGTAACCGGTCAGCACACCGTCCTTCACGAGATCGCGGTTGCGCGTCGCGACGCCCTCGTTGTCGAACGGCGCGCTGCCCAGCGCCTTGGGGATGTGCGGACGCTCGATCAACTGGAGGAACGACGGGAACACCTGCTGCCCGGCGGCGCCGAGCAGGAAGGAACTCTTGCGATACTGGCTGCTGCCGCGCACCGCGCCCAGAAAATGCCCGATCAGGCCGCGCGCCACTTCCGGCGCGAACAACACGCGCGCGCGCTGGGTCGCGAGCTTGCGCGCACCCAGGCGCGCGACCGCGCGCATGCCGGCCTTGCGCCCGATCTCGATCGCGGACTCGAGGTCGCGCCCATCGCGCGCCGACGAGTACCAGTAGTCGCGCTGCATGTCCTCGCCGTTCTGCGCGAGCAACACGCAGCTCACGCTGTGGCTGGTCGACGGATACCCGGCGAGGAAACCGTTCGAGTTGCCATACACGCGGACGCCCCGGTGGCTGCCGACGCTCGCCCCTTCGGAATTCGTGATGCGCCGATCGACCTCGCGTCCGGCGGCTTCGCAGGTGCGCGCGGTCTCGACGGCGTCCTCCGGCGCCAATTCCCAGGGATGATCGAGGTCGAGATCCGGAATGTCGCGGGCGAGCTCCTCGGGGTCCGCGAGCCCGGCGCAATCGTCCTCGGCCGTATAGCGGGCGATGTCGCAAGCCTTCTCGACCGTCTCGGCAACCGCGCGCGGGGAGAGATCGGCGGTGCTCGCCGAGCCCTTGCGCCGGCCGAAATACACCGTGATGCCCATGCCGCGGTCGCGCTGGTACTCGACGGTCTCGACCTCCCCCAGGCGCACCGTGGTAGTCAGGCCCTTCTGCAGGCTCACGTCGGCTTCCGCCTGCGTGGCGCCCAGCTCGCGCGCCCGGCGCAGCGCATCGGCCACGATGTCCTTCAATTCGGGGATCCGGGTGCCATCGACTTCCTGGCGGGGCTCAACGAGTGCTTGCATGGCAGAATTGTACGATGCACGAGGACCCGGACGCAGAATTCGAACGCCCCAGCAAGAGCGCCCGCAAACGCGCGGCCGCCGCCGCACAGGATCTCGGCGAGCGTCTGATTGCGCTCAAGGAATCCGACATCGCGGCGCTCGGACTGCCGGAACGGCTCGAGGACGCCATCCTGCTCGCCAAGCGCATCACCGCGCGCGGCGGCCTCGCCCGCCAGCGCCAGTACATCGGCAAGCTGATGCGCGACCTCGATCTGGCACCCATAGAGGCGGCGCTCGAGTCGAACTCGCGCAGCGCGGCCATCGATGCCGAAAAACACAAGCGCATAGAGGCCTGGCGCACACGGCTGCTGACCGAAGGTCCGGCGGCGCTCGACGACCTCATGCGGTGGCGGCCGGACGCCGATCGCAAGGCCCTGCAGGCGCTCATGAACAAGGCGACCGGCGAACGCGTGGATTCGGGCAGCCGCGAAGGCGCCTCGCGCGAGCTGTTCCGCGCACTGCGAACCTTGTTGGTGCCGGGTGAGAAATGACGGTGTTAGCCGCGGTGAATCGCACCCTCGCCCACGTGAGCGCCAACGCCGCCTTTTCTCACCCGGCACCGACTTCGGCTAGTATTCCGCGATGAAACCACTGGTCGGCATCATCATGGGATCGTCTTCCGACTGGGAGACGATGCGCGCCGCGGCCGAGGCGCTCGACAAGCTCGCGGTTCCCTACGAGACGCGCGTCGTCTCCGCGCACCGCACGCCGGATCTGCTGTTCGAGTACGCCTCGTCGGCGCAGTCGCGCGGCATCGAGGTGATCGTCGCGGGCGCCGGTGGCGCGGCGCACCTGCCGGGAATGGTCGCGTCGAAGACCACGTTGCCCGTGCTCGGAGTTCCGGTGCAGTCGAAGGCGCTCAACGGCCTCGATTCACTGCTGTCCATCGTGCAGATGCCCGCCGGCATCCCGGTCGCGACCTTCGCGATCGGCGTCGCGGGAGCGACCAACGCGGGCCTCGCCGCCGCGGCGATCCTCGCCAACAAGCGTCCGGAGATCGACGCCGCGTTGAAGCAATTCCGCGCCGACCAGACGGCGAAGGTGCTCGCCAAACCGGATCCGTCCCGCTCGTGACCATAGGCATCGTCGGCGCCGGCCAGCTCGGGCGCATGATGGCGCTCGCCGGCTATCCGCTCGGGTTCGATTTCCTGTTCCTCGATCGCGAGGCGCGCACGCCCGGTGGCCAGGTCGGCCCGATCCTGTGCGGCGAACTCACCGACCGCAAGTTGTTAGGCGAGCTCTCGCGGCGCTGCGAGGTACTGACCTTCGACTGGGAGAACATTCCCGTCGAGGCTCTCGAGGGCCTGCCAGGCAAGGCGCGCATCTCCCCGCCGCTGCGCGCGCTGTCGGCCGCGCAGGACCGCCTCGCCGAGAAACGCACGTTCGACCTGCTCGGCATTCCCACGACGAAATACGCCGCGGTCGATTCGCCCGCCGCGCTCGAAGCCGCCGTGCAGCGCATCGGCCTGCCGGGTGTGCTCAAGACCCGCAAGCTCGGCTACGACGGCAAGGGGCAGTTCGTGCTGCGCAAGCCGGCCGACATCGCGCGCGCCTGGGAAGCGCTCGGGTCCGCGCCGCTGCTCTACGAAAACCTCGTCCCGTTCGACTACGAGGTCTCCGTCATCTGCGTACGCGGACTGAACGGTGAAACCGCGTTCTATCCACTGAACCTCAACGTGCATCGCGAAGGCATCCTGCGGCTGACACGCGCGCCCTACGGCAACGCCGCGCTCACCCGCCGCGCCCAGAACGCGGCGAAGCGCGTGGCGGAGCACTTCGACTACGTCGGCGTCCTCACGATCGAGTTCTTTGTGCGGCGCGGTCAGCTCGTCGCGAACGAAATGGCGCCCCGCGTGCACAACTCCGGGCACTGGACCATCGAGGGCGCCGAGACCAGCCAGTTCGAGAATCACGTCCGCGCCATCGCCGGCCTGCCGCTCGGGAGCACCCGTCCGCGCGGACACTCCGCGATGATCAACCTGATCGGCGAAATGCCTCCGCGCGACAGACTTCTCGGCGAACCCGCCCTGCACTGGCACGACTACGGCAAGAGCCCGCGCCCGGGCCGCAAGCTGGGGCATCTCACGATCAACGAGGCCACCCCGCGCAAGCGGGACCAGCGGGCGTTCAAGGTGCTGAGCCGGGTGGACCGCGCGACCTGGCTCGCAGTTCGGTAAGACTATTCCGGGTATCCCGGGCCTCCGGCCCGGCTTTACCGTAATATCCCCGGCAGGCATGTACCTGGATACCTTCAAACTACGGGAACTCCCTTTCCGGCTCAGCCCGGATCCGCAGTTCCTGTTCCTGTCGCGCGCGCACGCGCGGGCGAAGGCGTACATGGAATCGACCATCTGGTTCACGGATGGCTTCGTCATCATCACGGGCGAGATCGGGTCCGGAAAGACCACGCTCATCGAAAGCTTCCTGCGCCAGCTCGATTCGGACGTGGTGGTCGCGCAAATCAGCCAGACGCAGGTGACGGCGGCCGAGTTCCTGCAGTCGGTGCTCGTGCAGTTCGGCTTCTCGCCCTTCAAGATGAAGAAGGCCGAGCTGATCGCCACGCTCAACAGTTTCCTGATCGAGCAGTACGCGGCCGGCCGCAAGGTGCTGCTGATCATCGACGAGGCGCAGAACCTCTCGCTGAAAGTACTCGAAGAGATTCGCCTGCTCTCGGGCATCGAGGCGACGAAGGAGAAGGTGCTGCGCATCATCCTCGCCGGCCAGCCCGAGCTCAACGAAAAACTGGACCGGCCCGAGCTCGCGCAGCTGACGCAACGCGTGCGTCTCCGTTTCCACCTCGGCCCCCTGTCACGCGACGACCTGCGCGCCTACGTGCTGCACCGGCTCGAGGTCGCGGGCGCCGCGGGTCGGCAGATCTTCGCCGAAGACACGTTCCCCGACATCGCCAAGTATTCGGGCGGCATTCCGCGTCTCGTGAATACGCTGTGCGACACCGCGATGATGGCGGCCTTCAACGAAGACCGGGATCACGTGACGCTCAAGGACATTCACTCCGCGGTCGAGGAGCTGCAGTGGACGGCGTTCAGCGACCGCGCGAGCGCGCAGCCGGTGAAAGCTTCCCTCGACGGCGGCATGCCCGGGCCGGACCGGCCGCATCGCAGCCCCTCGAAGATCGTGCTTTCCAGCGACGGCCAGGCCATCGCCGAGCTGCACCTCGTACCGGGGCGCAAGGTGGTCGGCCGCACGCCGGACAACGATCTGCAGATCGACAGCAAGTACATCAGCCGGCATCACTGCCAGCTCGTGACGGGCAGCGACGGCGTCACCGTGATCGAAGATCTGAACAGCACGAACGGCATCATGCTTCGCGGGAAGCGCGTGCGCCGGCATACGCTGCGCGACGGTGACGTCATCTCGATGGGACAACACGACCTGCTGTACTTCGACCAGCACGCGGCCGCGCATCTCGACGACACGCAGGACGACCTGCCGCGCGTGACTCCGCACGCCGCCAACGAAGAAGCCGAAGAAGACGAGTCTCACGAAGACGCCGCCGGCGCCCGCTGATCTTCATCCCGCAGAAATGAAAAAAGGCGCGGAGCCTCTCGGCTGCGCGCCCTTCTGACCTGTGCCTGAAAACTAGCGGCGGCGTCCCGTCACGAGATCGATGAGACGGCCGAACAGACCCGGACGGAAGCCATCGACCTGCATCGAGTTGCGCGCAGTGCTTTTCTGGCGCCGCATTTCCGCGAGCACATCAGGCGGTAGATTGATACGGAATTCGCCACTCGCACCTGTGTCGTTGCGCATTTTCTCTTGACTCCGTTCTTGTTGGTTTGCGTCGTTCGGAAACGCGCGTGCAGTGTGCTGTGCCATATGCGGAACATGATGTGCTCCGGTTCACACAGTTTCCAATGTCGCAAAACGCGAACGCGATTATGTTCGCGTCCTATGGCGTGTAGGCGCGGAGCGAATCAATCCGCTGCAAAGTCTGACGCACTTTCCCGACATCCTTGTCGGCCGCGCGTCGTCATGGTGCGCTCCGGAACCGCGTCACACAGGGGCCATTCCCTGTGCGTCTGTCCAATTTCCGGGGTCGCGTTGCGGGACTTGCGCGTTCAGCCCGTGCCGCCGACGGTCAGTCCGTCGATGCGCAGCGTCGGTTGACCGACGCCCACCGGCACGCTCTGCCCTTCCTTGCCGCAGGTGCCGACACCGTCGTCGAGCTTGAGATCGTTGCCGACCATCGACACGCGCGTGAGCACGTCGGGACCATTGCCGATCAGCGTCGCGCCCTTGATCGGCGCGCCGAGTTTTCCATTCTCGATGAGGTAGGCCTCGCTCGCCGAGAACACGAACTTGCCGGAAGTGATGTCGACCTGTCCGCCGCCGAAGTTCACCGCGTAGATGCCCTTCTCGACCGACGCGAGGATTTCCTCGGGCGGCGTCTTGCCCGGACGCATGTAGGTATTCGTCATGCGCGGCAACGTGATGTGCGCGAACGATTCGCGGCGCCCGTTGCCGGTCGACGCGGTGCCCATCAGACGCGCGTTCATCTTGTCCTGCAGGTAACCCTTGAGCACGCCGTTTTCGATGAGCGTCGTGCACTGGGTGGGAGTGCCTTCGTCGTCGATGTTGAGCGAGCCGCGTCTGCGCGAGAGAGTCCCATCGTCGACAATGGTGCAGAGCTCGGATGCGACGCGTTCGCCGATCCGATTGGCGAACGCCGAAGTCCCCTTGCGATTGAAGTCGCCTTCGAGTCCATGACCGATGGCCTCGTGCAGCAGGATGCCGGGCCAGCCGGCGCCGAGCACGACGGTCATCGGGCCCGCCGGCGCGGGCACCGCCTCCAGGTTCACGAGCGCCTGGCGCACGGCCTCGCGCGCGAGCGCGAGCGGCTTGTCGCCCGCCACGAGCTCGGGCAGCGTGATGCGTCCGCCGGCGCCCGCGTAGCCCTGCTCGCGGCGCCCGTCCTGCTCGACGATCACGGATACGTTGATGCGCACCAGCGGCCGTACGTCAGCCGCGAGGTGGCCATCGCTGTTCGCGACCAGCACCACCTCGTGCACGGCGACCACGCTCGCCATCACCTGCGCCACGCGCGGATCCATCTTGCGGGTTTCGCGATCGATGCGCTCGAGCCACGCGACCTTCTCGCTCGACGTGAAGCTCGACACCGGGTCGATGGGTAGATAGAGCTTGTGGCCATTGGTCGGCAACACGCTGCGCACCGAGCGTTCGTCGCCACGCGCCGCGATGGCGCGGGCCGCGCGCGAGGCCTCTTCGAGCGCCGGCAGCACGATCTCGTCGGAGTAGGCGAATCCCGTCTTCTCGCCGGCCACGGCGCGCACGCCGACACCCTGCTCGATGCTCGCGCTGCCTTCCTTGACGATGCCGTCCTCCAGCGCCCAGCTCTCCTCGCGCGAGAGCTGGAAATACAGGTCCGCCGCATCGACCGAGCTCGACATGACTTCTCCGAGCGCCCGGTCGAGTCGCGCGTCGTCGAGCCCGCCTGGACGCAGGATGAGATCGCGGGCGATGGCGAGCGGTTCGTCGGTTACGGATGTCATGTGTATGGAGTACTCCTGACTGCTAAGTGTTGTAGATCGTCCGGTGCTCCAGCACCGGAAAGGCCGTGCGCGCATTCATGCGCGCCGCGGGATCGAGGTCGGCGACGACGCAGCCCGTGCCCGAAGGCATGCGCGCCAGCACCTTCCCCCAGTGATCGATGATCATCGAGTCCCCGAAAGTCTCGCGACCGCTCGGATGCACGCCCCACTGCGCCGGCGCGATCAGCGCGCACAGGTTCTCGATGGCGCGCGCGCGCAGCAGCGATTCCCAGTGCGCGCGCCCGGTCGGCACGGTGAACGCGCTCGGCACGACGAAAACTTCCGCGCCCTGGCGAGACAGCACCCGGAACAGCTCCGGAAAGCGCATGTCGTAACAAACCGCGAGCCCGAGCTTGCCCACCGGCGAATCCACCAGGCGCGCATCGCGTCCCGGCACGGTGTGCGCCGATTCGCGGTGCGACTCGACGCTGTTCGGCACGTCGACGTCGAACAGGTGAATCTTGTCGTACCGCGCCGCCCGCTGTCCGTCGGACTTGTATACGAGGGACGAAGCGGTCACGCGTCCGTCGGTGTCCTGGCGCAATGGCACCGTTCCGCCGACGACCCAGATCTTGTGGCGCCGGGCGGTATCCGCAAGGAAGTTCTGGATCTTTCCCGAGCCGTCCGGCTCGGCGATGGCCCGCTTGTCGCCGCTGTCGAGCCCCATGAACGCGAAGTTCTCCGGCAATGCGGCGAGCACGGCGCCCTGTCGGGCAGCCTCGGCGATGAAGCGGCCGGCGACCTCGAGGTTCACCTCGATATCCGGGCCCGAGGTCATCTGGATCGCCGCGACACGCATGCGATCAATTTATCACGCAGCGCAGGCGCCCTAGGGCGCCGCGGGGGCCGGTTCCGAATCCCAATAGCCGTGCCATTGCACCCGTCGCGTCTCGGGCGGCTCGGCCCATCCCTGGCGCGCAACCGAGCCGCGCAACACGCTCCAGGCGCGCGACAGGGGCGCGCGGGCCGGGGTGGGCATGGCCGCGCTTGCCAGCGAGATTTCCTCGTATTCGAACGTCACGTCGTAGTCGCGCGCGAGGAGTCCGATGCGCCCCTCGCCGTGGAAAACCTGGTCGGAGACCGGGCCTGCGCCCTGCACGTTCGTGAGCCGGATGTCGCCATCCTCGAACGACGCATTCGCGAACAACTGGTGATTCGGATCCGCGCCGCGCGTTTCGAGCTCGAATTGCCCACGGAGCCCGCGCGCCGGCTCTGCGCGCATCTCACCCGGCCAGGAAATCCGGCCGCTCGCGCGCAGCGATGCCGTCGGCCATTCGGGAGGCAGCTTCGCGTTGACCAGCGAAGCGAGCTGCGATGTGGCCACCGTGAATTCGGCATTGCACTGCCCGGCCGGTGTTTCGGGACACGTGCCCTGCACGGAAATCATGTGCGGCGACTGCGCGCGCGACTCGAACGAGAATTCCACGCCCGTCGCGCCGCGAGCGACGTGCGCCTCGAGCTCGCCCAATCCCTGATCCGCGTGCCGCAGTTCCGCGACGGTGATGTCGAGATTGCCCGAGTCGGGCAGGACCGCGCCCGACAGTGCGAGCAGCGCCGGCGCGTCCTCGAGTGTCAGGCGTTCGATTTTCACCGTGGGCGTCGCGCCGTCCGCCCTCGGGCGGCGCAGTTCGCCGCTCACACCGGCGAAGTCGAAGCGCGCGTTCAGGACATCCGGCCGCACCTCCCCGGTGACCTTCGAGCGACCGCCGGCGACCTCGAACTCGCGAATGGCGGAATCTTCGATCCGCAGCTCGGCGCTGAGCGCAACCTGCCGCGCGCGCGGCTTGGCGAACGGCTGGGGCAGACGGCTTTCGACTCCCGCGAGATTGCCGTTGAGCGTTACCTGCCACGCATCCGCCTGGCTGGCGCGTTGCGCGACGCCGCTCCAGGCGAGCTGGCCGCTGACGCGATCGGCCGCCTCTCCGCGGCCTAACAACCGCAGCAGCCGCGCGGCATCCGCCGAACCATTGATCGCGAGACTCGGGGTGGGGGGGGGGGGGGGGGGGGGGGGGGGGGGGGGGGGAGGGT
>JAFAGC010000017.1 GCA_023423065.1 Pseudomonadota bacterium
ACCCGGCCCACCCCGAAGCGCTTCAGCGTGAGATCGACGTCGATGTCCGAAGCGCCCATGAGATCGCTCGGCGCCGTGAAGTACCCGCGGTACCAGAGCGGGCCGAGCGACCCCAGCAGGAATTCCGCGCGCTCTGTCTCCTGCTCGCTGCCGAGCCGTTCGTTCAATGCCGCGCGTGACAGTGTGTTCATCTCGGCGAGCGTGAATTCCTGGTCGAGCAGCGCGCGCGAAATGCCGCCGTGCACCAGCAGCAGGTCGTTGACGCGCAGCGCGACGCGCTGCATCCGCAGCCACTGCCCGAGCACGCTGTCCGCGCCGAACAGGTTCGGATAGCCCGTGCCGAGTGTGCGCGCGGTTTCCGGGTATTTCGGATGCAGGTAGCGCACGTCGCCGCGCATCACCATCGTCTCGTGGTTGCCGAGCAGCAGGTGCGCGCCCCCGCCCGCCTTGCGCGCCTGCGCCTCGAGTTCGTAGAGCAGCCACAGGATCTCGGTCTGGTGCGGCCCGCGATCGAACACGTCGCCGAGCACGACGAGGTGCCCGCGGCCGAATTTCCAGCCCAGCTTTTCGTCGAGCACGCCCTGCTTCTGCAGCATTTCGGCCAGGATTTCGAACTCGCCGTGTGTGTCCGCGACGACGAAGATGGGCTGCTCCGCCGCGACCGTCACGACATCCGCCATTGGCTCCGCGGGCGGGCGCAGCTTCACCGCAAAGGCGGGAAAGCGGCCGACCGCCGGAACCGTGATCGAGTCGCCTTCGACCGGCCGCACCTGCTTGCGCGTCTCGCCGCCATCGGCGACCACGGACCAGCTCTCGAGGCCACTCTCGCCGCGCAGAACGTATGGGCCATCGAGCTCCGCGGCTTGCAGGCCGACCGCGAACAGCAGCGCGAGCAACCCGCGCACGATGCGTGAATGTGTCATGCGGGAAATCTAACCCGGCGACGAATCTCCTGCCGGATCGGTTTCGCGGTTCCGGGGGAGTTCAGGCGGCGCAGTAAGCCTTGCCCCGGCATGGGGCGACTTTCCCGCGAGCGGGTCCCCGTAGTTTGAACCGGCCAGTCGCATTGTTGTTAGACTCGCGGGGCGCAATCGGGGAAAAGCATGGGTCTCATCGCGGTTACCGGCGCAACCGGAAAGCTGGGCGGCGCCACGATCAACTATCTGCTCGAACGCAAGGTGGCCGCCGCCGACATCGTCGCGATGGTGCGCGACCCGGCGAAACTCAAGCCGCGCGGACTCGCCGTGCGGCGCGGCGACTACACCGATCCGCGCTCGCTCGAGCAGGCATTCAAGGGTGTCGAAAGGCTGCTGTTCATCTCGACGACCGTGCTCGGCGAGGAGCGCATCCTCCATCATCGCAACGTCGTGAACGCGGCCCGCGCGGCCGGCGTCCGGCACATCGTCTACACCAGCGTCGTGAAGCCTTCGGCGGAGGCGATCTTCGCCGCGTCGCCCGGCCACTACGCGACCGAGGTGATGGTGCGCGAGAGCGGCATTCCCTGCACGTTCTTCCGCAACAACCTCTACATGGATCTCGTTCCACTGATGTTCGGAGACGCGGTCGCGACCGGGAAGATAGTCCATAACGCCAACGCGGGGCGCATCGGCTTCGTCGCGCGGCAGGACATCGCGGCCGCGCTCGCCGTCGTGCTCACGACGGGCGATCACCGCGAGAAGGCGTACGACATCAGTGCGCCTTCGCCGTACTCGCTGGGTGACGTCGCCGCCGCGCTCGGGAAGGCCAGCCGCAAGACCGTGACGTATCAGCCCGTGCGTTCGGACGAGTTCCGGAAAGTACTCGAAGCGAAGGGTGTTCCCGCGCGCATCATCAACGTGTCCGTCGCGCTCGGCGACGCGATCCGCGCCGGGGAGTTCGACGTGGCGTCGACGGATCTGGGACGGCTCATGGGGCGACCGGCTGAAACGCTCGACGCTTTCCTGCGGCGCGCGCTCGCTCCGGCACCCAACTAGTCGCCTGCCGCTGGACTCAGGCGCACGCGCCCATCGCCGCGCCCCACGCATCCTCGTTGCCGATGACGTACACCGGCGCGAATCCACCGCCGGCGGTCCGGAAGTTGGTCGTCTGGCCTTGGTAGAGCCGTGCGGCCATGAGCTGGATGACGCCGGCGTAGGCGTAACAGCGCACGTCCACCTTGAAGACTTCCTTGCCGGCCGGCGCCGAGCGCCACCGCTCGCCCGGGGGCGTGAGCTCCTGCGCGACGTATCCGCCCTTCACGACTTCCGCGAACACGCGCCGGGTCAGTTTGTCGCCGCGATAGGCCCCGCGGCTGCCGAAGCCTCCGCGGGGCTTGAAGAACCAGTCCTTGCGGCTGCGCCACCAGGTTTCCTCGCAGCCGGTGACGTCCCGGGTGGAGGGTATTCCGCGTCGAAGAACTTCGATCGATAGCGGCGCCACGCCCAGGCGCTCGAGCGCGGCCGGATCGGTCAGCAGCGTGAGATTGCGTTTGTTGGCGAAGAGCGCGTGCGCGCGTGGGTGCGGTGTGATCACGGCCACGTCGAGCTCGTATGCCCTGCGCAGACGGATGTTGGCCGGATCGTCGAAATAGAAGTCCGTGAGACGGTTGTACACGAGATCGATGCGATTGCCATGCAGCCGCAGCCCGTCCTCCACGAGTTCGAGTTCCGAGGGATCCGCGATCCAGGTGCGGAGGCCGCGCGATTCGAGCAGCTCTTTGGCGAGCTCGAACTCGGGATACAGGAACTGGCTGCGCGGATTTTCGTCCACGATCGCGATCGCGCGCAGCGGCCGGTCGCCGCGCGCGAGCTCCCATTCTCGCCGGAACATCGAGAAAATTTCGTTTTCGATCTGCGCCGCGCCGGGCCGCAGGGCGTGATATCGCTCGGCCGCCTCGCAACAGGCGCGTTGCGCGCCCTGTAACGCGATGTTGAGGAATGCCCCACCCGCGTTCGTGTTGATCTCGATCAGCTTCGGCCCTTCGGGGGTGATGTGAAAATCGAAGCCCAGGAATGCGCCGGCCGCGCGCGGATCGATCCGTGCGATCGAAGGCGCCTGCGAGAGCACTTCTTGCCGGTAGTTCGGCAGGCTCGCGCAGGCTTCCACCGCATCGATCACGCGCTTCATCTCCGCGACGTGCGCCGGTTCGAGGAACACCGGCAACCCGGAGAACACCTGGGGCTGCGTATCGACGCGTTGCCGGAGCTTCGACATGTCCGTCACGGAACAATCGCAATCGCGATTGAGCCTCTCGGCAACACCATGTTCCGGATACATCACGCGACCCCGTCCGATTGCCCGACGAAGCGACCTCGACCCCAATGGTTGATGAGCGACTCCGCCAGGATGCTGCGCGCGGAATTGCCGGTGCAGAGGAACGGGACGTGATGGACGCGTTCGGTCACGGAAACACGCGCATCACGAAAGCCGACGAACCATGAATGCCGAGCTCGCGGGGCAGAGACCCGCGAATTCGCGTGTTGCGCGGATCGCATCGGGCGCGGTCTCGCGCGCTGCGCGCAGGTATCCATGCCGTGCGAAGAAGTCTTCCGCCGTGGTGGTGAGCAGGTACAACGATCGCACCCCGCGGCTTCGCGCGTGATCCTCCGCGTGTTTGAGCAGCTCGCTGCCTTCTCCGGACCCCCGGCGGTCGGGCGATACGACCAGCGACCGCAACAACGCGACGTCGCCGTAGATCTCCAGGCCGACGAGGCCGGTGGGAGCCGCTGCCGGCCCGGCATGGAAGAAGTCGTCGCAATGCGCGGCCGTGAGGTCGTCGGTGGGCAGCCGCGCGGCCGCGAGCAGCTTCAGGGTTGCCTCCAGCGATGGGCGCGGCGAAATGGTCAGCCGAACGGTCATGGCGTCGCTCATGCGGCGGACCTGCGCCGGGCCGGTTTCGCCGCGGAACGTGGAGCGCAGGCGGAGTCGCATCCTTCCTGGCTCACTGCGCAGCACTTGTCGGTGAGGTAGTCGACGAGCCCGTTCATCGCCGAATAGTCCGCGCTGTAGATGAGTTGGCGGCTGGCGCGCACCTGGCTGACGAGGCCGGCGCGCTGCAACGACTGCAGGTGGAAAGTGAGCGACGAGGGAACGAGCCCCACCCGCTCGCCGATCGCGCCGGCCGGCAGGCCCTCGGGGCCTTGCTGGACAAGCAGCCGGAAAATCGCCAGGCGGTGTTCGTGGGCCAGGGCGCCGAGCGCCGCGATGACTTCTGCTGTCTTCATTAGGCTACGATATTTCGGGAATCATCGAAATGTCAACACGAACGTCGTTTCCACGGCCATCCGCGCCCCGGGCGCTTCAGCCGCCGGGCATTTCCGAGGCCCTGGTCGGCAGCTCGAACTCCCCTTTTGTCTTGAAACGCACGGTGTTGAACGCCGAGCCGTTGAGCTTGCCGGACATCTCGTAGCTGATCTTCTCGAGACCGGCGCCGCCGTCCCGCATCATTCCCATCGCCTGGCGCGCCATGCGGAATCCCGAAATCGTGACGGGCACTTCGATGACGGTCTCCCCGAAGCGCGGCACGTTACCGCGCGCGTCGCTGACGCCCGATGCCAGCGTCTTGCCCTGGACGTCCATGGTCAACGCGACGCCGTCGTACTCGACGGGTACGTCGTTCGGGTTCTGCACGCGCAGCTTCACGAGCAGGCGCAGCTCCATGCCCTGGCCCTGCAGCGGCTGGATGCCCGCGACGGTCACCTGGAGCGGATCGCGCCGCTGCATCGATGCGCAGCCGGCGAGCAGTACGCAAAACACGGCCGAAAGGAAAATCCGTCGACTGTTCATAGTCCCGACTCCTCGATCAGTGTTCCGTCCTCGAATTCGCAGGGCATCGGCTGCGCGCACACGCTGCGCGGCGGCATCGGCGTGCGCGAATACAGCTCGGTCGCGCGCACGTGGCTCATCATGACACGGCCCATGACCTTCAACTGCGTCAGGTGCGAGCGCACCGCGCGCGTTTTCGCATCGATCGCGCCCGGATCGAGCGTGAACCGCTCCCATTGCATGCCCACGCCGCGTGGCGCGACGATCTCGGGTAGTTCCGGCCGGTACGCACGCGGCTTCGGCCAGCCGCGACCGCCGTGCACGATCCAGTAGCGGATACGGTCGAGCTGGTTGCGCTTGCTCATCGCGCGCCACGCGAGGATGCCCGTGCCGCGATGATCCGGATGCGTATCCTGCGGACTCGGCGCGAACACCAGCGTCGGCCGCGCGGCCTCGAGCACCGAGTCGAAATCGCGTTCGAGATTGTCGCCGTCGTAGTCGGCCCCCGGATTGACCGCGTGTTCGTACGCGACCGAGTTCTGACCCGTGAACTTCGAGCGCCACGGCGTCAGTGGATAGTAGTAGTCGAGCAACAGCGCCAGGACCCCGCGGTCCGGGTACCCGAGAAAGAACAATTTGTCCGCATCGACACCGAGTGCCTGGGCGGCCGCCCGCGCCTCGTTGCCGCGCCGCACGGCCAGGTCCCGGTAGTTCCCTGCGCGCGGGCGCAGCCGGCGATCGACCACCATCGCGTCCCACTTGAAGCCGTCGCCGTTCGTGACCCAGACGATCGCCACCCGTGCGCCGACTTCGCGCGCTGCGTGGATGATGCCGCCACAACACAGCGATTCGTCGTCGGGATGCGGCGAAACGATCAGCAACGAATCTTCCGGCACGATTGTGCGCAGCGCCGGAAACTGCTCGCTGGCAGGCGACTGCGTGGCGACGACAAGGGCGAGCAGCAGGATGATGGATCGCAACTGAAATCCTCGCGACGGGCGAACCCGCATCCTCGGCAGCGGACTCGCGACCCTCAATCGGACGTTCGCGCCACTCTCCTGCGGGCTTCTCCTGAGGTTTCTCCCATCGACGCAGTCGATGGTCCTGGCGCAAGACGTCCGCTAAAGTCCCTTCACCGCAACGCGTGAAGGACTGCGCCTACATGAATTTCCACGACCGGCTCGCACGGAAGGCACACGACATGGGCCACAGGGCGGAAGTGTTCCAGGCGCTCGCGCAGAGCAAGGCGGGCGCGTTCTGGGTGTATCTCGCGATCACCGGCGTCGTCTGGTGGTTCGCGTACGGCTACCTGTGGCTGATCCCGGCCGCGTTCGCCGGCTGGCGCGCGTGGGAAAGCGTTTCGGCGACGCGCGTGCAGGTCCGGCTCATGAATCTCGAGCGGCGCGCGGGATCGACTAAGTAGTCTAGCCGGCCGTCGCCGGTATGCTCGCGAGCAGGACCGTCTCCATCTCGAGCGCGTAGCCCGCGATCCGCTCGGCCTGGTCGGAGCCGTTGATGATGCGGCGCGCGCCCAGGTAGTCGGCGCCACCGGCATTGATGTACTGGTCGAGACGCTTGCCGGTGAAGTAACCCTTGCGCATTCCGATCGACATGATCCGGTAGGCGATTTCGGGATCCAGCGCCAGGTCGGGATCGATCTCCAGCGCATCGCCGCGTCCGAGCTCCCTGCCCATTTTCTGGTAGTTGTATCGCCAGGTGAGCTGCACGTAGCCACGACCGTAATAGCGGTTCTGGCGCACCAGTCCCGTGGCCGGATCGCGCACCGCTTCCGGCCTTCCATACCTGCGGTCCCTGCCCTTGCCGTATTCCTCGATCGGCTGCCATCGGTTCGCGCATTCATGCTTGACCGTCGCGAGCATGTAGGCGGCCCAGCGCGCATCGGTGATCGCGGCATCCGCGGCGAGTCTCTCCAGCAGGGAGACGAGACCGTCGTGCTGCGCGACGCCGAGCGCGCCGTAACCGAATTGGTAGATTTCGAGCGCCCGCCGCACCTTGAGGTGCTCGAGTTTCACGGTGGTGACGTCGTTGAGGATCAGGCTGCGCACCCAGTCCGGCGCATCCGTCAGCGGCGGGATCCTGTTCTTCGCGCGCAGCTCGCGGCCGATCACGGTCCACGTGAACGGGCCGACTATTCCGTCGACGATGATCTCGGCCTGGCTCTGCAGACGGCTCACCGCCCGCTCGGTGTCCAGGTCGAACAGCAAACTACTGTCGAGGGTCGGCGACGGCTCGAGGCATCCGTTCAGACAGGACTTCAGCAGCGTCACGAGCGGATGCTTGTTGCCCTCCCGCAGGAACAGCCGCGGCGTATCGTCCGCGGAGCCGGATTCCGACGACGTGAGGATCCTGCGTGCCGTGGCCGCGGGCTCGGACTGCGGGCGGGTCGTGTCGTGGAGCTTCAGCAGCAGCTTGGGTTGCGGCAGGAGGAACTTGCTGTGCCCGCTGGCAAACAACCTCTTCCCCGTTCCTTCGAGGAAGTCGCGCTGCCGGCGCAGCCGGCCGGCATCCAGGACCGACTTGCGGATGACGAATCTCACCAGCCCCTTGGGATCGAGAATGGCGGTGGCGCCTCCGTAGAAATCGAAGCCGGGCTTGCCGTCACGAGGCCTGACCTCGCGTCGCTGCGTGACTTCCGCGATCAGGTCGAACACCACCTGCCCGCTCGGGCCGACGCGCCGCGAGGGTCGCACCGATTCGACGACGGGTAGATGGAGGATGTCTCCCTCGAGCGCGGGATCGTCGCGACCCGCGAGCCCGAACTCGTGGCGATAGTCGGGATCCGCGGCGAGCTGTCCGAAGGCGCGCGCCTGGCGCTCGAGTTCTTCCGCGTTCGCCGCGCGCCCGGGATCTCCCTGGAACTGCAGATGCGCGAAACTCAGCTCCGGCTCGATCGGCAAGGTGCGCATCGGCGTGCGCCACAGCAGCGCTCCCTCCGACAACGAGGGCACGTCGCGCGGATAGATGCGATACCGCGCGAACGCATCGACCCACGCCTCGCGATAGCAGTATTCGTCGTGCGGCACCAGGTCGCGGTCGGCCGTGATGACTGCGCGCAGGAACTCGCCGAAGGTCACGTCGACCGGAGGACAGTAGTCGATCGCGCGGATGCAGATCGTCAGGAACTGCGCCGCGAGCCGGCAGGCGCGCTCGGTGAGTTGCTGCGCGAGCACGTCGGGAATCTGCCCGGGCGGCAACGTGCCGGTGCCGTTCGTCGCGAGCCGCATCAGCGGCATCGTCTTGCGGTTGAACACCGTCGTGAAGGCTTCGAAGACCGCGCGCACCAGGATTTCGCCGCGCTGGTGAGGCTCGACGGCGTCTTCGTAGGATCGCTCCGGCGCGCCCACGGCGCTGCGCAACGCGCCGGTCGCCGTCGTGGCCTGCGCGAACTGCACGGCGATGTTCGTGAGTAGTTTGGCGAAGGGGATCTCGCCGCGCGAGGCCCGGATCGCCGCGAGCACCACGTCGCGGTACGTGAAGCGCTGGAACACGGCGATGAGGTCGGCGAATCCCTCGTGGAAGGCCAGCACGTCCGGGTTCGACGGATAGAGGAAATGCGACCGCAGCCCGTCGAGCAGCGCGTGCGACATTTCGTGCACGACGACGTCGTGCGACAGGCAAAGCGAGATCAGGCCGTTGGGGACGTTTCGGCCCGCCACGGTGTTGCCGGCCTCGAAGGTCCCGAAGCAGATCTCGCCGCGCGCCCGGTCGTAGAACGCGTTCGGCAGCGAGGCGACGCTCGGCCGGATCCGCAGCCGCGGCGGTCCGTCCGACCGGCGTGCGCCGTCGATGCCCCAGGCGATGTCGCGTCCCAATGCCTGGCGGAACGCGGCATAGGTCGTCGTGCAGACGGCGTACGCCATCTGCTGCTGGAAGCGTGGATCCTCGGGCGACTGCGGCAGTCCCTGGTTCATGAGGACGGCCGGATCGTCGAGGTCGACCGGCTCGATGTTCGACCCCGCCGGATCGCCGGTCATGATCTCGAGCACCGCGCCGCGCGGACCGTGCGGTCCGAGCTCGAGCGGCTCGTACGGCACGTTGACCACCGAGTGCGCACCGTCGGCGATCGAAGCGGATGGATCGAGCGCGTAGATCCGCAGCGGTCGATAGACCGGGTCGTTCGACTTGCGCTCGTACGCCGGCGACGTCGCCGCGTGCGCCACGCGTTTGCCGATCAGGAAATCGATGTTCGTCTTCGCCCGACCGCGGCGCAGCGACTCGGGGGTCGCGACGCGCCCGCCGCGACTCTGGGCCATCGCGGCGTTGGCTTCCGGCGTGCTCGGCTTCGGCATGCGCCCCGTCCGCCTTCAGTCGAGCGCGCGGAACAGCGGCAGGTTCAACGCGGCGTCGGGGCAGTCGAGCTGCGGCGTTTGCAGCCGGCTCTCGCCGAAGGCCGCGACGATCTGGTCGTGAAGCATGCGGGGCGTGAAGCGGGAAAGATCTCCCTTCAGCAGCGCGGTCGTGAGCCGGGTGAAATCGCCGAGCCCGTTGTGCTCGAGCGCCTTCTCGGTCGACTGGCACGCGGAGAAATTCACCCAGCGGATGTCGTTGCGGGTCACGAGCGCGCGGCTGCCCGACAAGGTCGCGCGCGTGGCATTGGCCCGGTCGCGGAAACGCTCGTGCGCACGCATCCAGTCTTCCCAGGATCCGGTCCGCTTGAGGAAGCGGGCATTCGCCTGGTCGTCGCTCGAGCTGTTGCGCCCGAACATGCGCGTGATGGTTCCGGAATGACAGCAGTCGATGAAGACCGTGAGGCTCACGCCCGCGGGAAGCACGTCGAACAGGTCGCGGATGTCGTCGTCGATGAGGAAGGCGCCATCCTCGAAGTCCACGGGCACGAAGGCCTGGTCGTTGCGATTGCCGTCGACACCTTCGTCTCCGTCGAGGTCGGGAACCTCGGTGCCGTGCCCCGAGTAGTGGAATACCAGCGTGTCGCCGCGTTTCGCCGTGACGACGAGCTCGCGCATCGCCGTGACGATGGCCGAGTGAGTGGCCTGCTCGTTGATCAGGGTGCGCGGCGTCTCGAAGCCGGCGGCGAGCAGCATGTTGGACCATTCGCGCGTGTCGTTCACGCAACCGTTCAATGCGTTCGGGCCCGGATACGCGTCGATACCGACGGACAACGCTCGGCGCGCTCCGCCGCCGGACTTGCCGCTCGACACGGGTTTCGGTCGCGGCGCGGCGGTGGGTACCGTCGCGGCGCTGGCGAACGCATCGGCGACGGCCGGCCGGGGCGGCGCGGCTGTCAAACTACCCTGCACGCCGCCCTGCGGGCGCAGCGCGATCGGCGATCCCACGCGCGGGAGGTCGACGCCGTCGAGCCACTCGTCCGAGACGGGCCAGCCGTCCAGCGAACGCGCGGCGCTCGGCTGGTACGGCACGCGCGCATTCGGCGCGGCCAGCACGTTCGCGGCCACGCTGTTCATGGTCGACACGTCGTCGTCGAAGCCGCCGTGCGTGGTCGAGGCGCTCGAGGAATTGCCGCCGCCATTCTTCGTGACGGACCACACCACGCGTCCCGCCGCGTTGGGCGCGCCGTTGAGACCGAACAATGCGGCGACGCTCGGCGTCGCGCGCACCGAGATCTCGAGCCCGAGGACGGGCGTGCGGCGTTTCGTTTCGAGCCCGTGATGGATGAGATAGAGCAGCGACTTGCGATACACGCGGATGCAGTGATCGTCCTCCTCGAAGCTCTTCTTCATCGTGTACATGACGGCCTTCTCGACCGCGCCGGTCGCGCCGACCTCCCTGGTCAGGCGCGCGTCGAAGTCGGCGACCGTGATCGCGGGCGCGAGCAGCTGCAGCGTCTTGAAACGCGGCAGCTTCACTTCCTTCGCCATCGGCAGGAACCAGGAATGGAAGATCGATCCGGCGCTGTGTCCGACGGCGTGGAATTCCAGCGGCCGCTGGCCGATCAGCGCCGGGTTGCTCACGAGTTCATGCAGTCGTTTGGCCGTGTAACGCGCGCCGCCCTTGTCGCCGCTCGCGAGCTGGGCATTGGTCTTCATCGCGCCCCACACGTGGACGCCACCCAGCGCACGCGCGCCCTCCTGCACCAGCGGATCGGTCGTGAAGTCGAACAGGTCGCGCGCGCCGAGTCCCGGGATCTTGCGCGCCACCGATTCGAGGATGCTGCGCAACGCATCGAACAGGCCGGTTTCCCAGACGAAGTAGACCGGGTACACGCCATTCTTCTTCCACCAGTCGACGTGTTTGAGCGCGATCCTGAGACCGTCGCGTTCGCCGATGAGGCCGCCGTGCGCCCAGATCGCGATGCGCAGCGGCTCGCCGGCCGGCAGCGCCGCCGACCACTTCGGGATGTGCTCGCGCACGATCGCGTCGACGTCGGCTTCGGTGGTCGAGTACTTGCCGCTCTCCTTGAAGAGGCCTTCGCTCAGGTTCACGACGTGCGGACGCAGCGCTTCGAGTTCCTCCGGCGTCAGCTCCTGCGACTTCTTGTCCCCACCGCGTGCGCCGCCGCTCATCGACGCGATGGTGGTCAACACCTGGTCGCGATAGACGTCGAGGATGCGCGCGACTTCGTCGACCGACGGCGTGGCGCCAAAGCCGCGCGCAACCGCCGCCCCGGGCTCGAGCCATGCGAGCAGCTGCGTGCCGACCCGCGGCTCCGCGAAGAACTCGGTATGCACGATGCCGTCAGCGGGACCGAACTTGAGGCAGCGCCCGTCGTCGATCGGAAAACCGCCCGCTCCATTGTTCGCGAACACGCCATCGCGCGGCACGACCAGGTCGTTGGCCGCGTCTTCGAACACCTTGTCCACCGCGGCATCCTTCGCGCGCGTGAGACTGAGGAACGGCGTGCCCGCCTTCGGCTCGTAGTCCGACGCGATGGCGAAGTGCTCCGGCGTCGTTCCACCGGGCACGTTCATCGCCTTGAGGAACGGTCCGCGCGGATTCATCGCCGCGAGGCCTTCGAGGTCCGTCAGCAGTCCGTGGCCGACGACCTTGACCACGAGCACCAGCGCATCGAGTATTTTTTTCGCGGCGCCCTGCGGGATGAACTTCGCGATCGTCGTGAACCGGTCGATCATCCCGATCATGTGTTCGTCGTCGGCGAGCGCTGTGCCGGCGTTGACCGCGCCGACGAACACGATGCGCCGCACCCTGACGCCGCGCGATTCGCCGAGCAACGCGATCTGCCGCGACACGAGTCCGCCGCGGCTGTGGCAGACGATGTCGACCTCGAGATTCATGCCATCCGGCACGTCGCTCAGGAACGCGATGGCGTTCTCGCGCGGATCGGCCGTGAGCGTCGCGTGGTTGAACGCGAACAGCCGGCCGCCGTAACGGTTCGACAGCTCCGCCATGACCTCGCGCGAAAGCCCGGAAAACGCGCCGCTGGTGCTGAACGTGCCGTGCACGAACAACAACGCGCGTCCCTGCGACACGCGCCGCCAGTCCGCCTCGGTGATGCGCGGGAAGTTCGGGTCGTCCACCTGGTAGTCGTCGACGCCGAAGGTGCGCGTGAAGGTGGGCCGGTTCTTCGTTTCCCATTTCCGCGCGAAGCCGTGAATGATGGGCCCGAGCAGCGGATCGACGAGCTTGAACAGGAAGGAATTGATCTTCTTCCCGATGTCCTTGAGCCCGCGCGTCGCGCCGGCGGCGGGCGCCGGGTCGAGCGGAATCGTGAACTTGACCGAGGCCTTCGCGCCGAGCGCGCGCGACTTGCCCTCTCCTTTGCGAGGGACGTCCGGCAAGATCCACGACACGGCGCCCGAGGCATCCTCGACCAGCAAGATGCAGGACTCGTCGTCGCCGACCGGCACTTCGAGTGTCGCCGTCGGCGCGGCGGTCGCGAGATCGCGCGTACCCGCGGCGGGTGGCGGCAGGACCACGACCTTGTCGAGCTCGAGTCCCGCCTCCGCCAGTTCCGCGTCGAAGGAACTTCCGCCGAACGAGCGCGTGGCTCCCGGCTGCTCGGCCCTGGCGGCGCCCGCCAGGGTTGCGGAATGCAGGACGTAACCGTCACCGAGATCGGTGCGGACTGGATGGCCGGGTAGTTTGGATGTTGCCATGGCGGCTCCCTGGACGGTGATTCAGGGGGAGTCAGCGCGCGATGGCGCGGACACCGGATCCGCGTCTGCCCGTTTCGCATGGGGCCTGTCCATTCGCGTCATGTGTCTCCCGAGCGCAATTCTTGTATTCCGTTTATTGCGCGTCCGGCCGTGTATAACACCGGCGATTGACGTTAGCTAGTCGCGCGAAGCGCTCGTGCGGCGAAACTGTGATGCACGAAAGTAGTTCGTCCGCGAACGGTTTGCTGCACCGTGTCGCGACGCGGCCGTGACGCGCGGGATGCGATCAGCGCGCGACGAGCGCCGCGCGCAGTTCCCTGAGCTTGTCCTTGATCCTGTCGGCGTTCGCGCTGCCCATCCGGATCAGCAGCTTCTGCCCCGCGGACAGCGACTCGAGCTTCGGGTCCGCGAATTCATAGAGCACGTTGGGTCGTGCGAGGGAGATCGGATCGCGCACGGTCGGTGTCTCGAGCAGGTGATAGATCACCTCGACCAGCCGGTCGTTGAAGTGCCGCGGCGGATGCCCGAGGTTCTCGTACGATTCCTGGAACAGCGGGTAGTAACGCGCGTATTGCGTCATCAGCTTCTGCGTATCGAGCGAGGCGATCATCTGGACGAGCGGCTCGTAGCGCTTGTAATTGGCCGGATCGAGCACGGGAGCATCTTCCGTGCCGGAGGCCACGAATTGGCCGGGCACCGGCTTCAGGGGCCGGATGCGTTCGGCGACCTTCTGTTCCGGCAGGTTGTCGATGGTCACGACCATCTGCCGCACCAGGTTGTCGGTGATGAAGAAGCGTTCCACGGACGCGGGGCCTACGACTTCGCCTAACGAAGCGCGCAATGCCGGATCGCTGACATCGAGGGGCGGCAGCGCTTCGTCCGAATCGGTCACCGGCGGCGGGTGACGGGGCGCGGCATCTTCCTCGGGCGGGGGCAGCTGCTCCGGCGCCGCGACGACCGGCGTTTCGGCCTCGGGCGCCGGCCGGTCCGGCCACCAGCGATCACGGAAGACGACGGCGGCGATCGCGAGGGCAACCCCGGCCACGGCAATGACGATCCAGCGGATGTTTTCGTTCATGGAAGTCCTGACAAGAATCCCGGCCAGTCGTTCGATCGATTACTGACCCGGCCCTCGAACCACCAGCGCGTCGCAGGGCAGCGTGGAGAGGATGCTCTTCGCCCCACTACCGAGCAGCGCCTCGAGGAGCGCGCCCCGGCCATGCGTGCCGAGCACCACGAGGTCGACGCCGTGAAGCTGCGCGAATTCGCGCACGATCTGCCGCGGCGAGCCGGGCTCGACCAGCGGCACGATCCTTTTGCGATCTTCCGCGGGCAGGAAGATGGAGGAAAGAAAGTCCTCGAGTTCGGCGGCGTGGATCTCGCGGAAATTTTCCGCATGGCGATTCGCATCGGGCGCCAGCGCCGGGTACGGCGCCTCGGAAACGTGCAGCAGGTGCAGGGTCTCGGTCGAGAAGAAGCTCAACGCGAGCTGCAGCGCGTATCCCGACGGACCCGAGAAATCCGTCGTCACGACGATGCGCTCGTAATCCGATCGCACGCGGTTCCTGACGATGAGGATCGGGATCGACAGGCGCCGCAACAATTGCTCGACCGTCTTGCCGAGGATCACGGGCCGTCGCGCAAACAAGGCTTCGCGCGCGACCCCCGTGACGACGAGATCGACTTGTTCGGCCACCGCGATCCGCTCGACGACCTCCGCCGGATCGCCCTCCTCGACCACGATGCGGGCTTTTTCGATGACATCTCCGAGATCGGCGCGCAGACCCTGCAGGATGCGCTGTTTCATCATGGCCACCGCATCCGGAGGGCGACGCCAGGAGGGCGCGGCCGGCTGGCCGTACGTAAGGGTCGAATCCTGGAAGTCCTCGAAGGCGTGGACGATCGTCAATTGCGCGTCGTGACGGCGGGCAACCGCGATCGCGCGTTCGAGTGCGCGGTCGCCGCGGGCACTCAGGTCCGTGGCGAGCAGAACCTTGCGCGGCGCACCTGTGGGACTGATCCCGGGGTTGCTGGAGGAGTCGGTCATGGCGGATCCTGTGCATTGCATTCTCACCCAGTGTCGGCGGGTCCGACCAGCTTTCTGTCAGCGCACCAGGAGCAATCCATGACGACGATGCCTGCGCTCTTCATCGGGCACGGCAGCCCGATGAATACCCTGGAGACCAATACGTACACCCAGGTGTGGCGCAAGCTGGGCCGTTCGCTGCCCCGGCCGCGCGGCATCCTCGCGATATCCGCGCACTGGTTCATCGGCGCGACCGCGGTAACCGCGATGCAACGTCCGCGCACGATCCACGATTTCTACGGCTTTCCGGCAGAGTTGTTCGAGTTCGAATACCCGGCGCCCGGCATGCCCGGGCTCGCGTCCGAGGTGGTCGAGCTCGCCAGGCCCGAGTGGATTGGCCTCGATCACGACGAATGGGGTCTCGATCACGGCACGTGGAGCGTGCTCGCGCATCTCTATCCGGAAGCCGAGGTCCCCGTCGTCCAGATCTCGATCAATGCGCTGAAGCCATTCGAGTATCACGTCGAACTCGGCCGGAAACTCGCGGCGCTGCGCGAACGCGGTGTGCTGGTCGTCGCGAGCGGCAACGTCGTGCACAACCTGCGGCGAGTCGACTGGCGCAATCCCGATGGCGAAGACTGGGCGCATCGATTCGACGACGCGGCCGCGGCACTGATGACGCAGCGGCCGCAGGACATCGGCGAGCTCGCGAACCATCCTGACTACCGGGCGGCCGTGCCGACGCCGGATCATTTCCTGCCACTGCTCTACGTCGCCGGCCTCGCGGCCGCGGCGGGCACGGGCGCCACGCCGATCGTGCGCGGCTGCGCGCTGGGATCGATCTCGATGACCTGCTACGGCGTCGGCATCGACGGAATCGAGTGCGCGAATGGCGGCACGGCGGCGGGTGTGCCGCGCGACGTGCCCGCGGATCAGACCAATCTCTAGAGGAGCCGAACCATGAGCGAGTCGCCAGGTGAGATCCGCCGCAGCCAGGAGAGAGGGTATGCCGATCACGGCTGGCTCAGGTCCTATCACTCCTTTTCGTTCGCCGACTACTTCGACCCGCAACACGTCGAGTTCGGCCCCTTGCGTGTGATCAACGAAGACCGCGTGGCTGCGGGCAAAGGCTTCGGCACGCACAGCCACCGCGACATGGAAATCATCAGCTACGTGCTCGAAGGCGAGCTCGCGCACAAGGATTCGCTCGGCAATGGCTCGACCATCCGGCCCGGCGACGTGCAGAGGATGAGCGCGGGGTCCGGCGTGCAGCACAGCGAGTTCAATCCATCGGGCACCCAAGGCGTGCATTTCCTGCAGATCTGGATTCAGCCAGACGTGCGCGGGATTCGGCCTAGCTACGAGGAAAAGCGGTTCAGCGCCGATGAGAAACGCGGGCGGTTGAGGCTGATCGCCTCGCCCGACGCGGCAGAGCAATCGGTCCTGATCCACCAGGACGCGCGCGTGTACGCGGGACTCTTCGACGGCGCCGAAACCGCGCGTCTCGAGGTGGCGCGCGGCAGGCGCATCTACGTACACGTCGCGCGCGGCGCGCTTCGCGCGAACGGAACGGCGCTCGCGGCCGGCGACGCACTCAAGCTCACGGATGCCTCGACGCTCACGCTCGACGGCGGCAGCAGCGCCGAAGTGATCGTGTTCGATCTGCCGGGCGAATCCCCCGACGCCTGAAGCTCAACCGCGCCTGAGCGGCTTCTCGCGCCGCCGCTCGGTCGTGCGCCGCACGGCGCGTTCCACGCCGAGGATGGCCGCGTCGATCGCGTCGCTCAGTGTCTGGTTGCGGGTTTCGAACACCACGCTCGGCAAGCCGGTCAGCACGACCTTGATGCGGCAGGCCTGATCGACGCCGCCGCGCGGACCGTTCATGTCTTCCATGCGCACGCTGATGCGTTCGATCGACCTCGCGTGTTTGCGCAGCTTTTCGCCGAGCCGGTTCCGCACGTAGTCGCGTTCGATCGAATTCAGGTTCTGGGTCGCGCGGATGTGGACCGGCAGCGGCGCATTTCCGCCGTTCTCCCGGTTCGCGTACGAGAGCAGTCGCCGTTCGGGCAATGTGCCCACGAGACGGCTCGGACTCGCTTTGGGCGGGCGGCGTGCCCGGCCGGAATTCGCGGTCGACGTTCGTTCAGCCATGCGTTGTCTCACCTCTCGCTCATGCCCGATGCGGGCTCCATGGTGCGGCCCTTGCGCACCTTGTCCTCGATGCGGCTGCCTGTCGCCGGATCGATCGACTTCCAGTATGCGAACGCGCGCTCGAGCACGGGACTGCGCACGCCGCCCGCCAGACTGCCCGACACGGTTTCGACCAGGTCGTCGCGCGCGGCGTCGTCGAACACCTCGCGCACGAGAACGCCGGGCTGTGTGAAGTCGTCGTCCTCGGCCCGCAGCGTGTAGGCGTTTCGCACCATTTCCCCGTCGGCCTCCCAGCCGTCCGCCATGCGTCCGGTCTCGTCGGCCCAGGGCCGTCCGCCGCTGTTGGTCGCGTAGACCGGCGCATTGCCGCTGTGATGATAGGCCATCTGCCCGTCGAACATGTACGTGTCGACCGGCACCTTGGGCTGGTTGACGGGAAGCTGGTGGAAGTTGGCGCCGATGCGGTTGCGCTGCGCGTCAGCGTAGGCGAACGCGCGGCCCAGCAGCATCTTGTCGGGCGACAGCCCGATGCCCGGCACGGTATTGCCCGGAGAAAACGCGGCCTGCTCGATCTGCGCGAAGAAATTCTCCGGGTTGCGGTCGAGCGTCATGACGCCCACGACGACGAGTGGATAGTCGCGGTGCGGCCAGGTCTTGGTCAGGTCGAACGGATTGATGCGGTATGTCTTCGCATCCTCGTACGGCATCACCTGCACCGACATCACCCACTGCGGATGCTCGCCCCTGGAGATCGCCTCGAACAGGTCGCGCCGGTGGTAGTCGGCATCGAGGCCGGCCATCTTCTGTGCCTCGGCGTTGCTGAAGAACTTCATGCCCTGCCGGGTGTGGAAATGGTACTTCACCCAGAACCGTTCGCCCTTCGAGTTGACCCACATGTAAGTGTGCGAGCCGTAGCCGTTCATGTGGCGCCAGGTTCGCGGCAGTCCGCGCGGCCCCAGTAGATAGGTAACCTGGTGCGCGGACTCGGGGTTGTTGGTCCAGAAGTCCCACTGCATGTGGTTGTCGCGCAGCCCGGAGTCCGGCAGGCGTTTCTGGCTGCGGATGAAGTGCGGGAACTTCATCGGATCGCGCACGAAGAAGATCGGCGTGTTGTTGCCGACCAGGTCGTAGTTGCCCTCGCTGGTGTAGAACTTGAGCGAGAAGCCGCGCACGTCGCGCCAGGTGTCGGGGCTGCCCATCTCGCCCGCGACGGTGGAGAAGCGCGCCAGCATCTCGGTCTTCGCGCCCTTCTGGAACACCGCGGCCTTCGTGTAGCGCGAGACGTCGTGCGTGGTCTCGAAGGTGCCGAATGCGCCGCCGCCCTTCGCGTGCGGTTGTCGTTCGGGCACCTTCTCGCGATTGAAGTGCGCCATCTGCTCGAGAAAGTGAACGTCGTGCAGCAGGATGGGACCGTCCGGTCCGATCGTCAGCGAATTGCGGTCGCTCGCCGCCGGAGCGCCCGAGCCCGTCGTGGAATGTCCTTGTCGCGTACTCATCTTTCGGCCTCCTTTGCCGGGAGACTTGCTACCACAGGGCACGCGCGCTTCACATTGGCCGAAGGGCTCCTTTACGAAACCCACTGCCGGCCACGGATGTTCTGCAGCTGCCATGGATTGTCGACGTCGAGTCTCTCGGGGAAGAGCTGGCCGCGACCCTGAAGGGGAGTCCAGTCGGTGAATTCGCCCGTGAGTTTGCCGAGATAAGGCGCGGCGATCCCGAGGCATTCCTCGTGATCCATCTGGTCCGGCTCGACCATGCCCTTGCGCGGATTGCGGATCGCCCACACGGCCGCCGCGAGCGCGCCCGCGACGACCTGCACCGTGGTCGCATTGGCGAAATCCAGGTGGCGGCGCGCTTCGTCGATCGTGAGCTGCGAACCGAACCAGTAGGCATTCTTCGCGTGTCCGCCGAGCAGCACGCCGAGCTCGTCCATGCCATTCGCGATGTCACGGCCCAATCGCCGGCCGGAGGGCTGCATCTTCCAGCCGCGGCCCTCGAGCTCGAGCGCGGACAACATGCCGTCGTCGCATGGGTGATAGACGAACATGACGGTGGGCCGATAGGTGAATCGATCCCCGTCGCGCAGGGTCAGGAAGTCCGCGATCGAAAATACCTCGTCGTGCGTGACGAGCATGCCCTGGTATCCGCCCACGGATGGAGTCCAGCTGCGCGCGAACGTGCCGCCGCCCGGCCGTGGCAGATACAGGGTGCCGGAATTCGCGCGATGCTGGCGCGCGCGCTTCGGCAGAAGGAGCTCGTGTGTTCCTATCGAAACCTCGCTCGGCTGCATGAGCTCGTCGACGAACCCGTCGATGGACCAGGTGTTGACGAACTCGCCGTGGCGCTTGGCGTGATCGCTGACCTGCGTGTCGCGCTCCGCGATCTGGATCACCTCGACGTTGAGGTCGCGCGCGAGCGCCGCCCACTCCTCGCGCGAGGCCGGCTGCGCCTTGCCGTCGCGCAGGATGCGATCGAGATCCCGCAGCGCGCGCTTGACGAAGTGCGACACGAGCCCCGGGTTCGCGCCGTGATCGACGACCGCGGTGGGAGAATCCGGGCCGAGTTCCTTCGCGAGTTTCAGCGCCTTCTCGCGGATCACGTAGTTCGTGCGATCGCGCATCTTCAGCATCGGGTTGGCGTAGACGCCGGGCCAGGGCTCGATCGAGGTGTCGACGTACAACGCGCCCACCTCGGCGCAGAAGCTCACGAGGTCGAGACTCGAGACGTTCACCGAGAGGTTGAGGACCAGGTCGCCGGACTGGACGTGTTTGCCGAGAATCTTGCGGTAGTTGGCCGGCGTCAGGTGCGTGTGTTCGAAACGCGCGCCGTTCCTGCGCGCGAGGCCGCGTCCCTGCTCGTCCGCCGACAGCACCGTCAGCTTGCCCTTGCCGTCGACCGGAATGTGCCGCCCGATGAGCGGCAGGATGCCCTGGCCGATGCTGCCGCAGCCGATGATGATGACGCGGCCGCCGAACTCGACCATCTTGTCGCGGGCCGCGCTCATCGGACCCCTTTCAGTGGATGCATGACTCGCCACTCCAGGCTGAAGGCCTCCTTTTAATCCAGGTGGCGCGAGAGCGGAAGCCGGACACTGAATTCGCTGCCTCGTCCGGCTCCCTCGCTCGATACCTCCACGCGGCCGCCGTGGCTTTCCACGAGGCTGCGCACGAGCGGCAATCCCAGGCCCAGGCCGTTCGTTCCCGGAGAATGGCTGGCCCGCACGTAGCGGTCGAACACGTGCGGCAGAACTTCCGCTGCAATGCCGATCCCGGTATCGCGGATGGCCACGACGACTTCGTCCGCGAACGTGCGAAAGGTCACCTCGATCGCGCCGCCCTCGGGTGTGTACTTGGCTGCGTTCGTGAGCAGGTTCACGAACACCTGCTCGAGCCGCGCGGCATCGCCGTGGACCGGGACCGCCTCTCGTGGCTGCTCGATGTGCAGGAGATGTCGTCGATCGCGGATCATGAAGCCGACGGCCTCCGCCGCGTGAGCGAGCGGCCCGCGCAAGTCGATGCGCGCGCATTCGAGTCGAAACTGGCCGCTGCGAATCAACGACGCATCGAGAAGGTCGTCGACCAGCCGCGTCATCTGTTCGAGCTGCCGCCCGATCAGCTTGCGGGTCTTCCTGCGACGCGACTGCTCGAGGTCCCGGATCTCCAGGACGCGCATCGCGCTGCGGGCGGTGCCGAGACAATTGCGCAGCTCATGGGAAAACTGCGCCATGGCCTGATGAGCACGTGACTCCTCGGTCCACATGACGTTGCGTCCTCCTTTCCGTTGGATCCCTTGTACCGGCCCTCGCCCGCCGGATCAATTTGAATTACCCGACGCGAACCTTAGGTTTTTCGACACTAACAATCCTGCTCACGCGGGTCGCGACGCGGCCGCGAGATTTCGATTCGCGAAGTCCCAGTTGACGAGGTGTCCCAGGAACGCGGCGATGTAGTCGAGCCTGCGGTGCTGGTAGTCGAGGTAATAGGCGTGCTCCCACACGTCGATCGTCAGCAGCGGAACCTGCGCCGTGGTCAGCGGCGTGTCCGCATTGGACGTGGTGACGATCCGCAGGCGGCCGTCGTCGAGCACGAGCCACGCCCACCCGCTGCCGAACTGGTCGCCCGCGGCCGAGACGAACTGCTGGCTGAAGGCGCGCTGGGTTCCGAAGCTCTCTTCGATCGCTTCGGCGATTGCGCCACTCGCTTCGCCTCCACCACCCGGGCGCATGCTGTTCCACAGAAAAGCGTGATTCCAGGCCTGCGCGGCTGCATTGAAGAGCGCGCGGTCCTGCCCGGCGCTCGTGCGCACGACGTCCTCGAGCACGGCGAGCTCCGCGGGTGCACGGAGCATCGCGCGCGCCTTTGCGACGTAAGCCGCGTGGTGGCTCCCATGATGCGCGGACAAAGTGCGGCGGGAAATGTGTGGCTCCAATGCATCGAGCGCGTACGGCAATGGCGGCAATACGAGGTTCATGGATTCTCCCGAGGCCTGCGTCGACACTAACTTCGCGCGACGCTTTTGCAAGCGATGAATATTGGCGCTATATATCGACCATTCCGATGGATACCGAACTCGCACGCACTTTTCTCGTGGTCGTCGCCAAGGGCAGCTTCGTCGAAGCGGCGCAGCACCTGCACGTCACTCAGTCGACCGTGAGCACGCGCATCCAGCGTCTCGAGGAGACGCTCGGCGCCGAACTCTTCGTGCGCAACAAGTCCGGCACCACGCTCACGCGCGCCGGCCAGCATTTCCAGAAGCACGCCGCGCTTCTCACGCGCACCGTCGAACAGGCCCGGCAGGACATCGGCGTCATCAGCGGATTCCGCGCGACGCTCACGATCGGCGGACGATTCGGACTATGGGAGGACCTGCTGCTGCGCTGGCTGCCGGTTTTCGCCTCGCTCGCGCCCGACGTCGCGGTGCGCGCGCTGATCGGATTCGAGGATACGCTCATGGAGATGTTGATCGACGGGCGCGCCGACATCGGGGTGATGTACACGCCGCAGGCGCGTCCCGGTCTCACCGTCGAACCCTTGCTCGAAGAAGAACTCGTGATGGCCTCCTCGCGCAGCAACCCGTCGCCGGACCCGGGCAGCGATTACATCTACGTCGACTGGGGCGCGGAGTTCTACGCGCAACATTCGCTCGCTTATCCGAATTTCTCGGGCGCCGGCCTCACCGTGAACAATGGATGGCTCGGCCTGCAGAAACTGCTGTCGCACGGCGGCACCGGCTACTTTCCGAAACGCATGCTGCGCGAGCACGAGTTGAGCGGGAAGGTTCATCGCGTGCCCGGCGCCGCCGGGTTCCGACTGCCGGCCTACCTCTGCCATGCGACGAAAGTCGAATCCGGGCCGATATCGCTCGCGCTCGAGACCATCCGGCGCATCGCGGCCGAGGCGGCCTGACCTAACTAGCTGCCGGTGCCGGCGCACGCTGACATCGGAGAACCCGATATCAGCGGTCGATATTTATCGTTTGTCCGCGGCTTCCTGGCTGCCTAGTCTCCCGAAGTATCGAGAGATCCAGGAGGCATCATGAAATCCGCCGGCAAGATTCGAAAGGTCGTCGCGAAATCCGATATCGTACCGCCCGACGAACGTGAGCCCATGGGTCCGCTGTGGGTGATCACGATCTGCCTCGGAGCGTTCCTGGCCGTCGCGGCGCTCGTGATCATGATCGGGTAGGACCGACGATCGGGCGAGGCGATGGAGGACAGTCATGATTCGCATCAAACGTGCGTACGAGCCGCGCGCGCGTGGCGACGGGCGGCGCGTCCTCGTGGAACGACTGTGGCCGCGAGGCATGAAGAAGGAAGCGCTGCAGATACATTCGTGGATGAAGGAGGTCGCGCCCAGCACGGAGCTGCGGAAGTGGTTTGGTCATCGGCCGGAGCGTTGGCAGCAGTTCCGCCGGCGCTATCGCACGGAGCTGCGCGAAAGCGATGCCTGGCGACCTCTGCTCGATGCCGGCAAACGCGGTAACTTGACGCTCATTTACAGCGCTCGTGATCCGGAGCGGAACGGCGCGGTGGTGCTGCGCGATTTCCTGATGAACAAAGGCGCCAAGTAAGGGCCCGAGAGGGCCGGCGAAGGGACGATTGTAAATCGCGGCGTGGCGACTACCCTTGTTCGCCACGGTGCGTAAGGAGAAGTGCGATGGGCCACGATACCGAGCTCAGCGGACCCGACCTGACGGTGGGTGTCGAGGTGTCCGAGCTTCGCGAGGGCGTGCCCCTGCCCGGTCATGCGCACGGCGCGCCGATCGCGCTGGTGCGCAAGGGAGCCGACATTCACGCGGTCGGCGCGAAGTGCACTCACTACGGCGGCCCGCTCGCGGAAGGACTCGTGGCCGGCGACACGATCCGTTGCCCCTGGCATCACGCGTGTTTCGATCTGCGCACCGGCGACGCGCTCGGGGCGCCCGCGCTGGATCCGGTTGCCTGTTACGAAGTCATCCGGCGCGGCACGCGCGTCATCGTCGGCGCGCAGAAATCGCGCGCGAATCCGCGACCGCCACCGAAATCTCCGGACAAGATCGTGATCGTCGGCGCCGGCGCGGCGGGCGCGGCGGCCGCGGAGCGCCTCCGCCACCTGGGTTACCAGGGATCGATCACGCTCATCGGCAGCGAGGCGCCCGGCCCGGTGGACAGGCCGAACCTCAGCAAGGATTTTCTCGCGGGCAACGCGCCCATGGAGTGGGTCACGCTGCGCCCGGACGATTTCTACGAGAAGCTCGCGATCAATCTCGTCAAGAACGAAACCGTGGTCGGCCTCGACGCCGGCAGCAGATCCTTGAAGCTCGAGAGCGGCCCGGTCATTTCCTGCGACGCGCTGCTGCTCGCGACGGGCGCGGAGCCGATGCGTCCGCCCATCGAGGGCGCACGATTCCCGCACGTCTTCACGCTGCGCACGCTGGCGGATGCGCAGAGGATCATCGAGGCCGCGGCCGCCGGCAGACAGGTCGTCGTCGTGGGCTCGGGCTTCATCGGCCTCGAAGTCGCGGCGTCGCTGCGACATCGCAATCTCGAAGTGCAGGTCGTGAGTCGCGACGACGTCCCGCTGGGCGGCGTGCTCGGCGAGCAGCTGGGCAGGTTCGTGCAGAGGCTGCACGAAGAGAATGGCGTGAAATTCCACCTGGGCTCGACCTTGAAGGCCATCCATCCGCACAGCGTCGAGCTCGGCGATGGCCACACGCTCGCCGCGGATCTCGTCGTACTCGGAGTCGGTGTGCGGCCACGCACTGCGCTCGCCGAGAAGGCAGGACTCGAAGTGGACAACGGCATCGTCGTCGATGCGTCCCTGCGCACGAGCGCGCCCGGTATCTGGGCCGCGGGCGACGTGGCGCGTTATCCGGAGGCGCGGCTCGGCACCAGGGTGCGCATCGAACACTGGGTGGTCGCCGAGCGACAGGGCCAGTCCGTCGCGGCCGACATGCTCGGCCTGGGCAAACCGTTCGATGACGTGCCGTTCTTCTGGAGCCAGCACTACGACGTGACCCTCAACTACGTCGGCCACGCCGGCAAGGGCGCATCGATCGAGGTGACGGGCAACCTGCAGGAACGCGACGCGGCGGCTATCTACCGTGAGAACGGCAAGGTGACCGCCTTGGTCACCGTCGGTCGCGACCGGCAAAGCCTCGCGGTTGAAGCGGCGTTGCAGCGCGATGACGACGCCGCGGTCGAAGAGTTGCTGCGGACCGCCGCCGTCGCGAACGGCTAGCCGGCCTCGGTGATTTCGCTCGCGACCCGCGCGCCCTTTCACCTCGAGGCGACGGTGCGCGTATTGCAGCGCCGGCCTGCGAACGTGGTGGACGGGTGGGAAGACGGCCGGTACCTGCGCCTGTTCGAACTGGCCGGAGGCCTGTCACTCGTCGAAGTGCGCGATCACGGAACCGTCGCAAGACCTCGCGTTCGACTGCGAATCGTGGCGGGCGACGATTCCGCGGCGGCGTACGCGGAATCGCGCGCGTTGCTGCGCGGGATGCTCGGCCTCGATGTCGATCCGGCGGCGCTGCGTCGCTGCGCGGAATCCGCCGAGGCGAGCCGCGCAACCTGTCGTGAATTGCGCGGCATGCGTCCCCCGCGGTTCGCCACCTTGTTCGAAGCGTTCGCGAGTGTCATACCGTTCCAGCAATTGAGCCTCGATGCCGGCACCGCGATCGTGGCGCGGTTCGCCACGCGTTTCGGGCGGAGGCTCGCGCACGATGGACGGCGATTCCACGCGTTTCCGACGGCGCGACGTATCGCGCGCGCACGACTCGATTCGCTGCGCGCCTGTGGATTCAGCCGGCCGAAGGCGCGGACGCTGCGCGACGTGGCGCGTGCGATCGAGGCCGGCGAACTTCGCGAAACCGGGCTCGCGCGACTGGGCACGGATGAGGCCATGGCGAGACTCGTGGAGATGCCCGGTATCGGGCCCTGGAGCGCGGGTCTGGTCCTGCTACGCGGCCTGGGCCGGCTCGACGTGTTTCCGCCCGGTGACGTCGGCGCGGCTCGCAACCTGCGCGATCTCATGCAACTCGATCCGCGCGCGCCGCTCGCGCCGATCATCGAGACTTTCGGAACTTGCCGCGGCTACCTGTATTTCTGCGCGCTCGGCGGCGCGCTGTTGCGAAGCGGCCTGATCCACCCGGCGCACTGAGGGCTCCCGCCCTCGCTAGCCGGCCCGGGTCGACGCCATCTCCCGCAGGTAACCCACGCACAGCGCGGTCAGGTGTCGCTTCAGTCTTTCGAAGGATTCGCGGTTGCCGCCGGCCTCGATGGCCATGCGCGTCGGCCCCACGATGGATGCGACGAGCATCGCGCTCACCTCGCGTGGCTGCGAGAACTTCGCGTCGCCGGCCGTCACGAGCATGTCGTGCACGGCGCAGGCGCAGCGCATCGCCTCCTCCTTGACGATGGCGTCGGCGTTGACCGCCGCCGAGGGTAGATAGAGCGCGCGCGAGACGTCGAGGAATTCCTCGACGGCATCTTCGCCGAGTGGATGCGCAGCCAGATGGAACGCGGGAAAGCGCACGCCGAGACGAGCTGAGCATCCCGGCACGGGGCTCACTCGCGCGCGGATCGATCGATCGAACGCTCCTGGCGATACACGCGGACCGCGCCGACGGCGAGCAGCGCCGCGAGCGCGAACCAGGTCAGCGCGTATTGCAGGTGATTGTCGCGGAACCTGACTACCGTCAGGCCGCCGCTGGGCGAGCCGGGAACGACCGGGTCGAGGGCGTCGGTGTCGACGAAGTACGGCGCGATATTGCCGAGGCCGCGCGCACGCGCGATCGCCGCGACGTCGCGCGAGTACCAGCGATCTTCGCCGGGCCGGTTGTCGCGCAGGAATCCCCCACCCGGCTCGTTCGCGCGCACGAGACCGCTCACCGATGTCGGCCCATCGATGCGCGTCCAGTCGCGCGCCTCGCGCCGCGAGGCTTCCACGAATCCGCGATTCACGAGCACCGTGAAGCCATCGCCGGCGACGAATGGCGTGAGAACCCAGTAGCCGCCGCCGAGCCTCGTAGTCGCCTGCACCAGCGTTTCGCGATCGTTGAGGAATCGGCCCCGCAGCGACACACGGCGGTACTCGTGCTCGAGGGCGTCGAACCGTCCGGCATGAGGCGCTTCCATCGGTGGCGCATGCACACGCGCATCGACGCGTGCGATGAGATCGCGTTTCCACGCGAGACGCTGCACCTGCCACACTCCGAGCGCCACGAAGACCAGGCATCCGGCGAGCGCGGCGCAGGCGAACAGCAACCGCCTGCCTCGCGTGCGCGGCGGATTCATGGGGACACTAGATAGGCGCCCCGACGGCTTCGTGCGCCGGCGTCATGTTCCGGTCGAGGTGGTACATGACCCAGACGGACCCCGCGACGGTGATGCCGACGAGGATCAGCGTGAACACGATCGAGGTCAGCGACCAGCCGTCCTCGGTGCCCGCCTTCATGTGCAGGAAGAACACGACGTGCACGACCATCTGCGTCACGGCCAACGTGATGATGATGGCGGCGATGGCCGTTCTGCTCATCGGCGCACCGCCCATGACGAGCCAGAACGGAATCACCGTCAGCACCGCGGAGAGCCCGAAGCCGATCAGATAGTCGCGCAGCGTGCCGTGCGGCTCGGGCACGTGTGCGTACGGATGCGGGTTCGCGCGCCCGGCGGCCTGTTCCTCTGCGCTCATCGCATCACTCCGAGCAGATAGACGAACGAGAAAACCCCGATCCAGATCAGGTCGAGGAAGTGCCAGAAAAGGCTCAGGCAGGCGAGCCGCCGCCCGTTCGGCCTGGTCAGGCCGTGCTTGCGGATCTGCGCCATCAGCGTGACCAGCCAGACGATGCCGAACGTGACGTGCAGGCCGTGCGTGCTCACCAGCGTGAAGAAGGCCGACAGGAACGCGCTGCGTTGCGGGCCGGCGCCTTCGTGGATCAGGTGCGCGAACTCGTACACCTCGATGCTGACGAAGCCGATCCCCAGCAATCCCGTGACCGCGAGCCAGCCCAGCGTTCCCGCGACATTCTTGCGATACGCGCTCAGCATCGCGAAGCCGTAAGTAATCGACGAAAACAGCAGCAGGCCGGTATTCACCGCGACCAGCGACAGGTCGAACAGGTCGGCGGCGGACGGCCCCGCGGCATAGTTGCCGCCGAGCACGGCGAAGGTCGCGAACAGCACCGCGAAGATGAGGCAGTCGCTCATCAGGTAGATCCAGAAGCCCAGCATCGTGCTGCTGCCGGCTTCGTGATCGTGCTCGTCGAGCTGCAGGAAGACGTCGCGCGCCGCGGCCTGCTCGGATGTGAGTGCGTGTCCCATGCGTCAGGCCCGGCCCGCGAGGAGTTGCGCGCGCTCCTCTTCCGCCCGCTTCACTTCATCGGCGGGCAGGTGGAACTCGCGCTGGTAATCGAACGTGTGCCAGATCGCGTACGCGACGATGGCGACGAAGCTCGCGATCGCGAGCCACCACATGTACCAGACCATCGCGAAGCCGAAGACGGTGCTGAACCCGGCGAGGATGATTCCGGTGCCGGTGTTCTTCGGCATCAGGATCGCGCGGAAGTTTGCCGTGGGGCGCTGGAAGCCGCGCTGCTTCATGTCCCACCACGCATCGCTGTCGTGCACGATCGGCGTGAAGGCGAAGTTGTACGCCGGCGGAGGCGACGACGTCGACCATTCGAGCGTGCGGCCATTCCACGGATCGCCGGTGTTGTCGCGCAATTTCTCGCGATCGCGATACGTGACGTAGAACTGCATGAGCAGCGCGCCGATGCCGGCCGCGATCAGCACCGCGCCGAGGCCGGCGATCTGGAACCAGATCTGCAGCGACGGATCGTCGAAGAAGCGCAGGCGCCGCGTCACGCCCATGAGGCCGAGGATGTAGACCGGGGCGAAAGCGACCCAGAAGCCGATCACCCAGCACCAGAAGGACACCTTGCCCCAGAAGGGATCGAGCCGGTAGCCGGTGGCCTTGGGGAACCAGTGGTAGATCGCCGCGAACAGGCCGAACACCACGCCGCCGATGATCACGTTGTGGAAGTGCGCGACGAGGAACAGGCTGTTGTGCAGCACGAAGTCCGCGGGCGGCACCGCGAGCAACACGCCCGTCATGCCGCCGATCACGAACGTGAGCATGAACGCGATGGTCCACATCATCGGCAGTTCGAAGCGGATGCGGCCGCGATACATCGTGAACAGCCAGTTGAAGATCTTCGCGCCCGTCGGGATCGAGATGATCATCGTCGTGATGCCGAAGAACGAGTTGACGCTCGCGCCCGAGCCCATCGTGAAGAAGTGGTGCAGCCAGACGATGTACGAGAGCACCGTGATGACCACCGTCGCGTACACCATCGAGCTGTAACCGAACAGCTTCTTGCCCGTGAACGTCGCGGTGACCTCGGAGAACACGCCGAACAGCGGCAGGATCAGGATGTACACCTCGGGATGTCCCCAGATCCAGATGAGGTTCACGTACATCATCGGGTTGCCGCCGAAGTCGGCCGTGAAGAAGTGCGTGCCGAGATAACGGTCGAGGGTCAGCAGCGCGAGCGCCGCGGTCAGCACGGGGAACGCCGCGACGATCAGCACATTGGTGCACAGCGCGGTCCAGCAGAAGATCGGCATCTTCATGAGCGTCATGCCCGGCGCGCGCATCTTGATGATGGTCACGAGCAGGTTGATTCCGGACAGGGTGGTTCCCACCCCGGCTATCTGCAACGCCCATATGTAGTAATCCACGCCGACGTCCGGACTGAACTCGATGCCCGACAGTGGTGGATAGGCGAGCCAGCCGGTCTTCGCGAACTCGCCGACGAACAGCGAGATCATGACGAGCACCGCGCCAGCGGCGGTCATCCAGAAGCTGAAGTTGTTGAGGAACGGGAACGACACGTCGCGCGCGCCGATCTGCAGCGGCATGATGTAGTTCATGATGCCGGTGACCAGCGGCATGGCCACGAAGAAGATCATGATCACGCCGTGCGCGGTGAAAATCTGGTCGTAGTGCTGGGCGTTGAGATAACCCTCGGAGCCGCCGAACGCCATCGCCTGTTGCGCGCGCATCATCAATGCGTCCGCGAAGCCGCGCAGCAGCATCACGAGCCCGAGGATCATGTACATGATGCCGATGCGCTTGTGGTCGATGGTCGTGAACCATTCGCGCCACAGGTATCCCCAGAGCTTGTACTTCGTGATCGCCGCGAGCAGCGCGGCGCCCAGCAACGCGGTGCCGATGAACGAGATGACGACGAGCGGCTCGTGAACCGGGAAGGAATCCCAGCTCAGGCGCCCGAAGATCGGGTGGACGGTTCCGACGGCTCCCTGAGTAATGGACGAATCGGTCATGGACGAGTCGCTGTTTCGTTATCGAGACCAGGACCGGCAAGCAATGGCCCGACCTGCGTGCCCGGCAGCGCGAGACCCGCGCCGAGCAACGGCGTGCGATCGATCGGCGTGTAGAGATCCTCGAGCGGATCGGCCGGCGGCAACTTGCACTGGCCGACGATGTGTGAGTAGTCGGCGCCGAATACGGCGCGCCGCGCCTCGGGCGAGCGCGCCACGTTGTTGGCACTCGCGAGGCCGAGACCGCCGCGGCGATCGATCGCCATCATGTCGTGGGCGCACATGCGTCCCGGCTCGACGCACCCACCCAGGATGTAGTCGAACAGCCGCTCGTGCACGGCGGAGAATCGCTGCGGCGGTTCGTTTTCCGACGGCTTCGCGAGCGCGAGATAGCGATCGCGCGTGAGGGCCTCGTTATCCGTGCGCACGTCCTCGATCCACTTGTCGAACTCCGCCTGTTCGACGCTGCGCGCGACGAAGCGCATGCCGGAGAAACCCGCGCCGCTGTAGTTGGCCGAGAAGCCTCGCGACTCGCCCGTTTCGTTCATGACGCCGTGCAGGCGCGTCTGCATGCGCGGCATCGCATACACCATGCCGGCGAGTTCGGGGATGTAGAGCGAGTTCATGACGGAGGTCGAGGTGATGTTCATCATCACGGGCTGATCCACCGGCACCACGAATTCGTTCACCGTCGCGATGTCGTACTGCGGATAGATGAACAGCCATTTCCAGTCGAGCGCGACCACGTTGATCACCAGCTCGCGGGTCTCGCCGGTCAGCATTCTCTTCTCGTCTATGCGATCGAGCTTGCGGAACGGATCGAGCAGGTGCGTGCCGAGCCACGTCAGCGTGCCGAGGCAGATGATGATGAGCAGCGGCGCGGACCAGATCACGAGCTCGAGCCGCATGGAGTGATGCCAGTCCGGCTCGTACGGCGCCTGCTCGTTGTTGTGCCGGTAGTACCACGCGAACCAGACGGTCAGCGCCATGACCGGCACGATGATGAGGAGCATCAGCCAGGTGGAGGTGACCAGCAGGTCGCGCTCGCGCTCGGCTATATCCCCGCCGGGATTCAGCACCACCATGTCGCAGCCGGCGAGCGCCAGGCACGCGATCAGGAATGGAGCCGCTCGCAGGAGACCCTTCATGTGCGCAAAATACTGGATAGACGCGCCGGGCGACATGGGGCAAATTGTCCCATACCCCGCGACCCTCTTCGGCGCTAAAAGGGGGCACGATGGCCAACCCAAGATCCGGTACCCCAACCACCTCGCTGGAGCGCGATGCACGGCGCATCAATGAGGCCCATGCCGCAGAGGTCCGGCCCGGGGACATCGCCATCGGCGTCATCATCGGCCGTACCTCCGAATTCTTCGATTTCTTCGTCTATGCCATCGCGTCCGTGGTCGTATTCCCACAGCGCGTGTTTCCGTTCGTCGACGAGCTGACCGGAACCCTTTATTCGTTCGCGGTGTTCGCGGTGGCGTTCCTCGCCCGCCCGTTCGGAACGATCATGTTCACGGCCATCGACCGCACCTTCGGGCGCGGCATGAAACTACTGGTCGCGCTGTTCCTGCTGGGCACGTCGACCGTCGCGCTGGCCTTCCTGCCCGGATACGACCAGATAGGCCTCTGGTCGGTGTGGATACTCATAATGATGCGCTGCGGTCAGGGGCTCGCGATGGGCGGTTCCTGGGACGGGCTGCCGGCGCTGCTGGCCTTGAATGCCCCGAAGAACCGCCGCGGCTACTACGCGATGATTCCGCAGCTCGGCGCATTGATAGGCCTCGCGATCGCGAGCGCGCTGTTCGCCTTCATCATCAGCGAGTTGACCGCCACGGACTTCCTCGACTGGGGCTGGCGCTTCCCGTTCTTCGTCGCCTTTGCGATCAACGTGGTCGCGTTGTTCGCGCGCCTGCGCATCGTGGTGACGCCCGAATACACACAGGCCTTCGATTCGCAGGAGCTGCAACCCTCGACCATCGGCGAGACGATCCGCCACGGCGGCCGCACCATCGTCATCGGCGCGTTCGCGCCGCTCGCGAGTTTCGCGCTGTTCCACATGGTGACCGTGTTCCCGCTCTCTTGGGTGTTCCTGTACACGCAGGACAACCCGGCACGCTTCCTCGTCATGCAGGCGATCGGCGCCGCGCTCGGCGTGTGTTCCATTTACGCCTCGGGATTCCTGGCGGACCGCGTGGGCCGCAGGACCTTGTTGGGAGCAACCGCCGCCGCGATCGCGGCATTCAGCGGCTTCGCGCCGCAATTGCTGGGCGGTGGCGAAATCGGCGAGGCGGTGTTCATGGCCTCGGGTTACGTACTGCTCGGACTGTCGTTCGGCCAGGCGTCCGGCGCCGTGGCCGCGAGCTTTCCGATCCAGTATCGCTACACCGGCTCGGCCATGACGTCGGACCTCGCATGGTTGTTTGGCGCCGGTTTCGCTCCCTGGGTAGCGCTGATGTTCTCAAGCCAGTTCGGCCTGGCGTTCGCGGGTGTCTATCTACTGTCCGGCGCGCTCGCGACACTGATCGCGTTGTACCTCAACCGCAAGACGATGCAGGATCGCTGAACGTTTCGGAGGCGCCATCCGGTCGGAACGTTCCTACGCGCTCTCCCACATCGGTGACCTTCCCCTACCTCTTTCGATAGCTCGCATCCTCGCCTCCTTCGGCTCGCCGCCGGGGATGCGATTTTCCGAGAATTTCACGCATGAGATTCCTGCATGCGTCAGTCACTTTCTTCATGTTGATCGTTCTCGGCGCGGCACAAGCCGCGGCCGGCGACTTCTACGGACCGCTGCGAGCACGCGATCTTTCACCCTTCGGATTCCTGCGTCTCGACATGCGACCCGCTCACGCCGCTTCGATGGAGCCCGGCAGCTGGGCGCTCGAGACCGAGTTCGCCTCGCAGAACACCTGGGCGATGAGCCCGCGCGTCGAGGAATACCTGACTGGGCTCGAAGCCAGCGGCCGGCGCGCGCTGGGCGAGGAAGAAGTCGCGGCCATCCGCGACCTGCCCGGCGAGAACTATCTCGTCGATCTCGAGATGACCATGGTCGACTTGACGCTGCATCACCAGCTCACGCCACGGCTGTCCGCCTACCTGATCACGAGCGCCGTGTCGTACGAGGGTGGATACCTCGACGGCACCGTCGAAAAATTCCACGACGCATTCGGCCTCAGCACCTTCGGCCGCCCCGGAGTGCGGCGCGACGACGTCAACGTGATCTACGACCTCAAGTCGACCTCGTACACGCAGCTGGGAGGCTCGCCGACGAGCGGCGGACTACTCGACCCGACGATCGGCCTGCGCTATTCGGGCATTCAGTTGGGCCGCGCGTGGCAGGTTTCGCTCGAAGCGGCGGTGAAGGTGCCGCTCGACGGCAGGCGGCGGATGCTCTCGACCGGTCGCACCGACTACGGACTGCAGGCGTCCGCGCAGTGGCTCGGCAGGCGCCAGGCGTTTTATGCGAACGCCAGCGCGGTGTATTTCTCCGGCGGCGATTTCCTCGTGAACCACGAGCGGCAGATCGTGCCGACGCTGGTCATCGGTTACGAATACGCGCTGACGGAGAACACCAACCTGAACCTGCAGGCGTACGCGAGCACGAGCCAGTATTCGCGGCGCGAGACGGATCTCGACGAATTGCTGGGCAACAAGTATCAGGTGACCGCCGGAGTGCGGCACCGCCGCGGCGATGTCGTCTACTCCTTCGGCGTCACGGAAAACGTGCAGAACATCAACAACACGCCGGACGTGGCGTTTCAGTTCGGGCTGGTGTGGTTGCCCTGAATCGACCCGGCGCGTGGGCTGACTACTTCGTCTGCATCCACTTCGGGCTCAGATCCCTGCGCGTGAGGTGCATCCGGTAGCGCACGTCATCGAGCGTGAACTGCAGGAGCTGGCGCGGCGGATTGCTGGTCTTGAGCATGTCGCGCGCGAGGAAGACGTCGCTGGCTTCGAACTGCACCTGCAGCCAGTCGCCTTCGGCGCGCTGCGGGTCTTCTTCGAGACCTTCGAGAATTTTCTGGATCTTCTCGAAGTGCTCGGGGTTCGAAGCCTTGAGCTGCGCCAACGACGCGTGGTCGCGCAGGTCGATGGTGGTGCGCGTCGGTTGGTCGGCCGCATGAGCCGAAATCCCGATCATGGCGAGCGCGAGAAAGAGAGCTTTCAGCATGGCTGACTCCTTCTGAGGTGCGGCGGCGCCAGTTTAGCCCCTCCGCGAGCGATCTAGATATTCGCCTGAACGCGCTGCAGCAGCCAGTCGGCGATCTTCTCGGAGTCGAATTCCTGTTCCTTGCGGCTCCACTGCTCGACGAGATAAATGCCCTTGAAGCCGGCGCGCTCGCACAGCTGCACGCAGCGGTCGAAGTCGTATGAAAGGTGTCCCCCTTTCGGGTCGAAGTCCACGGCCTTCGCGGAAACGACGTAGGCATACGGGATGATCTTCGCGAGCGATTCCCACATCGTCTCGACCGGGTAGTTGCCGAAATCGGGCAGCGTGTAGAAGTTCCCGGGCCCCGCGGCCTCGCGGATTCGCAGGTGGATCGCGGGATCCATTTCGAGACCGAAGTGGTTCTCGGTGAGCAGAGGCAGGCCTTTCGAGCGGCAGTACGAGTTCAACTCCTTCATCGAGGCGATGCTCTTGTCTACCGGGCTGCCCGCCTTGCCTGGATTGATCCTGATCGATCGGCTGCCGAGAAACGCCGTCGCGTCTATCCACTTGCGAGCGTTGTCGAGGCTGCGCTGGCGCTCCTCCTCGTTCGCGCTGGCGAGATCGTAGTTCCCGTCGAGCTGTACGTTGATCAGCCGAGTGCCGGCGGCCTTGATCCGATCCCGCAGTTCCGCGAGGTACGGCGCCTCGAGCGACTCGAAGTGATGGCTCCAGAATTCGAGATTGCGGACGCCGAAGCGGTCGACGTAGTACGCCGGCACTTCGAGCAGGGTCAGCGGGCTCTTGATCTCGCTCACGTCTTTCGGCTTGGTTTGCGCGAAGCGGTTGCGGAAGATCACCGTGCCCATGCCGATGCGGTCGGTGCCGTGTTGCGCGGCGCGCGCGGAGCTCGAGGCGGTCGCGATGGAAATGAGCAAGCCGCCGCCGTGAATCAGGAAAGTCCGTCTTTGCATGCCTGGCATTGTAGTGCAGGTCGCGGGTCTCCTGCGGGCCTACACCACTTCGTCCCTCGCTCATTCAAACTGTGTCACCCATGACCTCCACCGATCCGGAATCACCGCAGGCGACGCAGCCGCCGTCCGCGTTGTCGCCATTGCGATATCCGGTGTTCCGGAATGTCTGGGCCGCGAACACGCTCGGGAGTCTCGGCGGCCTCATCCAGTCGGTGGGCGCGGCGTGGTTGATGATTTCGATCACCCAGTCCGCGGACATGGTCGCGCTGGTTCAGACCTCGCTCACGTTGCCGATCGTGTTGCTGTCCCTGGTCGCGGGAGCGATGGCCGACAATCACGACCGGCGCAAGGTGATGCTGGGCGCGCAGATCTTCCTGTTTCTCGCGTCGGTCGCGCTGATGACGTGCGCATGGACGGGGTTGATCACGCCGTGGCTGCTCCTGGCGTTCACGTTCGCGATCGGCTGCGGCACGGCGTTCAACGCGCCGGCCTGGCAGGCCTCCGTCGGCGACATGGTGCCGCGCGCGGAGTTGCCCGGTGCCGTGGCGCTCAACAGCATGGGTTTCAACATCGCGCGCAGCATCGGACCTGCGATCGGCGGCCTCATCGTGGCGGCCGCGGGCGCCGCCGCCGCGTTCGCGGTGAACGCGCTCAGTTATCTCCCGCTGATAACGGTGCTCGCGCGCTGGCGGCCCGTTCGTCCGCACAGGGCACTGCCGCGCGAGACGCTCGGCCTCGCGGTCTCGGCCGGCATCCGCTACGTCGCGATGTCGCCCGCCATCAGCACCGTGCTGTTGCGAAGCGCCATCTTCGGTATCGCGGCGAGTTCCGTCATGGCGTTGTTGCCGGTGGTGGCGAAATTCCTGCTCGAGGGAGGACCGCTGACCTACGGCCTGTTGTTAGGCGCGTTCGGGCTCGGCGCCGTCGGCGGCGCGCTCGGCAATGCGCGTTTGCGGCAGGTGATGTCGACCGAGGGCATCGTGCGCACGGCCACCGTCGCGTTCGCGGGAGCGGCGGCCATCGTGGGCCTGAGCAATATGACGCTCGCGACCATGGTGGGCTTGTTCGTCGCCGGCGCCGGCTGGCTGCTGGCGCTCGCGACGTTCAACGTGTCGGTGCAGATGTCGGCGCCGCGATGGGTCGTCGCGCGCGCGCTGTCGCTCTACCAGATGGCCGCGTTCAGCGGACTCGCCGCGGGTAGCTGGCTGTGGGGCGAGGTCGCGGCGGCTCTGAGCGTCAGCGCGGCATTGTCGATCGCCGCGGCCGTCATGCTGGCGACGGCGGCGCTCGGCCGCTGGCTGCCGCTGGCGCAGACGACAGAGCTCAATCTCGATCTGCTGGAAAGCTGGAAGGAGCCGAGCACCGCGGTACCGGTCGATGCGCGGACCGGTCCGGTCGTGATCACGATCGAATACCACATCCGCGAGAGCGACCTCGTCGAGTTCCTGGCCGCGATGACCGAGCGCCGGCGCATCCGGCGCCGCGATGGCGCGCGCAACTGGCGGCTGCTGCGCGACCTGGCCGATCCCGGGATCTGGATAGAGCGCTACGAGACACCCACGTGGCTGGACTACATCCGCCACAACAGCCGCATCACTCACCACGACGCGCTGATTCCCCAGCGCCTGCGCGCGCTGCATCGCGGTCCCGGCGGGCCGCGCGTGCGCCGCATGATCGAACGTCAGAGCACGCGCGCTCCCCTGCCTGCGACGTCGGAGCCACCCATCGATCCGCCACTGTCGTAGGAAAGACGGTGCCTGGCACGGAAAAGCCGGGAGAAGCGGCGACGCAGCGGTGAGGCTTCTTCTCCCGGCTTTTCCGTGCCAGGCACCGTCTTCACTCGTGGCGTAGTGCTTCGATGGGAGCGAGGTTGGCTGCACGGCGCGCGGGCAGGATGCCGAACAACATGCCGACCAGCGCCGAGAATCCCGTGGCGCCGACGATTGCCCACCAGGGCACGGCCGGCGGCGGGAAGTGCGGGATCACCTTCGCCGCGAGCACGCCTAACAACCAGCCCAGCCCGATGCCGATGATGCCGCCGATCAACGCGAGCACCATGGCTTCGATCAGGAACTGCATCAGGATGAACTTGCGCGGCGCGCCGAGCGCCTTCGCGATGCCGATCTCGCGCGTCCGCTCCGTGACCGACACCAGCATGATGTTCATGATGCCGACGCCGCCCACGAGCAGCGAGATTCCGACCACCGCGGAAATGACCAGCGTGATGGTGCCGGACACGCGCTCGATGGTTTCAGTGAGAGATTGCGAGGTCATGACCTGGAAGTCGTCCGGATCCGTCGGGCCAATCTTGTGCGCGCGGCGCAGCAGCGCCGTGATGCGGCTCGTGACGTCGTCGACCGCGTCGAGATCGTCCACCGTGAGCATGATGGCCATGTCCGGCTGGCGCTGCGGGCCGGCCAGCGCGAGCCCGGTCTCGAACGGGATGACGACATAGTTGTCCATGCTCTGCCCGAACATCTCGCCGCGCGGTTCCATCGCGCCCACGACCTTGAACCATTCGCCGCCCACCTGGATGAAGGTGCCGGTCGGATCCTCGGGGAGCTTGAGATCGACGCGCGCCTTGTCGCCGAGCACCACGACTCGCCGGCGAGTGTCGTTGTCGCTGTCGGTGACGAAGCGGCCCACGCGTGGATAGGACTGGTTGACGAGCTGGAACCAGCTGGTCGTCGCGTACACCTGCGCGCCGCTCGAGTTGCCGGCGTGGGTCACACCGCCGGGTAGATTGAGACCGGACATCGGCGTGACGTTGCTGATGCCCGCGATGCGGTATTTCACGAGCTCGAGGTCCGCGGGCGTCAGCCGGTTCCATTTGCCGATCAGCCAGTCCTCGCGCGACGTGTGCGACTGGATCTGCAGCGCGTTGCCGCCGAAGCCCTGGAACTCGTCCATCACCGAACGTGTGAGGCCCTGCAGCAGCGAGACGATGCAGATGACGGATGCCACGCCGATGATGACGCCGAGCATCGTGAGGAAGCTGCGCATGCGATGCGAGCGGATGCTGCCGAGCGCGGAGCGCACACACTCCTGCACGGCGTAGAACATCGCCTGCAGGCGATTCACGTCGTCGATCGGCGCCGCGCTTTCCGGGTTCATGCGGCCTGCGCCCGGTCTTCGACGATGCGCCCATCGTGCAGCCGCACGACTCGCTGGCAGTACGCGGCGATCGCTGCATCGTGCGTGACGATGATGATGGTCATGCCCTCGCGATGCAGATCCCCGAACACGCCCATGATTTCGCGCGCGGTCTTGCTGTCGAGGTTGCCGGTCGGCTCGTCCGCGAGCAGCACTTCAGGCCGGCCGACCAATGCCCGCGCGATCGCGACGCGCTGCCGCTGTCCGCCGGACAACTCGTTGGGTTTGTGCAGCGTGCGGGCTTCGAGACCCACGCGCGCCAAAGCGGCGATCGCGCGTTCGCGTCGCACGCCCGGCGCAAGGCCGCGGTAGATCAGCGGCTGCGCGACGTTGTCGGCGAGACTGGTGCGCGGCATCAGGTAGTAACTCTGGAAGATGAAGCCGATCTTGCGATTGCGCACGCGCGCGAGCTGATCCTCGCTGAGCGCGCCGACGTTCTCGCCGTCGAGCGTGTACGTGCCGGTAGTCGGCAGATCCAGGCAACCGAGCACGTTCATCATCGTCGACTTGCCGGAGCCCGACGGGCCGATCAGCGCGACGTATTCATTGCGCGCGATGCTGAGATCGACGTCGGCGAGCGCGGCGAGCTCGGTGCTGCCCATCCGGTATGTCTTGCCGATACCGCGCAGCTCGATCACTTGTTCGCGGCCAGCTCGGGCTTGACGTTGAGGCCCACCTTCTCGCCGTCCAGCAGGAACAGCAGTGTCTTCGCGGGGCCGACGATGACCTGGTCCCCTTGCTTCAACCCGGCCGTGATCGCGATGTGACTGTCGTCCGCGGTGCCCGTGGAAACCGCGCGTTTCACGGCACGTCCCGCGTCGAATACGAAAACGCTCGCGATCGACTTTTCGGATTTGGAGGACTTCTCCGGATTGTCCTCGTAGCGCAGCGCCTGCACGGGCACCGCGAGCACTTTCTCGTCGCTGTCCGATCCGGTGAGCACCTCCGCGCGGCAGCTCATCCCGGGGTGGAAGGTCACGCCGGTCGTATTCGTCAGGCGCACACGCACGGGGTAGCTCTTGCTCTGCCCGGTGTATCGCGGCGCGATCGCCACCTGTTCCACCACGCCGCTCAGGGTCTTGTCGGGAAAGGCCGCGGGTACGACACGCGCCTCGGCGCCCACCCTCACGCGCGCGATGTCCGTTTCGTCGACGTTGATCTCCGCATCGATGCTGGCCGTGTCGGCCACGTCGACGAGCGTCGAGCCGGCGATGCCGGAGAAGCTGGGCACGGCGGTCTGACCCACCTTGACGTAGATAGCCGTCACCTTGCCGTCGAGCGGCGAGCGGATCTCGGTCTTGGCGAGCTGCTCCTGCGCCGACCGCAGTTGCGCGATCGCCTGCGTGAGCTGTTCACGGCTGGTGCGAAGATCGACCTCGGCGAGATTGCGCGCGGAGATCAGCTCCTCGAGGCTGTTGGCGTCCACCATGCCTTGCTCGCGCAGCGCCTCGAAACGTTTCGCCCTCGCGACCAGGGTGTCGAAGTCCACCTGCCGGCGCTCGATGCTGAGCCGTGCCTGGCGCACCAACGCCTCGCTCTGCTCGATCGCCGCCTGCGGCGCGCGCGGATCGAGCCGCATGAGCAGCTGATCGCGTTTCACCTGGTCGCCCTCTTCCACGAGGATCTCGGTCACGCGGCCCGTGACCTCGGGCGCCAGCGTGACCTGGCTCTCGTAGGTCAGCGCGCCCGACGCGAGCACCGTCGGAGTCAGGCCGCGCATCGACACCTGCTCGACGTCGACCATCTTGCCGGCGTCGTCGCGCGAGAGTTTCAGCACCACCGGCAACGCGATCAGCGCGACGAGCGCCCCGACCGAGATCCATTGTTTGCGGGTCATTCGCGGCTACCTGAAGGCCAGGAACGCCCAAACGCCATAGAGAATCGCCGTCGGTATCAGAACGAAAATCGTGCTGAACGCCCAGGAGCGCCGGCTCCAGACCCGCACCCCGATGATCGCAAGGATCCCGCTCAAGACGAGCGGGATGCTCAACGATTCGAACAACGAGTATCCGGGACTTCCGAATGGCCGGCCAAGCACGAGCTCGTTCAGCGACAACGGCTGGACCACGGACGGGCTCACCTGCGGGGTGCCGCTCATCAAGAGGAGAATCGCCCCGACGACCGTATTGAGCAACAGCGGCAGCGAGGTCCAGCAGTTCAGCGCGAACCAGTGCTTGAACCGGAGTTCCGGGGGTAGTTTGGTGACCTTCGCGGCCAGGAGCATGTACAGAGACCAGAGCAGCAGCATGACCGGCAGCGCGACGATCGCGGTCGCGACCGACGACCACAACAGCGTGGTGCGCGTGAGCATGGACATCGCCGCAGCCCGTTGCTCTTCCGGCAGCTTCTGCAGGTCGGGATCGTTGGCGAACATCATCTCCTTGAACCATTCGATGTCCACGACGCTGTAGTACCACCAGGCCATGACGGCCGTGGATACGACCAACAACACCAGCGGAAACCAGAATCTCGGGCGTTCGCGCAGCTCCACGAAGGCACTGGAGGGGGCGGTCGGGAGGGCCAGTGAGACGGCAAGGTTGTTCATGCGAGACCTCTTACCACGGAACGGGGTTAGTTAGTTGTAGTTCATGAATGCCGGGCGCGGCTGAGCGCCCAGGGCGGCAGGACTCCGACCAGCAGGACGCCCAGAGAAAGGTACAGGATCCCGAGGAAATTCGGCACGGATGTCCCGACCCACGAAGCCGCGCCGAATGCCGCCGTGATCGCGAGGACGCCGATCGCGTAGCGGGTGGTCAGGACTCGCTCTGCGAATCCTTTCCAGGCGAGATAGCCGATGGCGAGCACGATCGCGATCCCGGACACCCAGAACGTTCCCACCGCGAAATTTCGCGGCAAAGTTTCCGGCACGATGCCGTTGCGCTCGGCCGTGACCGTGAGCAGGAGCACGATCGACCAGGCGACCGGCAGCCACTGCACCGTCAACAGCAGGCGCGGATGGCGCGCCCGCATCGCCTCCTGGGAGGCGCGCCAGGCGATCACCGCGGTGATGGTGACGATGGCGAAGAACACCGCCCAACCGTATTCAGCCGGGGACAACCCCGCCGCGAGGCTCGTGAGCTTTTCCCGCGCCTGCAGCAATTTCGGCAACAAGTCACCCTGGCTGGCGATGATGGTGTAATCGCTCCAATAGCTCATCAGCAACGTCGAGACCCACACGCCCGCGCCGATCGCGGTCAATGCGACCAGTGTGCACGCCGTCCTGACGAGCACCTTGATCACGACCAACCGCACCGTGTCGTACGGATGGGTCATCTCGAATGGACTGACGTACGTGCGCCCCTGCTTGCGCCGGATGCCGAACGCATTGCCACCCAGCCCGAACAGCGCAAAGGGCACGCAGAACACGGTCGCGGCGATGGCGACGATTCGAAAGTGCGAAATCGGAATGCTGATCGCGTACAACTGGAGAAGCAGTATCGCGATGACGAAGCCGGTCAACAGCACGGGCAGTCCGCTCGACTTGAGCTCGAACCACACCTGCGCCTTCGTCGCCGAAGTCGTTGGACACTGGAGCCGGAAGACGCCGATCATCCAGTCCGGGAATCCGCCCGACAGCGCCTTCCGCCGAGGTTCGAATGCGGTGGATTCTCCACGGCGCTGCCGCGCCACGCCGATGACCGTGAGCACGAAAGAAGCGGCGCCGATCGCGACGAACACCGCGTTCTCGATCCAGGAGAACTCGACTTTCAGCGGCGACTCCACGTTCTTGAACAACACGAGGAACATCGGCACGCTGAACGCGATAGAGCCTACCCACTGAACGACCCGGCTGCGGGTCGACCACTGACAGCAGGCGTACGCGAAGTGGTAGGACACGAGGATCGGGATCATCGAGGTCAGCGGCAGCGGCCGGCCGAAGGCCAAACCAAGCGCGGCCGCGGAAACGAGATACAGCGCGGTGCACGTGATCGCGTCGTACAGGAGCAAAGTGCTGACCAAGGTGGCGTTGGACAGCGGCTTCGAGTACCAGAGATGAAACGGGAAGCCCGGTTTGTACCCGTCCGCGAACTTGCCGCCGTTGAGCTTCGCGATCGAGAACCAGATCATCGAGTGGGTCGCGGCGAGTATCCAGAAAGCCACCGCCGCGCCGTTGTCGGAGAACGTCATTGCGAGGGCGCCCGCGGCGATTCCGAGCGCGAGGCGCTGACCGGCCTCGACGCGCGTGAGCCGCCAGCACTCCCACAACATTGCGAAGATTGGCGCGATGCGGTTCATGCGGCCTCCGCCTGCTGGCGCGCGCGCCCGGCGCGCGCCAGGAAGATCTCCTCGAGCGTGGCATCGCGCGACTCGACGACCTCACCACCGCGCGCCGTGACGGAGCGGCGGAACTGCTCGGGCGATCCGCTGTGGATCACGCTCCAGCTGCGGCCGCCTCCTTCCATGGCGAGCGCGGTATCGAGCGCGGGCGGATTTTCGAAGTGTTCCGCGAACTGCACGCGGCTGCGCTGGTAGTCGCGACGCACGTCGTCGAGCGCGCCGCTCAGCGTCACGCGGCCCTGGTGCATCAGCGTCACGTGGTCCGACATGCGTTCCACTTCGTCGAGCAGGTGCGACGAGAAGATCACCGTGCGTCCGTCGTCGGCCACCGCGCGGACGATCGCATCGAGGATGTCGCGGCGAACCACCGCGTCGAGACCGGACGAAGGTTCGTCGAGGATCAGCAGCTCGGGACGATACGCCACCGCCGCGATCAGTCCGGCCTGGGCACGCATGCCCTTCGAGAGTTCCTTGATCTTCCTGGATGGATCGAGCGCGAACGTCTCGAGCAGCTCGTTCGCATACGCGGTGTCCCAGTTCGGATGGTAGGCCTGCGTGTAACGCATCAGCTCGTCGATGCGCATCCACTCCGGCAGCTCGCGCTCCTCGGACAGATAACCGACGCGGCCCAGCACGCCGACGGGATCGCGCACCGGGTCCAGACCGAAGATGCGCACCGTGCCGCTCTCGGCCCGCAACAGGCCGAGCAGGTGCTTGAGCAGCGTGGTCTTGCCCGCGCCGTTGGAGCCCACGAGCCCGTACACCCGGCCCGGGGAGGCGCGCAACGAAACGCCGTCCAGAGCTTTCTTGTGCTCGAAGGATCGCGAGAGGTCTTTTACTTCGACGACTGCCTGTTCCATTTTCCTGTCCCTCTTCCTGCCTGTCTTCGTTCGCGGCCTATCTATTGGCTTCTTTCTTCGCTTCCGCCGGAGTGGTGGCGTTTTCTTCCATCGCCGCCTTGCGTTCCCGGACCATCCGCAGGATCTCGTCCGTGGCGATGTTGAGCTGGTGCGCTTCGGCGAGCAGCGCATCGATGCGCTGCTCGATCACGCGCCGACGTTCGCGCAGCGCCACCTGTGGCGGGCGCGCCTCCGATACGAACGTTCCCGAGCCCTGGCGCTTTTGAATGACGCCGGAAACCTCGAGCTCGCCGTACGCCTTCACGATCGTGTTCGGCGTGACCTTGAGCTGCAGCGCCAGCGTGCGGATGGGCGGCAGCTCCTCACCCGGCCGAAGCAACCCGGACGCCACCAAGTACTTGATCTGGTTGACGATTTGCCGATAGATCGGCACGCCGTCGGTCAGGTTGATGGTGATGTCCACTGAGGCCTTGCGTAAAAAATGATCAGTTGAAGTGTATGGGTACAGTGATACAATTTTCCCAACTCGTCAAGCGCCGCGATGCCGTCTCTGTTGAAATGGCCGGTAGTTAGCACACCGGAATGGGAAGTCAGGGAGGCGACATGCGGGTCAGGCTGTTCGCGTTGCTCGCGTTGGGGCTTGTGCTGGGCGCTCCACCCGCACCAGCCAGCACGTGCAGTCCGATCGACGGCGTCGAACAGGTGCTCGGCGCACCAGGCGTTTTCATCGGCGACCTGCACGGTTCGACGGAACCGCCCACGTTCCTCGGTGCACTGGCCTGCCAGGTGGCGAAGTCCGGACGACCTCTCGTCGTGGCACTGGAATACGACGCCAGGGACCAGGCCGTGCTCGACCGGTTTCTCTCCGAAGCGGACGAGGCGAAGGCGGCTGGAGTCCTGACTGCCACGACTTTCTGGATGGACAACCGGGACGGCCGCGCATCCGGCGCGATGCGCGACGCGCTGCTGGCGATGCGACGACTCGCACGTGACGGCGCCCAGGTGAAACTCATCGCCTACGATCTCTGGGGCGAATCGTCAGCGGATCGCGACAGGAAGAGCGCGGACCTCATCCGGCGGAGGCGTGAAGGCAAGGATGCGGCGGCCTACTGGATAGTCTTCGGCGGCAACGTGCATGCGCGCAAGACGAAAGGTTTGCCGTTCATCAACGCGCCGCCCGGCTCCGAAGATTACGAACCATTGGGGTACCTGATCCGGGACTGGGGTCTCATCCATCTCGACGCGGGATATCGGGGTGGTACGACCTGGGCATGCACGGGCCCTGCCGCCGACGACTGCGGCAGCATCGATCTCGGCCCCGCATGCGCTGCCGACTGTCCCGAGCATCCGACCATCCGCCTCGCAGCCACCAACCCTGCGTTCGATGGCGTATACGAAGTCGGTAGTCTGACCGTTTCCGCGCCGGTCAACAGGCAGGGCAAGAACTGATTCGCCGGCGATGCCCGATACGCATCGTCGCGCATGCCGGGAAAGGGCGCCCGCGGCAGTTGCACCGCGGGCGCGTTCATCGGATCACTTCTTGGGTGGATTCCCAGGTTGCGCGCGGGTGGGCGCGCCTTTCACGTTCATCCTGATGGCCGTCACCTTGTCGGCGGGGCCCGTGATGAACAGCGTCTTGCCGTCGCGGCCCGCGAACGTGTTGTTGGTCGCGCCACCGCCCGTCGGGATCGTCAGGATGTGGTTGCCGTCGGGATCGAACGCCATCACGCCTTCGCCATTGCTGATGTAGACGTTTCCACGCTCGTCCATCGACATGCCGTCGCCGCCCCAATCGGTGAACTTGCGCATGTTGGCGAGCGTGCCGTCACGCTTGATGTCGAAGACCCACGTGCCGCCTTTATTGTCGTAGTACCACTTGTTGACGTAGAGCTTCCTGCCGTCGGGAGTGCCGACGACACCGTTCGGCCATGCGTCGGACTCCCAACCCATGGCGTCCGACGTCATCCGGTGAATCTTCCGTGCGCCCGGCGGTAGATAGTAGACGTGACCGCCCTTCCCCTGCGGCGCCTGCTCCGACCGCGTGGGCTCCCAGCCCTGCCGGCGCGGATCGCCGGCATCCCAGTAGCCCCGGGGGAAGATCGGATCCGTGAGGTAGATGCCGCCGTTGACGGGGTTGATCCACACGTCGTTCGGACCGTTCAGCAGTTTGCCCTGGTGGTTGTCGATCAGCACCTTGTGGCTGCCGTCCTTGAAGATCTTCCACAACTCGCCGTGCATGTCCGCCGCGGCGATCAGGTTGTCTTCGAGATCGAAGATCATGCCGTTGGCGCGTCCCGTGCCTTGCAGGAACAGCGTGATCTCGCCGGTCCCGGCATCCCAGCGGTAGATCCGGTCGTTCGGCTGGTCGGTGAAATAGACATTGCCGTGACGATCCGCGGCGGGACCTTCGGTGAAGCTGTATCCCTCCGCGATGATCACGAGTTTCCCGTTGCGGCTCACCAGGCCGTGCGGATCGTAGATATCGACCGGAATGACCTCGCCGGACAGATTCCCCGGTCCCGAATGCCTCGCAGGATGATTGTCGTGCCCCGCGCCCGCGAAACCCGCGTTGGAAACGCAGGCCATGACCCCCAGCGCCGCGACACACATGCGTAGTCGAATCTTCATGAATTCTCCCTCGTTGTTCTAACTATCGCGCTCCGTCGGGCAACCTAACAGCGCACTTTCACTAAGGCAATGCGCTTTCGGTAATGGCATCGCTTCGCCGCGTGCGCCGCTGTGCGTCATATGGTTAGTCGGTGCGCGGGATGCACAAACCCATATCGCCGGGCGATCCGCAGGGGTTGCGTAAACCACGTAGGGAAGCCGCGGTCGCGGGTGACTAATCTGTGCGCGGTTCGCCACGGACGTGGCGGCGGGAAACCAAAGGAGTATCAAACATGGTCAGGGAAACAGGGAATGGACCTTCGGCGCGAAATTGCTTCAGGGCAATCGCCCTGGCGGCGATGTTGTTCGCGGGATTCGGCGCGGAAGCGCTGGCGCAAAGCTCTAACACCATCGTCGTTCGCGCCCGGGGCACCGCGGGCGGCGAGTCGATCACGCTGCGAGTCGACAACAGCAATGTCGCCACGTGGACGCTGACGACCAGCTACCAGAGCTTCAGTGCGACGACGAATCTCAACGGAACCGTCGCCGTGGCGTTCACGAACGACGGCACGAATCGCGACGTGCAGGTGGATTACATCGTCGTCAACGGACAGACACGCCAGTCGGAGAACCAGAGCTCCAACACCGGGCTCTACGCCAACGGCGCATGCGGCGGCGGCTCCAACAGCGAGTGGATGCATTGCAACGGCGCCATCTCGTACGGGCCCGTGTCCAATTCGGCCAACAGCATCGTGGTTCGGGCGCGCGGCGTCGCGGGCACCGAGTCGATCAGCCTGCGGCTCGACAATACCAACGTCGCGACGTGGACGTTGACGACGAGTTTCCAGAACTACAGCGCGTCCACCAACCTCAACGGCGCCATCACGGTGGCGTTCACCAACGACGCGAGTGGGCGCGACGTGCAGGTGGATTACATCACCGTCAACGGCACGACTCGCCAGGCCGAGGCGCAGACCTACAACACCGGCCTATGGGCCAACGGGACCTGCGGCGGCGGCAGCCTGAGCGAATGGATGCACTGCAACGGCGTCATCGGCTTCGGCAACGTGAGCGGGGGCGGAGGCAGCGGTCCGCAACTGCCCGCGTTCTTCGTCGGCAACATCACGACCAACGGCAGCGTGCGGTCCGACTTCATCCAGTACTGGAACCAGATCACGCCGGAGAACGAGGGCAAGTGGGGCCAGGTCGAGCCGAACCGCGACCAGTACAACTGGGCCGGTCTCGACGCGGCGTACAACTACGCGCAGCAGCACAACATTCCGTTCAAGCAGCACACGTTCATCTGGGGCGCCCAGGCGCCGAGCTGGATTCACGGGCTCAGCGCGTCCGAGCAGGCCGCGGAGATCGAGGAATGGATCCGCGACTTCTGCGCTCGTTACCCGAACACGAAGATCATCGACGTGGTCAACGAGGCGATTCCGAGCCACGCGCCGGCGACGTTCGCGCAGAACGCATTCGGGAGCAACTGGATCATCCGTTCCTTCCAGCTCGCGCGGCAGTACTGCCCCAACGCGATCCTGGTGCTGAACGACTACAACGTGCTGAGCTGGGACACCGACGCGTTCATCAACCTGGCACGACCCGTGGTCCAGGCCGGCGTGGTGGATGCGCTCGGCGCGCAGGGCCATGGGCTCGAGAGCTGGTCGGTGAACGACATCCGGTCACGGCTGGATCGCGTGGCCGCGCTCGGACTGCCTATCTACATCACCGAGTACGACGTCGCCCGCACCAACGACCAGGAGCAGCTCAACATCATGCAGTCGCAGTTCCCGATGCTGCATGACCATCCATCGGTCGTCGGCATCACGCTGTGGGGTTACGTGGTCGGAAGCACGTGGGTGAACGGCAGCGGGCTGATCCAGCCCAACGGCACGCCGCGTCCGGCGATGACTTGGTTGATGAACTATCTGGGACGTTGAGTCCGTGACATGGCTTGCCCGCGGTACGACGGTGCCGCGGGCAGCTTCACGGGGATGGTTCGATCCGACGCGTGCCGAGGCGCGCCGCAACACGAAGCCAGGTGCCAGCGCCTATGCATCGGCGCTGACACCCGACCTCAGGCGGAAGCCGGTTCTATGAACAGGATTCCATCCTTCTCACGCTTCACGAGGCCCTGGGAGTTCAGGATGATGTCGAGCGCCTGATCCCAGGGCATCTCGGCGAGCTTCACGGTCACGGTGCCCGAGACCTTGTCGCTCACCAGGATGTTCACGTTGGCGGCCTCACCCATCGACCTGATGAGCCCGCGGACGTCGACGTCCTGGTACTGAAGCTTCACGCGTTTGCCGGCCAGCAGCTCTATCTTTCCGACCGGCTTCGCAGCCTGCGATGCGCCCGCCTCCGCCTGCGCCGGCGAAGCCAGTCCGATCGTCACCGGTACCGCCACGGCGGCGAGTGCGAGTACTCCCAGCGCGAGGCGCCTGCCACCTCCCAGCTCTTTCACGTTTCTCGTCATGATTGCCTCCAAACGTAGTTTCAGATCGGCGCCAGAGACGCCGGCAACGCATGCCAGGTCCGATGCTAGATAGGACCGGCAAACCCGGAGAATTGCTTCGGCATAAGTGCGAGGATCGCTGCCTGCCCGAACGACGCCCTCGTCGCAGGCGCGCTCGCGCTCCTCGAGCATGCGTGCGCCGATCCACCACACGAGGGGGTGAAACCAGAACAGCGCCTCGACCAGCATGTGAATCGCGGCCGTCAGGTTGTCGCGACGCCGCAGATGACACAGTTCGTGTCGAACGATCGCCTCGAGTTGCGACGGGGTCAGTC
>JAFAGC010000090.1 GCA_023423065.1 Pseudomonadota bacterium
GCCCGCGACCCTCAGCCGCGCGGGTGATGAGTCCCGTGCAGCTCTTTCATGCGCTCGCGCGCGACGTGGGTGTAGATCTGCGTGGTCGAAAGGTCCGAATGACCCAGCAGCATCTGCACCACGCGCAGGTCGGCGCCGTGATTGAGCAGGTGTGTCGCGAACGCATGTCGCAGCGTGTGCGGCGACAGTTCCTTGTCGATCGCCGCCTTGCGCGCGTAGCGCTTGATGATGTGCCAGAAGGCCTGGCGCGTCATGCGATCGCCGCGGCGCGTCGGGAAAAGATAGTCGGTGGTGCGGTCCAACAGGATCTCGCTGCGCGGCGCGCGCACGAAGTCCGTCAGCCAGCGCACGGCTTCCTCGCCGAGCGGAATGAGCCGCTCGCGATTGCCCTTGCCCATGATCCGGATGACACCCTGGTTGGTGTTGATCTGGTTGTACTTGAGGTTCACGAGCTCCGAGACGCGCAGGCCCGTGGCGTAGAGCACCTCGAGCATCGTGCGGTCGCGGTGACCCAGCGGATCGGCAATGGCCGGCGCGCCGAGCAGCGACTCGACTTCTTCCTCGGTGAGCGACTTCGGCAACGAACGGCCGATTTTCGGCATCGCGATCTGCGCGGTCGGATCGTCGCGGATCACGCCCTCGCGCACGAAATACCGGAAGAAACGACGGAAAGACGAAAGCTGCCGCGCGGTCGAGCGGGGACGTGCGCCGGCCTCCACGCGAAACGCGATGAAACCGAGCAGGTCCGCGCGCGTGGTCTTGATGATCGGCGTGCCACGCTCCGCCAGCCAGCGCGCGAGCGCCGTCAGATCGGCGCGATACGCGGCAAGCGTGTTCGCTGACAGACCGCGCTCCATCCAGACCGCGTCGAGAAACTTCGAAACGGTGGCATCGGCGGTGTCTGCGGCGTGCGCTTCGTTCTGCGCTGTAGCTTGTTTGACCAAGTCGTGGCTGCCTTGATACGTATGCGGATTAACGCTTCGCCCCAGTATGGAGATGGGGGGTCCGCCATGGGCGTGATGACCTTCACAGCTCGGGAAAACCATTAACATAAAGAGAACCAGTTCACATGATTCGGGCCACCGAACAGCCAGAAAGCCGCGCATGAGCTCGAATGTGTCTCCAGCTCCGTGGCCGGCTTTCGTTTCCGTGCCTCTGCGCTTCGTCTATGGCGTGTACGCCGTGGCGCTGTTCGCCGTCGTGGGATCGGTGTCGCTGGTGGCGGTGCTGGCGCTGCCGACGCTCTCCCTGCGCCGCGGCTTCGCACGCATCGCAGCAAGAACGTACTTCCTTCTCGCGGGCATGCCGCTGCGCGTCCGCGGGCTCGAGAACCTCCCCGCGACCCAATGCGTCGTCGTCGCCAATCACGCGAGCTACCTCGATGGCGTGGTGATGACGGCCGCCCTGCCCCCGCGCTTCGGTTTCGTCATCAAACGCGAAATGGATGGCGTGCCGGGCGCGAGCCTGCTGCTGCGCAGGATCGGTTCCGAATTCGTGGAACGGTTCGACCGGCACAAGGGCGCCACCGACGCTCGGCGCGTGTTGCGCACCGCCGCCAGCGGGCATTCGCTGGTGTTCTTTCCCGAAGGGACATTCACGAGCGAGGTCGGCCTCGGGAAATTCCATACCGGCGCCTTCGCGATCGCGGCGCGCGCGGTGTGCCCCGTGGTGCCGGCGGTGATTCTCGGCACGCGGCGCAACATGCCGGCGACACGCATCCTGCCGCGCCCCGGGTTGATAGAGGTGCGATACGGCGAACCCATTCTCCCGACGCCAGCCTCGCCGGAGCAGGATCCGGCGCTCAGGTTGCGCGACGCCTCGCGTGCGGCCATCCTCACGCAACTGGGCGAGCCCGATCTTTGCGAGCGCGCCACCGGTACCGGCGGATAAGGAGAACAACCATGGCCGAACCGACCAACAAGACTCCGTGGCATCTCTGGGTGGTAGGCGTGCTCGCGCTGCTGTTCAACGCAATCGGCGTGTTCGACTTCTCGATGGCGATGGCGCAGGGCGCGGATTACATGGCGAAGGCCGGCATGACGCCCGAACAGATCGATCACTACGTGAACATGCCCGGCTGGATCACCGTCGTCTGGGCGATCGGCGTGTTCGGCGCGTTCCTCGCTTCGGTGCTGCTGCTGTTGCGCCGGAAGCTCGCGGCGACCTTGTTCGCCGTGTCGCTCGCCGCCTTCGTCCTCAACCTGCTCTACAGCTACGTGCTGAGCGACGGCGCAAGAACGCTGGGCCAGCAGATGGCGATCGCGAGCGGGGTCATATTCGGGGTGCTCGTGCTCCTCACCTTCTACGCCTGGCGCATGGGCAAGCGCGGGGTGCTGAGATAGTCGCGCTGGCGGTGTGACATTGCGCCTTCTGCCGCGAATCATCCCGACAGAAGCCATGCAACAGTCCACCGCCATGAATGCCGAAGCCCGCGACGAGTTCACGTCGCTGCTGCTGGAGCATCGCCGCCTCGTCCTGAAGGTCGTCCACATGTACGCCCGGGGCGGCGCCGACGCCCAGGATCTCGCGCAGGAGATCGCGGCGCAGGTATGGCGCGCGTTTCGCGGCTACGACCGTTCGCGACGGTTCTCCACGTGGATGTATCGCATCGCGCTCAACGTCGCGATCTCGTGGCTGCGCACCGAGACACCGCGCCGTCGACATTCCGTACCCTTCGATCCGGAAGTGCACGAGCGGGAAGCCGAGGCCGGCGCCGACGATTCGGAAACGGACGAGCGCCAACGCATCCTGCGCGGCTTCATCGCCACGCAGGAACCGCTCAATCGCGCCGTCCTGCTGCTGTACCTCGAAGAACACTCCTATGCCGAGATGTCCGAAATCCTCGGTGTGAGCGAAACCAGTCTGACTACCAAGATCGGCCGGCTGAAAGAGCGGCTGCGCACGTACGCGGAGAAACATCGTGGAACTCGATGACTTGAAGGCATCCTGGCAGAGCCTCGACCGGCGCATGAACCAGCTTGCCTCGATCAATCTCTCGCTCATCACCGACAACCAGACCCGCAAGGCGCGCTGGCGGTTGCTGCCGGTGTTCATCGGGGCCTTGATCAACATCGCGGCGGGCGGCTGGCTGGTGAGCGTCTGCGCGCGCTTCTGGTCCGCTCACCACGAAACCGCGAGCGCGCTGATCTCGGGACTCGTACTGCACCTGGGAGGCCTCGGAATCGTGGTCGCCGGAGTCGTGCAGTTGCTGATCGTCGCGCGCATCAACTTCGCGCAGCCGGTGCTCGAGATGCAGCGCTACCTCGCGCTGCTGCAAGCGTGGGAGGTCCGCAGTTTCGGCTGGTTATGGCTGGGCGCGTGGCTCGCCTGGCCGGCGGTGCTCGTGGCGGGCGCGATGTCGATCGCGGGCGTCGACCTGTGGGCACGCGCTCCGGGCGTCGTGATCCTGAACGTCCTCGTGTCGGTCGCCGCGGCCTGCGGATTCATCGCACTGCATCGCCGCGCGCGCCGCGGCGGACGACTCGGAGCCTGGCTGGATCGCCTGCTCAGGAACGACAGCATCGAGCGTGCGCGGGCGGCGCTGTCGGAGATCGACCGGTTTTCGCGCGAGTAGCGGGCGGCCGCCGGCACGCTACATGTGCCGGCGGTACTGCCCACCCACTTCGTACAACGCGTGACTGATCTGGCCGAGCGAGCACGCCTGCACGGTCTCGAGCAGTTCCGCGAACGTGTTCCCGCCGGACGCCGCGACCGCCTGCAGTCGCCGCAACGCCCTCGGGGCCGCGGCCGAATTGCGCCGCTGGAATTCGCGAACCGCCGACACCTGCGCGTGCTGCTCTTCCTCGCTGGCGCGGAACAGCGGCGCGGAAGCGTGCCCGCCGCCCGCGTCGCGCGAGTCGAGGAACGTGTTCACGCCGACGATGGGCAAACTACCGTCGTGTTTGCGCGTCTCGTAGTGCAGCGATTCTTCCTGGATCTTGCCGCGCTGGTACATCGTCTCCATGGCGCCGAGCACGCCGCCGCGTTCGGCGAGCGACTCGAACTCCTTGTACACGGCCTCCTCGACCAGATCGGTCAGTGCCTCGATCGCGAACGAGCCCTGCCAGGGATTCTGGATCTTGTTGAGCCCGAGCTCGCGGTTGATGATCAGCTGGATCGCGACCGCGCGCCGCACGCTCTCCTCGGTCGGGGTAGTGAGGGCCTCGTCGTAGGCATTGGTGTGCAGCGAGTTGCAGTTGTCGAACAGCGCGTACATCGCCTGCAGCGTCGTGCGGATGTCGTTGAACTGTATTTCGCGCGCGTGCAGGCTGCGACCCGACGTCTGGATGTGGTACTTGAGCATCTGGCTGCGCGGGCCGGCCTTGTACAGCTCCTTCATCGCGCGAGCCCAGATGCGCCGCGCCACGCGGCCGATCACCGCGTATTCGGCGTCCATGCCGTTGGAAAAGAAGAACGACAGATTCGGCGCGAAGTCGTCGATCTTCATGCCGCGCGCCAGGTAGTACTCGACGATGGTGAAACCATTGGCGAGTGTGAAGGCGAGCTGCGTGATGGGATTCGCGCCCGCCTCCGCGATGTGATAGCCGGAGATCGACACCGAGTAGAAGTTGCGCACCTCGTTGTCGCTGAAGAACTGCTGCACGTCGCCCATCATGCGCAGCGCGAACTCGGTCGAGAAGATGCAGGTGTTCTGCGCCTGGTCTTCCTTGAGGATGTCGGCCTGCACGGTGCCGCGCACGCGGGTCAGCGCTTCGGCGCGGAGCTTTTCGTATTCCTCCGCGCGCAACACGCCGAGCTCGACGAGTTCGCGGCCGCCGGTGCCGAGCAGGCCGAGACCGCTGCCGTCGTGTCCCGCTGGCAGCTCGCCGCGATACTTCGGTGCGCCGCCGTCGCCGAACTTGCGGGCGAGCGCGCCTTCGACTTCGCCCCAGCGTCCCGCCTCGCGCAGGTAGCGCTCGACGCGCTGGTCGATGGCGGTGTTCATGAACATCGCGAGGATCATCGGAGCGGGACCGTTGATCGTCATCGAGACCGAGGTCGACGGCCTGCACAGGTCGAAGCCCGAGTAGAGCTTCTTCATGTCGTCGAGTGTCGCGATCGAGACGCCGGAATTGCCGGTGCGCCCGAAGATGTCCGGGCGCGTGTCGGGGTCTTCGCCGTACAGCGTCGTGGAGTCGAACGCGGTAGATAGCCTCGTCGCCTCGTGTCCGCTCGCGAGGTAGTGGAAGCGCCGGTTGGTGCGCTCCGGCGCGCCCTCACCCGCGAACATGCGCGTCGGATCCTCTTCCTCGCGGCGATACGGATACACGCCGCCGGTGTACGGGTACGCACCGGGCAGGTTTTCCGACTGCAGGAACCGCAACAGCTCGCCCCATCCCGGGAATTTCGGCGGCGCGAGCTTGGGGATCTGGCCGTGGCTCGACGATTCGGTGTAGTTGGAACCGCGCACCTCGCGGCCGCGCACCGTGTACGAATACTCGGGCGCGGTGACGCCGCGCTCGCGCTCGGGCCAGGCGCGCAGCGCCACGAGGCCTTCCGCGCCGATTTCCTCGAGCGCCTGGTTGTAGGCCGCCCGCAGCGCGGAGAATTTCTCGTCCGCGCCCTGCGGCGCCGGCGCCAGTGGCCCGGGCAGTTCGGGATCGCCGAGCGTCTGCAACGCGACATACAGGCCCTGCGCGCGCTGCGCGGCCTGGACACTCGCGGAACTGCGCGTGTGCGCGGCGCGCCCCGCCGCGGCGATGTCGGCGAGGTAACGCGAGCGCGCCGCGGGAATCAGCGGATCGCGCGTGCGGAACTCGACCGGCAGCGGGGTGAGCGGCGCGCCGTCGTGTGTCGTCCATCGGCCCTGCGTGCCGGACTCCGCGTCGAGCGCAGTCGTCAGCGCGAAGAACAGGCGGTTCACGCCGGGATCGTTGAAGCGGCTCGCGATGGTCGGAAACACCGGCACCTCGGCATCCGGCAGGCGCGCGCGGTCGGGATGATTGCGGCGCCACTGCTTGCGCACGTCGCGCAGTGCGTCGTCGGCGCCACGCTTCTCGAATTTGTTCAGCACGATCATGTCCGCGAAGTCGAGCATGTCGATCTTCTCGAGCTGGCTCGCGGCGCCGTATTCGGCGGTCATCACGTACAGCGGCACGTCGGCGAGATCGACGATCTCGGTGTCGCTCTGTCCGATGCCGGCGGTTTCCACGACGATGAGATCGAAGCCGGCGGCGCGGTACAGCGCGATGACGTCCGCGAGGACGGCGCTGGTCGCGAGATGTTGCCGGCGGGTCGCGAGCGAACGCATGAACACGTTGGGCGCCGCGAGGGAATTCATCCGGATGCGGTCGCCGAGCAATGCACCGCCCGAGCGGCGCCGCGTCGGATCGACCGCGACGACCGCGACCTTGCGTTCGGGGAACTGGCGCAGGAACCGCAGCAGCAGTTCGTCGAGCAGCGAGCTCTTGCCCGCGCCGCCGGTGCCGGTCATGCCGATGACGGGTGCGACGGGTTGCCCCGTCACGCGCTCGCTGACCATCCGGCGCAGATCGTCGGCGTCGGCGCCGCTGCCGGTGCCGCCGTCCTCGAGCAGCGTGATCGCGCGGGCGATCGCGCGATGATCGTCCGCGCGCGGAACGCTCGTCACGGGTTCGCGCACCGGCCGCTGGCCGACCCGCGTGAACACGTCCTCGATCATGCCGTTGAGACCGAGCCGACGCCCATCCTCGGGCGTATAGATCTTCGTGACGCCGTAACTTTCCAGCGCGGCGATTTCCTCGGGCGAGATCGTGCCGCCGCCGCCGACCACCACCTTGATGTGCGAAGCGCCACGCTCGCGCAGCACGTCGATCATGTAACGGAAATATTCGTTGTGGCCGCCCTGGTAGCTGCTCACCGCGATCGCATCGGCGTCCTCGGCGATGGCCGCGCGCACGATGTCGTCGACGCTGCGGTTGTGGCCGAGGTGCACGAGCTCGGCGCCGCCCGACTGCAGCAGGCGGCGGATCATGTTGATCGCGGCGTCGTGGCCGTCGAAGAGCGAAGCGGCGGAAACGAATCTCAGCGGCCTGCCCGTCTCTGGTGGCTTCATATGTTACTGGCTGGTAAGATTTGTTACCGGAGAGTAACACACCGATGGCCACCCCCGCCCCCCGTACTCGATCCCGCAAGGCAGCAACCGCGGCCCGGCCCTCCCCGTGGGCCGCCCGGCGGCGCCTGCGCGAGCACCACGCGCTCAAGCGCGAGGCGGTGATCCTTGCCGCGGCGCGGGCTTTCAGCACCCGCGGTTACCACAACACCTCGCTGGACGACCTCGCGGCCAGCCTCGAGGTGACCAAGCCGACGCTGTACCTGTACGTGCCGAACAAGGAGGCCATCCTGTTCGAATGTTTCCGGGCCGGCCTCGACCAGATCACGGCGACGCTCGACGCCTGCGAAAAGGCCGAAGGACCCGCGCGCGAGCGCCTGTTCGCGTTCATCCGCGGCTACGCCGCCGCGATTGTCGGCGACTTCGGGTGGTGCATGCTGCGCGCCGAGGACCAGCATCTCGGCGCCGCCATGAGCAAACGCATCAAGCAGCTCAAGGCCGGCATCGATCGGCGGATGCGCGCACTCATCGCCGCGGGAGTCGCCGATGGCTCGATCCGCGAATGCGATTCCAAGATGACCGCGTTCGCGCTCGCGGGCGCGCTCAACTGGATGGGCCACTGGTACCGCGACGACGCCTCGCTGCGTCCCACGGAGATCGCCGAGAAATTCATAGATGTGTTCAATCGCGGCCTCCGCGGCCGCGATTGATTGGAGAAAGAAACATGAGCAAGTCAGTGATCATCGCTTCCGCAACCCGCACCCCCATCGGCGCCTTCCAGGGCGTGCTCGCCCCCGCGACCGCGCCGCAACTCGGGGCCGCCGCGATCAAGGGCGCCCTTGTCGCCGCGGGCATCGCGGGCAACGAAGTGCAGGAAGTCATCATGGGCTGCGTTCTGCCCGCCGGCCTCGGCCAGGCGCCCGCGCGCCAGGCGGCGCTCGGCGCCGGCATCCCGACGGGTGTGCCCGCCACCACCGTCAACAAGATGTGCGGCTCGGGCATGAAGGCCATCATGCTGGCCGCCGACCAGATCCGCGCGGGGGACGTCGCGCTGTCGGTGGCGGGCGGCCTCGAGTCGATGAGCAATGCGCCCTATCTACTTCCCAAGGCGCGCGCCGGCCTGCGGATGGGAAATGCGGAGCTGCTCGATCACATGTTCTACGACGGCCTGCAGAGCCCGTTCGACGGTCAGCTCATGGGCTGCTTCGCCGAGAACACCGCGCAGAAGTATTCCTTCACGCGCGCCGAACAGGATGCGTTCGCGACCGAATCGACGCAGCGCGCCGTCAAGGCCGTCGATTCCGGCGCGTTCGCGGCGGAGATCACGCCGGTCACGGTCAAGGGCCGCAAGGGCGAGACCGTCGTCGACAAGGACGAAACGCCGTTCACGGTGGACCTCGCGAAGATCCCGACCCTGAAGCCCGCGTTCCGCAAGGACGGCACCGTGACCGCGGCGTCATCGTCGTCGATCTCGGACGGTGCCGCGGCGACGGTCCTGATGTCCGAAGCCGAGGCCAGGCGTCGCGGTCTCGAGCCGCTCGCGCGCATCGTGGGTTACGCGAGCTTCGCGCAGGAACCGGAGTGGTTCACGACCGCGCCCTCCGGCGCGATCCGGAAACTGCTCGCGCAGGTCGGCTGGAAGGCCGCCGACGTCAAACTGTTCGAGGTCAACGAAGCCTTCGCCGCCGTGACGATGGCGGCGATGCGCGACGTAGGATTCGATCACGCCCGCACCAACGTGAACGGGGGCGCCTGCGCGCTGGGCCACCCGATCGGCGCCACCGGTGCACGCATCGTGGCGACGCTGGTGCACGCATTACGTGCGCGCGGCGGCGGCCGCGGCATCGCATCCCTTTGCATCGGCGGTGGTGAAGCGACGGCGCTCGCGGTCGAAGTGCCCTAATGCACGCGCCATTCGATATGCTTGGCGCATGAAAATCTCGGATGCGCGCGCGGTCATAACGGGCGGTGCTTCGGGCCTCGGTAACGCCGTCGCCCGTCACATCGCCGCGGCGGGTGGCCGCGTCACGTTGTTAGATGTCCAGGAAGGGCCTGGTCTCGCCGCGGCCAACGCCATCGGTGGCGGAACAACCTTCGCCAAGTGCGACGTGACCTCGGAAACCGAGGTGAATTCGTCGATGGAGGCGGCGCGCGCCGCGATGGGCGGCATCAACCTGCTGGTCAATTGCGCCGGCGTGATCGGCGCGGGGCGTGTGCTCGGCAAGAACGGCCCGATGGCCGGCGACTTCTTCGCGAAGGTCGTGCACATCAATCTCATCGGCACGTTCCTGTGCGACAAGGCGGCCGCCGCGATCATGCAGGCCAACACGCCGAACGCCGAGGGCGAACGCGGCGTCATCGTCCACACCTCGTCGGTCGCCGCGTACGAAGGACAGATAGGCCAGGCCGCCTACTCGGCCACCAAGGCCGCGGTGGCCGGCATGACGCTGCCGATCGCGCGCGAATTCGCGCTGTTCGGCATCCGGGTGATGTCGATCGCGCCCGGGATCTTCGGCACACCGATGCTCGCGGCGATGCCGCAGGACGTCCAGGATTCACTCGGCAAACAGGTCCCCTTCCCGCCGCGCCTCGGCCGGCCCGAGGAATACGCGGCGCTCGTGCAGACCATCTGCGAGAACGCCTATCTGAACGGCGAGACGATCCGCCTCGACGGCGCGATCCGCATGCAACCGAAATGAACGCACCAGGTCCCGCGCAACGAGACGTCATGGAATACGACGTCGCCGTCATCGGCGGCGGCCCGGCCGGGCTCGCGACCGCCATCCGGCTCAAGCAGCGCAAACCCGGGTTGACGGTGTGCGTGCTCGAAAAAGGCTCGACCATCGGCGCGCACACGCTGTCCGGCGCCGTGATGGAACCCGGACCGCTCGACGCGCTGCTGCCCGAGTGGCGACAGGCACCGCTGCCGATCCGCGTACCCGTCGTGCGCGACGAGTTCCACTGGCTGTCGCGCAAGGGTGCGACGAAGATGCCGTGGATCCCGAGCTACCTGCGCAACGAGGGCAATTTCATCGTCTCGCTCGGGGGGCTCGTGCAGTGGATGGCCACGCAGGCCGAACAACTCGGCGTGGACGTCTTCCCCGGGTTCGCCGCCGCGTTGCCGCTGTTCGACGACGACGGCTCGGTCGCCGGCGTGCAGATCGGCGACATGGGCGTGCAACACGACGGCGCGCGCGGCCCTAACTACATGCCGGGCGCCGAGGTGCGCGCGCGGCTCACGGTCATTGCCGAGGGCTGCCGCGGCAGCCTCGCGAAGGTCCTGATCAAGCGTTACAAGCTCGACGCGAACGCGGACCCGCAGGTCTACGCGCTCGGCATGAAGGAGTTGTGGCAGTTGCCGCCGGGCCGCGTCTCGCCCGGACTCGTGCAGCACAGCGTCGGCTGGCCGCTGGATCCCAAGACCTACGGCGGCAGTTTCGTCTATCACCTCAACGACGATCGCGCTTACGTCGGCTACGTCACGGGCCTCGACTACCGCGATCCGCGCTTCTTTCCGTTCGAGGCATTCCAGCAATTCAAGCATCACCCGCGGATGCACGAATTCCTGAAGGGCGGAGAAATCCTCTCGGCCGGCGCGCGCTCGATCGCCGCCGGCGGCTTCCAGTCGCTGCCCAAGCTCGAGATGCCGGGCGCGGTGCTGGTCGGCGACTCGGCGGGAACGCTCAACGTTCCGAAGATCAAGGGTATTCACCAGGCGCTGCGTTGCGCGATGGCCGCGGCCGATTATTTCGCCGAGAACGACACGAGCATCGGTTTCGACGCCGTGTGGCGCAAGACCGAGGCCGTGGCCGAGTTGCACGAGGTGCGCAACATCAAGCCCGGGTTCAAGCGCGGCCTCAAGCGCGGCATGGTCAACGCGGCGATCGAGAGCATGCTGTCCGGCACGACTCCCTGGACGTTGCGCAACACCGAGACCTGGCCGCTCGAGAAGCTGGCCGATTACGAGTCGCCGGACCGGCACTGGGTGCAGCGCGACCTGCCGCCGCGCGACCGGCTGTCGTCGGTGTTCTTCTCGGTCACCGCGCACGACGAAGTGCAACCCGTGCACCTCAAGGTGCGCGACCGGAACATCTGCGCCACCACCTGCGCCGTGGAATACGGCAATCCGTGCACCCGCTTCTGCCCGGCCCACGTCTACGAAATGGTCGACGACGGCGCGGGCGGCAAGAAGCTGCAGATCAACGCGGCCAACTGCGTGCATTGCAAGGCCTGCGACATCAAGGACCCGTACCAGATCATCGACTGGACGACGCCCGAAGGCGGCTCCGGTCCTAACTACCAGCTGCTGTGAAAGACACCGATGACGTCCTCGGCGCCCTCTACGCCCGGGAGATCGCCAAGCGCGGTTTCGCGGCCGACAAGGCCCAGCTCGCCGCGCTCAAGTCCCTCGAACGCCTGCGCGCCGCCCTGGCCGCGGAAGCTTCCGCGCCGCTCGGAAAGAGGCTGCTGCGCGGTCTGACGCTTTCGGGTAACGGCGCGCCGAAGGGCGTGTACCTGTGGGGCGGCGTCGGCCGCGGCAAGACCTGGCTCATGGATCTGTTCTACGCGTCGCTCACGTCGGGCGCGAAGCGCCGCACCCATTTCTACCGCTTCATGCACGAGGTGCATGCCGAGCTCAAGCGGCTCAAGGGCATGCAGTCCCCGCTCGAAGGCGTCGCCGACAAGGTCGCTAAGAAGGCGCGCGTCATCTGTTTCGACGAGCTGTTCGTGTCGGACATCGCCGACGCGATGATCCTTGCCGGCCTCTTCGATGCGTTGCTCAAGCGCGGCGTCGCGCTGGTGTTCACGTCGAACGTGAAGCCGAAGGATCTGTACCGGAACGGGCTGCAACGCGAGCGGTTCGTCCCGACGATCGGCCTGATCGAAAAACACTGCGAAGTCGTCAACGTGGACGGCGGCGTGGACTACCGGCTGCGGCAGCTCATCGCCGCGCCCATCTACCTGCCGAGCGGCGATCCCGCCACCCAGAAGAAGCTCGAGGAGTTGTTCGACGACCTGTCGGACGAGGACGTCGAGAGCGGTCACGACATCAGCGTCAACAACCGCAAGATAAAGGTGGTGCGGGAGAGCGAAAACGTCATCTGGTTCGAGTTCTCCGCGCTGTGCGAGGGCCCGCGCAGCGCCGCGGACTACATCGCCATCGCGAGCGAGTACCAGAGCGTGATCGTCGCCAACGTGCCGAAGTTCGGCGTGGATGCGGACAATGCCGCCCGGCGTTTCATCTCGGTCGTGGACGAGTTCTACGATCGCGGCGTGAATGTAATTATTTCAGCGGCCGCGCCTGCCGCCGAGCTGTACGCGGGCGAAAAGCTGAAATTCGAATTCCAGCGCACCACCAGCCGGCTCATCGAGATGCAGAGCGAGGAATACCTCGCCAGCGCGCATCGCGCGGCCTGACGCGCGGCCGGAGCGCGCCGCGCGTCGACACATCCGGACCTATTTCTCAAAGTTCCGCGATTGTCCTTTCGACCCACTGCCGGACGCGAACCGGGCGTGATTCCATCGAGTCACCAGATAGCTCAGGGATGGCAAGGATGCGAAAGCTACACACACTGCTCGCGATGCTGGCGCTGGCCGCGAGTTCGAACGTTCAGGCGACCATGGTGTTGTTCGATCCCGACGACTTCGACGCGGGCCGGGACATCTCCAGTGCGAATCCATACGTCACCCTCTCGACGTTCCGGTTCTACGACGACACCTCCTACCTTCCGACATTCGCCCCCGTATTCGTCTCGACCTGTTACGGCGGGAACGCCGACTGCGCCGTCACGGGCACGAAGGTGTTCGGCGACGGATTCGGCGGCATCGATCAATGGGGCGGCCTCGGCAGCTCGCTGCTGAATGCGAGCCAGTGTTTCGCCAGCCTGAACGGCGGCGCCGGGGCCTGCGCGGAGCGGTTCAACGTGATGCTGCTGACGTTCACCCAGCCGACCGACTTCGTCGAGCTTTCGGGCGCGTTCTGGGCACAGGACGACACGTACCTCTACGGCTTCGACGAAAACTTCAACCTCGTCGGCGGGATGACCCAGACTTTCGATTTCGCGCGCTGCTCCGGGCCTTCGGCCTGGACCGACTACTGCCAGGTGACCACGAGCCTCTCCGCGACGAGCGGCGACATCCGCTACGTGATCGCGGGCGGCTGGTCGAACGGCACGTCGCTCGATCAACTGCGCTTCAACAGCGTGCCGGAGCCAGGCACGCTCGCGCTGCTCGCGGTCGGCCTGCTGGGCATCGCCCTCGCGCGTCGCCGGACGTTGAAGTCAGCGAGCCTGCGAGACGAGTGAGGCAAACAACTCGCGGGCGCGCCGGTGCTTCAGCAG
>JAFAGC010000064.1 GCA_023423065.1 Pseudomonadota bacterium
GCGGGCTGGGTGCCTCATTCATCCGCGCGCCCGCGCCCCCCCCCGCGGCCTCGGCCGCAGCCGCGGCTCGTGGCTGCTCAAGTACAGCGCGGTCGAAGGCTATCTCCCGCTGCGCGAGGCGCTCGCGACGCGTATCGCGCGGCTCGGCATCGACGTGCCCGCCGACCAGATCGTCACCACCGCGGGCGCGACGCAGGCCATCGACCTCGTCGCGCGGCGATTCCTCGCGCCCGGCGACACGGTGCTGGTCGAGGATCCCGCGTGGTTCGTGATGTTCGCGCGCTTCGCGGCGTTCGGCGCGCGCATCGTCGGTGTGCCGCGCGGCATGAACGGTCCGGACATCGCCGCGCTCGAAAGCCTGCTCGAACGCGAGAAGCCCAAGCTCTTCATCCTCAACTCGGTGCTCCACAATCCCACGGGCTCGTGCATGAGCACCGAGGTGGCGACACGTGTCGTCGAGCTCGCCGCGCGTCACGGTTTCATGATTCTCGAGGACGACATATACGGCGACCTGCAGGGCAAACACGCGGTGCGCCTCGCGAGCCTGGACGACGGCCGGCACGTGATCTACGTCGGCGGTTTCTCGAAGACCCTCGCGGCGAACTTGCGCGTCGGCTTCGTCGCCGCGCATCCCGTGCTGGCGCGCGAGCTGCGCGACATCAAGGCGCTCACGGGGTTGTCATCGAGCGAACTGTGCGAACGCGTGGTCGCACGGATCATCATGGAGCGCGCGTACGAACGCATGCTCGAAAAGCTGCGTACCCGCGTGGACGAGTGTCGCGAGCGCACCGCCGAGGCGCTCATCCGCATGGGCGCGCGGATCGCCGGCCCGCCGACGGGCGGCATGTACCTCTGGGCGGACTTCGGCCGCGACACCAACGAGATCACGGCCGCGGGCAGCCGCGAAGGCGTGTTGTGCGCGCCCGGCAGCCTGTTCTCGCCCACCCAGTTGCCGAGCACCTGGATGCGCGTGGCGGCCGCGACCTGCCTCAACGAAACGGCCATGAAATTCCTGCAGCGCGCCGTGCATCGTTAGGTTTCGCTGTCGGTTGAACGCGGGGCTGGCGGCGGCAGCATCCTCGGCGCAACGGAGGGGACCATGAAAGATCTCGCGGGCAAGGTGGCATTCATCACCGGCGGTGGCAGCGGCGTCGCGCTGGGCCAGGCCAAGGCGTTCGCGGCGGAAGGGGTGAGGGTGGTGATCGCCGACATCCGCCGCGACCATCTCGACCAGGCACTGGCCTGGTTCCGCGAAAAGAACCTGCCGGTGCACGGCATCGAGCTCGACATCACGGATCGCAAGGCCTACGCGGCCGCGGCCGACGAGGCCGAGAAGGTCTTCGGGCCCGTGCAGATCCTGTGCAACACGGCGGGCGTCAGCCAGTTCGGCCCGGTGCAGCAGGCGACGTACGACGACTGGGACTGGCAGATGTCCGTCAACCTGGGCGGCGTCATCAACGGCGTGCAGACCTTCGTGCCGCGCATGCTGAAGCACGGCAACGAATCGCACATCGTGATCACGGCGTCGATGGCCGGATTCCTGCCGTTGCCGGGCTGCGCTATCTACTGCACCACCAAGTTCGCCGTGCGCGGGCTGGCCGAGTGCCTGCAGCTCGATCTCGCGCCGCACGGGATCGGTGTTTCGGTGCTGTGCCCGGGCGCCGTCAACACCAACATCCACGAAGCCGTGCTCACGCGTCCCAAGCACCTCTCGAACACGGGCTATTACGGTGCGGACCCGGCGATCATGAAGAGCCTCAAGGAAGTCATTTCGCCCGGATACGACCCGGTCGAGCTCGGCGAGATCGTGGTGCGTGCGGTGAAGGCGAACCAGCTGTACGTCATTCCGTACGCCGAGTTCGCGGGCCCCATGCAGGAACGCCTCGACATGGCGCTCGCGGTGATCCCCGACCCCAAGGACGATCCCGGCATGGCGGCGCGCGAGGCGGCGATGGCCAGGCGCCGCGCCGAACGCGCTGCCCAGGCGCAGGCACAGGCGGCGCCGGCGCAAAAAAGCTAGTCGACCAAAGGCCGATCCCTTGCCGACTGGATCAGCCCCATCCGGTTGAGCCTACAATAGCCCGCAAAGCGCCCGGCCCATCCGGCGGCCGTCGCAAACAACAAGGGGCCTGTCATGACTTCGGCTTACGCACGACGTTTGTTAGTCCTTTCCTGCAGCACCATCCTGACGCTCGCGGCCTGTTCGAAGAAGGAAGACGAAGCTCCGAAGGCCGACGACATGATGATGGCCTCGACCGCGCTCGAAGGTCAGCTCGACATCGTCGCGTGGCCCGGCTACATCGAGCGCGGTGAAAACGACACCGCCTACGACTGGGTCACGGCGTTCGAGGCGGCGACCGGCTGCAAGGTGAACGTGAAGATCGCGGCGACCTCCGACGAGATGGTGGCGCTGATGGCGAGTGGCGCTCCGCAACCGAGTCCGCCCGGCGATGCGTCGTGGCCGCCGCCGGGCAATGCTCCCTACGATCTCGTCACCGCGTCGGGCGACGCATCCCTGCGCCTGATCCGCGGTGGCACGGTGCAGCCCATCGGCATCGAACGCATTCCGAGTTACGAAACGATCGATCCGCGCCTGCAGCAGGCGGCGTGGCACTACGTCGACGGCAAACACTACGGCGTTCCCTACCAGTGGGGCCCGAACGTGCTCATGTACAACACTGAGACGTTCAAGACTGCGCCGACTTCGTGGTCCGTGGTGTTCGAGCCGCAGAAACTGCCGGACGGCAAACCCAACAAGGGACGCGTGCAGGCCTACGACGGGCCTATCTACATCGCCGACGCGGCGCTGTATCTCATGACGAAGAAGCCGGAGCTCGGCATCAAGGATCCCTACGAGCTCAGCGAAGCGCAATACACCGAAGTGCTGCAGGTGCTGCGCACGCAGCGTCCGCTGATCCAGCGTTACTGGCACGACGCGAACGTGCAGGTCCAGGACTTCCAGAACGAAGGGGTCGTGGCCTCGGGATCCTGGCCCTTCCAGGTGAACACGCTGCTCGCGAACAAGGCGCCCGTGTCGAGCACCGTGCCGGCCGAAGGCGCGACCGGCTGGGCCGATACGACGATGCTCGCGACGGGCGCGCGGCATCCGAACTGCGCGTACAAGTGGCTCGAGTGGTCGATCTCGCCGAAAGTGCAGGGAGACCTCGCCGCCTGGTTCGGCTCCAACCCGGTGGTGCCGACGGCCTGCGAGAACAACGCGTTGCTCGGTCCCGACGGCTGCCGGAAGAACGGCTTCGAGAACTTCGAGAAGATCAGGTTCTGGCGCACGCCCGAAGCGAAGTGCGCTTCCCACCCGGACGGTTGCGTGCCCTACAGCCGCTGGGTCACCGACTACCCGGCGATCATGGGAGGCAGGTAGTCAGGCCGTGCCGTGACCGCGGCCATCGAGTTCCGCGGGGTCTCGCGCATCTACGGAGATGTGCGCGCGGTCGATGACGTGAGTTTTTCGGTCGAGCCCGGCGAGTTCTTCGCCATGCTCGGCCCGTCGGGCTCGGGCAAGACCACGTGCCTCAGGCTCGTGGCCGGTTTCGAGGCGCCGGACCGCGGGCACGTGCTGCTCGACGGGCAGGACGTCACGGACGTCCCGCCGTACGAGCGCAACGTCAACACGGTTTTCCAGGATTACGCGCTGTTCCCGCACATGACCGTGCTCGACAACGTCGCGTACGGACCGCGCATGCGCGGAGTCGGAAAGGGCGAGCGCCAGGCGCGGGCGCGCGAAATGCTCGAACTCGTCCAGCTCGGCCCATTGTCGGGACGCCGGCCGGCGCAGCTGTCGGGCGGACAGCGGCAACGCGTCGCGCTCGCGCGCGCGCTGATCAATCGCCCGAAGGTGCTGTTGCTGGACGAGCCGCTCGGCGCGCTCGACCTGAAGCTCCGCGAGGAGATGCAGATCGAGCTCAAGGGCCTGCAGAAGAAGCTGGGCATCACGTTCGTCTATGTCACGCACGACCAGGGCGAGGCGCTGTCCATGTCGGACCGTGTGGCGGTGATGAGCGAGGGGCGCATCGCCCAGCTCGGCACGCCGCGCGAGATCTATTTCGACCCGTCCTCGGAGTTCGTCGCCCAGTTCGTCGGCCGCTCCAACCTGCTGCCGATCGAATGCGTGTCGCGCGAGGGCGGCATCACCGCGCTCTTGGACGGCCAGCCGCTCTCCGGCGTCGCCACGCCCCGGACCGGCCCGGCGCGGATGGCGATCCGCTTCGAATGCGTGCGGCTCGCCGGCGCCGACGAGCCGGCCCACGGCGCCTGCAGCGTGGCGGGCAAGGTCGAGGACGTGCTGTTCCTCGGCAATGCGCTGGAAGTGAACGTGCGCTGCGGCGGCCTGAACATCATCGCCGCGGTTCCGGCGGCCGGGGAGGGCTATCCCCTCGGGCGGGAGGTGCGTGTCCTTTTCGACGCCAGCAACGCGACGGTGTTCCATGGCTGACATCGCCTCCGACATGCCGATGTCCGCCGCCAGCCCGCTCCGCTTCCGCAGCTTCAGCCCGCTGGGCTGGCCGGTCTATGCCTGGTTCATCGCCCTGGTGCTGGTGCCCAATCTGCTGCTGATCGGGGCGAGCTTCCTGCGCACCTCGAACGGGCTGATCGTGTTCGATCCCAGCATCGCCAGCTATGTGCGGCTGTGGAAGTCGTCGAGCTTCCAGTTCCTGCTGCTGAAGACGCTCGCCACCAGCTTCGGCGCCGCCGCCATCGGCTGCCTCATCGCCTATCCGATGGCCTATTACGCCGCGCGGGTGGTGCAGAAGAACCGTTCCGTCATCGTGCTGCTGGTGATCATCCCGCTCTGGATCAGCCTGCTGATGCGCGTCTTCGCCTGGCGGATGATCCTCGGGCAGAACGGCGTGCTGAACTCGTTCCTGGTCGGCAGCGGCATGCTGGAACAGCCGAGCGAGGCCTTCCTCTACACCGGCTTCTCGGTGCTGCTGACCTACACATACATCTCCATTCCGTTCTGCTTCGTCGCGATCTTCACGGCGCTGGAGAAGATCCCGCATTCGCTGATCGAGGCCTCGCAGGACAGCGGCGCCTCCTCCTGGCAGACCTTCCGCCATGTCGTGTGGCCGCTGTCGCGGCCGAGCGTCGCCATCGGCTTCTCGCTCGCCTTCCTGATGACGGTCGGCGACTACATCACCCCCTCCATGGTCGGCGGCATCGACGGCACGATGATCGGCATGGTGATCGCCTCGCAGTTCGGCATCGCCAATAACTGGCCCTACGGGTCGGCCATCGCCGTCTGCCTGATGCTGAGCGTCGGCATCGTGCTCGCCCTCGTCATGTGGGCCGGCCAGACCAAGGGCGTGCTGATG
>JAFAGC010000048.1 GCA_023423065.1 Pseudomonadota bacterium
GACCACAACCTTGTATTGGCCAGAAGCACTTCGAAGATCGGTCGCAGTACGCTCGAAATGAAATAAAGAGGCTCGGTCAGCGACCGGGCCTTTTCATTTCAATTGGCGCGCCCGGAGAGATTCGAACTCCCGACCACCTGGTTCGAAGCCAGGTGCTCTATCCAGCTGAGCTACGGGCGCGTGGGGTGGGATTCTATCCGCAATCGGTCTTGAGGTCGGCAAGCGCGGAACCGGAGGCCCCGCGGGCCGGTCAACGCCTGAAACCCGGAGGCTCCCGATGACGCATTCAACAGAACCAAGAACGAAGGCGAAGCGTTTCTGGCACGAATACCGCGGCACCCTCTTCTTTCTCTTGGCGATGCTCATGTTCCGTTCCGCCTGGGCGGATTGGATGACGGTGCCTACCGGATCGATGAATCCGACCATCATCGAAGGCGACCGGATCCTCGTGGACAAACACGTTTTCGGATTGCGCCTGCCGTGGACGCTGGTGCGGCTCACCGACGGCCGCGATCCCGAGCGCGGCGAAATCGTCGTGTTCGATTCGCCGGCGGACGGCACTTCGCTCGTGAAGCGGCTCGTCGGCGTTCCGGGCGACATCGTCGCGCTCGACGAGCGCGGACTCATGATCAATGGCGAATACGCTACCTACTCGACCGGCGAAGTCGCGCGGGTCGGATCGCTGCTCGAATCCGCGCGGGAGCGCCAGCCAACGGTATATCGCGAATACGGGCCACTTCCCGAACACGACATGATGCGCATGGCGATCCCGAGCGATCGGCAGTACTTCGGCCCGGTGCGCGTGCCGGACGGCATGTACCTCATGCTCGGCGACAACCGCGACAACAGCGCGGACTCGCGTTACTTCGGATTCGTGCCGCGCCGGAACATCGTCGGGCTCACCTCGCGGGTCGCGGTGTCCTTCAACCCCGACAACTACTACCTACCCCGCCGCGACCGCTGGTTCACGCCTCTCGAATAGTTTTACCGGATTGCGGTGCCAGGCACCGTAATCCGGCAAAACTCAGTGGGAGTCGCGGGTGACGGTGGTGCCGGAGCCGCCGACCAGGAAGTCGAGGTCGGCGCCCTTGTCGGCTTGCTGCACGTGTTCGACGTACAGCTTGTAGTAGCCGCGCTTCGGGGGCTCGGGGGCCTTCCAGGCGGCGCGGCGCTTCGCGAGCTCGGCGTCGCTCACGTCGAGATGCAATCTGCGCGCGGCCACGTCCAGTTCGATGAAGTCGCCGGTCTGCACCAGCGCCAGGGGGCCACCGGCGGCGGACTCGGGCGCGACGTGCAACACGACCGTGCCGTACGCGGTGCCGCTCATGCGCGCATCGGAGATGCGCACCATGTCGGTGATGCCCTTGCGCAGCACCTTCGGCGGCAGCGGCATGTTGCCGACCTCGGCCATGCCGGGATAACCCTTCGGGCCGCAGCCCTTCAGCACCATGACGCTGTTCTCGTCGATGTCGAGATTCTCGTCGTCGATCTTCGCCTTGAAGTCCTCGATCGACTCGAACACCACGGCCTTGCCGCGATGCTTGAGTAGTTTGGGAGTCGCCGCGGACGGCTTGATCACCGCGCCGTCGGGCGCGAGGTTGCCGCGCAGGATCGCGATGCCGGCCTTGTCCTTGAACGGCTCGCCGAACTGCTTGATGACGTCGCGATTCCAGCAGGGCGCGCTCGCGATGTTCTCGCCCACCGTCCTGCCGTTCGCGGTCAACGCATCATTGTTGAGCACGTGCGCGATCTCGCGCAGCACCGCGGGCAGACCGCCGGCGTAATAGAAGTCTTCCATCAGGTATTTGCCCGACGGCTGCAGGTCGAGCAGGCAGGGCAGCTGCGAAGCGAGCTTGTCCCAGTCGTCGAGCTCGAGCTTCACGCCGAGCCGGCCCGCGAGCGCGAGTAGATGGATGACGGAGTTCGTCGAACCGCCGATCGCGGCGTTGGCCTTGATCGCGTTTTCGAACGCCGCGCGCGTGAGGATCTTCGAGAGCACGAGGTCCTCGCGCACCATTTCGACGATCCGCCGGCCGGACAACTGCGCGAGCCGGTAACGCTGCGCATCGACCGCGGGAATGGCCGCGTTGCCGGGCAGCGAAACGCCGAGCGCCTCGACCATGCTCGCCATCGTCGACGCCGTTCCCATGGTCATGCAGTGGCCCTTCGACCGATGCATACAGGATTCGGCAGCCGTGAATTCATCTTTTGACATCTTTCCCGCGCGCACGTCCTCCGACATCTGCCAGACGCCGGTGCCGGACCCTATCTGCTTGCCGCGATAGTGACCCGACAACATCGGGCCGCCCGAGATGCCGATGGTGGGCAGATCGCAACTCGCCGCGCCCATGAGCAGCGATGGCGTGGTTTTGTCGCAACCCATCAGCAACACGACGCCGTCGATCGGATTGCCGCGGATCGACTCCTCGACATCCATGCTCGCGAGATTGCGGAACAACATCGCGGTCGGCTTGAGCTGCGTCTCGCCGAGCGACATCACCGGAAATTCCAGCGGAAAACCGCCTGCTTCGTACACGCCGCGTTTCACGAACTCGGCGATCTCGCGGAAGTGGCCGTTGCAGGGCGTGAGCTCGGACCACGTGTTGCAGATGCCGATGACCGGGCGGCCATCGAACAAGTCATCGGGATAGCCCTGGTTCTTGAGCCAGCTGCGATGGATGAAGCCGTCCTTATCCTGCTTGCCGAACCAGTCCTGGCTTCGCAGCCGCTTCACTTTCGAATCCATCGTCACGCCTCTGAAATTGCAGACGCGCACCTTCGCACAAGCGCTGGCGAAATATCTATACTCCGGCGATTCCTGTTTTCACTTGCTTGAGACAGCTTGAGACATTCGATGCCCGTAGACCGTCGCGATTCCACCGCCGCCCTGACCGGGGGAGCAATCTACCCGTCTCTGAGGGGTCGCAGCGTGTTCATCACGGGCGGTGGCTCGGGAATTGGCGCTTGTTTGACCGAGGCATTCGCAAGACAGGGATCGCTCGTTGCATTTGTTGATATCGCAGAAGCTCCCTCGCTGGCTCTCGTGGACAAGATTGAGAAAGAGGGACATCCCCGCCCTTGGTTCCGCAAGACCGACGTCACGGACATCCCCGCGCTGCTGGCGGCTATCCGCGATGCCGCGCGCGACCTCGGCGACTTTCACGTCCTCGTCAACAACGTGGCCAACGACGAGCGCCACAACTTCATGGACGTCACGCCCGAGTACTACGACAACCGCATCGCGGTGAACCAGCGGCCGGCGTTCTTCGCGATGCAGGCGGTCGTGCCCGGCATGAAGAAGATGGGCGGTGGTTCCATCATCAACTTCGGTTCCAACTCCTACGGAGCGAAGGGCCGCAACATGTCGGTCTACACCACGGCCAAGTCGTCCGTGATCGGTCTGACGCGCGGCATGGCCGCCGAACTCGGCGAGCACCGCATCCGCGTCAACGTGATCACGCCGGGCTGGATCATGACCCAGCGCCAGGTCGAGAAGTGGCTGACGCCCGAGGGCGAGATGGAGATCAAGCGCAACCAGGTGCTGCCCGACAAGGTGCAGCCCGAGGACGTCGCGCCGCTCGCCCTGTTCCTCGCCTCCGATGACGCCCGTGCCTGCTCCGCCCAGGAATACATCGTCGACGCCGGCTGGCTCTAACTAATGAAACTGCTGCAATACATCGATTCCGGACGGACGCGCGTCGCGCGCGTCGACCAGGACGGCTCCCTGCGTCCGCTGGCCCGTTTCACCACCACGTATCAACTCGCCGAGCGCGCCATCGCCGAGCGCCGCACGCTCGATGACATGGTGAACGCGGAGGCGCTCGACGCGCCGATTTCGTACGACGACCTGCTGCGCGACGGCCGGCTGCTGCCGCCGCTCACGCATCCCGACCCGGCGCACACGCTGGTCGCGGGCACCGGTCTCACGCATCTCGGCAGCGCCGCGGCGCGCGATGCGATGCATCAGAAGATATCCGGCCAGGCCGAGCTCACCGACTCCATGAAGATGTTCAAGTGGGGCGTCGAAGGCGGCAAGCCGAAGGGCGACGAACCCGGCACGCAGCCGGAATGGTTCTACAAGGGCAACGGCTCGAACGTCGTCGCGTGCGGGCAGCCCATCCGGTCGCCCGACTTCGCGGAAGACCACGGCGAGGAGCCCGAGCTCGTCGGCCTCTACATCATCGACGACAACGGCCGGCCGCACCGTCTCGGATTCGCGATCGGCAACGAGTTCTCCGACCACGTCACCGAGCGCCGCAACTACCTGCTGCTCGCGCACTCGAAGCTGCGCCAGTGCGGCGTGGGCCCGATGCTCAACACCGGCCCCCTGCCCGCGCACCTGGAAGGCACGAGCCGAATCCGCCGCGGCGCCGAGGTGTTGTGGCAGAAGCCCTTCCTCACGGGAGAAGCGAACATGAGCCACTCGTTCGCGAACCTCGAGTATCACCACTTCAAATACCGGCAGCACCGCGTGCCGGGCGACGTGCACGTGCATTTCTTCGGCACGGCGACCGTGAGCTGCGCCGACGGTATCAAGACTCGGGCGGGCGACGTGTTCGAGATCGACCTGCCGGCGCTCGGAGCGCCGCTCATCAATGAACTCGCGATCGAGCCGGGCGGCCTCGGGCCCAACTCAACCGGCCTGCTTTAGTCAACGGGGGGAAATCCATGTCACACATCTCGCGCCGCTTCGGCCCGATCCTCGCCTGCATCGCCATGGTCGGCGCCCTGCTTCTCGCAGGTTGTGCGCGTGAAGACAAGGATGACCGCATCGTGCTCGGCTTCAGCCAGATCGGCGCCGAGAGCGAGTGGCGCACCGCGAACACGGAATCCATCAAGGCAGCCGCGGCGACCAGCAACATCGACCTGCGCTTCGCCGACGCGCAGCAGAAGCAGGAAAACCAGATCAAGGCGATCCGCTCCTTCATCGCGCAGAAGGTGGACGTGATCGCGTTCTCGCCGGTGGTGGAGACCGGCTGGGACACCGTGCTGCAGGAAGCCAGGACCGCGGGTATTCCCGTCATCCTCACCGACCGCGCGGTGACGGCCGATCCTTCGCTGTACGTGGGTTTCATCGGCTCCGATTTCGTCGAGGAAGGCCGCAAGGCCGCCCGCTGGGTCCTCGAGGAATTCAAGGAGGTCGCCGGCGACGTGAACATCGTCGAACTACAGGGCACGGTGGGCTCCGCGCCCGCGAACGATCGCAAGAAGGGTTTCGAGGAGATCATCGCGGCCGAGCCGCGCTTCAAGATCGTCCGCTCGCAGTCGGGCGACTTCACGCGCTCGAAGGGCAAGGAGCAGATGGAGTCGATCCTGAAGTCCGAGACCCGCCCCATCCACGTGCTCTACGCGCACAACGACGACATGGCGATCGGCGCGATCCAGGCGATCGAGGAAGCCGGCAAGAAGCCGGGTAGCGAGATCAAGATCGCGTCGATCGACGCCGTGAAGGGCGCGTTCGAAGCGATGATCGCCGGCAAGCTCAACGTCACCATCGAGTGCAATCCCCTGCTCGGACCACAACTGATGACCTCGGTGACCGAGGTCGTCGCGGGCCGGCCGATTCCGAAGCGCATCGTCGTCGAGGAAGGCGTGTTCACGATGGACACGGCGAAGCAGCACATCCAGTCGCGCACCTACTGAACGCGCCGCTCATGGGGGATGCCGCCATTGTGCTCGAGGCGCGCGACGTTTCGCGCGGCTTTCCCGGCGTGCAGGCGCTCGCGGGAGTCGACCTCACGCTGCGCGCGGGTGAAGTACACGCGCTGATGGGGCAGAACGGCGCGGGCAAGTCGACGCTGATCAAGGTCCTCACGGGCGTGCATTCGCCCGATGCCGGCACCATCAAACTACTCGGCAACGAAGTGCGGCCGACCTCCCCGCTGCACGCGCAGGATCTCGGCATCAGCGCCGTCCACCAGGAAAGCCACCTGCTGCCGAATCTCACCGTCGCGGAGAACATCTGCGCGGGCCGTTACCCGCGCCGCTCGTGGACGCGCGGCGGCGGCATCGACTGGCGCGAGACCAACCGGCGCGCGCGCGCGTTGCTCGCGGACCTCGGCATCGACATCGACGTCGAACAGCTCGCGGGCGGTCTGCCCGCCGCGCTCCAGCAGCTCGCGACCGTGGCGCGCGCCGTATCGACCGACGCCCGCGTACTGATCCTCGACGCGCCGACCTCGAGCCTCGACGCCGATGAAGTGAAGGCGTTGTTCGCGCTGATCCGCAAGCTGCGCGACAAGGGCGTCGCGATCCTGTTCGTCACGCACTTCCTCGACCAGGTCTACGAGATCTGCGACCGGATCACCGTCCTGCGCAACGGCAAGTTCGTCGGCGAATACGCCTGTGCGCGCCTCGACGCGCATGCGCTCGTGGCGGCGATGGTCGGGCGTGAGATCGCGATGGCGAAGACCACGGCGACCGGCGATCGAACTACCACCGACGCCGGCGCCACGGCCGCACCACCCGTGCTCGCCGCGCGCGGCGTCTCGCGTCGCGGCCAGCTCCAGCCGATGGACCTCGAACTGCATCGCGGCGAAGTCCTCGGACTCGCCGGCCTGCTCGGCTCGGGCCGCACGGAGCTCGCGCGCATCCTGTTCGCGCTCGACGCGAGCGATTCCGGCGAAATCTCGATGGACGGCACGCCCGTCGACATCGATTCGCCGTCGGACGCGCTGAAGCTCGGTCTCGGCTTCTGCCCCGAGGACCGTAAAGAGAGCGGCATCGTCGCCGAACTCTCCGTGCGGGAGAACATCGTGCTCGCGCTGCAGGCGCGCATGGGCCTCGGGAAATTCCTGCTGCCCGCCGAGCAGCGCGCGATCGCGGACAAGATGGTCGCGGCGCTCGGCATCAAGACCGCGAGCATCGAGACCCCCATCGGTCAGCTTTCGGGCGGCAACCAGCAGAAGGCGATCATCGGGCGCTGGCTGGCCACCAA
>JAFAGC010000102.1 GCA_023423065.1 Pseudomonadota bacterium
GGCGCGCTGCTCGCCGAGAACGCGGGCGCGGCGCTGGAAGAAATCGAGCAGGTCTCCAACCAGATCGCGAGCCTCGTGCAGAACATCTTCGCGAGCTCGCGCCAGCAGGTGACCGAAGCGCAGAAGATTGCGCGGAACATGCAGGTGCTGAAGGAAATCTCCACGCAGACGGCGGAATCCACGACCGCGACCTCGCAGAGCATCGCCAAGCTCGCGCAGCTGTCCGCGGCGATGCGTCAGTCGGCTTCCGGCTTCCGCCTGCCCGGCGCGCCGGTACCGCGCCAGGTCGCGGCGGCCGGCGCCGCCATAGCGGCCGCGGCCACGACGAGCATCCAGCCGGGGGCCGCGACCGGCGCAACCTCGACGCGCCTGCGCACGGTTTCCATCGCTTCGTAAAAAAATGCCTGAAGTCGCATCACAGACGCTCGATATCGTCGGCCGCGAGCTGAACCACACGCTGGGTGAAGCCCGCACCGCGCTCGAAACATTCGTCGAGCAGCCCGAAAACGTGGTGCTGCTGCAGCGCTGCGTGTCCGACCTGCACCAGGTGCAGGGCGTGCTCCGGTTGCTGGAGATCTTCGGCGCGGCCCTGCTGGCCGAAGAAATGGAGCAGGTCACCAAGTACCTGCTCACGCCGGCTTCGCAGAAGAACCAGGCCGAAACCCTCGATGCGCTGATGCGCGCGATGGTGCAGCTGCCGAGCTACGTCGAGCGGGTGCTCGCCGGCGGTCGCGACCTTGCGCTCGTATTGCTGCCGCTGCTCAACGACCTGCGGGCCGTGCGCGGCTCGCCGCTGCTGTCCGAAGGCACGCTGCTGCTGCTCAATCTCAAGTCCGACCAGCAGGCGGCGCCCGTCGCGCCGGCGGCCGGCGAACCGCAGCTCACGGTCGCGCAATGGGCGCGCCGGCTGCGCACCCGTTTCCAGCTCGGCCTCGTCGGCTGGATCCGCGGCGAACGTCCCGAACAGAATCTCGAAATCCTCGAAACGGTCGCGCACCAGCTCGAGCAGGTCGCCACCCGGCAGCCGGTGTTCCAGCTCTGGTGGGTCGTCGGCGCGATTATCGAAGCGCTCCGGGAAGATGGTCTCGAGACCGGCGTTTCGATCAAGAGATTGTTAGGCCTCGCGGATCGCGAGATCCTCCAGCTCTACACGCAGGGCGAGGGGCGCTACGCGCAGAATCCGCCGGTCGAACTGCTCAACAACCTGCTGTACTACGCCGCGCGCGCGACCAGCAACGGTCCGAAGATCACCGCGGTGCGCGCGTCGTTCCGCCTGAACGAACTGCTCATGGTCGACGACTCGGTCGAGCAGGAGCGCGAAAATCTCTCGGCGCCGTCCGTGAAGCTCATGCGCACGGTGTCGGCGGCCATCCGCGAAGACCTGGGCAAGGTCAAAGACGTTCTCGACATCTTCGTGCGCCGCGGGGGACAGCCGGCCGAGCTCGAAGCGCAGGTCGGCATGTTGCGCAAGATCGCCGACACGCTCGGCGTGCTCGGCCTGGGCGAGCTGCGCCAGCTGGTCATCGAGGAGACCGGCCGGCTCGAAGCGATGGCGGCCGGCAAGACCGCCGCCGATCACGCGGCGCTGGTCCACATCGCCGCGACCTTGATCAACGTCGAGGACCGCCTCGATCGAGACCTGATCGGGTTGATCGTGCCGAAGGCGCCTTCCGAGGCCGGGGAAGCGTCCGCCACGTCCACGGACGTGGATTTCCAGCAGGTGCAGGCCGCCGTGCTGCGCGAATGCAGCGTGAACCTGGTGCGCGTGAAGGAGGCCATCGCTTCCAACGTCGCCGGGACGCTCGACGTCGCGGCGCTCGACGCGTGGCCGGGCCTCATCGCCGGCATCAAGGCCGGCCTGCTGATGCTCGGCAAGACGCGTGCGGTCGAAATCGTCGAAGGCATCGCGAAGAATCTCAAGGAACTCCTGCAGCCGGGCGGCACGGCGGTTCCGCCTAACTACCTCGACCGCCTGGCGGACGCGGTGGTCAGTCTCGAGTACTACATGGAGACGCTGCAGGCCGGCCGCGCGGATCCGTGGTACATGCTCGACAACGCGCAGACCTGCCTGCAGGCGTTGGAGCAGATGCCCAAGCGCGTGGTGCCCACGGTGCCGCCGCTGGGTCCGGAGTCGTATGCCGCCACGGTGCTGCTCGCCGACGCGGGCGCCACCGCACGCGCGCACGCGTTGCAGGCGGGAGTCGTTCCGCCGTCCGTCCAGGGCGCGCCCACGCTGCACCAGGCGGCGCAGCCGCCGGTCGGGTCGAAGATCCCGACCAACATCGACCCCGAACTGCTCGCTCTATATATAGAAGAAGCCCGCGAAGAAGTCGCCCGCATCGGCAAGCTGTTCCCGGCCTGGGAGCAGAACCCGCTCGAGACCGAGGCGCTCGCCGGTGTCCGGCGCGCATTCCACACGCTGAAAGGCTCGGGCCGCATGGTCGGTGCGACGGACATCAGCGAATTCGCGTGGGCCATCGAAAACCTGCTGAACAAGGTCATCGAGAACACGCTGCAGCGTTCGCCCGCGATCATCGCGACGGTGCGCGATGCAATGGCCATGGCCGGCGAGCTCGTGAACGCGCTCGAAGCCGGCAAGCCGGCGCCCGCGAAGGCGCAGGACATCGTTGATCGCGCGCATGCGCTCGCGGCCAACAAGTCCGCCCCTGCGCCGCACACGGCCACGAACGAATTGCTCGAGCGCACGCTCGATACGCGCGCCGAAGACGTCATCGACGCAACCAATCGGGTGCCGACGCTGAGGCCCGCTCCGGCAACCGTGCCGACGGTTGCTCCCATGGCCGCCGCGCCGGAGGTCAGCGCCCCGGTGGACTGGGACCTGAGCGAAGATCAGTCCGGCGGCGAGGAAATCGTGCTTTCCGCGCCGGAAGAAGAACCCAGCGGCGACCTGCAGCTGCGCGAGATCTACAGCCGCGAGACGCAGGTGAACATCGCGGCCGTCATGCGCTTCATCGAAGCCGAGCGCGCGCGCGGCGCGCCGCACGTGGTAACCGAAGAGGCGTACCGCGCATGCCATACGTTGGCGGGCAGCTCGCGCATGGCGGAGGCGCGACACGGCATCCGGCTGGCCGCGCCGCTCGAGAACTGGGTACGCAAGGCATTCGATACCGGCATCGGACTCGAATCGGCGGACCTCGATCTGCTCGCCGAGTGCATGCGCGCGATGAACTCCGTCGCGTCGAACCTCGACGAGTCCACCGGCTTTTTCCAGGCGCATGGCGTGCTGCTCGCGCGCATCGAACGCGCCACGCTCGAACTCGAGGAACGCATCGTCGCCGCCGCGCGCGCCGCGGAACAGGCGGCGGCTCCCGCTCCTGCTTCTGCTTCTGCTGCGCCGGCGGTCGCGGCACCTCCCGCTTCCTTTCCGCCGCCAGTAAGCGAACCGGCGCCCGCCGCCAAAGCCCCAGAAGCCGAAATCGTCGAGGAAGTCGTCACCGACTTCGATCCCGAAATCGCGGGCATCTTCACCGACGAGGCCGTCGAGCTCATCGACGCCTCGCAGGGCGCGCTCGCGCAGTGGAACGAAAACCGCTCCAGCGTCGATGGCCTCACCGCGCTCAAGCGACCGCTGCACACCCTCAAGGGCGGCGCGCGCATGGCGGGGCTCATCCCGATGGGCGATCTCGCGCACGAGCTCGAGACGCTGTTCATGCAGGTCGACAGTGGGCAGGTCGCGCCGGATGACCGCGCCTTCCAGCTCGCGCAATCCGCGCTCGACGAGCTCGCGCGCATGCGCGAGTCGGTCAGCTCCGGAAAGGGCGTGCCGACCGCCCGCGGATTGATCGCGAAGATACACGCGTTGATTTCTCCGGCGTCCACCGCTGCGCCGGGGCCCATTGCCGCGACTCCCGCGGCCGCCGCGCCCGCCGCGCCCGCCGCGGCG
>JAFAGC010000011.1 GCA_023423065.1 Pseudomonadota bacterium
CTTGGGGCCCGGCCGGGGCGCTTGGGGCGACGGGGGCGGGCGCGGGCGGGCCGCCTTCGACGTGGTGCCTGATTGACTACTTCTTCGCGCCCTGCGAGGCGACGACGTTGGCGTCGCTGCCGAGCGAGTACAGATATTCGTGGTACTCGTCGGAGCCCACCTTGAAGGTGGCGAGTTTCGCGCGCTGCTCGGGCGTCAGCGTGTATTCCTGGTAACCGCGGTCCACGAGGCAGTGCTTGAAGGTTTCCGCCTGCAGGCGCTTCGCCTGCATCTCCTGCGAACGCTGCTGGGTGGCCGCGCGCTGGACGAAGTCGGAACCGGCCATGCCGCTGTACGTGCCCGACGCGGGAACATTGCTGCTGGCTCCCGAACCACCGGCGGCGGCGCCGCTGGCCGCGCTCGAGCCGCGCGCCGTGTCCGTCTGGGCGCTCGAATTCTTGCCGCTGATGCCTCCGGCCGTGCCGGCACCGTTACCGGCGTTCTGCATTGCGGCGAGACCCGTGCACATGCCGATGTCCGTGCCGTAATCGACCCGGCTCACGCCCGCCTTGCCCCAGGCGGTCTGCTGACCCGTGCTGGCGCATCCAACCAGCGCGATACTCACACCTGCTACCAACAAAATGGATTTCATCGAGAGGTCTCCCTGCAATTAGACCAGGCCGTTTCGACCGCCGGGAACACGAAAGATTCCGGCGCGTTCGGGGGCGGCAAGATACCCGCAAGTCTCGCACCGATACAACGAAGCGCTCCGCGGAAGCGGGAAACGCGGAAATTCAGCGCCCGGATTCGGCTTGAACGGCCGCGCGCGAGCGGTCGATGACCTGGCACAGGCTGCCGGTTGCCGCAATGACCGAGGGACCCATGCGATCGATGCGCAGGTCGCTGTATGCGACCAGCCGGCCGTTTCGCACGGCGCTGAGCGCCGGAAACTTGCGCCATTCCGCGAGCCACGGGTCGCCGGCGCCGGGCGGCCCGGACGCGATGATGAGCTCGGGATCGCGCAACACCACCGACTCGCGCGTGACGGCGGGCGCCGCGGTGCCGAGGTCGGCGAACACGTTTTCCGCCCCGCACAGCCGCAACGCATCGTTGATCACGTGTTTGCCGCCGATCGTGTAGATAGGCCGATCCCAGATCTGGTAGAGCACGCGGATGCGCGGTCGCGCGCGATACTTCATCGCGATTCCCTCGAGCTCGGCGCGCAGGCCGGTCGCGCTCTCATTTGCCGCTTCGGCCGTGCCGGCCAGGGCGCCGAGCCGTTCGATGGATTCGGGCATGCCCGCGAGCCGCGTGACGTGCACTTCGTAAACCGGCACGCCGAGCGAGCGGATGCGATCGATGCGCACGCGTTGCACGACGTCGACCGCGACGACCACGACACTCGGGCGCAGCGCCAGCAATTGTTCGAAGTCGAGCGTCTCCGCGTCTCCGACGACGGGGATGCGGGCGGCCTCTTCCGGTTCGACGCTGTGCGCGATGGTGCCGACAAGGCAATGTCCCGCGCCGGCCGCGTACAACATCGCGGTCGTGCCGGGTGCGAGCGAGACGATGCGGCAGGATTGCGTGCTCACGGTCACACGCGCGCCGGTGTCGTCGACGACCGTGCGCGTGGCGTCCGCGGCGTTCGCGCCCGAAGACATTCCGGCCGCGAACAGCAGGCCGGCCAGGAGTGTGAATTTCACCGGCGGTGGTGCGGCGCGCGCACGGGATTCGCGGCGCACCCGTCGCAACTGCCGCCAGCGCGCAGGATGCGCGGCTGCAGTACGCGCGCGCGCAATCCCGCGAGCCCGCCGCGGCGCGCGGCCCACGCATCGAGCGAGACCAGGATCTTCAGCCGCCGCCTTGCCGGCATGAGTTTCCACGCGGCCACGAGGAACGCGGCGAAGACGATGACGGCGACTGCGATTTGCTGCCACATGGCGAAACTCTACGCCCAGGATCCGACCACGCGGTAGGTGACGAATGCCGCGATGTAGGCCAGCGCAAAGAGATAGGCGGCCATGATGATGGGATAACGCCACGAGTTGGTCTCGCGCTTCACGATCGCGAGCGTCGACAGGCACTGGGGCGCGAACACGTACCACGCGAGCAGCGAGCAGGCCGTGGCCAGGCTCCAGCCGCTCGCGATCACGGGTCCGAGCTGGTTTGCCAGGTCGTCACCCGTGGACGACATCGCGTAAACCGTGCCGAGCGCGCCGACGGCGACTTCGCGCGCGGCGAGTCCGGGCACGAGCGCGATCGAAATCTGCCAGTTGAAACCGATTGGCGCGAAGACGTGTTCTAGCAACGCACCGAGACGTCCCGCGAAGCTGTACTGGATCGGGAGCCCGGTCGCGTCCGGCGGCGGCGCGGGGTAGCTAGACAGGAACCACAGCAGGATCATCAACGCGAGGATGATGCCGCCGACGCGCGTCACGAAGATGCGCACGCGTTCCCACAGTCCGAGCAGCAGGTTGCCGGCGTGCGGCCACTGGAAATCCGGCAGCTCGAGCATGAGCGGCGAGTGGCGCGAACCGCCGGTGAATTGCTTGACGACGAGCGCGACCAGCAGCGAAGAGAGGATCCCGGCCGCGTACAGGGCGAACAGCACGAGGCCTTGCAGATTGAAGATGCCCACGTCGCGCGCCGGGATGAACGCGGCGATCAGCAGTCCGTACACCGGGAGGCGCGCCGAGCAGGTCATGAGCGGCGCGATCATTATTGTAGTAAGCCTGTCGCGCCAGTTCGGGATCGTGCGCGTCGCCATGATGCCGGGAATGGCGCAGGCATGACTCGACAGCAGCGGAATGAATGCGCGCCCCGAAAGCCCCACCCAGCCCATGAGCCGGTCGAGTAGATAGGCAGCGCGCGGCAGGTAGCCCGAGTCCTCGAGGAAGAGGATGAAGAAGAACAGGATCACGATCTGCGGCAGGAACACGAGCACCGCGCCCGCGCCCGCGATCACGCCGTCGGAAAGCAGGCTCGCGAGCGGGCCTGGCGGCAGATGTTCCGCGACCCAGGCGCCGAGCGCGCCCATGCCGGCGTCGATGGCGTCCATGAGCGGCGCCGCCCAGCTGAATACCGCCTGGAAGATCAGGAACATGACGATCGCGAGCACGACGACGCCGCCGACGGGATGCAGCAGCACGCGGTCGAAACGGCCCAGCCACTCGCTGTCTCGCGGCGCGGAATAACCGACCGCGGCGAGCAGGCCGCGCAGGTCCGCCTGGGTCTGCTCGGCGTCCTCGGCCGTGGGTTCGTGCCACTGCGGAGCGCGCGCGGCGCGGTTGCCGCTCCAGCGGGACGGCTCGATGGCCTCGATGAGCGCATCGGCCCCGCCGCGTCTGACGGCAATGGTCGGGAGCACCTGAATGCCGAGTTCGCTCGAGAGGCGCGCGACGTCGATCTGCACGCCGCGCCGCCTGGCGACATCCATGCGATTGAGCGCGAGCATCATCGGCAGACCGAGACGTTTCACTTCGAGCGCGAGCCTGAGGCCGATCGGCAGGTGCACGGCGTCCACCACGCACACGACGAGATCCGGCGATCTCTCGCCGGCCACGCGGCCGAGCAATACGTCGCGGGTTATCGCCTCGTCGAGCGTGGTGGGCTTGAGTCCATAGGTGCCCGGCAGGTCGAGGATGCGCAGCACGCGGCCGTCGCCTGCCGTGCGTTCGCCTTCGCGCCGCTCGACGGTGACGCCCGGGTAGTTAGCTACCTTCTGGTGGCTTCCGGTGAGGCGGTTGAACAACGCGGTCTTGCCGCAGTTGGGCACGCCAACGAGCGCGATGCGCAGTGAAGAAGTAGTGACGGCGGCGTCCAAGATTCCTGCGTTCCTGCCCGGACTCTCTACCGGGGCTCTAATGGGCTCTGTGCGCGCTCAAGCCTGGCGGACGACGATCAGGCGACGGCGGCCTGCGTGCTTGCGCCTTCGGGAGCACGCCTTCCGATCGATTCCGTCTGCGTGCGGTGCACGCGCACCGCCGCCGCTTCCGCGCGGCGCAGCGCGAAGGTCGAGCCGCCGATGCGCACGGCGAGCGGATCACCTCCGAACCACATGCGCGCGACGATCTCGCAGCGCGCGCCGGCCACGAAACCCAGGTCGCGGAGCCGCGCGAGCAGCGCTTCCGTTTCCCGCGCCTCCACACCGGGAAGCACCGAGGAATCGAGGCTCGAAACCCAGCCGTGGTCGCCCCGCTGCAGTTCGGTCAGCGAGACGGATGAGTCCGACAGGGAAACATTCATTTTCACGGGTCCGAGTATGGGTTCGGGGGCCCCGGATGTAAATGCGAGAGGTTCGCATTTGCACGAATGTGCGTTTGCACATGCTTCTACAAATTGACACTGTGTCAGAACCCGGCCTAGGCTCCGCCCCCATGAACTACATTGCCGAACGCCGACTCGAGGAAAAGGAGCGCCGCCGCGCCGAGATCATCGACGCCGCCGAAGCCGCGGGCCGCGAAATGGGACTCGACTCATTGACGATGGATGACGTCGCGCGCCGCGCGCGCCTGTCGCGCGCACTGCTCTACGTGTACTTCCAGGATCGCTCCGACCTCATGTTCGGTCTCGCCGAACGCGCGATGGGCATGCTGCTCGCGCGATTCAACGAAGCCGCCGAGCGCCACCGTGCCGGCCTCGACCAGGTCATCGCCATCGGTCGCGCGTACGTCGCGTTTTCACAGGAATTTCCCGTGCTGTTCGAAGCGCTCGCGCGCTGCGAGCTCAAGACTCCGGAACCCACGGAAGGTTCGCCTTCGGAGCAGGCGTGCGCGATCGGCGGCGATCGACTGCAACATCGGCTCATCCAGTCGATCGATGCCGGCGTGCGCGACGGCAGCATCCGTTCCGACATCGGATCTCCGCTGCTCACCAGCGTCACGTTATGGGGCTTCATGCACGGAATCATCCAGCTCACGTCGACGAAGGCCAACGCGCTCGCGCATCACGGCGTGACCGCGCAGTCCCTTGTCGAACACGCGATCAACATGGTCGCGCGCGATCTGAAGGCTTGAGACCACCCATCCCTTTCCTCAGGAAAAAGGCGCGACGGATTAGACATGCGTCCAGCAACTGAACAACTGAAGCCGAAGCACGTGGTCGCGCTGTGCCTGCTGGCAGGCTTTTCGCTGGCAACCGGCGCGCAGACGCCTGAGCCGACCGGGCGGCCGTTGGGCGCCGTGATCGACGAATACGTGCGCGAAGGTCTGCAGTCGAATCTCGCCCTGCAGGCGCAGACGCTCGAAGTCGAGCGCGCGGAAGCCGCGCTCGACGCGGCGCGCGCGCGTTATTTTCCCGAGGCCGCGCTCGCGGCGCGTTACTCGCGCTCCGAGGGCGGTCGCACGATCGACCTGCCGCTCGGCGATACGCTCAATCCCGCATACCAGACGCTCAACGATTTGCTCGTCGCGCAGGGTCAGCAGCCGCAGTTCCCGGTCGTGCGCAACGAGACGATTCCGTTCCTGCGCGAACGCGAGCAGGACACGCGCATCACGTTGCGCATGCCGCTGATCGCGCCCGCGATTCCCGCCGCCGTGCGCGCCCAGCGCGAGCTGCTCGGCGCGACGGAGTACGGACGCGAAGCGCTCGGGCGGCGCCTCAAGCGCGACATCACCGTCGGCTACCTCACGTACCTGGCCGCCGTGCGCACGCGCGGCATCGTCGACGCTTCGGTGACGCTGCTCAACGAAAACCTGCGCGTCAACGAATCGCTGTTCCGCAACGGCAAGGTCACGCAGGACCAGGTCCTGCGCGCTCGCGCCGAACTACTCGAAGTGATGCAGCAATCGCGCGACGCGCAGAACGGCGCGGAGCAGTCGCGCAGCTACCTCAATTTTCTGCTCAATCGCCCGCTCGACACCGAACTCGAGAATGCCGAGGTCGGCGCGAACGTGAGCGCGACTACGCGCGCGCTCGCGGAGTTGCGCCAGGCGGCGCTCGAGAACCGGCCCGAGCTGCAGCAGCTCGAGGCGCTGACGCGCGCGAGCGAGGCCCAGACCAGGGTCGCGAAGGCGGACCGGTGGCCGACGCTGTCGTTCGGCGCCGATGGCGGCATCCAGGGCGAGGAATACCAGTTCGGCCGCGGCAGCAATTTCGCGACCGTGTCGCTGCTGCTCAACTGGACCTTCTTCGACGGCGGCGCGCGCCGCGCGGCGGTGCGCCAGGCGAACGCGACCGCGCGCAAGACCGCGACGCAGCGCGACGAGCTGGCGCAGCAGGTTCAGCTCGAAGTCCAGCAGGCGCTCGACCGGCTCGACACCAGCGCGGACTCGCTCGCGACCGCCGAGGCGCGCTCCGAGGCCGCGCGCGCGGGTTTTCGCATCGCGAGCCGCAAGCGTGACGAGGGCGTGATCAGCCAGGTCGAATTCATCGACTCTCGCTCGAGCCTCACGAGCGCCGAGCTCAATCTGAACATCACGCGATTTCAGGTCCTCGCGCGCCAGGCTGAGCTCGACTACGCCACCGCCGCGGGAAATCTGCCGCTACCGGGGCCCTGACAGGAATTCAACGGAAGAACACGATGAAGAACAAACTACTGCCGCTGATCCCGCTCGCATTGGCCGCCGCATTGCTAGCGGCCTGCCAGCGCAACGAGGCGCAGCCCGTCGACAAGCCGACGCCGGTGCGAATCCAGCGCGCGAGCAACGGACCCGCCGTGCCCCCCATCGACACCAATGGCGCCGTCGCGACGAAATACGAAATGCGGCTGTCCTTCAAGATGGGCGGGGTCGTGCGTCGCATCCACGTGCAGGAGGGCGATCGCGTCAAGAAGGGACAGCGACTCGCGGAGATCGAACTCACCGAGGTCGGTGCGCAGGTCGAACAGGCGCGCCAGATGGCGGAGAAGGCCGAGCGCGATCTCAAGCGCGGCGAAAATCTCTACGCCGACCAGGTGATCAGTCTCGAGCAGCTCCAGGACCTGCGCACGCAGGCCTCGATCGCGGCCGCGCAGTACAAGTCGGCGCAGTTCAACCTGGGTTATTCGGTGATCGCGGCCCCGCGCGACGGTCTCGTGCTGCGCAAGCTGGTGGAGGAGCGCGAGCTCGTACCCGCCGGCACGCCCGTGCTGTTGTTCGGCGAAAGCGATGCCGGATACGTGGTCAAGGCCGCCCTCGCCGACCGCGAGATCGTGAACGTGAAGCTCGGCGACAAGGGCGAGATCCGCATGGACGCATTCCCCGGCCGCACCATGACCGGCACGATCGTGGAGATCGCCAGCGCCGCCGACGAGCGCTCCGGCATGTTCCCGATCGAAGTGCAGTTCGACGCACCGCCGCCGCGGCTGGTGAGCGGGCTCGTCGCGCGGCTGCGGCTCACGCCGCACAGCGACTCCCCCGGACTCACCTACATTCCGATGGCGGCGCTGGTCGAAGGCGACGGCGACCGCGCGAGCGTGTTCGTGGTCAAGGGCGACACCGCCGAGAGGCGCAACGTGCGCGTGGCCTTCATCACCGCCGACAGCATCGCGCTCGAAAGTGGCCTCGCCGCCGGCGAGCAGGTGGTCACCGACGGCGCGTTGTTCCTCGAGAACGGCGAACGCGTCGAGGTGCTGCGCGAAACGACTCGCCAGGCGGAGAACATGCCGCCGCGCGGCGCGGATAGTTAGTCGCGTCCGGGAGAAGGCGATGTCGTTGCTCGAATTCCCGATACGGCGCTACCAGTTCACCATGGTGGCGTTCCTGTGCCTGGTCGCCCTGGGCTTCTACGCGTTCAAGAACGTGCCGCGCGAGGAAGACCCGTATTTCAAGATCCCCGGGTTCACGATCGCGGCCATCTATCCCGGCGCGGATCCCAAGGATCTCGAACGCCTGGTCGCCAAGCCCATCGAGGATCGCCTCGCGGCGCTCGACGACGTGCTCAAGATGGAGACCTCGATCCGCGACGGCGTGTCCTTCACCGCGATCGAATTCCTCGCCTCGACCGACGCCGACAAGAAGTACGACGAGGTGACGCGCGAACTGAACGCGCTGCGGCCGGAGTTTCCGGCGGAAACGCACCTCATCGTGCGCAAGTTCTCGCCCGGCCTCGTGAACACGGTGCAGATCGCGCTGATATCGGAAGAGGCGCCGTACCGCGAGCTGGAGGACTACGCGCGCGAGCTCAAGGACAAGCTCAAGACGGTCGATGGCGTGCGCACCTCGGAGAGCTGGGCCTACCCGGAGCGCGAGCTGCGCATCGCGCTCGACCTCAAGCGCATGGCGGAGCTCAACATCGCGCCGACGCAGCTGATCGCCGCGGTGCAGAGCGAGAACGCGAACATCCCCGCCGGCTTCATCGATCTCGGCGCGCGCAGCTTCAGCCTCAAGACCTCCGGCAGCTACTCCTCGCTCGACCAGGTGCGCGACACCGTCGTCGCGGCCGTGGGCGGACGCATCGTGCGCGTGCGCGACGTCGCGGAGGTGGGCTGGAACACGTCCGCCTACAGTTACACGGGCCGCTACAAAGGCAAACGCGCCGTGTTCGTCACGGCCAACCAGAAGGACGGCTACAACATCCTCGAAGTGCGCGAACGCGTGATGGCGGTGACGGAGGACTTCGCCGCCGATCTGCCGAAGCGCATCAGACTCGAGGTCGGCTTCGACCAGTCGAAGAACGTGCGGCATCGACTGAGCCGGTTGTACGTCGACTTTGGCATCGCCATCGGGCTGGTGCTGATCACATTGCTGCCGCTCGGATTGCGCGCCGCGGGCATCGTGATGATCTCCATTCCGCTGTCGCTGTCGTTCGGCCTCGCCTGCCTGTATTTCCTCGGCTATTCATTGAATCAGCTATCCATCGCGGGCTTCGTCGTCGCACTGGGTTTGCTGGTCGACGACTCGATCGTCGTGGTCGAGAACATCGCGCGGCACATGCGCATGGGGTATTCGCGCGTCGACGCCGCGCTCGCGGGGACGCGCCAGATCTTCGTGGCCATCCTCGGCTGCACGGCGACTTTGATCTTCGCGTTCCTGCCGTTGCTTGCGCTGCCCGGCACGGCGGGCAAGTTCATCCGCGTGCTGCCGATGGCCGTGGTCTCCACCATCATCGGCTCGCTGCTGCTCGCGCTGTTCATCATCCCGTTCCTCGCGAGCCGCGTGCTCGATGAGAAATCGCAGTCGGAGGAGAACCCGTTCCTCAAGCGCGTGATGGGCGTGATTCACAACTACTACCGTCCCGCGTTGCACTGGTGCCTCGCGCGCCCGAAGTTCACGGTGGTCGCGGCGATCGGCGGGTCGTTGCTGCTGTCCGCGGCGCTCGTGCCGGTGCTGGGTTCGAGCCTGTTCCCGAAGGCGGATACCCCGCAGTTCCTGATCCAGGTGAACGCGCCGAACGGCAGCAGCCTCGCGGAAACCGACCGCGCGCTGCGCGTGGTGGAGAACGAACTCTCGAACATGCGCGAGGTGAAGAGCTGGTTCGCCAACCTCGGCCACGGCAATCCGCAGATCTACTACAACCACATACAGCGCAACGACGCGGCGAACTACGCGGAAGTGTTCGTGCAACTGCACGAATACGACACCGACGAGACGCCCGCGAAGCTGCAGGCGCTGCGCGAGACGCTCGAGCGTTATCCGGCCGCGAACATCTACGTGAAGGAATTCGCGAACGGCCCGCCGATCTCGGCGCCGATCTCGATCCGCGTGATCGGCAACGACCTCACCGTCATCGAGGCACTGAGCCACAAGGTCGAGGATCTCGTGAAGTCGGTGCCCGGCACGCGCGACGTGAAGAACCCGCTCAACGTCTCGCGTACCAACCTCAAGCTCAACATCGATTCGCGCAAGGCGCAGCAGCTGGGCGTGCAGACCGCGGAGCTCGATCGCGCGGTGAGATTGTCGGTCGCCGGCGTTTCGGTGGGTACATATAAAGACACCACGGGCGAGCAATATTCGATCGTCGTGCGCACGCCGATCACGCAGCAGGCGGAGTTCGGCGCGCTCGAGCAGGTGCGCGTGCCGACGCTCAATGGCTCGACGCTGCCGCTCTCGCAGCTCGCGTCGCTGGAATTCGAGAAGGCCCCGACGTTGATCCAGCGCTTCAACCGCGAACGCGCGATGACGATCGACGCCGACGCGCAGCCCGGCTACAACATCGCCGAGCTCACGAGCCAGATCACGAAGAAGCTCGACGAGATGGACTGGCCGCGCGGCTACAAGTACGACCTGGGCGGTGAGAACGAGGCCTCGCAGGAGGCGTTCGGCGGCATCGGTATCGCCATCATCGTCGCGATCTTCGGCATCTTCGCGATCCTCGTGCTCGAGTTCGGCAGCTTCAAGTCCACGCTCATCGTGCTCACCGTGGTGCCCCTCGGCGTGCTCGGCGGAATGTTCATGTTGCTGATCTCGGGCAACGACATTTCGTTCGTCGCGTCGATCGGCTTCATTGCGCTGGTGGGCATCGAGATCAAGAATTCGATCCTGCTGGTGGACTTCACCAACCAGCTGCGCGAGCAGGGCGTGCCGCTCGACGAGGCCATCGAACAGGCCGGCGAGATCCGCTTCCTTCCCATCTTGCTGACGTCCGCGACCGCGATCGGTGGTCTGATGCCGCTCGCGCTGCAGAACATTGGGCTGTATTCGCCGATGGCGTGGGTGATCATCGGCGGGCTCATCACCTCTACGCTGCTCGCGCGCCTCGTGACGCCCGTGATGTACAAGCTGATTCCGCCCGTGCTCTCCGTGAAGGCCGAGGCCGGTGGTACTCTGGCGGCCCCGGCCGGACTGGCGCCCTCGCCCGCTTCGCGCCTGGAGGACTAACCAAGGGCGAGGCGGAATGAGAGCGGTCTTCCTGGATTTCGGCACGGTCAGTCACGGCGATCTCGATACCTCGGCTCTCGAACGCGTATTGCCCGGGATAACCCTCTACCCGACGTCCAGCGACGCCGAGGTCGACGAGCGCATCGCGGGCTGCGAGTTCATCCTCACCAACAAGCTGAACATCTCGCGCGCGCGCATGCGCGCCGTGCCCGGGCTGCGGTTCGTCGGGTTGACGGCGACCGGCACGAACAATGTCGATCTCGAGGCCGCGCGCGAGCTCGGCATCGCGGTGTGCAACATACGTGACTACTGCACGGTGTCGGTGGCGCAGCACGTGCTCGGCGTGATCCTCGCGCTGACGCATCGGTTGCGCGAATACGGGCTGGCCGCGATCGACGGCACCTGGGCCCGCTGCGAGCAGTTCTCCGTACCAGGCGCGCCGATTCGCGAGCTCAACGGGAAGATCCTGGGCATCGTCGGTTACGGCACGCTCGGGCGCGCGGTGGCGCAGGTCTGCAGGGACGCGCTCGGCATGCGGGTGCTCGTGGCCGAGCGCCCGGGTTCGACCGCGAGCGACGCGACGACGCCGAGCTCGCCGGTGCGCGTGACGCTCGACGAGGTGCTGCGCAATGCCGACGTGTTGTCGCTGCACTGTCCGCTCACGCCCGCCACGAAGGGCCTTATCGGCGCGCGCGAGTTATCGATGATGAAGCCCGATGCGATCCTGGTGAACACCGCACGCGGCGCGCTCGTGGATCTGGACGCGCTCGTCGCCGCGTTGAAGGGCGGCGATCTCGGCGGCGCGGCGATCGACGTGTTGCCACAGGAGCCGCCGGTGGATGGCAGCCCCGTGCTCGAGCCCGGTATCCCCAATCTCATCGTGACCCCGCACATCGCCTGGGCCGCGTTCGAGGCACGTCAACGCGCCGTCGACGAACTCGCCGCGAACATCGGGGATTTCCTGCGCGGCGGCCTGCGCGGACGGGTCGTGTGAAGACGGTGCCTGGCACCGTCTTATTCCACGACGTCCTGGGCCCAGCGCAGCACTTTCCAGAGTCGATCGTTCACGAGTTGTCCGGCGGTTTCGAAATCGCACCAGCGCCATTCGTGGTGCTCGGGGCGGCCGAGCTCGGGGCTCACGGGTAGTTTGATGGCCTCGGTCTTCGTGCGCGCGACGTAGTAACGGGCCACCTTCTTTGCCCGGCCGTACGGCTCGGTCTCGACGAAGGAATCGCCCCAGGCGAACTCGAGATCGTCGAGCGTGGTTTCCTCGAGCGCCTCGCGCCGCGCGGTGGATAGAGGGTCCTCGCCGTCCTCGACCAGACCCTTCGGGAAATCCCAGTAGTTATAGACGCGCAGCAGCAGCACGCGCCAGCCCTCGGCGGAACGGCGCACGACCACGACACCGGCGGACAGCGGAGCGGCGCTGGGTTGGAATTTCGGGGATTTGCGCACGCACGAAGGATAGGCGCCCACCCGAACGGATCGCCAGCGTGAACACACGCCGCGACGTCAATCGCAGGAAGAGTCCGTCACCGGCGTGAGCGTGTACTCTTCGCTGCCGTTCTTCGTCATCGTCCCCATCGGCGTTTCCACGCTGCCGGGACCGGTGGCGCTCATGCTCGCGGCCGTGTCTCCGGTGTATTTCACCGAGTACGTGCCACTGCCCATCACGGCAAAGCCACTCATGCTGCCCTGATACTCATACGTGCCGGCGCGATCCGACGAAGGCGTGAACCGCACGGTCACGCCGCTGCCGCTGACCACGAACGGCTCGGCGAGATCGCAGGCGATTCCCGTTCCATGGAATTCATCGGCGCCGCCTTCGATCCGGTAGGCGCTCGCGCCCGTGCTGATGTCCAGCTTGAGCGTGGCCTTGCCGCGGCGCGAGTAGGCGGTGAGCTTGATCGAAGCCGATTTCTCCTTTTCGTCCGGCGCATCGTGAACGAGGGTGCCGGCGGTGCGCGCAATCTCCCGCGGGTCGATGGCCTTGCCGCCGGTAAGGTCCGCGGTGACGCGCGCCGCGACCTCGCTGCCCTCGTGCTTGTGCAGGACCTTGACAGGGATGCGAGTCGTGGCGCCCGGCGAGACCTTCGGCGGCGCGCTGGCGTCGATGCGAACGCATCCGCCGTCCTGCCAGAATCGCTCCGCGGCGTTCAGCGCATTGAGGCCGAGAACATACGACTCTCCCTGCCCCTCGGTCATCATGGACCCGATCCGCGCCGAATCGCCCGAAGAGCTCACCACACGATCGCCGGTCATGGTGCCCGAGTCGCTGGCCGTCTTCCGCCAGCTCGTGGTCGCCTGGTACGAAGATTCCTTGCCACCGCTGCGGCTGCGGGAGCCATGGCGGGTCTCGATTTCCGCCGAAGCGATCTCGGCGTTGTCGTTCACGACCGCGCGCACCTTCGCCTCGCGCGTGGTGTCGTACGCCGCGGCGCCGCCGGCGCCCGCGCGGCCGCCCTGGCCGGTGCGGATGGTGAGCTCGACGACGCCATCGGGGCCCGGGCACAGCGCGCGAGTAGATAGGGAAACCTTCGAATTGGCCGCCATCGCGAGCGGCGGAATATCGACGCGGGTCTCGAGCGTGACCGTGACCTCGCCGTTCGCATCCACACTGCCGCTGAAACTCGCGTCGCGACCCGATTTGCCGCCCATGACGGCTTCGCTCGGCGGCTGCGATCCGCCGGGTGAGGCCTGGTCGGCATAACCGCCCACCAGAGTGGTGAAGGTGGAACCCACCGTCGCGCCCATCGAACCGCCGCCTTCAGACGCGTGCGCGCGCGGAATCATCCGATCCAGCAAGGCGGACAGCGCGGCTGTACCCGCGCCATCGCGCGCCATCGGCGGAACGATTGCGCGCGCGGCCGGCGGCGGCAAGCCATCGCGCATTCGCAGCCACTCCGCGACCACGTGGTCGATGGCTTCGCGCTCGCGCTGCTCGAGATCCCGCCGATGATCATTGAGCCGCGGCTCATCGACCGCCAGCGCCGCGATGACCGGACCATTGAGCGTCGGCATTCGAGGCGGCCCGGCATCCTGAACGGACGCGGCGTCCGCGCTGGTCGCGTCGGCGCCGCCGGCATCCCCCTGCGCGCCGCGCGGCGGCGAAGCCTCGGGATCCGCGCAGCCCGAGACCCACGCCAGAGGCGCCAGCAGAGCCGCGAATCGCAGGGCGCGCACGCGCCGCCGACACGTCATTTCTGGATTGCGAACCGCCAGCTCACCGTCAGTACGCCCGACTCGCCTTCGACGCCCGCACCCTTCACTTCATACTTGCCGCTGCTGGCCAGCTGCGCGGAAAGCGGCCCCTGCAGCGGGCGCAGTTGCTTGCCGAACCCGGCGAACGCCTTCTTCTGGGAACCGGATTTGTGCGAGGGATGGTCCGTGCTGATCGTCTCGGTGTACATCATCGGCGTCACCGGCTGCGGTGATATCGAGACGTAGACGTCTTTCTTTTCACTGTCGAAGTCGAGCATCTGGCCCTTCGGCGGCGCGGGCGGCAACGCGCCGCCACCAATGCGCGTCACCTTGCGCGTGCACTGCCGGTTCGGCTTGCTGGCGCAGATGGGATCGGCATTCTTGCTGTCGTAGGTTTCCTCGAGCTCCCAGGTCGCGGACTCGGAGACCATCATCCAGTTTTGATAGCGCGGCGAGTCCTGAGCGCCGGCCGCGGCGATGTCCTTGCGCGCGCCGTCGAAGTCCTTCACGTTCACACCCGAGGCATACGCCGTCACTTCGCGTTCGATGCAGGCCTCGTCCTCGCCACATTTCTCGGCGATCTTCATCATGTCGCCGGCCATGGGCATCATGGCCTGCGATGCCTTGTTCGCACTCTGCTGACGCGCCTCGAGTCGTTCGGACTGTCCTTTTTCCATCGGGCGCAGCGCGGAGATGGCCATGGGCTTCTCGGCGACGAGTTGGGTCGTGGTGGTGATCCGGCGCGTCACGTCCCAGGACTTCGGATCGTACTTGTCGGGCTTCGAACCGGCGGCGACGTAGACGTACTCCACCGTCAGCGTGCCGCGAGTTCCCGGGGCCACGAACTGCTGGGCGCTCGCCAGTGCGCCTGAGCCGAGTACAAGGCATCCTATGACGATCCGCTTCACGACAGCCTCACTGAGATGAATCCAGGGCCGGCAATATCGACTGGCGATGCAGGGCTGTCTGTCCCGCAAACGCGGGACACGGCCGATATCGTCGAAGAAGGCGCCTTCCTGCGCGATTCGCGCGCGGAAATCGATCACGCGCTGTTCCTGGCGCGCTTCGCGAACTGGCGGCTTTCGGTGAGCGGCACCGTCGGCATCGCCTGGATCCTCGGCGCCATGTATCACTACCTGGAACCCGAGGGCCGGACGCTGGAATGGGCGGCGCTGGAAACGCTGATGTTCGGGCTCATCGGCGCCATGTGCCTGGCATACGAACGTTGGCGGCCCGCGCCCGGCACGCGCGCGCAGCGTCGCTGGCTCGGCGCATGGACCGTGGCCACCGCATCCGCCGGCATGATCACCGGGCTGCTGCCGTGGTTCCTGCCGGCCGGCCGCATCGAGCTGCAGCTTTCGGCCGTCGCCATCGTCGCCATCCTGATGATCGCGTTCGTCGTGACGCGCGGCCACCGCCCGCTGATCCTGGCCGCCGTGATCGCGCAGACGGCAACGCTGTGTCTCGCGCTCGGCCTGCACATACGCATGCCGCTCGCGATCGGCGTGTGCCTGATGTTCGCCGCGTTCGTGCTCGCGTTCGGACTGATGCTCAACGGCTCGATGCGCGCCGCCATCGGCCAGCGCCTGTACGCCGCGCACCTGCACTCCGAGCTGCAGCGCTCGCAGGCGCGACGCCTGCTGTCGGAGCGGCGCGAGGCCGCGCTGCGCGAACGCACGCGCATGCTCTCGGAGCTGCACGACGGCTTCGGCTCGCAACTCCTGACGGCGCAACGCCAACTCGAGGCCGGCGCGCTGAACGCGGAGTCCGCCGCCGGCGTGCTGCGCGAATGCGTGGTGGACCTGCGGCTGCTGATCGACGCGCACGAGCCGGCGGCACGCAACTTCGCCACCTTGCTCGGCATGCTGCGTTACCGGCTGCAGCGCCGCATCGAATCCGCCGGAATCCGGCTGCGATGGGAAGTGCAGGAACACCCGGAGATCGGCGAGCTCACCGGCGATCAGGCCCTCGACCTGTTGCGTATCCTCCAGGAGGCCATCGCGAATGTGCTGCAGCACGCGGGCGCACGCGAAATCCGGCTGGTCACGTGGAGCGCGGCGCACGAGACCGGCATACGGATCGAAGACGACGGCGGCGGATTCGATCCGGACGCGCTGCCCGGCGGACATGGCATCGCCGGGATGCAGCGCCGCGCCACGCGCCTGAAGGCGCGGTTGGAGATCGCGCCACGCAAGGGCGGCGGCAGCGTGCTCAGCGTGAGGCTGCCGCTTCACCAGTTTCCGGTGGCGGCGCGGGGCGGATCCGCATGAGCGTGCGCGTCCTGATCGTCGAGGACGATCCGGTGTTCCGCGAGGGATTCGCGCGCGCGATCCGCGACGCACCGGACATGGAGGTCGCCGGCATGGCGGCCACGCTTGCCGAGGGCTTGAGCCTGCTGCGTGATGCGCCGAATGTGCTGCTGGTGGACCTGCGGCTGCCGGATGGCAGCGGCATCGACCTGATACGCGAGGCGATGCGCAGCGCGCCCGGTTGCGAAATCATGGTCGTCACGGTGTTCGGAGACGAAGCCTCGGTCATGGACTCCATCGCCGCGGGCGCCACGGGCTATCTACTCAAGGACCTGCCCGCCTCCGAGATCGTCGAGTACATACGCGAGCTGCGCGCCGGTGGCAGCCCCATCAGTCCGGTGATCGCCCGGCAGTTGCTCAACAGCCTGCCATACGTGCAGCGCACGCCGGCGGGCGAAGACGGAGTCTCGTTGTCGGAACAGGAGACGCGGGTGCTGTCCCTCGCCGCGAAAGGGTTCAGCTACCAGGAGATCGCGGACATCATGGAAGTCTCGCGCCACACGGTGCAGACCTACGTGAAGCGCGCGTACCGCAAGCTGCAGGTGCATACCAAGGTGGATGCATTGTCCGAAGCGCAGCGGCTCCGATTGCTGGCCTGACCGAAAAACGGAAAAAAGGCGCCCGCTATCGCGGGCGCCGCGTCATCGACGACCGGCAAACACAGGGAGGGGGAGCTTGCCGATCGTCGAGGATTCTCTCCTGCCTCAGGCGGCCAGCGGCGCCGCTGCCGCGGGCACGCTCTGCTCGAATTCCAGCACGCCGGCCACCGCGTGAATGGTCGCCGCGATGCGCACCGCGCTCTGGATCGCCTCGCGCGACACTTCGTGCTGCCGCAGCTTCTTCTCGTGCGACGTCACACACAGCCCGCATCCGTTCACCGCCGAAACCGCGAGCGAAATCAGCTCGAAGTCGAGCTTGTCGATGCCGTGGTTGGCGATCACGTTCATGCGCAGGCGCGCGGGCATGGTCTGGTACTCGCCGTCTTCCACCAGGTGCAGGAAGCGGTAGTAGATGTTGTTCATGCCCATGATGGCCGCTGCGGCCTTCGCGCCCTCGACTTCCACCTCGGCGAGATGGGCGCGCGACTCGGCTTCCACGATGCGCGCAAACGTCGTGTTGCGCGCGGCGATGGCGGAGGCCAGCGCGATCGACCAGATCTGCTTCTCGTTGAGTCCCGGCGCGCCGTTCGGGGCGAGCACCGAGCCCAGGTTCAGCTTCAGATCGCGCGCGTAGTCGGGCAGTGCGTCGCGAACGTTTTCAATCGTCATGTCGTGCTCCTCGAATGAAGGCGGCCTCGCGGCCGCCTCCGGATTTATTCAGGCCGCCTTCAGCGTGTCGTCACCCTGCTTCCAGTTGCAGGGGCACAGCTCGTCGGTCTGCAGCGCGTCGAGCACGCGGAGGACTTCCTCCGGGCTGCGGCCGACCGACAGGTCGGTGACGTACACGAAACGGATCACGCCTTCCGGGTCCACGATGTAGGTGGCGCGCTGCGAAACGCCCGCCGCCTCGTCGAGGATGCCGAGCTCGGTCGACAGCTCGCGCTTGATGTCCGAGAGCATCGGGAAGGGCAGATTCTTCAGCTCTTCCTTGGTGCTGCGCCACGCGTGGTGCACGTATTCGCTGTCGACAGATACACCCAGGAGCTGCGCGTCGCGCGCCTTGAACTCCTTCTCGAGCTTGCCGAATGCCGCGATCTCGGTCGGGCACACGAAGGTGAAGTCCTTCGGCCAGAAAAAGACTACACGCCACTTGCCCTTGTTCGAATCCTGGTCGAACGTCTGGAACGCCTTCGCCTGGTCGTTCGAAACGACGCCCGTCAGCGAATAATCCGGAAACTTCTTGCCGATACCTAACATGCTTGCTCCTTGGTGAAACATTGGCCTGTTCCGTGTCCCCTTCCACAGGGTTGCGGTGCCGGCCTTGATTCGATGTGCGGCATTCTCCGGGGCAACCCCCATTTCGGCCAATCGATTGATTGGATAAACTCGATAGAGAACATCTATGGCCGATCTCAAGCTCAAGGACCTGCGTTACCTCGTCGCCGTCGCGGATACGCGCCATTTCGGCCGCGCCGCCGAGCGCAGCTTCGTGAGCCAGCCGACGCTGTCGGCGCAGCTCAAGAAACTCGAGGATTACCTCGGCGTGCAGCTCATCGAGCGCGCGCCGAAACGCGTCTCGCTGACGGCGGCCGGCGAGGAGATCGTCGAGCGCGCGCGCCGCATCCTCGAGGCGAGCGACGAGATCGTGGAGATCGCCAAGGGTCACAGCGACCCGCTCGCCGGGCGGCTCAAGCTCGCGCTGCTGCCGACCATCGGCCCCTACCTGTTGCCGAACGTCGCGGCCAAGCTGCGCAAGGCGCTGCCACGCCTCGAGCTGATGCTGTACGAGTACCAGACCGACCCGATGCTCGAGAAGCTGCACTCGGGCGAGATCGACGTCGGCATCCTCGCGTTGCCGGTGCCGCTCGACGGTCTCGACGTGTACGAGCTCTACGAGGAGCCGTTCGCCGTCGCGATGCCCGCGGACCACCGCCTCGCCTCGCGCGCGCACATCAAGGTCGAGGATCTCGACCGCGAGACGCTGCTGCTGCTCGAGGACGGTCACTGCCTGCGCGACCAGGCGCTCGACATCTGCTCAGGCACGGGCGTGCAGGAGAAGCAGGACTTCCGCGCCACGAGCCTCGAAACACTGCGGCAGATGGTGGCGGCGGGTGTGGGAATCACGCTCCTGCCCGAGCTCGCCGGACGCGGCGCCTACGGCAACGCGCGCGGCGTCGCGATCCGCCCGTTCGCCAAACCCGTGCCGAAGCGCAAGATCGGCGCGGTGTGGCGCAAGTCGAGCGCGCGGCGCGCAGCCATTCTCGCTCTAGCGAAACAGATCGAGGCGCACGCGCTGTGACCCCAGGCGTCGTGAGCGAATCGCAGGCACGCGGCATGGAAGCCGCGGCGCCGCCGGAAGCTGCAGTGGCGCCGCGGCCATTCACGCTCCGCTGCGCCGACGGCCGCGAGCTCGCGGCACACTGGTTCTCCGCGCCGCACCGCCGCGCGGTCGTCATGATCAGCGGCGGCACCGGTTTCCCGCAGACGTTCTACTTCAAGATCGCGGCCTATGCGGCCGGGCGTGGGTATGACGCGCTGGTCTACGACTACCGCGGAATGGGCGCGTCCGCGCCGAAAGATCTCGCGACCGAAACGGCGCGCATGAGCGACTGGGGCCTGCTCGACATGCCCGCCGCGCTCGACGCCGCCGCGCAGCGTGCGCAGGGACTGCCGCTCGCCACCCTCGGACACAGCATCGGCGGCCAGTTGCTGGGACTTCTCGAGAATCACGCACTGGCCCGCGCCCACGTGCAGGTCGGCACGTCGGTGGGTTACTGGCGCTGGGAACATGCTCCGTTCAAGTATCTCGCCTGGTGGTTCTGGCGCGTGCACGGCCCCACGATGCTCGCGCTCAAGGGCTACATCCCGAGCGGCGGCGGCTGGAGCGGTCTGCCACTGCCGCGCGGCGTCTACGAGGAATGGAAACGCTGGTGCCTGCGTCCCGGCCACTTCGGCCCCGACCTCGCCACCTATCTATCCGGAAACGTATTCGGCGAAATCCGTGGGCCGCTGCTCAACGTCGCGTTCACCGACGATCCGATCGCGACCCGCCGTACGGTCACCGAGCTCAACAAGTACTTCCCCAACGTCGCGCGCGAGCAGCGCTGGTACTCGCCCGCCGACGTCGGCTCGAAACGCATCGGTCACGAGGGCTTCTTCGCATCGCGTCATCGCGATGTGTTGTGGAAGCCCGTGTTCGACTGGCTGGACGCGGCGCTCGGCCTGGGCACCGTCGGGAATACCGCGTGACGCAGTCCGCGCCGATCGATCACGTCACCCCGTACGACCGGTTCGCGCTCGACCAGGCGACGCTCGTGCACATGCTCGCTTCGCGCGTGAAGCATCCCGAGCTGGTCGACTTTTTCGGCCCGAAGCTGTACGCCGAGCTGGTGGCGCTCGCGCGCGCCACGACGCGGCGAACCCGCCGGGCGCCGGGCCGGCGCGTGTACGTGCTGCCGGGGATCATGGGCTCGCAGCTCGGATTCGTGCGCGGCGAACGCAAACCCAATGACGTCGTGTGGCTGGATCCCATCGACATCGCCTTCGGCCGCCTCACCGACCTGACGTTGAATCCCGCCTCGCGCGTCACCGCGCTCGGCGCGATGAGCTACTCGTACCTCAAGATCACGCTCTCGCTGCGCAAGGCCGGATTCGACGCGGTACTGCTCGACTACGACTGGCGCCACGACATTGCCACGCTCGGCAAACGCCTGGCCGAGCGCCTCGATGCCGATGGCCGCGACGAGGTGGCGATCGTCGGTCACAGCATGGGCGGTCTCGTCGCGCGCGCGGCGCTCGCGCAGCCCGCCGGTGCACGTGTGTCGCAACTCGTGATGCTCGGCACGCCGAACTCCGGATCGCTCGCCGCCGTGCAGGCGCTGCGCGGCACGTATTCGGTGGTGCGCAAGGTCGCGATGCTCGACCTGCGGCACGACGCGGAATTTCTCGCAAGCAGCGTGTTCTCCAGTTTTCCAGGATTACACGAACTGCTGCCCTCCAGCCCCACCGTGAGCGACCTCGATCTCTTCGATCGCGCGTCGTGGCCGTCGCGCGGCCCCGGGCCGAATCGCGAACTGCTCGCCGCGTCGGCGGGTCTCGCGCAACGACTCGCTCCCGCGGATCCGCGCTTTCACGTCGTGATCGGCTGCAACCGCACCACCGCGACCAGCGTCGCGCTGCGGGACGACGACTTCGAATACGAATACAGCCTGCTCGGCGACGGCACGGTGCCCATCGAGCTGGCGCGCCTGCCGGGCGCGCGTCACAGCTACGTCGACTGCGGTCACAGCGACCTGTCGCTCGACGACAGGGTGATCGCGGGCACGATCGACCTGCTGAAGACCGGCGCCTCGCAGCTGCTCGCCTCCTCTCCGCCGTTGCGGCGCGGCGCTCTCTCGCGTGTACGCGACGCGGAGCTGCGCGGGCAGTACCGGGAAAAAATCGACTGGCCGCGCATGACACCGGCGCAGCGCCGCGAATTTCTCGACACGCTCAACGAGCCGCCGCGCGGCCGCAAACATCGCCGTACGCATCGGCCCACGGCGGCCCGGCCGCTGGCCGTGCGCGTGATCGTGGGGGACGTGGCGAACTCGCGCGCGGCTGCGATCGCGGTCGGACTCCTGCGCGGCGTGCCCGCGAAAGGCGCCGCGGCGGACGTCGACCAGCGCCTGGGCGGCGTGATCGGCGATTGGCTGCAGCACCGCGTCGTGAGCGGCGACGCGGGCAGCGTCACGCCGATTCCGCGCAGCCTGCAGAAAGGCGGCGGCAATCCGCGCACGGCCTACCTGCTGATCGGACTGGGCCGCTTCGACCGCCTGGGTGTCGACGTGATCGAACTCGCGGCCGAGAATCTCGCGCGCTTCGCCGAGGCGCCGCCCTACCGTTCGCTCGCGACGGTCGCGTGGGGCGCGCGCGCCGGCATCGAGCCCGCGGATTCGTTCGCCGCGCAGCTCCGCGGCATCCTGCGCGCGCGGGCCGCCGGCCATACGAAGATCGCGCGCATCGATCTGCACGTGCTCAACCGCGCCGAGGCGCAACGTGTGCAGGCGCGGCTCGTGGAATTCGTCGGCGCGCGCCCGGCCGGCGCGCTGCGACTCGTTCCGCTCGCGCCGCTGCCCACGCGCGCGGTGACCCGCGTCCGCAAGCTGCCGGGCACCGCCCACCTGATCGTCGCGGCTGAAGCCCGGCGCGAGGGCATGGAAACCTGGCGCGCGTCGCTGCTCACCGGCGGCACGTCCGCGGCTATCTACTCCCACAGCCGCCGCTTCCGTGCGGAAGCGCTCGATGCGCTGGATCGCGAGTTCGCCGCACCCGAGCTCACGCCCGCGCGCGTGAAGTTGCTGGGCCGCAAGCTGGGCTCGCTCGTCCTGCATCCGGCGCTCGCCGAAGCCCTGGTGGCGACACGGCTCCAGCCGTTGTCCGTGGTGCACGATGCGGCCGGCAGCCGCGTTCCCTGGGAGACGCTCAACCTGCACGGCTGGATCCCGGCGCTCGAAAGCGGTTTGTCGCGCCGCTACGCGACCGCCGACCTCGTTCCCGCGCGCTTCGACGCGGAGCGCCTCGCGCAGCGCGATCTCAGCGTGCTCGTGATCGCGAATCCCACGCGCGACCTGCCCGGCGCAGAGCTCGAACGCGAACGCATCATGGCGATACTCGGCCGCGTCCCGAAGGTGCGCGTCACGGAGGTCGCGCGAGAGGCCGCGACGCTCGCACGCGTCACCGCGGAGCTCGAAGCCGGCCGCCACGACGTAATCCACTTCGCGGGTCACGCATTCTTCGACGCGCGCCGGCCGGGCGAAAGTGGCCTCGCGCTCGCGGACGGCGATCTCACCGGCTCGGCGGTGGGCGCGCTCCGGCGTCTGCCGCCTCTCGTGGTGTTCAACGCCTGCGAATCCGCACGGCTGCGGCGCGGCACGCGCACTGCGCGTGGCGCGAAAAGCGAGCGCGGCGCCCGCGCGGCGAAGCGCGAGCGTGGCGTGCGCACGAATCTCAGCCTCGCGGAATCACTGCTCCGCGCGGGGCTCGCGCACTATGTGGGCACGCACTGGCCGGTCGAGGACGAGGCCGCGACCGCGTTCGCGACGGTTTTCTACCGCGAGCTGCTGCGCTCGACCATCGGCAGCGCACTCGTGAAGTCACGGCGCGCGGTGCTCGCGCGCCGCTCGCCGGACTGGGCCGACTACGTGCACTACGGCGACGGCGATTTCCGGCTCAAGTCGACCTGAGCGGCCAAACGGCCGGCAGCTACTTCAATATCTTCGCGGCGACGTCGGTCGCCGCCTGCTCTGCGCCGTCCGGGAAGGCCGGCGCTCGCAACACCCCCGACGCATTCGCCTTGACGGCAATCGGCTTGCTCCACGCCCCCGTGCGCGGATCGAACCACGTCCATCGGTAGTTGGCTCCCGCCTCGAACCCCTTCAGGTTCGGGCGCAGCGCCTTGTTCTCGAAGTACGCGAGCGCGAATGCGCGGTCCGGCGTGCGCATCAGGAACGACCAGCCGTCGAGCCCGTCCGCGAGCGCGCCGGGAATGCTGCGCGGCTCGATGTCGTCCGAGGCGAGCTGCAATTGACGATAACGATCTCCCTCGGAAAGCGCGAAAGCTCCGAGGTGCCGCATCTGCGCACCGGACTCGTACCTGAGGGCCGTCCAGATGTGCGGCCGCCAGCCGGGGGGTTCGCCCGTGCTCGTCACGTCATACGCCGCGGTGCCGTGCACGTGTCCCGCGAGCGCGCCCGAGAGCAGCGATCCATACATCATCGCCCGCGCGAAATAGTTGTCGCGCGGTGAGTTCGCGGGCGGAGTCTCGCCACCGGGCCGGTTGATGTTGTGATTCCACCCCGTGTAGTACGGCTCGAGGTTCGCGGCCGGCATCGGTGGCGTGAGGCGGAACAGCTCCTCGATGGAAGCGTAGATCGCGTGATTGCGCGGGTTGTTGCCCACCGTGTGCATCGTGAGCCACGGCGCCTGATCGCCGTGCCCGAAGGCCTTGTACGTCGAGCGATCGATCAGCGTCGTATAGGGCTGGCCAAACGGCAGCGGACCGTATTTCTCGTGATGCCAGGTCAGCGCCTCGTTGAATTCAGCGGCGGTGAGGCTGAAGTCCTTCGGAATCCAGTCGAGGTGAATGCCGCTGAAGATCATGTTGAATGCGCCGTAACGCGCGATCAGGTATTGCACGTAGCGCGCGTAAGAAGGGTTGAAGTCGAAGTACTTCTTCCACGACGGCGCGTTGTCCCGGCGCACGGTCTCGAAGAACGGCACGAATCCTTCGTCGGACAGGTAACGCATCTTGCGGTCGAGATTCGCGAAGTAACGCGGGTCGATCGCGTCGAAGTTCGCGAGCCCCTCGCGATCGGGAAACACGGCGAACGGCCGGTTGCCGTCCTCGTCGTGCATGTCCTTGCCCGTGGTCGTAGCGCCGTCGGCCGTGGAAATCTTTGCGTTCGGCGCCCAGTGACCGAACTTCTCCCATGCGTTTCGCAGGAAGACGCCGTCCTTGTTCGCGTACGTCGCGCCACGGTGATCGGCCGCCCAGTTGGGAAAGGCCGCGATGAACGAGATCGAATTGAAGCCCTGGCGCTTGCGCCACGCGACGGCCTCCTCGAACGAGATTCCCGGCCCGGGCAGGTAGTCGGGCGCGGGCTGCGCGCCGTTCCTCCACGGCAGGCGCCAGGTCGAGGCGGCAAGCCAGGTGTCGCCGAGCAGGAAAAACGGCGTGCCGTCCGCGTACTCGAGCGCGTGGCCGTTTCCTGTCGCGCGCACGAAGCCGCGCCGATTCGGATTCCGCGCGATCTGCGCCGGCTCCCACCCGACGGCGCGGAACGATCCCGCGCCGCCGTTCAACCCCGTGTCGTCGGCGGGCGTGGCCGCCGCGCGCCAGCTCCACTCGCCCGGCTTCGTCGCGACGAAGCGCACCTTGAACGTGCGCCCGCCATCCCAGAAGCCGTAGACGCGTTTCCTGAAATCCGGACCCGTGAGTTCGATCCAGCAGGTGACGTCGACGTACGGATTGGAGTACTCGCGTGCGGCCTCGAAGGTGATCTCCTGCACTTCCCACACGTGCACTTCGCCGGACTGCAGCCGCGCATGCGCGGCGCCCGCCATGACAAGGCCCAGGAGCACGGCGCTCCGGAAAATTCGTTGCAGCATGTTCGAACCCATTTCTCTAATATTGCCCCCACTCATGGAAGCATTCATGTCGATTGTCGCCGATCCCGCAATGTGGATCGCGTTCCTGACGTTGACGGCGCTCGAGCTCGTGCTCGGTATCGACAACATCATTTTCATCTCGATCCTCGTCGACAAGCTTCCGCCCCAAAGGCGCGAGACCGCGCGGCGCATCGGCCTGTTCCTCGCCATGTTCATGCGCGTGGGCCTGCTGCTGATCCTCTCGTGGATCGTCGGGCTCACTGCGCCGCTGTTCAGCGTGCTCGGCGCCGAGATTTCCGGGCGCGACCTGATTCTCATCGCGGGCGGCGTATTCCTGGTGTGGAAGTCCACGATGGAAATCCACCAGCTCACCGAGGGCGAGGAAGGTCATGCGTCGAGCAAGGTGAAGGCGAGTTTCGGCGCGATCATCCTGCAGATCATCATCATCGACATGGTGTTCTCGCTCGACTCGATCATCACCGCGGTCGGCATGGTGGACGAAGTCGCGGTCATGATCGCGGCGGTGATCGCCTCGGTCGGCCTCATGATGCTGTTCGCGCGCTCCATCGGGAATTTCGTCTCGATGCACCCCTCGATCAAGATGCTGGCGCTGTCGTTCCTGCTGGTCGTGGGCGTCATGCTCATCGCCGAAGGTTTCGAACACAAGGTGCCGAAGGGATACATCTACTTCGCGATGGCGTTCTCGGTCGCCGTCGAGATGCTCAACATCCGCATGCGCAGGAAGAAGTCGAAAGTCGCGCCGGTCGAGCTGCACGAAAAGTACAAGTAAAGCAGCGAGGGAGGAGTCATGGTCTTCGCACTGCTGAGATTGATCGGCGTCGTCTGGCTGTTCGGTTTCATCGGACTCGCGCTGACCGCGACGTCGAGCTACCTGTATTCGAGCGAGGAGCAACCGGCTCGCGCGGCGCGCTGGCATTCGCGGCTGCGCATGTCGCTCATCTGGCCGATCGCATTGATGTCTTCGAGCGGGCGCGCGCGCCTGCGTAACGGTTAGGAAGGGAGGAGGAAACATGTCTTTCAATTCACCGATTTTCCGTGGCGGGGCTTCGGGCAACAGCACGCGGGAACCGCTCCAGATCGGCCGCATCATCATGTGGGCCGGCATCGTCGTCCTCGCGGTCGCCGCGCTCAGCGTCGCGGGCTGCGGCATCAAGGTCGTCGACACCGGTCACCGCGGGATCGAGACGCGCTTCGGAAAGGTCGTGTCCGAATCGTTGCCGGAGGGAATCTACTTCTTCAATCCGATCACGAGCACCATCGTCGAAATGGACACGCGCCTGCAGCGCTTCGACGGCGACACGGACACCTACACGCGTGACGTGCAGCAGGCCAACATCAAGTACACGCTGAACTACCGGCTGCAGCAGAACGCCGCGCACATCGTTTATCGCGACATCGGTCGCGAGTGGGAGTCCCGCCTGATTCCGCAGGTGGTCCTCGGCACGCTGAAGGAAGTCGTCGGCAAGTGGGACGCGGTGGATCTCATCTCCAATCGCGACAAGGCGGCCTCGGCAGCGCTCGATTCGATCCGTGAAAACCTCGCCGAGCGCAACGTCGAGGTGTCGCGCTTCGAGATCACCGACATCGCGTACACGCGCGAATTCGAAAATTCGGTCGAGCAGAAGGTGATCGCGCAGCAGAAGGCGATCGAGGAACAGAACCGCACGAAGCAGATCGAGGAGCAGGCACGGCAGAAGGTGCTGTCCGCGGAAGCCGAGGCGAAGTCCATCCAGATCCGCGCGCAGGCGCTCGAGCGCAACGCGAAGCTGGTCGAGTGGGAAGCCGTGCAGAAGTGGAACGGCATATTGCCGCAATACATGCTCGGCGGCGGAGCCATGCCCTTCATCAACCTGAACCCGCCGAAGAATTGAGGTCCTCGTGAGCGACGCACGCGCGCCGGCGATCATCTTCGACTGCGATGGCGTGCTCGTCGACAGCGAGTACCTCTCGAGCCGCGTCGAGGCCGAGATCCTGCGCGATCTCGGTCTCGATCTCACCCTCGAGGAAGTGCACGAGCTGTTTCTCGGCAAGACCGTCGAGGGCGTGCTCGAGATCATCGGCCAGCGCGCCGGAAAGCGGCTCGGCGCGGGATTCACCTACAACTGGGCGTTCGCCACCGCGTTCGCGTTCATGCGGGAACTGAAGCCCGTCGCGGGCGTCCGCGCGGCGCTCGAGCAATTCGCAATCCGCGGCCACCGGATGGCCGTCGCCTCCCAGTCGCCGCTCGCGCGTGTGCGGATGTCGCTGGCGATTGCGGGCCTCGACCGGTTCTTCGGCGACGACATCTGCGTGACCTCGATGGTCGCGCGTCCGAAGCCCGCGCCGGACATCTATCTATTCGCGGCCGAACGCCTGGGCGCCTCGCCGGGCGAGTGCATCGTCGTCGAGGACTCACCCGCGGGCGCGGCCTCGGCGATCTCCGTCGGAATGCGCGCGATCGGTTATGCCCCGGCTGAAACCTTCGAGGCCATGCAGGCTTCGGGCGCTGAAGTGATTCGCTCGATGGACGACTTGCCGGGACTCGTCGTTACCCGCTGACGGGGCCGCCCAGCGCCCGAAACCTGGGATTCGGACCTGAACTTCGCCTCGTTCGCGGAGGACCTCGACGGCGAGCTGTTCGTCGTCGACGTGCGCGATTCGGCTATCTACAAGCTCGTGCCCGCTAGTCCAGCGCCGTGACGATCTGCGCGCGCTGCTTCTCGTTCGGCAGCCGACCGACGGCCGCACCGAGATTGTCGACGAGGTTCCTGACCTTTCCGGTCGCGGGGATCACGCAGGTCACGGCCGGGTGCGCGAGCACGAACTTCAGGAAGATCTGCGCCCAGCTCTTCGCGTCGAATTCCGCGGCCCACTCAGGAACGGGCTTGCCCTTCACCCGCGCGAAGAGGTTGCCGTCCTCGAAGGCGCGATTGATGATCACGGCCACGCCCTTGTCCGCGCACAGCGGCAGCAGTTTCTTCTCCGCTTCGCGCGTCGCGGCGGAATAGTTGAACTGCACGAAATCCAGTTTCTCGCGACCCATGATCGACATGAGATCGGGATACGAACTCGTCGTGTAGTGGGTGATCCCGATGTACCTGATGCGACCTTCTTCCTTCCAGCGTCGCAATGTCTTCAGGTGCGCATCGAGATCCACGAGGTTGTGCACCTGCATGAGGTCGATGGACTTGCGCTTGAGCAGGGTCATCGAGCGCTGCATCTGCTCGATGCCCTTCTGTTCGCCGTGACCGCCCGATCCGGGCGTCCACACCTTGGTGGCCATGAACGCCTTGGCCTGTTGTTCCGGCGTCAGCAGGCCGCCGAGCACGGCTTCCGCCGTCGAGTACATCGGCGAGGTGTCGATGAGCGAAGCGCCGCCATCGAAGAAGGCCTGCAGTACTTCGCGCAGCGGGGCGCGCGCCGCCGCATCGGTGCCGACCTCGAACGGACCCGAGGTGCCGAGCCCGATCGCCGGGATCATGTGGCCGCTGGACGGGATCTTGCGATTGAGCAGCGGAGCGGCCGGCGTGACGAGGCCGCCCGGCTTGTGTTCGTGCGGGAATCCCGTTTCGTGTGCGCCGGCCGCGATGCTCATGCCCGCGCTGGCGGCGCCGATTGCGAGGAACGTCCGTCGATCGATCATCTATCTTCTCCTCAGATGAGCGCGGCGTCGGCGCCAACCACCGCGTCGCTGCCCTGCGCGATCACCTGCTCGAGAGCCAGCGTCTGCGGCAGCACCTGCGCCGCGAAGAAGTTCGCAGTCACGATCTTGCCCTCGTGGAATTCGCGATCGTTGCCGGCGGCGAGTTTCTGCGCGGCGACCGCGGCAGCGCGCGCCATGAGCCATCCGCCGATGGTGATTCCGCATATCTTGAGGAACGGCACCGACACGGCCATCGCGCGATCCGGAGAAACGTTGAGCGCATGCAGCAGCGAATCGGCGACGCCGCGCAGCCGCGCGACGGCCGCGAGCGCCGCGTCGCGCGCGCGCAGCGCGTCGGGATGCTGGGGCGCGAGCGCCTCGAGCGACACTTTCATTTCGTCGAGGAACGCGCCGAGCGCGGCGCCGCGATCGCGCCCGAATTTGCGACCGATGAGATCGTTCGACTGGATGCCGGTCGTGCCCTCGTAGATGGTCGTGATGCGCACGTCGCGCAGTGTCTGCGCCGCGCCCGTTTCCTCGATGTATCCCATGCCGCCGTGGACCTGGATGCCGGTGCTCGCGATCTCGACGCCGGATTCGGTGCAGAAACCCTTGACGATCGGAATCAGCAGATCGCCGCGCGCCTGCGCGGCGGCGCGCACGGCCGCGTCCGGATGCGCGTGGCCGAGATCGAGCTGATAGGCGGCATACAGCGCCATCGCGCGTGATGCCTCGACCGTCGACTTCATGCTCAGCAACATGCGCTTCACGTCCGGGTGGCCGATGATCGGCGCGGGCGAGGAACTCGTGCCGAGCGAGGCGGAACCCGCGACTTTCGCGATCGGCACGGGCGGTTTGCCCTGCACGCGCGTGCGCGCCCACTCGGCCGCCTGCTGGAAGGCGCGCTCGCCCTGCGCGTATCCCTCGAGGCCCACGGAGAGACGCGCCGCGTTCATCATGACGAACATGTATTCGAGGCCGCGGTTCGGCTCGCCGACCAGCAGCCCGAGCGCGCCCTCGTTCTCGCCGTACATCATCACGCAGGTCGGGCTCGCGTGGATGCCGAGCTTGTGTTCGATGGACGCGCAATTCACGTCGTTGCGCGGACCGGGCGTGCCGTCCGCATTCACCCAGAACTTCGGCACCATGAACAGCGAGATGCCGCGCACGCCGGGCGGCGCGCCGTCGATGCGCGCCAGCACCATGTGCACGATGTTCTCGGTGAGATCGTGCTCCCCGTAGGTGATGAAGATCTTCTGGCCATAAATGCGGTAGTTGGGACCGGCGGGCACCGCGCGCGCGCGCACCTGTGCGAGATCGCTGCCGGCCTGCGGCTCGGTCAGGTTCATCGTGCCGGTCCATTCGCCGCTCACCATGCGCGGCAGGTAGAGCTGCTTCTGCTGCGGCGAACCGAAGAGCTGGATCGCCTCGATGGCGCCCTGGGTCAGCATCGGGCATAGCTTGAAGGCGAGATTCGACGAGGCCCAGAGCTCTTCGACCGCGGTGCCGAGCACGGCCGGCACGTTCTGCCCACCGAACTCCGCCTTCGAACGCAGCGCGGGCCAGCCGCTCTCGCAGAAGTGCTGGTATGCCTCGCGGAAGCCCTCCGGCATCGTCACGCCGTGCGGCGACCACTGCGCACCCTGGCGATCCCCGCTCTTGCACAGCGGCTCGAGCACGGACTCGGCGAACTTGGCCGCCTCGCTCAGGATGGCTTCGTTGGTTTCACTCGAGTAATCGACGAACTCGGGGCAGGCGCGGATCTGCTCCGTGCCGATGATCTCATCCAGGACAAACCGGATGTCCTTGACCGGTGCGCGGTACATGCAGGTTCCTCAATTCGCGAGGGCGGGGACTATATTCGCCGCCGCGAAATCGACGAAGCTCTTCACGCGAGGATCGCCTTCGAGGCCGGCGGGAAACACCGCGTACAGTGGCGCGGCCGAAGGCGCCTGCCAATCGGCGAGCACCTTACGCAGCTTGGCCGTCGCCACACCCTGGCGGCACAGGAACTCCGGCAGGAGCCCGATGCCGAGCCCCGCGACCGTCGCGCTGTGCAGCACCGCAGGATCGTCCACGGCCAGTTTCGGCTGTACGCGCACTTCGGCGCGCGCGGAGGCCTTGGTCATCTGGAAGCGGTATTCCGCGCCGTCGGGGGTGGGCGTGAGCAGCGCATGATCGCGCAGTCCCTCCGGCCGGTCCGGCGCCGGATGTTTCTGCAGGTAGGCGGGAGTCGCGCACAAGACCGCCGGCGGAGCGCCGAGCAGGCGCGAGCCGAGTTTCGGGTCGTCGTTGGCGCCGGCGCGGATCGCGACGTCCCACTCGCCCGACTGGTCGGTGTCGAGCACGACGTCGAGCGCGATGTCGGGAAAACTGTCCAGGAAACGCGGCACCAGCGGCGCGAGCAGCACACGCCCGTAGGTCGGATCGGCGACCACGCGCAGCGGGCCGGTACGCCGGGTCGAGAATCCGAGCGCGAGCTGCCGTACCTTCTCGACCTCGTCGCCGATGGCGCGCGCGTGCGGCAACACGGCTTCACCGGCGGCGGTGAGAAAAATCCTTCGGGTGGTACGCTTCAGCAACTGCGCACCGACGGATTTTTCGAGATCCGCGATGGCGCGGCTGATGGCGACCTTGGGCACGCGATAGGCGCGCGCCGCGGCGGAGAATCCATTGAGCTCGACGACTCGCGCGAAGACAGCGAGCTGAGCGGCGGACCACAATTCACTCATATGCGCACCAAAGCGACTGCTGGTGCTTTTATTGTTCCACTAAAGAATCGAGAAAGGAAAGGCCCATGAAGATTTCGATGTACGCCCTGAGCCATGACGTGTTCCACAAGGCGCTCACACAGCTGCAGCACGTGATGGAGAAAGGCGTCGCCAACGCGAAAGCGCGCAATTTCGACCCGAACGTTTTCGTGTCGCTGCGCCTCGCGCCGGACATGCTGCCGTTTTCGAAGCAGGTCCAGCTCACGAGCGATTTCGCGAAGAACTCCATGGCGCGCCTGGCCGGCATCGATCCGCCCAAGTTCGAGGACAACGAAACGACCCTGGACGAACTGCTCGCGCGCGTGAAGAAGACGATCGACTATCTCGGCACTGTTCCGGCCTCGGCCCTCGAGGGCAGCGAGACGCGCGACATCAAGATTCCATTGCGGGACCGCACGCTCGAGATGAAGGGCCTGCCGTTCCTGCAGCACTGGGCGTTGCCCAATTTCTTCTTCCACCACGTGACGGCTTACAACCTGCTGCGCCACAACGGCGTCGACATCGGCAAGCGGGATTACCTGGGCAGTTAGGAAAAAAAAGGGCCGGTCCTCCCGGACCGGCCCTCTTCGTTCGAACCGTCGATCGGTCTTACTGGATGAAGACGTCGACGCGGCCCGGCTTGCTGCGCTGGTAGCCATCCCAGACGGTGACGTACAGCTTCAGCGCCGTGCCCTTCGGCAGGCTGGCGATCGCGGATGCATCCGACACCGACAACGCGCCCGTGGCCGGATCGATGGCGAACTTGCCCACGCCATTGACGGTCCCGTATTCACCGGCGGTCTCGATACGCCAGCCGGAGAACTCCGTGCCCGCATCCGGATCCGTGGCCAGGACGTTGCCTACCGGCGCACCGTCGGCGGCGCCGCTCGGCACGAACAGGTGCTGGTACGAGATGTTCGCCAGCTTGTTCGCCACATAGCGATGGATCCACTGCATCGCGGGACGCTCGGCGCCTTCGGAGCCCGCCTGCGACCACACCAGCCAGGCACCCTGCGCCTGGCGCCAGTGGTTGAACTGCTTGTAGCCCCACATCGTGATGCCGTTCACCGCCGGGTGCTCCCAGTAGATCGGGAACACCTTCTGCATCCCGGCGAGCTGCACCGAATCTTCGGTTCCATCGACGTCGAGCTCGGTCACCTGGATCGGCAGGCCCACGGCCGCGAGGCGGTCGAGGTTCGCGCGGTAGGTCGGCATCGGCGCCGGCTCACCCTGCGAGAACGCATGACCCTGCACGCCGATGATGTCGATCAGGCCCTGCGACTTGAGCAGGTGGATGATGCGCAGGTAACGCGTGGTGTCGTTGGTCGAATTCTCGATGCTGTAGTCGTTCAGCATGAGCTTCGCCTTCGGGAAGTACTGCTTTGCGAGCTTGAACGAGTTGACGATCCAGAGCCATTCGCGGTCCGGATTCTTCGCGCGTTCTTCCGGCGTGCCGCGACCACCGAGGGCGTCGCAGTAGCCGCCGCCACCGTTTTCACGCGTGCACGGCGGATCGTGCAGCGGCTCGTTCACGACTTCGAGGATGTCGATGTCGGGATAACGCGCCGCGACCGCCGCGAACCACTCGTGGATCTCCTCGAGCTGTTCTTCAACCGGCAGATCGTCGATCCAGTTCGGCTGCTGGTTGCCCCAGACGAGCACATGGAAGTGGAACGGCAGGCCGTTGTTCTTGGCCAGCGCATACGCCTCGTCGAGCTGCGCCCAGTTGAACACGTCGCGGGTCGGCTCGGCCGATCCCCACTTGCCCGCGTTTTCCGGCGTCACCTTGTTCCAGTAGTTCAGGAAGTTGGCGCTCGCGGTGCCCGGACTCCAGGCGCTGCCGAGGAACTTCGAATGACCGGTGGCGATGGCCGGGCCGGGGAAGGTGTAGGCCGGCGGCGGCGGCGGCGGGAGCGGCGGACAAGTCGCCGTTCCCGGCAGGCCGCCGTCGAGCTCGGCCACCGTGTAACAGGTGCCCGCCGGACCGAACGCGAACTTGTCGAAGAACAGGCCGTCTTCGCGCGATGCCCAGTAGAAAGTCTGGGTCAGGGCGCCGCCCGGAACGACCCAGGCGTTCGGGCCGGTGCCGCCACCGCGACCCGGGTGGTTAGTCAGGCGCACCCACTTCCAGACCGAAGTACCGGAAGGATTGCCCGCGCCGGGCGAACCTTCCACGAAGACCGGGGCGTTCGGGTTCGTGTATCCGCCCGAACTCGTGTTGTAGAGGGCGCCCCAGTTCTGGTTGTTGAAGCCGACGCTCGAGATGTAAAAGCTGTCGTCGTTGCCGACGTTCGGACCGACGTAGATGCGTACGTAAAGATCGTAGTTTCCCGCGGCCGGAAACGCGATGTCCCAGGACGCGACACGCTCCGGAGTCGCTGGAGGCGTGGTGCCGTTCAGGCCGGTGATGTACGTGTTCCCGTTGAGTTCGCCGATAGATAGCGACGAGCCGAGAACCGTGGCGTCCTCTGCCTCGACTATCACCGGAGCTTGCGCCAGTGCCGTGAGTGGCAAGGACGCGAAAAGACATGCGCGCAGCAGCGCGCTTGCTTGCTTCCTCATCTGATTTCCCCTTCGTTGTTGAAATGCAGTGTTAGTCACTGTCTCGCCGTCTGAACATATCGCAGCGAACTTAAAGTAGATAGCAGCCGGATCCGTTAGTCGTCCGCGGCATTTTTTTGGTGGTTCTGGCTGACAACTGCGCCGCAGTGCGCAAAAACCGTCCGGGCCGGAATTGAACATAACGGCGACATTTGTTGGCGAATGCCGTCGCGTAACGCGAGCTATGTCACGGCGAGGCTGGGTTCGATTTGCGACGCTTGAACCTCAGCACGCGCCTCGCTCTCGTGGGTGAAGATCTCTTGTGTTTGTTTGGCGCGCGCTCCGGGGAAATTCAGGAATGCAGGCGAGCGCGAGTGTCAGTTCTTCAGGCGATTCGAAGGCCGCTATCGGCGAGGCGCTGAAGCAGGCGCTTTCGGGCAATCGCCTGCAGTCGATCTCGCTGCACGACGAACGCGGAGACGTGTTGTGGCTCGACGAGGGCGCACTCGGTCCCGACGAGCACAACCTCGTGATCGACGCCGTCGCGGCCCTGAATGCCGCTCCCGACAAGGCCTACTTCTTCCAGAGCGTCGGCGACGGCCGCGCGGCGGCCTTCCTGCCGGCGCGTTCGCCGCTCAACGAGCTGGTCGGCCTCGCGATGATCATCGCCGACGCCAAGTTCCTCGACAGCAAGGGCGCGGCCAAATTCGTCACGCCCGCCACAACGAATCTCATGCGCCGGCTGGCGTTCCTGCGCAAGCCCATAGCGCCTCCGGCCCCGGCTGCCCCGCCCGCGCCCGCCCCTGCCGCGAAGGTAGTTAGCCCACCCGCCCGCCCGGCGGCACCCGCTGCCAGGCCCGCCCAGCCGCAGGCCCAGCGGCCCGGAGCTCCCGCGGCACGTCCACCAC
>JAFAGC010000060.1 GCA_023423065.1 Pseudomonadota bacterium
GGCGTCGCTTCTATCTGGCGCTCGCATGACGGCCTTCGAGGTCCTTGCGCTGCGACATCTGTGGTAGTCGCGAAACTCGCGGCGCCGACCCGATGCGGATCCCCTGAAATCAACCCGTGACTGGTGCGCGCGTACCCAGCGATAAATTCCGGTAAATCAATGTGTTGTGCGTTTGAAATCACAGTTTGTGATTTCAAACGTTTCGCCGCATGAGGCCCCGATAGTTGTCGGCGCGGCGTTCCACACATGCGCGATCAATCAGATTTCAGCCAGATCTCGCAAATTAATCCGCTTCTCGGACGCAAGAACACCGCGAAGAATCCCTGTATGGAGCACGCGGCGATAAGCGACATCGAGGAACGGATCAAAGTGTTTCGCGGGCGCAGTGTCTTGTTGGATGTGGAGCTCGCAGAGCTTTACGGTGTAACTCCCAGCGCCCTGATGCAAGCCGTGCGGCGCAATCGAAACCGCTTCCCGGAAGACTTTTTGTTTCAGTTGACCAATCGAGAACTTGCGAACTTGAAATCACAATCTGTGATTTCAAGTTCAAAAAAAGGACGTGGCGGTCGACGTCACCGCAACTGGGCCTTCACTGAGCAAGGGGTCGCGATGCTTTCCAGCGTGCTGCGCAGTCACAGTGCCGTGCGTGCGAATATTGAGATCATGCGAGCGTTTGTGCGGCTGCGGCGAGCGGCAATGGTCAGCAGCCAGGTGATGGCGTTGGTGGAAGACCTGTCCAAGCGCGTGGACGTTCACGACGCCGTTATCACCGACATCGTGGAATCGATCCGGCAAATGATGGAGACACCCGACGCCAAGCGCGCGCGGCCGATCGGATTCACGGCCGATATCGAAGCCGATTCCGAGTGAACAGAAGCGAAGACCGGACAACGAGCCGTGCTTGTGCGGCAGCGGGAAGACGTTCAAGAAGTGTTGCGGTGGCGTTGCAGCGGAGGAGTTGCACTGATCCGCGGTCGATGGAGTAGGTGTCGCCCGCAACACTTCATGCAGTCCACTTCGCGAATCTGCCAACTCGAACCGGAATGCGCCGCGCCCGTGTGATGCCATCTGTCCTGGAGGAATCCATGACACGTGTCTTCACGCTGCTGGCCGCATCGATGATCGCAATCGGCTCCGCCTCGGTCGCTTCGGACGGAGTCCTCCCGCGATACCAGACGAATCTCGGCACCATCACGCTCGACGTGCCGCGCGGCTACGTGCCTCTTTCGCAGATCGATCGCGTGAAGTTCGACAAGTCCCGCGCCAGTCTCGACGAGTCGATACCGACGATCGAGATCATGATGTCCGCGGAGGATTGGCGTGCGATGCGAGAGCACGACGCTCCCGCGCGCGACGACCTCGTGTATCTGAGCCTGCTGCCGGGTTCCAATCCGGCGACGGATGAGAGCTGGAACAACCTGCGCAAGATGCTGCTGTCGGCCATCGAGAGCGGACAGATGGATGAGGCATCGGATGGCGTGGCGCCGCGCTCCAGGGTCGTCGAAGGCGGCGACGCGCGCCTTCTCGAGAATCTAGTGGACGGTCGCGCGTACGTGTTCAGCACGGACGATGACGAGGTTCGCTGGGTGATCAGGCGAAACATGGAACATCAGCCCGTGCTCTACACCTTCGCGTGGATCCGGAAGGGACCGCAGGCGATGATGTTGCGAAGCTCCAGGCGACTGACCAACGACAACGATGGGGTTGATGCCGAGAAGCGCTTCAGCGCATTCGTCTCGGCGATCAAGTTCGACGCAAAAGTCTACTGACGCAGCCCAGCGGGCCCACCAATTTTGAGCCGCACGGCCCATCGGCTTCACCGCGGATCTCGAGCCCGAGACATGACCCACATCCACACCGCAATCACACACCACGCAACAAAGAACCCCGACATGCTGCCCACGGCCGCATAGAAAAGCTGCGCGTCATAACGCCCATACGCATTCGGCCACCATTCGACGAGCCCGGCGATCACGCTCGCAAGCATGATGAACATGACCGCATACGTGCGCGCCCGTTCGCTGGTCGGGTATGGGCGGATCAACGACCTCGCCGGCAGGCGATGCAGATGTCGCGCCCAGATCGCCAGCAGCACGATGCCCACCACCGAGCTCAAGCCATGCAGCAGATGGTAGATAGGCAACCAGGGAAACCCGGGCGTCGCGCCGAGCAGCGCGGGAAAAGCATCCGTGGCGAACGTGCCGCGATGCGTGAACGCATCCCACACGATGTGCGTCAGCGCACCGAGCACGATGGCGATGCATGCGCGCAGAACGAGCGACGGCGTGATCCGCTCGGTGTGCGCGAAGCGCGTATGCCAACGGTCGGGGAGCAGCGTGATGGTCGCCTTCTCGAGCACGGCGACGTAGAAGAACCACGCGGCGATTCCCCACGGCAGCGCGAAGGTCAGAAGTCCGGTGAAACTATGGGTCACGAGCCGGTTGGTCTCCTGCGAGAGGAAGTAGCCGAAGTCCGGCGCCATGCTGCCGACCATCAGTGCGGACAGCGGCAGCTCATGACGGCCGCGACGGTGCAGCGGCAGCACGGCGGCGGCATGTGAAAGAGTGAACGGCACGCCCGCAAACATACCCGATCATCGGGCGGACCAAGTGCCACCAGCGCAATTGTGAAGCAAGCTGTTTCACAATTGCTCTGGCGGGGAATTCCTGTGCAAACGTCCGCATGAATTGCGGATTTCGCGGCGAGAATCCCTGCGTGTCCGGAAAGCCTCTGCGCAGGTTACGCGCCAGCCCGGGAAGCGGAGCGCGGCAAGGGTGCTTCGGCGTCTTCGAAGGGGGAGTTAACACGCCAAGGTGCTCACCCTTGCCGCGCGTGAGGTGTCAGTAGCGGTCGGCGGCGCGAACGGGATTCTTCTGCGAGATGCTGTTGTTCTCGGGCGAATACGGCAGCATGGCTTGATTCCACGCGGCGAAATCCTTCTTCAACCCTTCGAAGATCCCGCTGTCCCGCTCCTTGAGATTGGCGCGCTCGCGCGGGTCGCGCGCGACGTCGAACAGGAATTCATTGCCTCCTAGGCTCAGGTACTTCCAATCTCCGGCGCGCACGGCGGCCTGTTCGTGAGCCTTGTGCCGCCAGTAGAGAGTCCGTGGTTTGACGGGAGCCTCGCCGAGAAGGTGCGGTAGCAGGTTCTCGCCGTCGGATGGATAGGCCGCATCGGGCGCGCCGTTCGCCGCGGCGAGCAGTGTCGGCAGCCAGTCCATGGTGGCGCACACCTGCCCGGATACTGCGCCGGGCACGATTCGTGTCGGCCACCTGACGATCGCGGGAACGCGGATGCCGCCTTCGAGCAGTTCGCCCTTCATGCCGGTGAACGGCCAGGTGTCGGAGAATCGTTCGCCGCCATTATCGCTGGTGAAGACCACCACGGTGTCGCGCTCGAGATCGCGGCGGGCGAGCTCGCCGAGCACGCGGCCGACGCCCTCATCGAGCGCGGCCATCATGCGGGCGTAGGTCGGAAGGCTGCCGCCATCGGCGTGATAGATGCTGGACAGCGCGCGTGACACGGCCTCGTCGCCGGGTCCCTCCCACGGCCAATGCGGCGCGGTGTAATGGAGGCTCAACAGGAAGGGCTGCTTCCTGCGGGCGTTGCGTTCGATCTCGGCCTGCGCCTCGGCGGTGAGTAGTTCGGTGAGATAGCCCTGGCGCCGGACGCGTTGTTCGTTCTCGAACAGATCGGACGTGCCGGTGGCGGGCGCGGTGAACTCGTGGGTGAAGTAGTCAGCCGCGCCGCCGTGCACGCCGAAGAAATGATCGTAGCCGTGGCGCAGTGGACCGTGTTCCGGATCGCCGCCGAGATGCCACTTGCCGATCAGGGCGGTGCGATAGCCGCGCGCACGGAACAGGGATGCGAGCGTCGGATGTCCTTCGGGCAAACCGGCATCGCCGGCCTTGAAACGGATGGGCTCTTCGAGCCCGACTTCGAGGCGGTATTGATAGCGGCCCGTGGCGAGCGCGCAGCGGGTGGGCGAACACACCGAGGAATTCGAATACGCCTGCGTAAGCTTGATGCCGCTTCCGGCCAGCCGATCGATCTGGGGCGTCTGATAGTCACGCCGGCCGTAGCAGCTCAGGTCCGCATACCCGAGATCGTCGGCGAGAATGAACACGACATTCGGCGGTCGCGTGGATGAGGCGCCCGTCAAGCGCGGCAATATGCTGGCCGCGGCGCCGGCGGACAGGTACTGCAACGCGCGGCGCCGCGTGCGCCGGAAGGGATTCATCAGAAACTCACCCTGCCCGATATTCCATACAGCGTCGTGCCATCGCTCGGCGCGCACTGGTTGGTCGAGGTCTGCAGCGCGCCGAGGTTGGCCGGGGTCACGGTGGGATCGTCGAACGGGCCGATGTCGACGCAGGTCTTCTCCGAGGTCAGGTTCTCGCCGAAGGCGCTGATCTCGAAGCGCGAGTCCGGGCCGAAGGCGTAACTGAAGCGCGCGTTCAGATAGGTCTGCGCGCCGTTCGTCGAAGATGGATCGAGCTTGAACTGCAGCGCATCGATCTGCTCGCTGACGTAGCGCCCATCCACCTGCACGCGGAATGAGTTCTCTCCGAAGGTGAAGCGTTTGGCGATCAGGGCATTCGCGGAGAACTCGGGCGAGTTGGGTAGTTCGTGCCCGAGATCGATGGTGGCGCCGAGACTGCCCACGTCGGTGATCTCGGTGTCGAGCAGTCCGACGCCCGCCTGGATCGTCCACCCCTGCCCCGGCAACCACTGCAGCTCGGACTCGAAGCCGCGGATCTCGGCTTCCGGGATGTTGTAGAAACCGGGCACGCTGTTGATGGTCGCGAAGGTCTGCAGATCCTTCCACACGTAGAAGAACGCGGCCGCGTTCAGCCGCAAGGTCGCGCCCGCCAGATCGGACTTCACGCCGATTTCATAGGCGTCGAGTGTCTCGGGTGCCACGCCCTGCTCGACGTTTCCGCTGAACGCGGCCAGCGCGCGCGTATCGAATCCACCGGACTTGAAGCCGCGCGAATAACTACCGTAGAGCATGGCGTCATCACCCATGCGCCAGGCGAGACCGAGTTTGCCGCCGAGCTCGGAGTCCGATTGGGTCGGATGCAGCAGCGGCAGCAGGCACGGCGGCGGACCGCCGAAGGGCCGGCCGGTGACGGGATCCACGCCGGCAGGTCCCGGCGGACAGCGTTCGGGCGCGTTGGCGGTCAGCGTCTCCATCAGCTCGCGCGACATGAAGGCGTTGGAGGGATAGGTCGTGAGCGGCGTCACCGCCACGCCGAAGCGCGAGTCCGCCTCCTTCTCGTTGTCCGTGTAGCGCAGGCCGAGGGTGAGCGTCAGCGAGGGCGTGAAGTCATAGTCGAGCTGGCTGTAGATGGACTTGTCCTCGTCCACCTGGTCGAGCAGGTTGAACGCGGTGGTGTTGGCGTTGTTCACGAAGCGGCGCACGTTGGTGGCCTGGTTCAGCTTCTCGCGGAAGTAATAGAGTCCGCCGATCACACGCCACGGGCCATCCCCGGTCGACACCAGGCGCAGCTCCTGCGTGAAGGTCTCGTAGAGGGAGTCCTGGAACGGCGTGAACTGGAAGGTGTTGGTGGCCGAGGCATCGTCGGCGAAGTTCACTTCGGTCTCATCATACGAAGACACCGACACCAGGCTCATCGCCGCGAAGTCGTGCTCGATTCGCAGGAAGCCACCATGGATGTCGATGTCGGCGACGGTCGATGAGGTGTTGTAGAGCTGGTGCCAGTCGTCGGTCGATGGATTGAAGCGTGGCGTGCCACCCTGTCCGCCGCGATCGTAGCAATCGTTGCGATGCTCGAAGTCGCCCACGCTGGCGATGTCGGAGCACAACGTGCCGTTGGTGTTCAGCAAGCCGTTGCCCTTGTTGCCGAGGCTTTCACCGCGGTTGACGCCGACGTGGTAGTTAGCGAGGAAGCGGGTGGACTCCGAGGGTTCCCAGGCGATCTGCAGCCGCCCGGAGTGGCGCTGTTTGTCGCCGAACTTGCGGTCGTCGGTCACGAGATTGTGAAAGACGCCGTCGCGGTTGATGGTCTGGAACGACAGTCGGGTCGCCCAGGTGTCTCCCAGGTCGAAACCGAGCGCACCTTCGAGATTGCGCTGCTCATGGTTGCCGTAGGTGCCGAACAGATAGCCGGTGAATCCTTCGCCGGGCTGCGGCTTGCGGCTGATGTAGTTGATGGCGCCGCCGGTGGTGTTGCGCCCGAACAGGGAGTTCTGCGGGCCGCGCAGCACTTCCACGCGCTCCATGTCGTAGACGCCGAGCACGCCCGAGAACGGCGTGCTCATGGACACTTCGTCCTGGTAGATGCCCACGGCGCGGCTGACATTGCCGTGGTAGTTGTTCGTCCCCACGCCGCGGATCGTGAATCCGATGTTCACGTCGCTGCTGGCGTTGCTGTTGAGGTTCGGCAGTGTCGCGAGAATCTGGTCGGCGGTGCCGACGCCGCGATTTTCGAGATCGCCGGCGGACAGGGCCTGCATGGAGATCGGCACGTCCTGCACGCTCTCGGCGCGCTTCTGCGCGGTGACGATCACCTCTTCGAGCACGGTCGATTCCTCGAACGAATCTCGCGGCTTCTCCCGCACCGCCGAGCTGGTGGGCGGCGGGACTGCCGCGCGACGCATCACGGTGATCGTTCCCGCATCATCGACGCGATACGTGAGACCGGAGTCGGACAGCAGCCGCTCCAGCGCTTGCTCGAGCGAGTATTCCCCCTCGAGGCCGGCGGACTGGATGCCCCGCACGACGTCCGAAGCCACGACGAGCTGCACGTTCGCCTGCCGCGACAACTGCAGTAGCGCCGATTCGAGTGTCGAGGCCTCGATGTCGACGCGCACAGTCTGGGTCTTTGCGGGTTCGGCGGACTGGGCCGGTATCGCCAACCCTGCGGCGGCCATCGCCGACAACAGCAGGACACTTCGGATTCTCGAGCCCAGCAGGCCGCCCGGTTCGCGCACAGTCATGCCCTTCCCCCCATTTCCCTGTAGTTATAGCCGCCCGGCGACGGCGTGTTACAAACTACAGAACGAACGACGACGCGATTCTGGGAACAATCTTCGAAAACGATTCCAATCGGGGGCGCCTCGGTCGTTCTACAAGGACATGGGGAAACACGAATCGATCCTGGATGCGCAGGTCATCGAGCTGGCAGCACGACGCCCGGCGCGATCAGACGCGCACGCGCGGCTCGAAAGCCTGTTCCGCGAGCACCAGTCGAACGTGCTGCGCTTCCTCACGCTGCGCCTGGGCTCGATGGCCGATGCGCGCGACTGCTTCCAGATCGTCTGCACGCGGCTGCTCGAGCGCGGCGCCACGCTCGCCGACGACAACCTCGCCGCCTTGCTCTACGTATGCGCCCGCAATGTCGCGATCGACGAGCTGCGCCGCCGCCGCAATGACTGCGAACACGCGGGCACGGAGGCCGAGGGCGCCAACGTGCCGGATGGCTCGCCGCCGCCGGAGCGGCAGGCTCAGGCGGCGCAGCAGCTTTCGGTGTTGTTAGGCCTGCTGGAGGAACTGCCGCCCAAGTGCCGCCGCGCCTTCGTGAGCTACAAGCTCGACGGCATGGAGTACCGCGAGATCGCGGCCAGCATGGGCATCACCGAGAGCATGGTGCGCAAGTACGTGATCAAGGCCGTGGCGCACTGCGCCGCGCGCTTCGAGAAGATGGACGGATGGGAATGAGCTACCCGACGGCACGAGACGAACAGGCCGCGTACTGGCACCTGAAACTGCAGGAGCCGGACGTGAGCGCGGAGGACATCCAGTCGGCGCTCGAGTGGCAGGCCGATCCGCAGAACCGCGCGGCGCTCCACAAGGTCGCGGCGTTCTGGAACGCGTGGCCCGCGAATGCGCGGGCGCAGGTCGCCGCGCAACCGCCGCGCGCGGCGCGCGCGTGGCCGTGGCGCGCCATGGCCGCGACCTTGATCGCGGTCATGATCGGCGCCGGCTTACTGCTCTACCCGGACCGTCGCGCGGACGTCGTCAGCGTGCAAGAGTACTCGACGCCCATCGGCCAGATCGACACTGTCACGCTGGCCGATGGCACTCGGGCGGTGCTCGGTGGCGCGACGTCCATTCACGTTCGTTATGCGCGCGACGTTCGCCACGTGCAGCTTTCATCGGGCGAAGCGCTGTTTAGCGTCGCGAAGGATGCCGGACGGCCGTTCATCGTCGAGATGCCCAATGGCTCGGTGCGCGCGCTCGGCACGCAGTTCAACGTGCATCGCGGTCCCGACGGCGCGACGGTCACGGTGCTCGAAGGTCTCGTGCGCGTCTCACCACCGGAATGGCGCGCGGGCGATTCCGTGGAGCTGGCCGCGGGAAAGCAGCTCTCTTTGCACACTGACGGAACCCTCGGCCGCGTGCGCGCCGCGAATGGCAACGATGCCGGAAGCTGGCGCTCGGGGCGGCTGGTGTTCACGGAGCAGACGCTGCGAACGGTGGTGGCCGATCTCAATCGCTATTCACACCGTCCCGTCGTCGTCGCCGATCCGGCGCTCGAGGACATCCGCATCAGCGGGACCGCGAAGGTCGATCAGCTCGACGGCTGGCTCGATGCGCTGGGCACGATGCTCGATGCGCGACTGATTCGTGACGAGAACGGGGTGACTCTTGACTCGGCTGCTCGCGATCCCTAGTCCGCGCTGGTTCTCGATTCGGGAACCAGAATACTAGTGCAGGTATTCACAACTTCAGCCCCTCGCTTTCGCGCTGCGGTTGCTGTATCTGAGCGAACGCGGCTGATTGTGCTCTCCGCACAGCGGCCTGGTGCGTGGAGAATTCCATGGGGCGCCACAGGAACTTCGGCCGATCAACCCCTGATTTCAACCACTTGCGCCCAACCTGTCGCACGTTGCGACGGGATACCGTCACTTCCCTTTGACTTTGTACGGCGCTGCCGTATAGCCTACGAATGCTCACTTTCATCGAAACGCGGCTGTTCACGCGTCTGGCCAACGAACATCTGGGCGAGGATGGACTGCTGGCACTGCAAGTTCACCTGCTCGCTCAGCCCGAAATCGGAAAGGTGATACCGGGCTCTGGCGGCGTACGAAAGCTGCGATGGTCGATGCCTGGGCGAGGCAAGCGCGGCGGCTTGCGGGTGATTTATTTCCTTCGGCGAAATCACGCGGAAATCTGGTTGTTGACGCTTTACCCCAAGAACGTCTCAGACGACATTTCCACCTCGGTGCTCAGAAAGATCAAGGCATCAATCGATGACTAAGGCAAAACGAAACCTCGGCAAAGAGATCCTGGACGGACTTCAGGAACTGCGCCGCGGCGAGCGCGGACGCGTCACGGTGATGCCGGACGTTGCGCAAATCCGCGAATCAACCGGGCTGTCACAGGCGCGTTTCGCTCAGTTGCTCGGAGTGTCGCCGCGAACGCTGCAGGATTGGGAACAAGGAAGGCGGGCGCCATCGGGCGCGGCGCGTACGCTGCTGCTGGTTGCCGCTCGAGATCCGAAGGCACTTCTGGCGGTTGCGTAGATCGATCAAAGGCATTTGCGGTCGCACGCGGCCGATCGGATTCACGGCTGACATCGATGTCGATACGGAATAGGTGGCGGAAAACTCCTATTCGGATATCGCTCGAGATGAAACCTGTCACTTGAGTCGCTTCGCCTCGGCATATAGGGTGGACTCCCCGGCGCCCTTCACGCCGCAATCGAATCGAACAGAATGAAAAACCGCTCCGTCCTCGCGCTCTGCGCTGCAGCGCTCGTTTCCACCATGCCCACATTCGCCGCGGACACCTTCACCGTCACGCTCGACGCTCCGGTCCATGGGAAATTCCAGATCAATCCTGCGTTGCCCGCGGACGGCAAATACCCCGCCGGCACCGTCGTCACGGTCACCACGCAGCCCGACGCCGGCTACGCCTTCGATTCCGGCTACTACTCTGTTCCCGGCCGCTGGGGCGCGATGTACTACGAATCCATGACGCCGACCTTCAAGGTCACCGTCGACAAGGACATGCGCATCGGCGCCTCATTCGTCGAGAGATCCGCCGTCGACCACGTCGACGTCAAGCAGGACATCGTCTACGCCAAGCCCGGCGTAAAGACGCTCAAGTACGACGTGTTCACGCCGAAGGGTGCGAAGGCGCCGCTGCCCATCATCGTGATCATCCACGGCGGCGGCTGGGAAACGAACGACGAGAACATCATGCGCGCCCTCGCGCGCGAGCTCACGCGCGGCGGCAAGTTCGTCGTGGCGAGCATCGACTATCGCTGGGCCGGCAAGGCGGACGGCGACGCCACGCCCAACACGATGGCCAACCTCATCGAGGACGTGTTCGGCGCCGTCGCGCACATCCAGGAGCACGCGAAGGAATACGGCGGCGACCCGACGCGCATCGTGCTCACCGGCGACAGCGCGGGTGGGCACCTCTCCGCGGCGGGTTCGCTGATGGTCGACAAGATCGGCGAGCGCGGCTTCGGCAAGGAGCCGGGTGTGTTCGAGTTCAAGCCGACCTATCTACCGAAGGGCAAGTCCGTCGCCGACGTGCGCAAGGAGATGCTCGCGGCGATCAAGGGCGCGGCGCCGAGTTACGGTGTGTTCGGTGGCCCGTTCCTCAATCACTACTCCGATAACCCGGCGGCGGACGATTCCTGGAAGGCCGCGATCTCGCCGCTACTCCACATCCCGCAAGCCTCCGAGCGCGCGGTGCCGCAGTACCTCACGCGCGGCACCAACGACATGCTGATCCGCGACGAAATGGTCAAGTCGTTCATGGACGCGCTGGTCAAAGCCGGCCAGCGCGTGCAGTACGTGCAGGTCGGCGGCGCGGGCCACGCGTTCTTCGACTGGAAGCCGGACGCGGCGACGAAGGCCACGTTCCAGCAGCTCGGCGTCTACTACGCGGCGGAGATGAAGGCGTTCTTCGAGTCGGTGGTTAGCCGCTGAGCGGCGACTCTATCTATAGGCCAGGCAGGCGGGCTCGGAAGGAGCCCACCTACGAATCGGATCAGCCGTGTTCCGGCCCCCGGAACGGCACATAGTTCGCGAACGAGGTCGGGCTCCACGCGGAATACGTCGGGGTCGGCGGCGGCCAGTCGGGACGCACGTCGGCCGGGCGCTCCTCGCGCTCTTCCCGCGCGAGTAAGGTCTCGTACGCAAGTCGTTGAATCTTCTGCCCTAGTCCTTCGGTTTTCCGCATGGCGGTGCCCTCCTCGTGCAATGGCGACACCATACCCCCATGGGCCGACTGTCGCCAGTCGGAGTCAATCTGAAAACTCTGTCGGTGTGTCGCGACGTGTAAGAGTTTCCGTGGGGCCGACGCGCCGGGGCCTTCTGCTGACCGCAATCCAGTGCGTCGCCTAGTACTCTCGGCCCATGCGCGCGCTCACGGTCCATCCGAAGCTCCTCCAAAGCGCCCGCCTGGATGAGCTCGCCGACGTGCCCGGGGAGTCGACCGGCCTTCCGCTGAGCCCCGTGTGCGTGGGCATCTGCGGCACCGACGCCGAGATCCTGCGCGGAGACTACGGTTGGGCGCCGCCGGGCCACGAGCGTCTCGTCATCGGCCATGAGTGCGTCGCGCGCGTCGCGGAAAGCGCGGACGGATTCAAACGCGGCGAGCTGGTCGTTCCCATCGTGCGGCATCCGGACCCGCTGCCCTGCGCCGCGTGCGCGGCCGGCGAATGGGACATGTGCCGCAATGGGCAATACACCGAACACGGCATCAAGGAACTCGACGGCTTCTGCGCCGAACGCATTCGGGTGTCGCCGGACTTCCTCGTGCGTGTGCCGCCCTCGCTCGGCGCGCACGCGGTGCTCGTGGAACCGGCGTCGGTCGTCGCGAAGGCCTGGCAGCACATCGAGCGGATCGGCCGGCGCGCGTACTGGGCGCCGAAGCGAGTGCTCGTCACCGGCGCGGGCCCCGTGGGCCTGCTCGCCGCCTTGTTAGGCCGGCAGCGTGGACTCGACGTGACGGTGTTCGATCGCGCGACGGAAGGACCCAAGCCGCGCCTGGTGCGCGCGCTCGGCGCGGAATACCGCACCGGCAAGCTCGACTCGCTGCTTTCCGACTCGCTGCCGGACATCGTCATCGAGTGCACGGGTGCGTCGTCCGTGATCGTCGACGTCGTCGGGAACAACGCGAGCGCGGCGATCACCTGTCTCGTGGGCATCTCGGGATCGGAGCTGTCGATCCCGATCGACGTGGGCGCGCTCAATCGTTCCATCGTGCTCGAGAACGACGTGATATTCGGCACGGTCAATGCGAACCGCCGCCACTTCGAGCTCGCGGCGCAGGCGCTCGCGCAGGCGGATCCGGCCTGGCTCGATTCCCTCATCACGCGGCGCGTGCCGCTGGATAGATGGCAGGACGCGTTCGCGCGCCGCGACGACGACGTCAAGGTGTTGCTCCAGGTGGCCGAGTGAGCCGTCCGATCGAGGACTACGCCATCGTGGGCGACGGCGAAACCTGCGCGCTCATCGCGCGCGACGGTTCGGTGGACTGGATGTGCTGGCCAAGATTCGATTCGCCCGCGTGTTTCGCGGCGTTGCTCGGCACGCGCGATCACGGGCACTGGTCGCTCGCGCCTGAAGGCGAACACCAATCCACCCGGCGCTACCGGCCGGACACACTGATCCTCGAGACCACGTTCACCACGTCCGAAGGCGAAGTCACGATCACCGACTTCATGCCGCCGCGCGGCGAATGCTCGGACCTCGTGCGGATCGTGCACGGCGTGCGTGGGAACGTCGCGATGTGCATGGATCTCGTGATCCGCATGGACTACGGCTCGATCATGCCGTGGGTCACGCAACAGCGCGCCGGCGAGGACGGACGCACGCTGAACGAGCTGAACGCGATCGCGGGGCCGGATCGGCTGACGCTGCGCACGACGGTCGCCATGCACGGCGAGAATCACCGCACCGTCGCGGCGTTCAAGGTTAAGGCCGGCGAGTCGGTGAAGTTCGTGCTCATCTGGTCGCCGTCTCATCACCCCGTGCCGGGCCTGATCGACGTCGACGACGCACTGGCTCACACCGAATCGTTCTGGCGCGACTGGGCCAAGCGATGCACCTATCACGGCAGCCGCTGGTGGGACCCGGTCGTTCGATCGCTGATCACGCTCAAGGCGCTCATCTACGAACCCACGGGCGGCATCGTCGCGGCGCCGACGACCTCGCTGCCCGAGCGCCTCGGCGGCGAGCGCAACTGGGACTACCGCTACTGCTGGCTGCGCGACGCGACGTTCACGCTGCTCGCGCTCATGGACGCGGGTTACGTCGAGGAGGCCCGGCGCTGGCGCGAATGGCTGGTGCGCGCACTGGCGGGCGCGCCCGCGCAGGCGCAGATCATGTACGGCATCCGCGGTGAGCGGCGGTTGACTGAATTGGAGGTCGGCTGGCTGCCCGGCTACGCGAACTCGAAGCCGGTGCGCATCGGCAACGCGGCCTATCTACAGCTCCAGCTCGACATCTACGGCGAGGTCGCGGACGCGCTGCACCACGCGAGGCTCGGCGGCATCGACTCGATGGACGCGGCCTGGGCGGTGCAGCGCACGCTGACGCAGCACCTGGAAAAGATCTGGACGGAGAAGGACGAAGGCATCTGGGAAGTACGCGGCCCGCGCCGGCATTTCACGCACTCGAAGGTGATGGCGTGGGTGGCGGTGGATCGCGCGATCATCGCGGCGGAGAAGTTCGGCCTCCCCGGCCCCGTCGGGCATTGGCGCACATTGCGCGCGCGGATACACAAAGATGTGTGCGATCGCGGCTACGATCGCAAACGCAACACTTTCACGCAGTACTACGGCGGCAAGGCGCTCGATGCGAGCCTGCTGATGATCCCGCTCGTCGGGTTTCTACCGCCGCACGATCCGCGCGTGCGTGGCACGGTCGAGGCGATCGGCCGCGAGCTCATGCAGGACGGCTTCATCCTGCGGTACCACACCACGCAGGTCGATGACGGACTCTCCGGCCGCGAAGGTGCGTTCCTGCCGTGCAGCTTCTGGTACGCGGACAATCTCGCGCTGCTCGGGCGCGAGGAGGAAGCCGTGGAGATCTTCGAGCGTCTGCTCACCTGCCGTAACGATGTGGGACTGCTCGCCGAGGAATACGATCCGCGCGCGCGGAGGCAGCTCGGCAATTTTCCGCAGGCGTTCTCACACGTGGCGCTGATCGGCAGTGCGTACAACCTCGAGCGGGCGGAGGAGACGAAGCCGGCGCAACAACGGGCTGCGCAGGCGCAGTGAACAGGGCCAGCCGTCGAACTCCCTTGAATACGAATTTTTCCTTACATAGCGCAGTTTTGCGTGCCACAGCGTCGTGCGGTCTCGCGATACCATGATTCGAGCGGCCAGCCTTTTCGCTTGGCGCGAATACTCGAGAGGTGTAGCGTGCAGGGCATGTCAGGCTCCATGAAGAAGCTCGGGATAGATCGACTGAATGTCGAGCAACGCCTGTCTTTGATGGATGAGATCTGGGAAAGCCTCGAAGAGTCGTCGCTTCCGCTGAGTGACGCGCAACGAGTCGAACTCGAGCATCGCATCGCGGATCATCAAACCAATCCCCAGGATGTCGTGAGTCTTGAGGAAGTAAGGACCAAAGTGCTGCCGCCTCGCGGCAGCAAATGACACGTTCAGCGCGCCGCGATCCGTCGGCTTGGCGCAGCCGCAAGTAGCGGGCTCCCGATGAACAAAAAAGCCCCGGTGACTTTCGCCACCGGGGCCTTCGTTATCAACTCTTCGTCCGACGATCAGGTCTTCGACGCGTCGTAGATGCTCTGGATCGCGGCATCCAGCTGCTTGTTGAACTCCGCATCGCTCTGCTGCGCGGTCAAACCTTCCGACAGCGCGCGCGAGAAGCTCGCGATCATGCCGTTCTGGCGCGCGAGGCGCTTGTTCGACTCATCGCGCGAATAACCGCCCGACAGCGCGACGACCTTCAGCACGCGCGGATGCTTGATCAGCTCCGTGTAGAAGTTGTCGACTTCCGGAATCGTGAGCTTGAGCATCACCTGCTGGTTGGCCGGCAGTTTGTCGAGCTCGGCGAGGATTTCCTGCTTGAGCACGGCTTCCGAACCCTTCTTGTCCGGGTTCTTGATGTCCACTTCCGGCTCGACGATCGGCACGAGGCCCTTGGCGAGCACCTGGCGCGCGACTTCGAACTGCTGCTTCACGGCGGCCTTGATGCCGGCCGCGTTGTTCTGCTTGATGACCGAGCGTTCCTTGGTGCCGAAGATGCCCTTGGACTTCGCCTTGTCGAGTAGTTTGTCGAGGTCCGGCATCGGCTTCATGAGCTGCACGCCGTCCTTCTCGTCGGCCAGGCCCTTGTCGATCTTGAGGAACGGGACGACCTTCTTCGTGTTCCACAGGTAGTCAGCCGCGGGCTTGCCGCCGAAGTCGCGATCCATCGTCGCTTCGAACAGGATCGCGCCGACGATGCGCTCGCCGGTGAACACCGGGCTGGTCACGATGCGCGTACGCATCTGGTGCACGAGATCCATCATCTGCTGCTCGCCCGAGTAGGTGTTCTCCTCGATGCCGTAGAGCTTGAGCGCCTTCGGCGTGCTGCCGCCGCTCTGGTCCAGCGCTGCGATGAATCCTGGCTGGTTGCGGATCTTGGCTGCCTGTTGCTCGAAATTGCTCATTGAAATCGTCCTTTGGGGGTGGCTTACGTAATTTTTGGAGGCGGGCATGGTAAGGGGGTCCCCGGGCGGGGGCAACAAGGGCGCGACATGTCCGCCATGTCCACGGCGGGACAATGCAATGTCTGTAAAGTCAATGGGTTATGCGGGGCGGGCGACGGCGGGCGGAAGGCGCACCCAGGCTGGCACGCAGCGCGACGGCCATGGCGGCCTCGCCCCTCAGCAGCGATTTCCATCCGATCTCGATCCCCTTCCGTCGGCCCTTCTTCGTGAGCTTGAACCCGTCGGGGTCGACGGTGAGCACGAACGCGTCCTTGCCTACCTTCAGTTCCCGCTTGAGGGGCTTGTCGAGCCGGGTCATGGCTTCACTCCTTCAGTAGCCATACTCTCCCCGCCATGTTCATCCACTTCGACAGGGATCGGCCATCGGACTCGCCCTTCATCGAGCGGGTGTGGAGCTGCCATAGTGAATCCGGCGGGCGTTTCCTGGCCGTCGCCTCTTCGCATTGGGAATTCGTCGTCTCGCACGTCGCGGGCCAAACCACTTTCACCCTGCATGGGCCGGAAACGCAGCCGCGAGAAGTGGAATGCCCGCCGGATGGCGAGTGGTTTGCGATTCGTTTCAAGGCGGGGACGTACATGCCGGGCCTGCCGGTGTCGCGTCTCTTGAACGGCAACGACGTGACGCTGCCCCACTCGTTCCGCGGGTGGTTCCGGCTCGAGGGGTTCACGTTCGAAATTCCGAGCTTCGACAACGCGGAGGTGTTCGTCGAGCAGCTCGTCAGGCGCGGCCTGCTGAGGCGTGATGCCGGCGTCGCCGCGGCGCTCGCCGGTGACGACGAAGCGATGAACACGCGCACGGCGCAGAGGCACTTCCTGCATGCCACGGGCATGAGCCACACAACCTTGAAGCAGATAGACCGCGCACGTCGCGCGACGCTGCTGCTTCGCGAGGGCCTCCCGCCCAGCGACGTCGCATACGAAGCCGGCTACTTCGACCAGGCGCATCTCACCCGTAGCCTGCGCAGACTCATCGGCGTGACGCCGCGTGGCATCGCGCGCGCCGAACGCCAGTTGTCGTTTCTGTACAAGACCTGACCGCCGCGCGCCGCCTATCTTCTGCGCCCCGACTGGAGGGCAAAGATGCGAGGGCGAAGCAAGATGTGGTGGACGGGTTTCGCGATGAGCGCAATCGCGGTGTTGTTCCTGCTGATGGACGCGGGCGCGAAGCTCGCCGCGATCCCGCAGGTGCTCGAGGCCGGCGAACAGATCGGTTATCCGGGCGCGGACATGGCGCGCAAGCTCGGCGCGATCCCGCTCGTGTGCACGCTTTTGTACCTGTGGCCGCGCACGAGCGTGCTGGGCGCCATCCTGGTCACGGCGTTTCTCGGCGGCGCGGTCGCGACTCACGTGCGGCTCGGCAATCCGCTGTTCTCGCACGTGCTGTTCGGCGCGTACGTGGGCGTGTTGTTGTGGGGTGGCCTCGTGCTGCGCGAGCCGAGATTGAAGGCGCTGCTGTTCGCGCCGGCCTGAAGAAGAATTGCGCCTCAGAAGAGGTCGCGCCCCTTCGGCAGCTTCTTGAAGTGCTCGGCGATCTTCCTGCCGACGGTGCGCGCGTCCTCGTCCGCTTTCGTGCTGCCGGACTCGCGCCGGATGAGCTCGTCCATCTGCGCCTGCCGCTCGAGGTTCTCGACGTCGATGACGGGCGTCTTGAGATCGGGCAGATCGCGTTCCGCGATCGTGCGCGCTGCCGCGTCCGGATCGAAGCTGGGTTGTCGACGTTCTTCCATGCCGCGTCTCCGTTGTGCCACGGCGAGCATCGTCCCGGTGATGCGGGTAACGGGTCATAGGCGCCGGCCGACGATGGGCGTAAGCACCTATTCCTGATCGCATGGAGTCCCACGACCAATCAATGTGTTGCCCTCGACGGAACGTCCGTCGGGGTGGCCCGATAAGGAAAGACTCCTTTCCTCGGGCGGCACATAAGTCAAGAAGTCTTTACCGACCGCGGGCGACCAGAATCTCCCCGAAAGCGTTCCTGCCCCATTTTCCGCCACAATTGCCGCACTGGATTTGCAGCTTCGGGCAGTGAACTGAAGGTGCGTCGATCCACCTCGCTGTCCCGGAGCCTTCATGATCCGAAAACTCGCCTGCGCCGCCCTCGCGGCGGCGCTGTTCCTGACTGCAAGCTGCACGAAGACCACCGACACGCTGGTCGCCGAAAAGCCCACCGTCGCGCCCGCCGACCCGCTGTGGTCGCAGCTCATCTCCGCGCATTCCGCCGGCGCCATTTCACGCCGCTCTCCGCTGCGGATCGCGTTCGCGAACGACGTCGTGAGCGCGGACAAGGTCGGATCGGATGCCTCCGCGCACGTCGTCATCGAACCCGCGTTCAAGGGCGACATCACGTTCGCCAGCACGCGCGAGATCGTCGCGGCTCCGGCGAGTGGCGAGCTCGCGCCCGGAACCACCTACAAGGTGAGGATCAACGGCGCCGGGCTCTCCGGCATCGATGCGAAGCTGAAGCCGTACGAATTCCTGGTCGAAACGCTCACGCCCAACTTCGACGTCACGACGCACGGACTCGACGTCGATCCGTCGCACGAGGACCGCATGATCCTGCGCGGCACGGTCACGACGGCGGACGTCGAGGACGCCGCGAAGGTCGAGAAAGTCGTGCACGCGGATCTTGCCGGCGCGCTGCTGCCGATCACGTGGACCCACGACGCGGCCAATCAGAAACACGAGTTCGCGATCGGCTCGATCGTGCGCGCGGTGGAGCGGCGCGTGATGAAGGTGTCGTGGGACGGCGCGCCGCTCGGCATCGCGACCGCAAACGCGCAGGAACTCGACGTTCCCGGGCGCAACGACTTCACGGTGACGATGGCGCAGGCGTTGCAGACGAATGGGCAACGCCGGGTGATCGTGCAGTTCTCGGAGCGCCTCGACACGAAGCAGAACCTGAAGGGCCTGGTGCGCCTGTCGCAGGGTCAGTTCATAACGCAGGTCCGCGACCACGTCCTCACCCTGTACGTGACGGACGACATCGTCGGCGACGTGACGCTCACGCTGGACGAGGCGTTGCGCAGCCGCTCCGGTGGCGCGTTGTCGGGTGAAAAATCGTTCTCGCTGACGTTCACGACCACCAAGCCGCAGGTACGCTTCGTCGGCAAGGGCGTGATCCTGCCGGACGCGGCGCGTCTCACGGTGCCGTTCGAAGCTGTCAGCGCGCGCGCCGTGCGCGTGACGGCGCTGCAGGTGTTCGAGGACAACATTCCGCAGTTCCTGCAGGTGAACAAGCTCGACGGCTCGCAGGAGATGGGCCGCGTCGGCCGCATCCTGTGGACCAGGACCGTGCCGCTCTCCTCGCCCGTGCCGGGACGCTGGACGCGTTACGACCTCGACGTCACGGAGCTCACGAAGAAACATCCCGGTGGTTTGTTCCAGCTCAAGATCGCGCTCGCGCCGGGCGACGGCGTCTGGGAATGCCCGGCGGACGAGCTCGCTGCCGCGGCCGGCGCGCAGCAGGAGATCAGGAACCAGGAGGACGGCGACACCTACGACCCGACCAACTGGGACTACTACCAGGATTACTGGGACGGGGAATCGATCGACTGGAACCAGCGCGACAATCCCTGCAGCGCGTCTTACTACCGCTACGCGCAGGGCATCCGCGCGACGCGCAACCTGCTGGCGTCGAACATCGGTTTGCTGGCCAAGCGCGGCGCGGGCGGCAAACTACTGATCGCGGCCACGGCACTGGATACGTCGGCGCCGCTCGCGGGCGTCAAGGTCGACGCGATCAACTACCAGAACCAGGTGCTGGCCTCGGCGAGTACGGACCGCGACGGCCTGGTCGAGCTCGCGCCGAAGGGCCAGCCGTACGCGCTGATCGCGACGCAGAACGGCCGCAAGGGTTACCTGCGCGTGAGCAACGGCAGCGCCCTGCCCGTCAGCCACTTCGACGTGGGCGGCGAAGCGGTGGTGAACGGCCTCAAGGGCTATCTCTACGGCGACCGCGGTGTGTGGCGGCCGGGCGATTCCATCTACCTGACGTTCGCGCTGCAGGACAAGCAGAAGACGCTGCCGGCCAACCACCCCGTGACCATCGAGCTGCGCAATCCGCGCAACCAGCTCGTACAGACGGTGACGAACACGGCGCCGGTGGGACAGTTCTACGCCTTCGAGCTCAAGACCGAGCCGGATGCGCTGACCGGAGACTGGACCGCGACGGCGCTGGTGGGCGGCACGTCGTTCCGCAAGACCTTGAAGGTCGAAACGGTGATGCCGAACCGGCTGAAGATCGACCTGGACCTCGGGCCGGGCGACGTGCTCGAGAGCAACCCGCTCGAGGCCGGGCTCTCCGCGCAATGGCTGTCCGGCGCGACGGCGGCGAACCTGCGCGCGGCGATCGAGCTGACGCTGAAGCCGACGACCACGCGATTCACGCGCAACACGGACTTCATCTTCGACGATCCGGCGCGTTCGTTCTCGGGTCAGCCGCTCGCGTTGTTCGACGGCAACCTCGACGACGACGGCAAGGTGCGTTTCGAGAAGCGGCTCGAACTACCGAAGGACGTGCCGGGCATGTTGTCGGCCACGTTCGTCACGCGGGTGTTCGAGAACGGCGGCGCGTTCAGCATCGCGCGCGAGACGCGCACGATCGCGGCGTTCGACCGCTATGTCGGATTGCGCATGCCGAAGGGTGACGTCGCGCGCGACATGTTGCTGACCGACCAGAAACACGTCGTCGAGCTCGCGACGCTCGATGCGGGGGGCAAGCCGGTCAGCGTCGACAAGTTGCAGGTGGCGCTCTACAAGATCCAGTGGAAATGGTGGTGGGACCAGAACGGCGACTCGCTCGCGCAGTACGCGCAGGGCGAGAGCCAGTCGATGATCCAGTCGGACACGGTCGCCACGAAGGATGGCAAGGGTCAGTGGACGTTCGAGATCAAGTATCCCGAATGGGGCCGCTATCTGCTGCGCGTGTGCGACGTGAGCGGCGGGCATTGCACCGGCCGCACGTTCTATATCGACTGGCCTAGCTGGGCCGGTAACGCGCGGGACCAGTCCGGCCCCGCGGCGAACATCCTCACGCTCACCTCCGACAAGGAGGAGTACAAGGTCGGCGAGACGGCGGTGATCCAACTACCCGAAGCGAGCCAGGGCCGCGCGCTGCTCACACTGGAGACGGGCAGCCGCATCATCGAGTACCGCTGGCTGGAGGCGAAGCCGAAGCAGAACCGCGTGAACATCCCGATCACTGCGGACATGGCGCCGAACGTGTATGCGGCGGTGACTCTGGTGCAGCCGCATGCCGGCAAGAACAACGACCGGCCGATCCGCCTGTATGGCGTGATCCCGCTCAAGGTCAGCGATCCGGCGACGAAGATCGCGCCGGTGGTCACGACCGCGGCGGAATGGAAACCGGCCGCCAAGGCGTCCATCCAGGTGTCCGAGACCTCGGGCCGCGCGATGAACTACACGCTCGCCGTGGTCGACGAGGGGTTGTTAGGGCTGACCAACTTCAAGACGCCCAACCTGCACGCGGAGTTCTACAAGCGCGAGGCGCTCGGTGTGGCGACCTGGGACCTGTTCGACGACGTCGCGGGCGCGTACGGCGGTGAGCTGGATCGACTGCTCGCGCTCGGTGGTTCGGACGGCGCCGAGAAGGTGGATCCGGAGAAGTCGAAGTCGCGTTTCCCGCCGGTCGTGAAGTTCCTCGGACCGTTCGCGTTGAAGGCGGGCGAGAAACGCTCGCACGAAGTCACGCTGCCGCAGTACGTCGGCGCGGTGCGCGTCATGCTGGTCGCGGGCGACGGCAGCGCGTACGGATCGGCGGAGAAGTCCGTGTTCGTGCGCCAGCCGCTCATGATCCTGCCGACGCTGCCGCGCGTGGTCGGGCCGGAGGAATCGATCACGATGCCGGTGTCCGTGTTCGCGGGTGATGCGTCGATCAAGGACGTGACACTGAGCATGGAACTGGACGGCCGCTTCACGCCCGTGGGCGCGAAGTCGACCGCCCTCACCTTCGCGAAGCCGGAGGAGAAGCTCGGGTTCCTGTCGCTCAAGTCGGGCGCCAGGCTCGGTGCGGGCAAGATCCGCGTGATCGCCACGAGCGGCAAACATCGCGCCGAGGCGGACATCTGGCTCGAGGTGCGCAGCCCGAACGTGCCGGTGACGCGCATCGTGCGTGGCAAGGCCGAGGCTGGCGGTTCCTGGTCGGAGACGATCAAGGGCTTCGGGCTCGAAGGCACGCACACGGCGACCTTGGAGGTGTCCTCGCTCCCGCCGCTGAACCTCGACGGGCGGCTCGATTACCTGATCCGTTATCCGCACGGCTGCCTCGAGCAGGTGACCTCGGGCGCGTTCCCGCAGGTCTATCTACCTGCGCTCCTCAAGCTGGACGAGAAGCGCCGCGCGGAGGTGGAAAACAACGTGCGCGCCGGCATCGCCCGCCTGCGCGGTTTCCAGCAGCCGAACGGCGGCTTCGTCTACTGGCCGGGCGGCTGGTCGACGGACTTCGGCCTCGGCTGGCGCGACGACTGGGGCACGACGTACGCCGGTCACTTCCTGCTCGAAGCCGAACGCGCGGGATTCGACGTGCCGGCGGACATGAAGGCGTCCTGGCTGCGCTACCAGAAAGGCGCGGCGCAGCGCTGGGATGCGAACTCCTTGCGCAATGCCAGCAGCATCAGCGCGGGCGTGGCCGAAGCGGCGCGCTACGCGCAGGCGTACCGGCTGTACACGCTGGCGCTGGCGCAGCAGCCTGAGCTCGGCGCGATGAACCGGCTGCGCGAGTCGACGACGATGTCCGCGGGCGAACGCTGGCTGCTCGCGGCGGCGTATCGGCTCGCAAACCAGCCTGATGCGGCGGCGGCCCTGGTCAGGGGCGAGAAGCTGGACGTGATCGTCGGGCCGGCGGCCGAATACACCTTCGGTTCGCGACTGCGCGACCGGGCGATCGTCTTGCAGACACTCGCGTTGATGGGACGTGAGGCCGAGGCGGCTCGGCTCGTAGACCAGGTCTCCGCGGAGCTCGCCGATGGGACGTGGCACAGCACGCAGTCGGTCGCGTTCGCTCTGGTGTCGGTGGCGCGCTGGGCGCAGGCGAAGCCGCCGGAGCCCTTCACGTTCGAGTACACGGCGGGCAATGCGCGGCCGGTGAAGATCGCGGCCGACTCACCGGTGGTGGTGGTCGAACTACCTGCGCCGTCCGCGGCGGGCATGCCGCTCGCGGTGCGCAATTCCTCCGGCCGTGCGCTGCACTTCACGACCGCGGTGCGCGGCATCGCGCGCAGCGGCGAGGAAGACGTGGCGTCGAACGGACTCGCGCTCGAGATCAGCTACTCCGGTGCGGCGGGTAATCCGCTGCCGAGCGTGAACCGGGTCATCCAGGGCAGCGACCTGATCGCGGACATCACGGTGCGCAACGTGAGCTCGCGGCGCCTGACGAACATCGCGTTGACGCAACTGGTGCCCGCCGGCTGGGAGATCCGCAACGAACGCATGGACGGGGGCGATCCGCTCGGCACGGTGACTTCGGCGCAGCCGCGCCGCACGTCCTGGTGGTGGGGGCCGGATGGCTCGGCGGATGCGACGAACAAGGCGGCCGAGTATGTCGACATTCGCGACGACCGCGTGATGCAGTACTTCTCGCTGCGCGCCGGAGACACGATCACGTTCCGCACGCGGCTGAATGCCGCCTACCTGGGTCGCTACTATCTACCCGGGTTGTCGGCGGAGGCGATGTACGACGCCACGCAGCAGGCGCGGCTCGCGGGACAGTGGGTCGAGGTGGTGCCACGGAAGTGAGCGGCAGCATGAGCCCCAACACGAACCCGGGAGCATGAGCGCGCGCGCATGAGCATGGTCGCCTTCATCGTCTCCCCCGCCTGGCGCCGGCTGCGAAGGATCGTGGCCGCGGCGCTCGTCGCGTGCGCGGCGGCAGGCGTGGCGTTCTGGGGGATGCTGCCGAAAACGCTGTTCGACCAGCCGCTGTCGTACGTGCTCGAGGCGCGCGACGGCACGATGCTCGGCGCACGCATCGCATCCGACGGCCAGTGGCGCTTCCCGGCGCGCGACACGGTGCCGGAGAAATTCCGGCGCGCGCTGATCGTGTTCGAGGACAAGCGCTTCGAGGACCACCTCGGCGTGGACGCACTCGCGGTGGCGCGGGCGATGAAGCTGAACCTGCGGCACGGGCGCGTCGTGAGCGGCGGCAGCACGATCACGATGCAGCTTGCCCGGCTCGCGCGGGCGGGGACCCACGGCGACGGGGGCCGCACGCTCGGCGCCAAGATCATGGAGTCCCTGCTCGCGCTGCGGCTCGAAACGGCTTACGACAAGGACGAGATCCTGAATTTCTACGCCGCGCACGCCCCGTTTGGCGGCAACGTGGTGGGCCTGGAGGCCGCGGCGTGGCGTTACTTCGGACGCGACGCGGCGGCGCTGTCGTGGGCCGAAGCTGCGACTCTCGCCGTGCTGCCTAACAACCCGTCGCTGGTCCATCTCAAACGCAATCGCGAGCGGCTCAGGACCAAGCGCGACTTCGTGCTGCGCAAGCTGCATGCGGCCGGCGATCTCTCTGCGCTCGATCTCGAGCTGGCGCTGAGCGAACCGCTCACCGCGGCGCCGCACGACCTGCCGGATCTCGCGCCGCACTTGCTCGAGACGCTGCGCGCGCAGTATCCCGACCGGCACCGCCTCGTCACGACGCTCGATGCGCAACTGCAGGCCGAGGCGACGCACCTGGTCCAGGAACACACCGCCCATCTCGCTCGGCAGAATGTCAACAACGCCGCCGCCTTGATCGTCGACAACACGACGTTCGAAGTGCTCGCGTATGTCGGCAACGGGCAGGTCTGTCCCCGTTTGCTAGGAAACGGGGAATGTCCCCATTTCGTTCCCCATTTCGTTGACATTGTCCGGCGGGCGCGCAGTACGGGGAGCATTCTCAAGCCGATGCTCTTTGCGGCGATGCTCGACGATGGATCGCTCACGCCGCGCATGCTGCTGCCGGACGTGCCGACGCATTACGAGGGGTTCACGCCGGAGAACTTCGATCGCCAGTATCGCGGCGCGGTGCGTGCGGACGAGGCGCTCGCGCACTCGCTCAATATTCCAGCCGTGCGCATGCTCAAGACCTACGGCATCGCGCGCTTCGCGGACGTGCTGCGCGACGCGGGCATGACCACGCTCACGCGGCCCGCCGACGACTACGGTCTCACGCTCATCCTCGGCGGCGCGGAGGGTAATCTCTGGGACATCACCTCGATGTACGCGGGCCTCACGCACATCGCGCGCGCGGGGCTTGCGGACCCGACGCCGCGTTTCCGCACGCTCACGGCATTGCGCGACGTGCCCTCTTCCGACCGCGGCCCCTCGGCGATCTCGACCGGCGCGGCCTGGCTCACACTCGATACCTTGTTGGAGGTGCCGCGTCCGGGCGAGGAGAGCCACTGGAAAAATTTCGCGACGAGCCGCGCCATCGCGTGGAAGACCGGCACGAGCTGGGGACTGCGCGACGGCTGGGCCGTCGGCACGACCCGCCGTCACACGATTGGCGTGTGGGTGGGCAACGCGACGGGTGAAGGCCGCCCGGGACTCACGGGCTCGACCATGGCCGCGCCGCTGTTGTTCGCGCTGTTCAACAACCTGCCGTCGACCCGCTGGCTCGACGTGCCGACCCATGCCCTCGAGCAGATGGATGTGTGCGCGAACGACGGCTATCTAGCCACGGGACAATGCAACCCGGATCGCATCTGGATGCCGAAGGAGAGCCACTTCGCGCTGCTCAGCCCTCACAACCTGCGCGTGCACCTCGATGCGAGGAATCAGCGAGTCGACGGCAGCTGCGAGTCCCCCTCTCGAATGATCCACGCCAACTGGTTCGTGCTCCCGCCGGCCGAGGAATATTGGTACCGCCGTGGTCATGCCGAATACCGGCCCCTGCCGGCATTGCGCGCGGATTGTCAGGGCCGGGGTAGAGGCAGCACGCCCGCGCTCGCGCTGATCTATCCAGACAAGAACGCCAGCGTACTGATCCCGGACGAACTGGACGGCACGCGCGGCAGAACCGTTTTCGAGGCCGTCCACCGACGCCGGGATGCCCGCATCTACTGGCATCTCGACGACCGATACCTTGGCGAAACGCACACTTTTCACCGGCAATCGTTGGACATGGACCCGGGCGAGCACATACTCACGCTCGTGGATGACGAGGGGGAACGCGTCGCACGGCGCTTCCAGGTACTCGCCACGCGCAACTGAGCCACCACCGAGGCTGCCGTGTTTGATGGGTTCACGCTGAAGCACGTCGAGACCGACGAGGTCACCATTCGCCTGCGCATGGGCGGCTCCGGTCCGCCGCTGCTGTTGCTGCACGGCTTTCCGCAGACTCACGCGATGTGGTCGAAGGTGGCGCCCCGCCTGGCCGAGCACTACACGGTAGTTTGTCCGGACCTGCGCGGTTACGGCGGCAGCAGCAAGCCCGAGTCCTCCGCGAATCACGAAACGTATTCCAAGCGCGCGATGGCGCGCGACCAGCTCGAAGTCATGAAGCAGCTGGGCTTCGACAAGTTCCACGTCGCCGGACACGACCGCGGCGGCCGCTGTGCCTATCGACTGGCGCTCGATTCGCCGGCCGCGGTCACCAAACTGGCCGTGCTCGACATCGTACCCACCGGCGACACCCTGCGCCGCGCGGACTGGAAGTTCGGCATGGGTTACTGGCACTGGTTCTTCCTCGCGCAACCGCATCCGCTGCCCGAGCGTGTACTCAGCGCCGATCCGGTCGCACTGCTATTCCGTCATGGACAGGCCTTCTCGGATCACGAGGCCTTCGAGGACTTCCTGCAGAACGCGCGCGATCCGGCGGCCATCCACGCCATGTGCGAGGACTATCGCGCGGCGGTGAGTGTCGATTTCCAGCAGGACCAGGCCGATCGCGGCACCCGCAAGATCGAATGCCCCACGCTGGTGTTGTGGGGCGCCAGGGGCGTCATCCCGAAGTGGTATGACCCCGTGGGCATCTGGAAGGAATGGGCGAACGACGTGCGCGGCGAAGACATCGATAGCGGTCACATGCTCGCCGAGGAAGCACCCGAGGCCACTTACCAGGCGCTGCGCAGGTTCTTCGCCTAGTGCCGTGAAGTCCGGCCGCGCGTGGACGGCTCCACGCGTGGCGACTCGAGTCGCCTGAATCGCTTCCCGACGCCCAACCCCTTGGCGCGCTGCTTTCCCGCGGATTCGGCCGCCAGGAGACTGTGCGCTTCGGCGCGTGTTCGAGGTCCCGCGCGCCGCGCCGCCTTTTCGACGTCATTGTTCTCCAGGTATTTCCGCGTGCGATCGCGATACCGACGCGCGGCTTCGTAATCGCCTTCACCCTGGACCCGCGAGCCGGACCTGGCCGTCTTCGCCCCGGACGTCGACCGGGACGCCGTTTTCATCCCGGCCTTCGCTTTCGATTTCGCTTTCGCTTTCGATTTCGCTTTCGCTTTCGCTTTCGCACGCTGTTTCATCGCCGCACCTCCGTGTCGCGACGATTTGAACCGAAAAAGACCCACGAAATCGTGCGCTGCGGCCAAGTCCTACGCGACTTTCAGTCCCGGCGAAACTTCGCGGACCCGATTGCTGCGGCACACTGAGCCCATGCCACTGATGCGACCCATGAGACTCGAAGACGGCCGGCGCACGTTCCGCGAGCTGTCCGCGGCCGGCATTTCCGCGGCCGAGTTCGACCAGTTCAAGCTGGATCGGCTGCTGGAGCTGCGCGCGGTGATCGATTCCCTGCGCCACGACCACTATTCGTCGTCGCTCGACGACAGGCCCGAACGCGGTCCCGAGCACATTCTCTAGTTCGGCTCGTTTCGTCCGCCGGTTTGCTTCACAATACGCGTCCCTCGCGTATCGAAAGGCTGCCTGTCCGGGTCATACGCATCATATGAACGCCCCACCCCTGCGAGTCCTCATCGCCGAAGACAACGATGATCTGCGTGACCTCCTGGTCACTCTCGTATCCGCGGAGCCCGACCTGCGTTGCGTGGGAACCGCGAACGACGTCGACACCGTCATCGCGAGCACCACCGAACAGAAGGCCGACGTGCTGGTGCTCGATCTCGAACTACAGGGCCGCTCGAGCATCGATGTCCTCAAGACCGTGCGCGGCAACGGCAGCAAGATAACCATCGTGGTGTTCTCGGGGCATGCGCACCCGGAGATGATCCGCCACACGCTCGCGGCGGGCGCCGACGCGTACGTCCCGAAAAGCGGCGACTTCGAACTACTGCTCGACGCGATCCGGGACAAGCGCGCGACCACGGGCGGCACAGCCCACCCGTGATCGCACGCCGCGCCCCGCCATGGGCGCGTCACTATCGGGTCAGAAGCGCCACGCGCCGGTCAGCCAGATCGCGTCGGTGTCGTCCAGGCCCTGCAGGTCGAACCGCTCGTATTCCAGCCGCACGTTGATGTGGTCGAGCAGGTCGAGACCGACTCCCGCGCCGTAGACGAAGTCCTCGGACTCCTCGTCGAATTCGACCCGCCCGCCGGCGACCGTTTCAGTGCCGAGGTTGGCGTCGTAGAAGTAATACCCCAGTCGGCCGTAGACCTCGAACAGCCCGAGCGGAATCGTCGCGACCACATATGGCGCGAACCCATCCACCGATGCGTCCAGATTGAAACCCGGCACCACTTCGCCCGACGGTTCACCCAGGTTGATGTACGCGACTTCGAACGCGACGATTTCGTTGAAGCGCCAGCCACCGAACACCTTGTACGCCGTATCGTTCTCGTCCCAGTCGTCGACCGCCGGTCCCACCGCCTGGACGTCGTCGATCTGCGCGTTGAATCGCCCCACACCGGCGCCGGCATAGAAACCTTCCGGATTGTCCGCGTACGCCGCCGGAGCGAGCGCGGCCAGGGCGAATGTCGCGAGCAACATTGCGAGCTTGCATTTCATGAGTTGGTCCTCGAGCCTGTTGTGACGCGCGCAAACTACTGCGCCCGTCGCGGCGCAACACCCGGGAAGCGCCACGCCTCGCTGTGGGGAGCGTCCGTCGGCGCGATTCCGCGCGATTGTCCGTCGGCAGCGATCGAAGACGCGGCGCGCGCGCAACGTCGGCCGGCCACGACGACGGAGCAATCTGACCGGCGGCGAAGAAGTACGGCGACTCGCCGCGCCGCGCGACGGGCGCATCCTTTCCCGCAAAACCCCCAAGGAATCCTGAACGCCATCGAGGAGACGACCGTGGCAACCGATGTCTCTCAACAGACCTTCCCCTTCTCGCTACCCGAGCTGCCGTACCCCTACGAGGCGCTCGAGCCGTACATCGACGCGCAGACCATGCGCGTGCATCACGACAAGCATCACCAGGCCTACGTCGACAAGCTCAACGAGGCGATCGAGCCGGAACGCACGCTGCATGCGCGCCCGCTGATCACGCTGCTGCGCGACGTGGCCAAACTACCCGCGGCGGTCCAGACGCCGGTGCGGAACAACGGCGGCGGACATCTCAATCACGACATCTTCTGGAACTGCCTCGCGCCCGCGGCCGGACAAAGCCCCGGCGGCGCGCTCGGCGATGCGCTCCAGCGCCGCTTCGGCTCCTTCGACAATTTCCGCAAGCGGTTTTCCGAGACCGCGGCGAAACAGTTCTCGAACGGCTGGACCGCGCTGTCCTTCGAACATGTGACGCGCCAGCTCGACATCGTGTCGCTCAAGGATCACGAGGTGCTCAAGCCGGGCGAGCGCACCTGCGTCCTGATCCTCGACGTCTGGGAGCACGCCTATTACCTCAAGTATCAGAACCGACGCCCCGAATTCATCGAGGCGTTCTGGAACGTCGTGAATTGGGCGCACGCGCAGGACCTCTACGACCACGCCAGCGCCGCGCCGACCCGGTCGCGCGCTGTCGGCTGAGCCCGAGGGGTGTAGGATTGCGCTGACGCCGGTACCGCCGGAACACCGGACAGGTGCGGGTTCCGACAAATGTATTCTTCGGCCCATGCACGAGAGAACACAACAGGTTGTGGAGACATCCCGGCCCATGAATCGCACCAGAGTCATGATCGTGGATGACCACCAGGTCGTCCGTGCCGGCCTACGAACGATGATCAACGGGCAACCGGACCTGGCCGTGGTGGCCGAAGCAGGTTCGGGCCGTGAAGCGATGGAGCAGCTCCGTCAGCACACGATCGAAGTGTTGCTGCTGGATCTATCGCTTCCCGACGTGTCCGGCCTCGACGTGCTCAAACACGCCAAGGCGCACTACGAATCGGTGGGAGTGCTCATCCTGAGCGCATTCCCCGAAGCGCAGTACGGCCTGAACGTGTTGCGCGGCGGCGCGAGCGGCTTCGTCGGCAAGGGCACGGAAGAATCCGAGCTGTTCCGCGCGATCCGCACCGTGGCGCGCGGCGGCCGTTACGTGGGTCCCGATCTCGCGGACCTGCTCGTGGCGGGCGTGCGCGGCGATCCGAACGCGCCGCTTCACAGCATCCTCTCCGAACGCGAGTTCCAGATCTTCTGCAAGCTCGCGCAAGGCGAATCGGTGTCGGAGATCGCGAGTCGTCTTTTCCTGAGCGTGAAGACGGTCAGCACCTACCGAAGCCGCATCCTCGAGAAGATGTCCATGAAGAGTAACGCCGACATCACCACCTATGCGCTGCGAAATAACCTCGTTCAATAGTTTGTTCGACTGAACGGACGACATGGACGGGCTGATGCAGCACGAGCAGCAAACGGGCCAGGCGACGACGTTTTCCGTACCCCGCCCGGCACCGGGCAACGTACCGCGCAAGAATGGAGTGCCGGGCACTCCGCTGCGGATCTTCCTCGTGGAGGATTCGCCGTTGCTGCGCGGGCGGCTCGAAAACATGCTCTCGCAGCATGCGGCCTTCAAGGTGACGGGGCTCGCGGCCGCCGAATCCGAGGCGGTCGAAAAACTCGATACGATCCCCTACGACGTGATCGTGGTCGACGTGGAGCTGCGGCCCGGCAGTGGCATCGGCGTCATCCGCCAGGCACGCGCGAAGAACAAGGACGCGGGGAAGGACGGTGGCCACGTGTGGATCATCGTGCTCACCAACTACGACCTGCCGACGGTGCGCGAGCGCTGCATGCAGGCCGGCGCCGATCACTTCCTCGACAAGATGCGCGAGATCGATCAGCTCATTCCGATCCTGCTGGGGATCGCGGGGCGAAAGCCCTGACCCGGGTGCCCTGCCCGGGCGCGATCTCGATCTCCAACGTTCCCCCGATGCCCTGCATGCGCTGGCGCATGCCCAGCGTCGTACGCGCCGTGCTCGAATGCGTGGTGTCGCCGTCGTCGCCGATCTCGATCAGGTAGCCACCGTCTTGCGCCTCGAGCACGAGTTCCACGTGTTTGGCGCTGCCGCGCGCGAACACGTTGTTGAGCGAGTCCTGCGCAACACGGAACAACACGAGCTGCTCCTCGGGCGAAAGCTCGAGCGGCTGCTCGGGCAACGTGCCGACGTATTCGATTCCCGCGCGGCTGCACTGCTCCTCGAAATAGCTGCGCAGCGCCACCGCGAGTCCGAAGTGATCGAGCAGCGACGGCCGCAGGTTCTCGACGACGCGCCGCTTGAGCACCATCGCCTGGTTGAGCATCTGCACCACCGACTGGAATTTCTCGTGACTCTCCGCGTCGAGATCCTTCCCGATACGCGCGTTGAGCCACGCCATGTCCATCTTCGCCGCGGTGATCATGCCGCCGAGCTCGTCGTGCAGCAGCTTGGCGAGCGCGGAGCGCTCCGCTTCCACCGACATCTGGAGATGTGCCGATAACGACGAAAGTTCTTCGGTTCGCGCCGCGACTTCCGATTCGAGATCACGCGTGCGCGCCGTAGTCGCCGGGCGCTCGCCCGACTTCTTCGCGACTGCCATCAAAACCCCCGCAAGCCCCTCATCGAGAGCTGCAAATCGATCGATCAATCCTTGGGCAGATCCTCGAGCAGATCAACGAGGTCTTCGGCGTGTTCCTCTTCCTGCGCGAGAATCGACTCCATCAAGCGCCGTGAGGTCGGATCCTTCGTGCCGATGAAATTCACCATCTCACGATAACTCTCGATCGCGATGCGCTCGGCGATCAGGTCCGCCTCGAGCATCTCCCTCAACGACGTCGCCTCATCGTACTCCGAATGCGAGCGCGACAGCAGTGTCGCAGGGTTCAGATCAGGATCTTCCCCTAGCTGAACGATGCGCTCCGCGATCTGGTCCGCATGGACCTGCTCCTCGTTGGCATGTTCGAGGAATTCGGCTGACACGAATTTCGCCCGGATTCCATGCGTCGCGTAGTAGTGCCGCTTGTAGCGCAATACGCACACGATCTCCGTGGCGAGCGCGGTGTTGAGCAATTCCACGATCGCCTTGCGATCCGCCTCGGGGAAACTCGGCGTCACGGCGCCTTTCATGATCTGCTCGCGCGCGCGATTGCGCAGCGCGTTGAGATCGGAAATGTACGCGAAGTTGCCGGAGCCGGCTTTCAGATTTCCATTCATGACTTCACCTTGTGTGCGCGTCGACGATAGATCCTTGCTAGTACGCTGAGCGCGAGCAGCCACACCGAGCGGTGCTTGAGAAAGCCTACGCCGATCTTGAGCGGGTTCAGACCGGAGAAGACTCCGGCTTGACCGCCCGAGCCGAAATCGCGCAGCGACATTTCGAGCCACGAGCGCTGTAGCTGCATCTCCGCATCGAGCAGGCGGGCGCGCTCACGCGGCGAGGTCACTGGGCGGACTCCGGTTCGTTGAGGGGCCCTGGCCTTCCTGCGGCGGCGGCGGAACGGGCTGTTCCGGCGGCGGCTCGTCGGATGGCCGCGCCGTGGCCTGCGCGGCGCCGCGTTCCATCGCGCGCCCGAACACTTCCAGATCGCGTTTGAGCCCGTCGACGAACCAGCTCAAGGAGCCCGGCTCGTCGTGCCGTCGCTCGCGGCTGCCCATGATCCAGGCCACGACGGCGCCGATCACGAAGAGCGCAACGACGCCGGCAAGCACCGGGACCCGCAGGTGCGGCGGCAACGCGACCGCGATCAGCACGATGGCCGCCCACAACGCGACGATCAGTGCCACCGCGGCGAGTAGTTTGAGCTGCAGCCGGCTGCGGACGGCATGGACCTCGGTCTGCGCGGCGATACGCGCGGCGTCGACGCGCGTTTCGAGCATCCTCAACAGGTGCTGCAGGAGCGCGCGGGTCGGTCCCTTGTGATCGTTGCCCGGCCCGATGCCGGAGGGGTCGCCGGCGGCGCTGATCACGGGCGACGCGAGGACTTGGTGACGAGCAACGTGAGCACGCTACCCAGCAGCGCCGCGAGGGCAATCGACTGCCAGGGGTTCGAGTGCACGTACCGGTCCGCCTTGTCGGCGAACGACTCGGCGATCCTGACGGACTCTTCCGCCGTCGCCGCGAGCCGCGATTTCGCCTGCTCGAGCGTCTCCGTGACACGGGCGCGGACGGCGTCGGCGGCCTCGTCGCCACTGTCGCCGAGCGAGCTCAGCAGCTCTTCGGCCTGGGCCACGATGCGATTCAGTTCTTCGACGCTCGGATCGACGGCCTTTTCGACCGCGGACACGAACTCGGGTTGTTTGGCAGGTGCGTGCATGTTTGTTCCTCGGGTGTGCCGGGCAGAATGTACCGCAGCCCGGGGCCTAACACTCGGAAATGCAGCGCAGGCCCTGTAGGAAAGGGCCGACCCCAAGCCGGTATTCCCACCCGACGCCCTAGGGTACATCGAGCGCCATACTGGTGCGGTCCAGTGGTGTGAGGACCCCGCGTCGCGACGAGCCCCTCCCCTCGAAACCTTTCGCGTCCAGGGTCCACCGGTGGCCCGTCCGCCGGCCGCGAGGCCGGTGGACGGAGTTGCCTCCCGGAACTCCTAACTACTTAGTATCTTCTCGGCGCAGCCCCACGTGGCGCGCACGATCGGCCGTGCGTCCTGCCAGCCGAGCCTGGATTTCCCGCGCGCGATGTCCCAGCCGGCCTCGAGCCGAGCCTCGACGTCGTCGAAACTCGCGAGCGGATTCTCCTCCCACGCCCGATATGCGTAGCGATAGACGGGTTCGAAGTCGTCCCAGGAATAACGCGCGCGGTAGTAAGGCTCGTGGGTGTACGTCTTCTGCCAGTGCGTGGCGAAGCGTTCGATGCGGTTCTCGGGTTTCACCGTGTGCTCCCGAAAAAAAACACGAGGCCGGAGTATGCACCCCGGCCTCGCGTTTGTGGACAGCCTCGGTGAAAGGCCTACTTCTTGACGCTGAGCTCGTTGTCGACGCTCTTCACGTCATCCACGTTGCGCGCGAGCTGCTCGGCCGTCTGCTTCGCCTCCGCGTTGTCGACGAAACCCGACAGTTGCACGACGCCCTCGTGCGTCTCGACGTTCACCTGGTGCGCCTTCGTGCGCGGGTCCCCGGCGAGCGCCGTCTTCACCTTCGTGGTGATCGCGGCGTCGTCGACGACCGTCCCACCCGACCGGTCCTCCGAGCGAACCGACAGGTTGTTCTGCACGCTCTTCACACCCGTGGTGTTCTTCGCAACGGTCGTTGCGCGAGCCTTGCCTTCCTTGGAGTCGACATAGCCGTTGAGCTGAACGGTTCCTTTGAACGTTTCCACGTCGATCTGGTGAGCCTTGGTCACCGGGTCCGCGATCAGCGCAGCTTTCACGCGTCCCGTCGTCACCGAATCGTCGACCTGCTCGCCTGCCGACTTGGACGTACGCGTGGATGCGCACGCCGCCATCGCCAGACTGACGACGATCATGACCGCACTGACAAAGCTATTGGATTTCTGCATGGGTACCTCTCATCTCCTGGCCGTGTTGGCAATGAAACTGACTAACGCAAGCACCAGGAACACGAAGAACAGGATCTTCGCGATCCCCGCGGCCCCCGCGGCAATGCCACCGAAGCCGAATATCGCGGCGATGAGCGCGATCACGAAAAAGACGACTGCGTAATGAAGCATTCGATATCTCCTCGGAAACCTCCCGGGACCTGCGCCGGGGTGGAGACATCATTGCCGGTCGTGCATTTGGGCTATGCCGGCCTTAGGACGGACGCGAGGTGGGAGGCGGCTGACATTCCTGTCGGCTGCGCGGACTACAGGTGTGGGACGGGTAATGGGAACGCGTAATGGGGACATTCCTCGTTTCCTAGCAAAAGGGGACAGACCTCGATTTCGGGCTCGATGAGTCCCGGCGATTACGGCGTCTGCGTTGACGGCATGGCCGTCGCCCACGCGATGGGTTTCGATACCGCGGCGCACCACAGCAATTGAACGCGCCAGGCGATGGCCCGCCGGCCGCGGGGGCGGGTTATCTGTCTCTGCCAATCGTGAGAGTCGCCTGGCGCAGGCTGAGGGTGCTCCTTGCCGGCTCCGTGCCTTGCGCGAACGCCGGATGCGCCGTACGCCCAGCCCCATCGCATGTGCGCCGTCCATGCCGTGCACTCACAGCGGTGATCGCCGGGACTCATCGAGTGCGCACCGACGCGACTATCGCCGCGCACGCTCGTAACCGAGCACGAAATATCCTCGGCTTGAGTGGCTAAGAGCTAAGAGAAAGAGTCGCGAGCCTGAACGGCGTGCGATCGTATCAGGTCTGTCCCCGTTTGCTAGGAAACGAGGAATGTCCCCATTACACCCATTACAGGTCGACGACTTCGTCGCACTGGCGGGCGAATTTCGGGTCGACTCCGGCGCGTTCGCATGTGCCTAACATCACGACGCCGTTGTAGCTCTCGAGGCGTTGACGAAGGCGCGAGACGCTCAGGTTCGGGAAGCGGCCGGAGTCGTCGATGTCCTTGGCGGGTGCGGCGAACAGGTGATCCGAGTCCTCGAACCACAATACGGCGTCGGACGCGCTCGCGGCGTCGAACAGCGCATCGAGATTCTTCTCCGTCTCGGCGATGTACTTGCTCACGATGCGCTGCAGGTCGATCTCGAACAGGTCGACGGCGAGCTCGCTCGCGAACAGGCGCGCGGCCAGCAGCTTGTTGCGGCCGGAGGCTCCGGTGAACAGCACGCGCATGCCCTTGGGAGTCCCGCCCTGCGTGGCTTCGACCTTCGCGCGCCGTGTGGCGAGCAATCGTTCGAGCACCGGGCGCAGCTCCTCGTCTGGGTTTCGTTGCACCCCTGCAGGCATGTCGTTTCCCTCCCCGTCAATTTCCGCCGTGCGCGCCGCAATATACTCCGGCGTCCGTTCCCCGACATCCGACGCGGAGATCCCTCGTGATTGACCTGTATTTCTGGCCGACCGGCAACGGCAAGAAGATCACCATCATGCTCGAAGAAACGGGTCTTCCGTATCGGGTAATCCCCGTCAACATCAACAAGGGCGACCAGTTCAGGCCCGAATTCCTGGCGATCAGCCCTAACAACAAGATGCCGGCCATTGTCGACGACGGTCTCGCGATCTTCGAATCGGGCGCCATCCTGCAGTATCTCGCCGAGAAATCCGGCCGGTTCCTGCCTTCCGACGCTCCGGGCAAGTACCGGGTGCTGCAGTGGGTGTACTGGCAGGTCGGCGGCCTCGGCCCCATGGCCGGCCAGGCGCATCACTTCCTCAAGTACTCGCCGCAGAAAATCGAGTACGCCATGCATCGCTTCCAGGCCGAGGTGGCGCGCCTGTACAAGGTGCTCGACACGCAGCTCGGCAAGAGCGAATTCATCGCGGGCGAATATTCCATCGCCGACATGGCCGCCTGGCCGTGGGTGGTGCGTTACGAGTGGCAGGGCCAGAAACTCGAGGACTTCCCCAACGTGAAGCGCTGGTTCGAAACCGTGGGTGCCCGCCCGGCCGTCCAACGCGGCGCGGCCGTCGGCGCGGATCTCCTGAGCTCGGCGCCGCCGCCCACGGATGAAGACAAGAAGCGGTTGTTCGGCTTTCGCGATCGGGATTTGAAGTAGAGATCGGCGGACCCGGCGGCCGCTCCATTTGCGCCTGGATCGAAGCGTCTTACCGCGCTGTCCTCAGCGCGCCTCACGGACGCCCCCGCTTCGGGGGCGTGAGAATCGGGGCGTCAGCCCCTTTCAGTGGGTGACCAACATGTCGCACAGCATCGCGGGATCGACGGGCTTCACCAGGTGCATGTCAAACCCCGCCTCGCGCGAGCGCACGCGATCGACATCCTGACCCCACCCGGTCAGCGCCACGAGCACGGCACCGCGGCCCCAGCTTTCCGCGCGGATGCGCCGCGCGACTTCGCAGCCGTCGAGTTTCGGCATGCCAACGTCGAGCACGACGATCTCGGGTTTCCTCTCGCCGGCGAGCGCGAGGGCCTCCTCGCCGTCCGAGGCGCAGTACACCTCGTGACCTTCCATGCGCAGCATCAGCGCGAGACTTTCCAGCGCGTCCTGGTTGTCGTCCGCGATCAGGATGTTTCGGCGCACCGGATGCGCGGCCGTGGTTTCCGTGTTCATTTCCCCTCCATCGGCCGTGGCGGCCTCGGTCATCAACGGCAGCCGCACGATGAACTCGCTGCCCTGGTTCTCGCCGGGACTGCTCGCGACGATCTCGCCGCCGTGCAATTGCACCAGCGCGCGCACGAGCGCGAGTCCGATGCCGAGTCCCCCGGCGCTGGTCGACCGCTCGCCCGGCACCTGTGTGAATAGTTCGAAGATGTGCGACAGGGCCCCGGCGGGAATGCCGACGCCCGTGTCGCGCACGACGATTTCGCCCCGATCCCCTTCGACGCGTGTCGTTACGACGATCTGGCCGTTCTCGCCCGTGTACTTGGCGGCATTGTGCAGCAGGTTTCCCACCACCTGCGCGAGCCGCACCGGATCGCCGCGCACCTTGAACCCGGGCTTGGTGAGCTCGAGCTGCAGATTCTGCTTCTTCTGCTCGAGCAGCGGCTGCACGGTTTCGACCGCGGCCGCGACGACGTCCGATACATCGACCGGTTCGCTGACGAGCACGATCTTCCCGCGCGCGATACGCGAGACGTCGAGCAGGTCGTCGACCAGCCGCGTCATGTGTTTGAGCTGGCGCGCGATCACGCCGCGCGACCAGACGATCTTCGGATCCTCGGTCTCGCCCTGCATGAGCAGGTGCGTGGCGTTGCGCAGCGGCGAGAGCGGATTGCGCAGCTCGTGCGACAGCATCGCGAGGAATTCGTCGCGCTTGGTCACCGCTTCCTTGAGCGAGTCCTCGGCCTTCTTGCGCTCGCGGATCTCGGTCTCCAGCGACACGTTGATGCGCGACAGCTCCTCGTTCGCGCGCTGCAGGTGGCCGTTCACGGCCTCGAGCTCGCGTGTCTTCTCGGTCTGCAGTGCATAGTTGGCCTCGGCCAGCCGCTTGTTGGATTCGGCGAGCTCGCGGTTCACACCCTGCAGCTCGCGTCGCTTGCGGTACAACTCGACCAGCACCGCGACCTTGCTGCGCAGGATCTCCGGCACCACCGGGATGTAGACGTAGTCGATCGCCCCGGCCTTGTAGCCCTTGAGCCGGTCGAACTCGGTGACGTGCACGCCGGTCACGAAGATGATCGGAATCGTCTCGAAGCGCGGATGATCGTGGATCAGCGCCGCCGTCTCGAAGCCATCCATGCCCGGCATCTTCACGTCGAGCAGCACGACCGCGAACTCCTGCTTCATCAGCGCTTCGAGCGCCTCCAGGCCGGAATTCACGGCGATGAGGTTATGGCCGAGCGGCTCGAGGATCGCGCGGTACGTGAGCAGCCGCGCGGGCTGATCGTCCACGAGCAGGATGTTCGCGGCTTCGTGCCCTTCCTCGAAGACTTGCGGGGTCGAACTCATGGCTGCAACCACATGCGGACGAGCGCCAACAACTGCTCGGTATTCACGGGCTTCGCGACGTAATCGGACGCGCCCGCCTGCAGGCATTTCTCGCGGTCGCCGCGCATCGCCTTCGCGGTGAGCGCGATGATGGGCAGCGAGCGGAACGCCGGGATCTCGCGGATGCGGCGCATCGTCTCGTAACCGTCCATCTCGGGCATCATGACGTCGGTGAGGATCAATGCGACGTCGGGGTGCTCGTCGAGCAATTGGATCGCGTCCTGGCCGTTCGTCGCCGTGATCACGTTCATGCCATGGCGCTCGAGCAGGCTGTTGAGCGCGAAGATGTTGCGCACGTCGTCGTCGACCACGAGAACCTTGCGGTCGCGCAGCGGCTCGTCGCTCTCGTGCAGCTTCTCGATCATGCGCTGCTTGTTCTGGGGCAGGTTCGCGATCACGCGGTGCAGGAACAACGCCGTTTCGTCGAGCAGGCGCTCGGGCGATTGCACGCCCTTGAGCACGATGCTCTTCGCGCGACGCCGCAGCTCCGCCTCTTCCTCGACGGTGATCTCCCGTCCGGTGAAGACGACGATCGGGACTTCACGCATCTTTCCGTCGAGCTGGATCTCCGACAGCAGGTCGAACCCCGAGATGTCGGGCAGCTTGAGATCGAGAATCACGCAGTCGAACCGCCGCGAGCGCAGCAGCTCGAGCGCGCGTTCGCCGCTGTCGGCGGTCGTGATGTTGATGTCGTCGCCGCCGACCAGCGCCGCGATGCTCATCTGCTCGGCCGGGTCGTCCTCGACCACGAGCAGTTCGCGGGTGCGCGGCTCGATGAACTCGCTGATGCGGCGGAACACACCCTCGAGACCCTCGGTGGTCGAGGGCTTGGTCATGAACGAAAACGCGCCGCGCTCGAGTCCGTACTGGCGCTCCTCCTCGATCGTGAGCACCTGCACGGGTATGTGACGCGTCGCCGGATCGTGCTTGAGCTGGCTCAGCACGGTCCAGCCGAGCATGTCGGGCAGGAACACGTCGAGCGTGACGGCGTTCGGCCGGTGCTTGCGCGCCAGGGCCAGGGCATCGGTACCGTTCTGCGCGACCAGCACCTTGAACCCGTGGGCATGTGCGCCTTCGACCAGCATGCGCGCATAGCTGGGCTCGTCCTCGACGACGAGGACGGTGGTGTCGCCCTCCGCGATGGACTCGCGGTCGTCCTCCACGCGTTCGACCACCTGCGCGGGCAACGCGGGCGGCGGCAAGGCGGCGAGCGTCGGCGCCCTGGCGAAGGTCGAGCCGCCGCCGCGTCCGAAGGCCGCGCCCTGGTAGGCGAGCGGTAGATAGAGCGCGAACGTACTGCCCTGTCCCGGCGCGCTCTTGAGCTTGATCTCGCCGCCCAGCAGGTGCGCGAGCTCGCGGCTGATGGCGAGACCCAGGCCCGTGCCGCCGTACTTGCGCGCCGTGCCCGCGTCGGCCTGCTGGAAGGCCTCGAAGATGATGCGCTGTTTCTCGGGCGAGATGCCGATGCCGGTGTCCGTGACCGCGAACTCCACCACGGTCTTCGCCTGCGACAGCACCGGGTGATCCGCGCTCCAGCCGAGCATCGCGGGACCGACGTGCAGCCGCACGCTGCCCTTCGCCGTGAACTTCATGGCGTTGGAGAGCAGGTTCTTGATGATCTGCATCAGGCGCTTCGGGTCCGTGGTCATCGTGCGGCCGAGGCGTGGATCGAAGTCGGTCGTGAACGTGAGATGGCGCGACTCCGCCTCGTGGCGGAAGTTGCGCTCGATGGTTTCGCGCAGTTGCGAGAACGCGAGATCCTCGCTCTCGACCGTGACCGTGCCCGACTCGATCTTCGACAGGTCCAGGATGTCGCTGATGAGGTTCAGCAGGTCCGTGCCCGCGGCGTGGATGGTCTTCGCGAATTCCACCTGGCGCGCACTGAGGTTCTTCTCCGGGTTGTCCGAGAGCTGCTGGCCGAGAATCAGGATGCTGTTGAGCGGCGTACGCAGCTCGTGCGACATGTTCGCGAGGAACTCGGTCTTGTAACGGGACGTGAGCGCGAGTTCCGCGGCCTTTTCTTCCAGCGCCGCGCGCGCCTGCTCGATTTCCTTGTTCTTGCGTTCGACTTCGACGTTCTGCTCGGCGAGCAGCCGCGCCTTGGTCGCCATCTCCTCGTTGGCCTGCTGCAGCTCGACCTGCTGCGCCTGCAACTCGCCCGCGAGTTCCTGCGACTGTTTCAGCAGGCCTTCGGTGCGCATCGTCGCTTCGATCGTGTTGAGCACGACGCCGATGGACCCGGTGAGCTGCTCGAGGAACGCGAGGTGCGGCGCCGTGAATTCGTACAGCGACGCAAGCTCGATGACCGCGCGGATGTCGCCCTCGTACAGCACCGGCAGCACGATGACGTTGCGCGGTGTCGCATCGACGAGGCCGGAGCTCACGCGCACGCTGTCGGGCGGCACGCGCGACAGCAGCAGGCGCTGGCGCTGCACCGCGCACTCGCCCACGAAACCTTCGCCGAAGCGGTAGCGGCGCGGCTTGTCGTCGGAGCGCGCGTCCGCGTAGCTGGCCAACTGCTCGAGATAACGTTCGCCGTCGCCGTAACCGACGATGTAGATCACGCCCTGGTGCGCGTTGACCAGCGGCGCGAACTCGGAGAGCAGCGTTTCGCCCAGCGTCACGAGGTCGCGCTGGCCCTGCATCATGCGGCTGAACTTGGCGAGGTTGGTCTTGAGCCAGTCCTGCTCGGTGTTGCGCTCCGTCGTGTGACGGAGGTTGTGGATCATCGCGTTGATGTTGTCCTTGAGCTCGGACACCTCGCCGCGCGCCTCGACCTGGATCGAACGCGTGAGGTCGCCCTTGGTCACGGCGGTCGCGACCTCGGCGATCGCGCGCACCTGGGTCGTCAGGTTCGCCGCGAGCATGTTCACGTTCGCGACCAGGTCCTTCCAGGTACCGGCCGCGCCGTGCACGTGCGCCTGCCCGCCGAGCCGGCCTTCCACGCCGACCTCGCGCGCCACCGAAGTCACTTGGTCCGCGAACAGCGCCAGCGTGCCGGTCATCGAGTTGATGGTTTCGCCGAGCGCCGCGACCTCGCCCTTCGATTCGACGGTGAGGCGCTGGCGCAGGTCGCCGTTCGCGACCGCGGTCACGACCTTGACGATGCCGCGCACCTGCTCGGTCAGGTTGTTGGCCATGACGTTGACGTTTTCGGTGAGCTCGCGCCACACGCCCGACACGTCGCGCACGTTCGCCTGGCCGCCGAGTTTGCCTTCCGTGCCGACTTCGCGCGCCACGCGCGTCACTTCGGCCGCGAAGGAATTGAGCTGGTCCACCATCGTGTTGATGGTTTCCTTGAGCTGCAGGATCTCGCCGCGCACTTCGACCGTGATCTTGCGCGACAAGTCGCCGCGCGCGACCGCGGTCGTCACTTCGGCGATGTTGCGCACCTGGCCCGTGAGGTTGGACGCCATCGCGTTCACGGAATCGGTGAGGTCCTTCCACGTGCCCGCGACGCCGGTCACCGTCGCCTGGCCACCGAGCTTGCCTTCGGTGCCGACCTCGCGCGCCACGCGCGTCACCTCGGCGGCGAACGCATTGAGCTGGTCCACCATCGTGTTGATGGTTTCCTTGAGCTGCAGGATCTCGCCGCGCACGTCCACCGTGATCTTGCGCGACAGGTCGCCCCTGGCTACCGCGGTCGTGACCTCCGCAATGTTTCTGACCTGGTCAGTAAGGTTCGACGCCATCGAATTCACGTTGTCGGTGAGGTCCTTCCACACACCCGACACGCCCTGCACTTCGGCCTGTCCACCGAGCTTGCCTTCCGTGCCGACCTCGCGCGCGACGCGCGTCACCTCGGCCGCGAAGGAACGCAGCTGATCCACCATCGTGTTGATGGCTTCCTTGAGCTGCAGGATCTCGCCGCGCGTGTCCACCGTGATCTTGCGCGACAGGTCGCCATTGGCGACCGCGATGGTCACCTCGGCGATGTTGCGCACCTGGCCGGTGAGGTTCGACGCCATCGCGTTCACGTTGTCCGTGAGGTCCTTCCACGTGCCCGCGACGCCGGGAACGATGGCCTGGCCGCCCAGCTTTCCTTCCGTGCCCACCTCGCGCGCGACGCGCGTCACCTCCGAGGCGAACGACCGCAGCTGGTCGACCATCGTGTTGATGGCCTCCTTGAGCTGCAGGATCTCGCCGCGGACGTCGACCGTGATCTTGCGCGACAGGTCGCCGCTCGCCACGGCGATGGTGACTTCGGAGATGTTTCGCACCTGGCCGGTCAGGTTCGACGCCATCGAGTTCACGTTGTCCGTGAGGTCCTTCCAGACACCGCTCGCACCGAGCACCAGCGCCTGGCCACCGAGCTTGCCCTCCGTGCCGACCTCGCGCGCCACGCGGGTCACTTCGGAGGTGAATACGCTCATCTGCGCGATCATCTCGTTCACGACGGTCGCGGCGCGCAGGAACTCGCCCTTGAGCGGCCGGCCGTCCGCCTCGAGCCTCAGGTTCTGCGTGAGGTCGCCCTTGGCGACGGCGGTGATCGTGCGGGTGACCTCGGCCGTGGGCCACAGCAGGTCGTCGATGAGCGTGTTGACGGAGGATTCCATCTCGCCCCACGCACCGGTGCGCCGCTCGCTCGTGACGCGCACCCGCGTCTTGCCTTCCTTGCCGACGAGACTTCCGGCGCGTTCGAGCTCGTACGCGAGCCGCTCGTTGCAGGTCACCAGTTCATTGAAGGTATCGGCGATCTTGCCGGCGAGGCCGGTCTGGTCCGCCGGGAGGCGGACGGCGAAGTTTCCGTCGCGCACCGATTGCAGGGCTCGCAGGAGCTGCTTGAGGTCGACATCCGCATGCGCGCCTTGACCGTTCCCGGACCCATTGGGCGAGGAACGCTTCTGTTTCACGACGCCGGGCGAACGCCTGCGCGTCGCCGCCGCGCGTCCGCGTGCGGATATATCCATGCCCCTTTGGACCCTGCCGAGTTGCCCTGCGAACCTTCGGGAGTCTACGGCCCTCACCCTCAAGACTGCTCCGCGCACTCGTGTAGGACGGAGACTACTTCGGCCTCCTTCAGCTCCGAATCACGAGATCGAGCTTGCCCTCGCGCCGTTCGACGCTGACGCTCACGGATCCGGCATGTCGTCTGACGGTGAAATCGACCGACGCCATGCCTACGGACAGGTTCTTGACGCGGATTTCGTCGACGCCTTCCGGCACGACGGGGTGCGCGAGCACGATCTGCCGGTCGAGCGCGTCGATCGTGAGTCCGAGGATGCTCTGCAGGAGCAGGTACGTGGAGCCCGCGGCCACCGACTGCGGCGAACAGGCGACCGGCAGGTGCAGCGGCGGCTCGCGCCCGCGGCGCCGGAAACCGCAGAACAGCTCCGGCATGCGCATGAGGTCGAAATGCCGTGCGGCCTCGTATTGCGCGACCAGGATGCGCAGCGCGAAGGCCTTGTCGTCGTAACGTGACGCGCCGTACGCGAGCAGCGCGTTGTCGTGCGGCCAGATCGCGCCGTTGTGATAGGCCATCGGGTTGAAGCGCAGCTCGCTCTCCGCGACGGTGCGCACGCCCCAGCCCGAGAAGAGCTGCTCGTGCCCGAATCCCGCGATGATCTGGCGCGCGCGCTCGGCGTGCGCGATACCCGAGAACAGGCAGTGCCCCGGGTTCGAGGTGCGCACTCGGCAGGCCTGCTTGTCGCCGTCGAGCGCGAGCGCGAACGTCTCGATGTCGTCGCACCAGTACGCCGTGTTGAACCGGGCCTGCAGCGCCTGGGCCGCTTCGACCAGCGCGATGGCGCGCGGCATCTCGCCGAGCGAGCGCGCGATGCGCGCCGCGCCGAGTTTCGCGCCGTAGACGTAACCCTGGACCTCGCACAGCGCGAGCGCGCCCTGCGCGACCTGCCCGTCCGCGTGGAACACCGCGTCCGGGGAGCTCTTCCACCCGTGCTGCCGCGGCTGTCCCGGGCGCGCGGCGGCTTCGACGAAGCCGTCGCCGTCGATGTCGCCGTACACGTCGATCCACGACAAGGCCGCGGTCAACGACGGCCACAGCTCGGTGATGAATTCGATGTCGGCGGTGCGCGTGAAGTACGCGGCCGCGAGCAGCACGAACAGCGGCGTCGTGTCGACGCCGAAGTAGTTTGGCGCGATGTCGCCGCCGCGCGCCTCGTTGAGGATCTTGCCGGGCTCGGCGCCGGTCGCCGGGAAGGAATCGGTGCACTGGGTGGCCGCGAGATAGCGCAGCACGTTGCGGGCGATGTCCGGCCATACCCACAATGTCTCGAGCGCGGTGACGATCGCGTCGCGCCCGAACGCCGCGTCGAGCCAGGGCAGGCCCGCCGCCGGGACGCGGCCGTGCGCGGTGGTGGTGAGCAGCATGTTGATGTCGGCCGCCGAGCGCTGCACCCACGCGTTCAGCAGCGGATCGCTCGATTCGATGCGGGTCTCGGGGACACCTTCGCGCCGCGCATATTCCTCGGCCGAGGCCAGCGAACGCGTGAACGTCGCGATCTGCACGGGCGTGTTCACCGAACGGCAGCCGATCGCAAGCGAGATGTTCTTCTCGCCGCGGCTGCCGATCTGCAGGCGGTATCTGAGACTGTCGGCGGAAATCGCTTCCGGCGCCGTGTGGCAGTCGACCACCGTCTCGCGCACGATGTCGTCCGCGCCGCGATAACCCTGGATCACGCTGTCTTCCTCGACGCGCTCGAAGCGCGCGCGTCCCGCGTCCACGCGTCGCTGCGCGCGCACGTCGATGATGTTCTCGAAATCGCAGCCAAAACGGACCACCAGCTCGACGTTCACCGTCGTGAGCGCGAAGTTGCGCACGCGGATGGACTCGTGGAACACGCCCTGCCAGATGAACCGCGACCGCGTGACATACAAGGTGCCGCGCGGCAGCACGATGCGCCCGCCCTCGCCGCGCGAATCGCCATTGGTCAGGTTGACCGTGAGCAGCACGTTGTCGTCCCGCGGATTCGCCGACAGGAGCAACGGCGGCTGGCCGCCGATCGTGAGCGTGAATCGCGACAGGTAGCGCACGCCGCCGCGATACAGGCCCGCTTCGCTGCGCGCCTCCGCGTCGATGTCGCCGATCTCGTTGAACAGCGCGAAGCAGTCGTCGTGACGCAGCGTGAGCGTACGTTCCGCGCTCGGCACCTCCGCGGTCACCACCTGGTGCGACGCGAATTCCGGCTGAACCGGTTCAGACGCCACGTGGGCCACCTTTCGAATACAGGATGCGCGTGCGCAGCGTCGTCGCGCCGCGGATGGCCGAGCGCCACGCGACCGTCGTGCACGGCACCTTGCATCCGAAGCGCCGCGAGATCCAGCCGCCCTGTTCCGCATTGCCGCCGCGGTACACCTCGATATGATCCAGGTTCTCGAGCGGCTGCAGGATCACTCGCGCGTCGCCGCAGGCCACGTGCAACTCCTGGCCCACCGTTTCGACCGCGCAATCCTCGGCGAAATGCCAGCTGCGGCGCACATCGTGTTCGCGCTCGCAACGTATCCGGTCGACGACCTCGATTTCCCGCCGCCGCGAATCGAACAGGATTTCGCGCCGGTGCAGGACCGGGTCCGCGAGCCGCAGGTAGCCGTCGTGCTCGCCGACGAACACCTGCGCGCCGGGACGAATGTCGAACTCGATGCAGCGCGAGGCCGCATGATCGGTCCACATGAAGTTGCCGGCCTGCTTCGACTGGTCCTGCCCGTCCACTTCGATCGTGTTGTGCGCGCGCGTGCTGCGGAAGTAGCGCCGCCACGCGGGATCGGTGTGATAGGCGTACGTGCCCGGATCGACCAGGATCTCGCGGTCGCCGACGTTGAGCGTGAACGAAAGCGCATCGGCATGGCCGTGCGCCGCGATGCTGAGATACCCCAGCGGCCCGGCATCGACGAGCAGGCGCACCTCGTCCGGGGTCTCGAAATCCGTGCCCAGTAGATAGTATCCGGACTCCGTGAACTGCTGGCGCGGCCGGAACCCGTGCCACCCCGTCTCGCGCAGCTGCTCGAAGCGCCGCATCGCCTGCACGCCGAGCAGCGCGACCGTCTTGCTATCGATCTTGCGTGCCTTGACCGCGAGGTCGGGACGATCGAACAACAAGGCGCCGGTCGCGATGAGCGACCCTGTCGGCGAGAATCCCGGCTCGTGCGCGAGCTTGACGACGTAACCGTCGTCGCCGTCGCCGATCATCGGCAGGCAACCCGACACGGGGCACATCGACGCCAGGAAGTCGGTCATCACCTCGAGCCGCTTCCAGTAGACAGGAGAGAAATCCTCGCCGCGCGCGCGGGCCGCGAGTCCGCAGATCAGCAGGAAGTCGAGCACGAAGGTCTGGTACGCGAACGCCTGCTCGCGGTTGCCGCCGTCGGGCGCGTTCTGCCGGTGACATTCCTCCTCGAGCAACGCGCGGCAGCGCTCGCCCCAGGCGCGCATCTGCGGCCACAGCGGCCAGGTGGACGCCGCCACGTAGACGCCCGCGGCTTCCCCGATCAGGTGATTGTTGGCCGAGGAAAACCGCGACAGGTTGCCCGACACCATGCGCGCCTGTTCGTAGATCGAACGCAGCCAGCGTTCGCGAAACGCCTGTCCCGACTCACCCGCGAACAGGCGGCTGCGCATGCCACCGATGAGCTGCCACGCGAAACTCCAGTTGATGAGCCGGATGCCGAGCTCGAGCGCGCTGACCCAGTTCGGCCCGCGCCCCGGCGGGCACTGCTCGATCCACGAGTCGACGTGGCGCTTCACGCCGAGCGCGAACCGCGCATCGCCGGTCAATGCGTAGGCCTGGGCCAGCGTCGGCAGGTGCAGGTGGCGGTTCGCCTCCCACAGGTACTTGATGTTCCCGACCTCGCGTTCGTCCCGATAGTCGATCGCCGCCGCGCGCCGTTGTCCGGATTCGCGGCGCGTCAGCGGATCGCGATTCCAACGTGGCGGATCGCCGAGCTCGCAGTCCTCGAGTTCGAAGTACGAGAAGCGGCCCGCGAGGACCCGGTCCGCCGCGGCGACCAGCGCGTCCGGCGCGAGCGCGACGAACGGCGGCAGGAAGCGCAGGTCCGTAGCGAACGCGTCGCGCGGCGGCAGCTCGTGCGGCGTGAACGTCGCCGAGACCGCTCGTACCCGGCGCGCGACCCGGTGGGCCACCTCGGCGCCCGACATGCGACGCAGACGCCGCAGATACCAGCCAGGTTGTTGCATGAGAGGTCCTTGGGCGAGGGCCTCAGGCGGCGACCAGCGGAGGTTCGAAGCCCGCGCGACGCAGCGCCTCGTAGACCGGCGGGCGATGCACGACCAGCGGCGCCTTGCCGCGCGCCGTGCGCTCGACCCAGTTGGCGAGCTCGACGCGCAGTTTCACGCCCTCGGGTACGCAGGCGCGCGCGTTGCGCAGCAGGTGCTCGGCATCGGCATCGTTGAAGCCCGGCGCGGGGACCACGCGGATGCAGGCCGAATCGACCGCCTCCTGGACGACCTGCACTCGCAGCACGTGCTCCACGGGATCGGGCATCGAATCGAGCCCCGTCACGCGCACGCCGACCGGACACGCGAGGATCTCCTGCTGGCGACCGAGGATTCCCGGGAACGAGCGCATGCCGACGGCGAGTTCCTCGAGCTCGCGCTCGCCCCACTCGGCCGGCAAGCGGATCAGGTCGCCCGTGCGGTAACGCACCAGCGGCATGAGGTTGTTCCAGAACGAGGTGCCGACGATTTCGTACAGGCGTTCGTTGGACCCGTTCAGTAGTTGGGACTCGTACGGCAGGAACTCGATGTACGAGTAACCCGGCAGGAAGCGGTAGTTGCGCGGCTCGGAAGCGTGCGCGAAGGCGATGCGTTCGGCCTGGCCGTAGTAATCGACGACGCGGCAACCGAGCACTTCGCGCGCCAGGTCCCAGGCGATCGGGTTCAACACCTCGGAAGACGTGAGTACGGCCGGGATGCGGAGCTTTCGCCCCTGCTCCATCAGCATGCGACACAAGGACTCGAGCGCGTTCGGATACGCGCACAACAGCTGCGGCGCGAATTTCTCGAGCGTGTCGGCCAGCCGCCCCACGTTCTGCGGCGAGACGCTGCGCGCGCAGAAGATGCGCGAGCGCCCACCATTGGCGCTCACGCCTTCGGGCAACGCGAGCGCGCGCGGATCCTGCAGGTTGTCGCCGCGCAGGACGGCCGTGCGCACGGTGCGCGGACACAGGCCGAGTCCGATCACGAGGCGGTCGATGCAAGCCTGCTCGAACACCACGCCGTCGAAAGAGCGCACGAGCTTGAGCGGCACGCCGCGCGTGCCCCCCGTGTTCGCCGGCGCCGAGAACCACTCGCTGCCCGTCGTGAAGGCATGCAGGCGATTGCGCAGCAGCTCCTTGTTGAGCATCGGCCAGCTCGCGATATTCTCGTCGCCGCGCACGAGCTTTCCGTACGAGGTGCAGCGCGCGAGGCGCAACGTGCGCGCGAGCTGACGCTTCGTCCAGGCGCGGCGCTCCTCGAAGTCCGCGGATGCCAGGCGATCGAGCAGCCGGCGCGAACGGTCGTAATAGAAAGGATTCCGCCGGACGAAATTCTCGCCGACGACGTGGCGCTTGATGCGCTCGACGAATGCGAGGGTCGCGCTCATGCGATGTCCCGGGTTTCCGAGATGGGCGCGATGCGCTGATAGATTTCGGCCAGGCGTCGCGCATAGACGTGCACGTCGAAGTTGCGCGCCTGGTCGTAGGCGGAGCGCCCCGCGGCGCGGCGCGTATCGTGCTCGGTGATCATGCGCGCCATCTCGGCGCGGATCTCCTCGACGTTTCCCGGCGTCACGTACGAGCCGTCCGTGCCCTCCCGGAACACGTCCGGAATGCCGCCCACGTTCGAGGTGATCGACGGAAGTCCGTGCGCCATCGCCTCGAGCAGCGCCATCGGCACGCCCTCGGCGCGCGACGGCAGCACGAACACGTCGCTCTGGCCGAGCAGGCGGTCGCGCTCGACGGTGTCGATCCACGAATACACCTCGACGTTCTCGCCGATGCCGGCCGCCAGTCTGCGGACACCTTCGACGTCGCCGTCGCCGGCGAGCACCAGGCGAGCGCGATCGCGCAGCGATTCAGGCAGTCCGCCGAAGGCGTGCACGAGGTCGTATGTGCCCTTGCGCTCGCCGAGCCGCCCGAGATGCAGGAACTGGACGTTCGAGCGGTCGTCGCGCGGAGGCAGTTCTCCCGGCACGCGCACCGGGTTCGGCAGCACGACCACCTGCGATGGCGAGATCTCGCACTCCTCGACGTAGAAATCGCGCCACTGCGTCGACAGCGTGATGAACACGTTCGCCCGTTGCAGCGTCGCGTTCACCCGCCGGCGCAACGCCGCGGGCAGGCTGCGATGAAACTTGTCGAACTCGGAGCCGTGCGCGTGGAAGACCAGCGGCTTGCCGGCGCGCAACGCCATTTCCGCGAGGATGATCTTGCGCAGCGTGCTGCCGCGCGAGGCGATGTGGATGTGCACGATGGTCGGTTCGGGCGATTCCAGCGCCCGGCCGAACTCGTGGAGCGCGCGGGCGAACACCGAAGCCTTGGTGAATACCGTCCCTTCTTCCATGGTCGGTATGTGCCGCATCGAGACGTACGGCGGTAGATAGTCGCAGATCAGCTGCTCGACCGACGTGATGCCGCCGTGGACGTTCAGGGCCGGGCCGAGCTGCAGCACGCGCACGCGCGTTTCCGGCGCGGCCCCGGACATGCGCGCCGCGAACGGCATCAGTGTGCGGTTGACCGTGCGCGGCTCCGCGCTCATTCGGCTCCTCCGTGATGCATCACGCCGCGGTACCCGGCGACCATGGCCGGCACCGAGAAGCAGTTGACCGCGCGGCTGCGGGCGGCGGCGCCCATCTGCATGCGCTTGCGCTTGTCCGAGTACAACGCGGCGATCAGCGCCGGCAAGCGCGCCGCGAGCTCGGTCGGCGAGACGACATAGCCCTCGACGCCGTCGTTGATCATTTCGCGCGCGCCGCCGATGTTCGAGAGGATCACCGGCCGGCCCATCGCCATGGCCTCGAGGGCCGCGTTCGAAAACGATTCGACCGCAACCGAGGGCAACACGAAGATGTCGAGCGCCGCGAGCGTCGGACGGACGTCTTCGATCTCGCCGATGAAGTGCACGCGATCGGCGACTTCGAGCGCGACCGCCCGCCGCATGAGGTGCTGGCGCAGCGCGCCGCCACCGGCGAGCACGAGATGCGCATCGACGCGCGCCACGCGCAGGCGTCGCAACGTCGTGAGCAGCACTTCCTGATTCTTCTCGGGCGCGAGCCGGCCCACCGTGCCGAACAGCAGCGAGTCGGGCTTGAGCCCGAGTCGCGCGCGCAGGCGTTTGGCTGCCTCGAAGGAACGCGTGAACTCGAAGTGGTCGGCGTCGACGCCGTTGTATATGACGGTGGACTTCTTCCACGCCGCGCAATTCGTCTTGAACCAGAATGCCCGCTGCGCTTCGCAGCCATGCACGGTCACGTCGAAACGCGCCAGCACGAACTGGTACAGGCGCTTCACCGCCCGGTGGCCGCGGAAAGTCGAAGTGTTCACCAGCGCCACGGTGCGCGGCCGGTAGCCGACGAAGCGTGTCGCGAGCGTGACGTACAGCGCCTGGTACAGATTCACCGCGATGACCGTCGCGGGCCGCTCCTGCAGGATCATCTGGCGCAGCTTCCACAGCGCGCGAAGCGAGAACTTTCCCGCGCGCTCGAGCTTGCGCAGCGGCACGTCGCGCCGGATGCCCTGCTCGATCGTGAACGGACCGTTGAGACAGGCCAGCTGGACGTTGACTCCCTCGTCCTTGAGCCGGTTCGCAAGCCTCACGATCTTGCGTTCGGAGCCGCCGATACCGAGGTTGTTCACCACGAACAACACGTCGGTGGACGTGTTCGTCGAGGCGGTCTCGGACATCCTGCCTTCCCCTTCGAGCGCGGACAGATGCGCGGTGGCGCAAGCGGGTATCGTCATGGAGCGACTCCTTCATCGGCGGCGTCGAGCCTGAGACGCCTGGGTTCACGTTCCAGTAGTTCGAGATAGCGGGTGGCCACGCCCGTGGTGTATTCGCGGCGCGCGAACTCGCGCGCCTGCTGGCCGATGTGTTCCCGGTAGCCGTCGACCTCGAGCAACTCGCGCAGCGCGTCGCGCATCTCGTCGACCGAGGTCGCGACACGGCCCAACTGCATCCGGCGCACGAGGCCGTCGGGGTCGAAGAAGCTCACCACGGGAACGCCGCGGATCCATGCCTGCAGGAAGGTGTTGGGAAATCCTTCGACGCTCGAGGTATTGAGGAAAACCTTCGCGCGATCGAAGAGCGCGGCCGTGTCGGTGTAACGCACCGGACCCAGCATCGTCACGTTCGGCAGGCGCGCCGCGGCCGCGGCCACGTCGTCGTAATAGGTCTTGCCGCCCGGCATCGGTCCACCGGCGAGCGTGAAATTGAGCTTCGGCAGATGGCGCGCGAGTTCGAGCGCGAGCTCGGGGCGCTTGAGCCGCCGCAAATTGCACAGCCACAGGACGTCGATGTCCTTCTTCGCATCGCTCGTCGGCTTCGGCTGCTCGACGATCATGTTGACCACGCTGCTGTCGAGGCCGTGGTTCTTGCGCAGCATCTGCGCCTGGGATTCCGTCTGCGCCGCGCGCACGTCGGCGCGCCGCAGTCCGAAGTCGTAAAGCTTGCGATCGCGCCAGAAACGGATGCGCGCGTGGACCTTCTCGCAGTCGCTGTCCGAGGCCACGCGGAACACGAAGCGACGCTTGGCGGTGCGACAGAACCAGGCCGTGAAGCCGGTAAAGGCGCCGGCGGGCGACTGGTAGTAGACGTCCGCGTCCGCATCGGCCATCGCGCCGACCACCCGCGTCGCGCGCGGATGAATGAAGCGAAACCCGGGGATGCCTGCCTCGCGCCGATGCGCTGCGATGGCGGTGATGCCGTCGTGGACGCGAGTCGGGCCCTGCCCTTCGTCGTGCACGATGATCGACACGTCGTAGCCGAGGTCGCGCCAGGCACGCGCGAGCAGCACGTGTTGCACGGACTCGCCGCCGCCGTGCTGCAGGTCGCCGTTCCCGGACAACATGCCGTACGAATCGAGGCCCACGATGCAGATCTTCCGGACGCTCATGCGCGCCGCCTCGCACCCGCGGCCCAGCCGTACGGATCGGTTTGTATCGGACGCCCGCGCGGACCGCGTTCGGGTTCCGGCGCGACGGCCGGCGACTCCTGCACGCACAACACCACGCGCATGACGACGCCGGTGTACATCCAGAAGTAGATCCAGGGAGTGTGCAGATCCACGAAGAACACGGCGCAACTGATCGCGAGTCCGCCGAACACGAATGCCATGAGCTGCCCGCGCGCCGGCTGTTCGGCGAGCATGCTGGCGCGCAGCGCGCGCGCGATCGGCGAGAACAGCAGGTAACAGCCGGTGGCGAGGCCGACCAGCCCGAGGTTGAACCACAACGCGAGGTAGTGATTGTGCGGCGAGTAGTTGAACGGCATCGACCAATACACGTTCCAGCCGAAACCCGTGATGAACGTGATCGGCGCCTCGTACATCGCGTGGATCAGCGTGGCCCAGATCTCGCTGCGACCGGAACTCGCCACGCTGATGTCGATGTTGCCCGTCTGGCCGAAGACGCGTTCGGTGAGCAATCCGCCGTAGTCCGAGAAGGCCAGCGCGACGACGAGCGCGACCAGTGCCGCCGACGCCCAGCCGAACACGCGGCTGTAGGAGATCACCTGCCGATATAGATAGGCGCCGACCGCGCAGGCGAAGACGACGCCGACGAATCCGCCGCGCGAGGCCGTGCCGACGAGCGCCATGACCGACACGATCGCACCACAGGACCAGAAGAAACGCCGCATGCCATGCGAGGCGACCGCGGCGGCGATCAGCCCGGGCAGCAGCAGGATGATGTAGGCGGCGTACTGGTTGGATTCGCCGATGGCGCCCTGCGTACGGCCGTCCAGGCGTTCCGTGAAACCGAGATTGATGATGCCGGCGTTGTCGAGGACGGTGCCGAGGTTGGCGAAGATGGCGCCCGCGAGGATCCACTTGATGACCTTCAGCCCGTCCTCGATCGTGTGCACCCCGAACAGGAATACGAGGAAGAAGATGAAGTAGTCGATCAGGTGGCTCTTCAGCTTGATGCCGCTCGCGACCAGGTCATAACCCTGGTATTCGACGACGAGCGCGGCGATGAGCCAGGTGACGATCGCGTAGCCGATCTGGATGATGAACGCGCCCTGCATCGGGCCGGCCGCCATCACCGAGCTGCGCGCCATGACCATGCGCAGCGCGAGGAAGGTCGCGAGCATGTAGATGACGAGATTCTTGGCCGAGAGGCCCGTGGTGATCGTGAGATCCCAGCGCAGGACTTCCGTCGTGAGCAGGAAGAACGACGCGATTCCGAGCAAAGTCGCCAGACAAATCCCCTTTTTCCGAGTCCGCCGTGTACACGGTCAGTAAGCCCGATCCGTCTTGATCACGGTGACCACCGTGGCCAGGAGGATCTGCAGGTCCAGAAGCGGTGACCAGGTGCGCATGTATTCGAGATCGAACAGCACGCGCCTTTCCATGTCTTCGACCCGTGCGGTCTCGCCGCGACATCCGCGCACTTGCGCAAGACCCGTGATGCCCGGCAGGACCTTGTGTCTAACCATGTACCGTTTGATCAGCTTGCGGTATTCCTCGTTGTGAGCAACCGCATGTGGGCGGGGTCCTACGAGACTCATGGTGCCCTGTAGAACGTTGATGAGCTGCGGCAACTCGTCCAGCGACCAGCGTCGCAGCACGCGACCGACCGGTGTCACGCGGCGGTCGTGGCGCCGGGCCTGGCTTACGTGAGAGCCGTTCTCGCACACCGTCATCGTGCGGAACTTGTAGACGTCGATCTCGCGGCCGTCGAGGCCGTAGCGCCGCTGGCGAAACAGCACGGGACCCGGCGAGCTGCGCCTCACGGCGAACCCGATAGCTAGCAGCAACGGCGAGATCGCCACGATGCCGATGCTCGCGATCACGACGTCCATGAGGCGTTTCACCAGGCCGCGGTAACCGTGGAACGGCGTCTCGCACATCGCCACCACCGGAAGTCCGAGGATCTCGCTGGTGCGCTGCTGGATGACGTCGAAGCCCGTGATGTCCGGCACGTAGTAGATGGACGCGGTGGTGTCGCCGAGCTCATGCACGAGCTCGCGCATGCGGCTCACCTGCCCCGGCGGGATCGCGACGAAGATCACATCGATGTTGCGCGTCTTCACGAACGAGGCGACGTCGCCGAACGTGCCGAGCAACTGCGCGTGTTTCGCGCACCCGAGGCGATCGCTGCCGCGGTCGTCGAAGAAGCCGGCGACGGTCATGCCGAGCTCGTTGTGTTGCGCGAGCCGGCGCGTGAGCTCCATCGACGCCTGCGTGCAACCGACGATGACCGCGCGCCGCGCATGGGTCGCGTCCATCAACAGCGCGCGCGTAATGGTCTGTAGCAGCAGCGTGAGGCCGACCAGCAGAACCGGCGTAACGAGCACCCAGGTGACGATCACCCGCCGGGAGTAGGTTTCGGAATACTTGGTGACGTAGCCGAGCGCGAGCAGCACGGCGACCAGCACGGCCCACCGCAGGAGCAGGTTCGTCGACAGCTCGAGGCGCGACGAGACGATCTGGTGCGACTGATTGTGTGGCGGCAACACCGCGAGCGTCGCCATCGCGGCCAGGATCGACAGCACCACGAAGGGTTTGTCGTAGTCCACGCCGAACAGGCGGCACAACGGATAGAACATCACGCCGGCCAGCACGGCCGGCAGCGCGTCCATGAGCCACAACAACACCGGCGCCACCAGGGACGTGCCGCGCTTGAAGATGATGGGCTGACTGACCTGGTAGGGGTACTGGTACTCGTGGCTCATCGGCAGTCGCACGTCCCTTATGCTTATGAGCGATGAGAATAAAAAAAGGCCGGCGTTGTTCACGCCGGCCTGATTCATCGCTCACTGCCACCCGACGATTACACGTCGTGGTTGCGGTTCCTACATCGTCATCATTGCACTGACACCGACAGAGGTGCGGACGGGCTTGTCGCCGGCACCGTGCCGCAGATCGCCGCATCCATCGATTGCAGCCAGGTCTCGAGATGGGTGTAGCCACTCGACTGCACGGTGTTGGCGTTCGAGGGCAGCGTGAGGCGGCGCGTATTCTGCGTAACCGTCGGCCAGCCGCCGGCGTTGAGATTGCAACGCGAAGTGCCGTTCGACGCCACGCAATTGATGATGCGGCCGTTGCGGTTGCGGACCGAGCTCACGACGCGCCGGTCGACGCTGTCGCGGTCCGCCGGGCGCGCGCCCGCGAAGTTCAGCACGCGCTCGTACACCGAGTTGTTCGCGGTCGAACGCGCGGTGAGACCCGTGTTCCACACCGGCGGCGACGTGACCATCATCCCCGAGAACTGGCTGCCCGTGAACTGCAGCAGCTGCGAGCCGTCCGCCGGCGCCAGGTTGTCGGCCTGGTGCACGCGGCCGCTCGAGGCAAGCGTGTATTCGCCGCTCGTGCGGATATAGATGGGCCGCGTGTTGCGCGAGAAGTTGGGGCCGCGCAGGAACACGTTGCCGACGATCGAGCTGTTGGTCTGGCGGCCGCTCGCGCTCTGCAGGTCGACGTCCATGTTGGCGCGGTTGTAGACCACGTTGTTCACGAAGACGAGGTTGCGGGCGCGCGAGAGCGGGTTGCGCTCGACGATGTGCGCGAACAGGTTGCCCACGACCGTCACGCGACCCTGGCCCGAGTTGCTGCCGAGGATCAGGCCGTAGCCGTGACGCTCGATGCTGTTGCCGTCGTCGGTCGGGTGAATCGACTGGTCGAGCGGCTCGGAGAAGATGTTGTTGCTGAGCGTGATGTTGTCGTAGTTCCCCCAGACGCTCGCGATCTCGTCGATCGCCCAGCTGAACGAGCAATGGTCGATGACGACGTTGCGCACCGGGCGCGAATCGCTGCCTTCGATCTTGAGCGCGTCGCGGTTGGACGGATCCGGACCGTTCGCATCGTCGCCGACGCGAATGCGCAGATGCTGGACGAGCACGTCGGAGGCCTGGATGCGCAGCGCCGCGCCGCGCAGCATGATGCCGGGCGACGGCGCGGTCTGGCCCGCGATCGTCAGGTTGTCGTTGCGGACCATGAGGTCGCTCGTCAGACGGATCGTGCCCGACACTTCGAACACGCACACGCGCGGGCCCGTCGCGTCGATGCAGGCCTTCAGCGAACCCGACCCCGACGCGTTCACATTGGTCACGCGGTGCACGGTGCCGCCGCGGCCGGCGGGCGTCTCGATGCCGAAACCGGCGCCCCCCTGGACCACCGGCACCGCCTGGGCGGCGATGGCGCCCAGCGAAACCGTTGCGGCCGCTAACAACTTCATCTTGGTCCGGACACTAGCAAGCTTCATTGCGGAATTCCCCTCGGAAAAACGGAAGACAGTCGTCGGAAAGGTCAGATCGACTTCTGGACGGCGATCGACGGCGCACCCTCGAGCCCGTTGGCGTTCACGGCGCTGACGGCGAAGTACCAGACGCCGCTTTCGAGCGAATCGATCGTGTACGAGGTCGCGTTCGGGTCTTCGATGTAGACGCTGTTGTCGAGCTCGTCGGCGGTGCGGCCGTACGAAATGCGATAGCCGGCCAGATCGTCGAGCGGCGAGCCGTCCATCTTCGACGGCGGCGCTACCCACTGCACGGAGGCGCCACCGGCGACGGGAGAGCCCGCGTCGGCGACCACGATCGTGAACGGCGCGATCGACGCCTGCAGCGAACCGTCGGCGACGGTCACCGTGATCGCTTCGTGGGAGCCGATGTCGCTCGCCGTGGGCGTGCCCGAGATGCGGCCGGTGGCCGGATCGAGCGTGGCCCAGGGCGGCAGGTTCGCGGCCGTATACGTCAGCGGGTCGCCGTCCGCGTCTTGCGCGATCGGCTGGAACTGATAGAGCGCGCCGACGATGGCCGTCGTGCCCGCGGTGCCCGTGATCGTGGGCGCGGAGTTGCCGGCCGAAGGCGGTCCGGGATCCGGAGTCGGCGTCGTGCCGGGATCCGGAGTCGGATCGGGGGTCGGCTGCGGCGTCGGAGTCGGAGTCGGCGACGGTGTTTCAGCCGGCGCCGATGCGGGGGGCGGATTGCTCGCGGAGCCGCCGTCACTGCCGGCGCTGCCACCGCCACCACCGCAGCCGTAGCTGAACACGATGACCGCGGTGGGTAGGAGCGCTCTTACGAAATTGCGCGCATTGACTTGCATCTGTCGGAATCCTCCGTCGCTGCCCGTCCTGGACAGGAGGCGATTTAGGACTCCGCGTGCAAATGTTTCAGCGCGTTGGAAAAAAAATGCCTGCAGACTCCCTCGTCTGCAGATCGCGACAATCGAATTAATTCAAATGGTTACACCGCGTGAGCGGTACCGGGCCCCCAGAAGAAATGTGAAATGGCCCAGCGTCCGTCGCGGTGTCGGACGGTGCCAGGCACGGAAAATCCGGGAGAAGCGTCGGTCAGGACCGTCGGCAGGCCAAGCGCCCTTCTCCCGGATTTTCCGTGCCTGGCACCGTCTTCGTCTTCAGCCCCCCGAGGGCGCGATGCACTTGAGCGTGCCCGTGTACTTCTGCTCGACCATCGTGCGCAGCGACTCGCACATCGCGGCGCCCTCCTCGTCGGTCAGCCCGTAGACGACGACGCGGCCATCGCGCTCGGTGGAAGTGCCCGCGGTGGCGCTCAGGTAGGCAGACGGAATGGGCCGATCTTCGAACAGCCGCGCGTAGCGCGGCGCGAGCTGGTCGCGGCAGACGGGTTCCTGCAGCTTGCACGACTCGCAGTTCTCGAGCGCCGCCTCCCAGTCCACCCGCACGCGGGCTTCGCAGTCCACCTGGCTACTGGCGCGGGTGAACACCGCCATCTCGAGCTCCCGGTCGTCGAAGACCGCGGTGGCGCGCATCTCGCCGTATATCGGCGATTCGATGACGAGCGGAGGAGCACTCTCGCTGTTCTGCTTGTACACGACGTAGCAGACGATCACGAACGCGATCGTCGACAAAAGAGATTTCATCGGACCTCCCTGGACCGGGAGCGATGATAGCGTTGGAAGACGGTGCCTGGCACGGAAAACCCGGGAGAATCGGGGAGACCGTCACACCCGGTGCATGCCTCCCGCCGCTTCTCCCGGGTTTTCCGTGCCAGGCACCGTCTTCAAACTACCAGCAGATGCCCTCGTACCCGCCGCGCAGGTCCGCGCGGTTCGGCAGGTTCACGAAATCGAGCACGATCTGGTCCTCGCGCACGCGCGCGGCCAATGCCTCGTTGAGCGCGGGTTGCTGCAGCCCGACGAGGATGACCTGGGACGGATCGATCATGTCGCCGATGTTCGCGCGCAGCAGCGTCGCGAGGTGCGGTATGTGCGACTCGATGTAGCTGCGGTTCGCGCCGAGCAGGCGCGACATGTGCACCTCGGGATCGTAGATGCGCAGCTCGCAGCCCTCGCCTATCAACTGCTTGGCGACGAGCACGAGCGGACTCTCGCGCAGGTCGTCGGTGCCGGTCTTGAACGACAGGCCCAGCATGCCGATGCGCGGGCGGCCGAGCTCGAGGATCTGCGCAACCGCGTGTTCGATGTGCACGCGGTTGCTCGGCAGCAGGCTCGAAAGCATCGGCACTTCGATGTCGTGCCGCTTCGCTATCGTGGTGAGCGCCCGGAGGTCTTTCGGCAGGCACGATCCACCGAACGCGAAGCCCGGCTTCAGGTACGCCGGCGAGATGTTGAGCTGCGTATCGGCGCACACCAGCCGCATCACCTCGTGCGGGTCGATGTCGAGCGCCTGCGAGATGCGGCCGATCTCGTTCGCGAACGTGATCTTGAGCGCATGGAAGGCATTGCAGCTCATCTTGAGCGCCTCGGCCACGCGCACGTCGGTGACGAGGAAGCGCACCGGCAGGTGCGCGAACACCTCGCGCACGGCCTCGTTCGCCGCCTCGCAGGTGCCGCCGACGATCGTGTAGGGCGGATGATCGTAGTCGCGGATCGAGGATCCCTCGCGCAGGAACTCGGGCTGGAAACACAGGCCGAAGTCGCGTCCCGACTTCTTCCCGCTCGACTGTTCGAGCAGCGGCTCTATCTTCTCCTCGGTCGTTCCCGGCTGCACCGTCGAGCGGATCACGATCGTGTGGAAGTCGCGCTTTTCACGCAGCGCCTTTCCCATCTGCTCGGTCAGCCGCAGGATCGCCGTGAGATTCTGGCTGCCGTTCGCCGCCGACGGCGTCCCGACGCAGACGAACGACAGATCCGTGTCGGCGATCGCGCGCGCCGCGTCGTCGGTCACCGAGACCCGGCCCGAATCGACCACGTCGCGCATGAGCTCCTGGATTCCCTCCTCGAGGATCGGCGACTTGCGGGCGCGGATCAGGTCGAGTTTCGTCGGGTCGATGTCGCACCCGACGACCTTGTGCCCGTCGCGCGCCAGGCAGGCCAGCGATATGGCCCCGACGTAGCCGAGGCCGAACACGCTGATGCGTTTGGGTTTCACCACCCGCGGACGAGACTCGAGTTCGTCGATCTCGACTTCACCGGCGGCGCCGTCGATGAACGGCGCCGCGCCGCGGGCGGAGATTTCCGGCGAGCCCGTCGCCGCGCCGTCAGTAGTAAGCACTTTCGTTGCGTTCCTTGGAGCGGTTGAGCGCCACGCCGAGCAGGTTCATCTCGGCGAGGATCTCCTTCGCGCCGCGCAACATGGCGCGGCCGCTCTTCCCCTCGGATACCACGAGCAGCAGCGAATCGAACTGCGGCGCGAACGCGAGCACGTCGTCCGAGGCGAGCAGCGGCGGCATGTCGAATATCACGATGCGGCGCGGCACCTCGCGCTCGAGCGCCGCGGTGAACTCCGACATGCGCGGACTGTTCAAGAACTCGGACGAATGCTGGAACGCGCGCGCGTTCGGGATGACGCCGAGCCGCTCGGACTGCAGGTTGTAGACCACCTCGTCGAGCTCGGCCTTGCCGAGCAGGTAGTCCGACAGGCCTTTCTCGAAGCTCATGCCGAGGTAGTTAGCCACCTGCGGCCGCTGCAGATCGAGATCGACCAGGAATACCCAGGTGTTCACGTCCTGCGAGAGCGCGAGCGCGAGATTGATCGCGGTCAGCGTCTTGCCCTCGCCCACGGACATGCCCGACACCGCGATCGAGCTCCACTTGTGCATGTCGAGCCGCCGCAGCACGCGCGTGCGCAGGATCTTGAAGGCACGCAACGCCGCCGTATCCGAGACGGCGGGCAGCACGCACTGCCGCTCCATCGCGCGTGCGTCGACGCTCGCGGTACGGAAGCGGCGCGCCTGCTGAACCTCGGCGGGCTGCGCGCTCATGCGCCTCGGACGCTGGCGCAGGTTCGCCGATTCGATCGCGTTCGGGCGTTCGGATCCGGGTATCTGTCGCTCCGCGACGGGCGCACTGCCGGTGAAATTGCGGCGGATGGCGTCTTCGATCGGTGTACCCATGGTGATCTCGCTGTTTGGGCCTTGGGGAAATCTCAAATGAAATTCTTTATCGCGTTGAACACGATCCACACGCCGACGACTCCGCTCGCGCTGGCCGCGGCGAAGCGCCACGCGCTCTTGCGCCGCGAGCGCGAATTGCGGATGGTGGGAATCGCCACGAGCGGCGACACGTTCAGGAGGTCGCGCACGTCGCGCGCTCCACGCACCTTCGGATCGAGCGCCTCGGCCGCGACCGTGAACGTGAGTCCGAGCGCCAGCGCCGCGACGAGACCGATCAGCAGGATCGCGAGTCTCTGCGGCTTGCTCGGCAGGCTCGGCAACATCGGCGACTGGATCAGCCGGAATTCGTCCGCGCGGCCTCCGACGATGGCAGCTTCACTGACCTCGGCGTCCATCTGCCGGTTGAGCAGCTGTTCGTACTTCTCGCGCGCGATCGCGAGATCGCGCGTCGCATTCGCATACTCGCGCTCGACCTGCGGCGCCGCCGTCACGTTGCGCTCGATTCCCGCCAGCTTGGCGCGCAGCGCCGCGCTCTGCGCGCCGAGGCTCGCCAGCTGGCTGTCGATCGCGTTGATCTGCGTGCGCAGCTGCATGCCCACCGGCGTGCCATCGGAGATGTTCACGTCCGCACGCTCGCCGCTCGCGATGCGCGCCTCGAGCGTCTCGATCTCGCGCATCAGTCTGCGGATGTCGGGATGCTCCTCGCCGTATCGCTGGCGCGATTCGGTGAGGGTGGCCCGCTTGGCATTGAGTTGCGAACGCAGGCTGCTGCCCGCACTCGTGCTGGTGCCGAACTTCAGGCTGTCGATCTGGCGCCGCAGCGCGACCATGTCCGGGTGGCTCTCGTCGTACGTCGACTGCATGCGCGCGTACTGCTCCTCGAGCTGGCGCACGCTGCCCGCGTTCGGTCCCTGCGCGCGTGCCGTTTCGAGCTGCGCGGCGAGGAACACGCGTTCCTGGCGCAGCGCCCGCTGCTGCACCTCGATCTGCTGCAGCTGGCTCTCCACGCGATCCATCATCGACATGTTGACTTCGGTGAGCTCGGGCAGCTGGCCGTAGTTGGCGCGCTTGAACTCGGCGAGCTTGGCTTCGAGCGAGGCCACGTGCGTGCGCAACCGCTCGGATTCCTTGGCGTAGAACTCCGCGGCGCTCGACGCGCGGCCCTGGCGCTGGCGCCGGTGCTCGGCGAGGAACGCCGCGACGAGCCATTGCGCGCCCTTCTGCGCCTTCTCCGGCACCTGGTTGTCGTACGACAGCGTGAACGCGTCGACGATCTCCCGCTCGCGGCCCGTGCGCGGATCGAGGATGGGCGTCGTCACGATCTGAACGTTGATGTCGCGCCGGATCCGCTTGAGCGCGGCCGCCTCGTTCTCCTCGAACGCCGGATCGAGATTGTGCTCCGCCTGCAGCTTTCGCAGGTTCGTGTCGGTCAGCACGATGCCCTTGAGGTTCTGCACGTACTGGTCGGCGTAACTCGACCCCGCGCTGGTGCCGGCGAGCGACTGCGCGCTCGATGGCTCATCGATCTCGACCAGCGCCGAGGAGGTGTAGATGTCGGGCAGCGTCAGCGCCAGGAGCACGGCGAGCACGGCGATCGGAATCGCGATGCCGAGCAGCAACGCGCGCCGCCGCGCGATCGCATGCAGATAGTCGGAAAATTCTGGAGGGGCCGGCGAATTCATGCACTCGTTCCTCAACGTCTTTTTTGTATTGGTTGCCAGATGACCGACGCCATGGCGCCGCTGGACGTGGCGTCATCGATTCCGTCCTCGAATTCCTGCCACGTGTAGTCGATTCCGACACGCAGCGTGAATTCTTCCTGCCAGCGCCACTGCAGGCCGAGGTCGCCAGTTGCGTAGGTGCGCGCCTGATAGATCGCGTCCGGGTCCACGCTGTCGTCGTAGGTGCCGCGCACGCCCATGACGAGCGCCAGGCGCGGCGTCATGTCGCGGGTCCAGCGCAGGCGAAGCTGATCGCGCGAGATCACGAGCCCCGCGTTCGAGGGCCCGATGCTGCGCGACAGGTCGATGAACATGTCGTTGCGGCCGCGCTGAAAGCTCACGCCGGCGCCCGCCACCCAGGAGATGTCGTTTCCGCCGTCGATGAACTCGAGCTGCTCGGCGCCCACCCTGAAATAGGTGCGCGTGTCCGCCGCGCTGCGCGTGTCCCACTGGAGCTGCAGGCCGATAGTCGTGGTCGACTCGTCGAGATCCGTCTCGTAGCGGCCGCCGCGCGCGCGCAGCGTCCACGAACTGCGCTCGGTGTTGCGGAACACCAGCCCCGCGGCCGCGCCGTAGGTGTTGTAGTCGACCTGGGCGCCGGCAATCTCGCGATCGAAGCTCACGTCGCTCGCCGCGACTTCGAACTGCAGTTCGCGGCGCGGCGACAACTCGAACGTGACCGAAGGCTGCAATTGCAGCCGGGTACGGCGGTTCGCGACCAGCACGCGCCCGGCGTCGCCGAAATCCGGCTCGCCGAGATCGCCATCCACGTCTGCGCCGGGTTGCTCGCTGTTGATGATGTCCTGTTGGGAAAAATCGCCGCGCACACGGGTATTCGCGCGCTGGCCGGTGTAACGCCAGTCGAGCAGCGTGAAATAGTCCGTGGCGTCCAGGTCCTTCTGGTTCGGAAAGTAGGTGGAACGCACGCGCGGCGTGATGCTGAAATCGTTGGCCTGCGTGAGCGCCCGGATCTCGAGCGCGACGTCGGCGAGCGGACCCTGCACGTCGAGCTCCGTTCCGGGGATTGTGAGGCGGTAGTTGTCGTCGTACATGTACCCGGCCTCGACGGTCGGGTTGAACTCCCAGGCCGCGGCGAACACGGCCTGGCCGAGCGTCGCGGCGGCGAGCGTCGCGCCGGCCAGGACGGGCCAACCACCTGCGTGCCGCGCGCGCATTCTCAAGGCACCACCACGACGTCGCCGGCCTGCAGATCGATGTTCTGATCCATGCGGCGGCCTTTGACCACGTCGTTGTAACGGAATGGAATGGACTGCTTGCCGTTGGTCGTTCGGCGCAACACGACGATGTCGCCGAGCGAGGCGAATGGCGTGGTGCCTCCGGCCATCGACAGCGCCTGCATGACGTCGACGCTGGGATTCATGATGAACTCGCCCGGCCGGTTGACCTGACCGATCACGTAGATCTTGTTGCCGCGGATCTCCTGGATCGACACGGTCACGACCGGGTCGGAGATGTAGCGCGCGAGCCGCTGGCTCAGCGTCTTGGTCAGATCGGCCACGGTCTTGCCCTTGGCATCCACCTCGCCGACCAGCGGGAACGAGAATGCGCCGTCGGGACGCACCAGCGCGGGACGTTGCAGGTCCGGCTCCTTCCACACGCTGATCGACAACATGTCGCCGGGCTTCACCGTGTAGTTCGGGTCCTGCGCCATCGCCTGGGTCGCCGCGGCCAGCGCCACGACGATGAAGCACGCGATCAGGAATTTCTTCATTTTCTCTCTCCGGTCGGATGCAGCAATTGTTCGTAGGCGGCCAGCAGGCGTGGGGCCTCGTGTTGCCACGCGAGCACACGCTCGACCCGCTCGCGCCCGATGGCTCCCATGCGCGCACGCGCGGCCTCGTCCGCCAGCAGCGAGACGATCTTCTGCGCGAGATCGGCGACGTCGTTGGGCCGTGCGTACCACGAGGCCTCGCCGGCCGACACGCGGCCCTCGGTCAGGTCGAACTGCACGATGGGCTTGCCGAGCGCCATGTACTCCATGATCTTGTTCATCGTGGAGCGGTCGTTCATGTCGTTCGCGCGATCGGGGTTCACGCACAGGTCCGCGGTGTTCAGCATTTCGAGTAGTTCGGCGTCGGGCGCGCGGCCGGTGAACGTCACGTAGTCGCCGACGCCGAGATCCTTCGCGAGCTGGCGCATCGCAACGAGCTCGGTGCCGCCGCCGACGAGACCGAACTGGATGTCGCTGCGGCCCAGGTGTTTCACGATGAGCTGCACCGCCTGCAGCAGCAGGTCGATGCCTTCCTGCTTGCCCATGACGCCGACATAGCCGACCAGGTACCGCCGCCCCTTCCGAAGCGCCGGATTCGGCTCTACCTTCCTGATGCGCGTGAGATCCGGTCCCGAACGCACGACGAAGACGTCCCGCGGATCGACGCCGCCGCGACCGATCGCGATGCGCCGGTACGACTCGTTGGTCGAGATGACCATGTCGGCGGTGCGGAACGTGAGGCGCTCGAGCACGAGCAGCAGCTTCTGACCCAGCCCGCGCTTGCCGAACTTCGCCTCGTAGAGCTCGGGATTGATGTCGTGGTGATCGAAGACGAAACGTTTGCCGAACAGCTTGTAGAACCCGCCGATCAGGAACAGCGTGTCCGGCGGATTGCAGGCATGGATCACGTCGAAGCCGCGACCGAACAGCACCTTGAGCGACAGCCAGAACTCCATCGCGAGCGCCCAGCCGTATTCGAGCGCATAACCGAACACGCCGTCGGCTTCGCGCGGCAACGAATGCCGGTGAATGTCGATGCCGTCCAATTGTTCGAACGCGCTTTCATATCCCGGCGCCTTGGGACAGATGATCGAAACCTGGTACCCGGCACCGGCCAGCGTGCGCGCTTCCTGCCACACCCGCCGATCGAACGGGCACGGCAGGTTCTCCACGATGATCAGGACGCGCCGTCCGACGGTCCGCGAACGCGCAACGTGGCGCGGCCGAGCGTCCCCGTCGGCGCGCGAGGGATCGCGCGCGGGCTCCGCGTCGGTAGAGGCACGCATCGCTGTGCCAGTTGCGGTATCGGACACTTGACCTCCCGGGGCGAACGAGTCTGGTTGTTACCTGAGCGCCAGCACGAGGCGGCGCAGGTTGCGGTCGCGGGGATCGGGCTCCATCGAGAAACCCGAGGAGAGCGCGAGCATCTGCATCGGCCGGTTCGACCACAGCATCCGCGCGGTGAGTCGCGTCACGCCGACACGTTTCGCGTGACGCAGCAGCGTCGACAGCAGCGTGCGGCCGACCTGTTCCTCCCTGAACCCGTGCGCGACCGCGATCGTGAACGCGGCGCTTCGCTCGTTGTCCGGCGCGTACGCGCACACGCCGATCACGCGGTCGCCGCCGGCGGTATTCTCGAGCGCGGCGAAACCGACGGCGGTGTCCGATCCATTGGCGATGACGCGGTCGAACAGCATCGACGTGAGATCGCCGAGGCTGTGCGCATCGCGCCCGGTCGCCTCGCGCGTCAGTGCCAGCGCGAACTCGGCGAGCAGTCGGCGATCGCCGGGAGACACCTGGCGCACGCTGTACGCGCGATGGGTACGCGCCGTGTAGTACCAGCGACGCGCCAGCCACGCGTTCGACAGCCCTAAGGGAAAACGAGAGTCATGTGGAGCAACAGCCGTCCTCTGCATGACGCAAGCCTCGCGTACCGCGAGCGGACGCGCCGTCGGACGCCAAGCAGTGGCGATCTGGAAAATGCCTGCATGTGCGAACGCACGGCCCACCTCATGCGGTCGAATCCGACAGTGTTTTCCGTGCCGCAACACGGGGCGGTAACGAAGCGGTTTACTTGACTCCGCGGGAAGGCGCACGCTTAGGCCTCCGGCAAGCTCATGTAGGAGTGAACCGACAGTAAACCTACGTGGATGCCTGCAATACTGCCTACACCGCATGAAGCTGAACTACCTACCGCACGCCGCGATGCGCGCGTCGCGTCTCCTGTCCTGCGTCGCGCTCATCGCGTGCGCGGGCGTGCTCGCGACGCATTTTCTCGAAAGAGATGCGTGGCGCACGGTCACAGCCGCGGTGTTGATTCCGATTTCCGCGACTTGTGTCAGCCTCCTCGCACTTTCCGCGCTGCTGGTCAGCCTGCCGTTCCGCGCGTGGCGCGCGGTCGGACAGGTACTCGCCGCGATCGCGGGTCTGATCGCGCTGTCCGCGACTCCGCTTTTCCCGCCGCTGCAAACCTGGCTACCGACGTGGCCGAGCGCCAACCTCATCGCGGGCGCGACGATCATGATGTTCATCGCGAGCGCGGTCGCGCTCATCACCAGTCCCATGCGCGGACCGAAAGCGGCGCACGTGTTCGCGGCAGCGGCGGGACTCGGCCTGCTGCTCGCGGCAACGTCGCTCATCGGCTTCGTGCTCGGCAGCGGCGCGCTCGCGAGCCTCGGCATCGATCGCATTCCGCAGCCGGCGACCAGCGCGCTGATCGCGGTGTTGCTGATCGCGACGCTGGCGCAGCGCGGCGATGCCGGCTGGCTCTCCGTGCTGCTCGGCCCGTCGGCCGCGGGTAGTTCGGCGCGCGGCATCATCGTGTGGACGATCATCGCGCCCCTTGCGCTGGCACTGCTCGCGCTCGCCGGCGTGCGCGCCGGCTACTACTCGCTGCACTTCGCGTTCGCGCTGCTCGCCGCCGCGATGTGCTGCGGCCTCACGCTGCTCGTCTTGTGGAACGCCGCGCGCGTCGAGCGCGCGCAGCAACGCGTCGCCGATGCGCGCGAGGCGATGCAGCTCGCCTCGAACCGGCTGCGCCTGGCGCGCTCGGCCGCGGGCATCCAGATGTGGGAGTGGTCGCCGCTGACGCGCGAGTGGCTGTCGCTCGACGGCGAGGAGCGGCTCGATCCTTCCGAAAACGAACAGCTCGAGGAAGGACTGGCGCGCGCCCTGCAGGATGGCAAGGCGGAGTTCGAATTCTGTCTGCGACGTCCCAACCGCGACGAGCAGTGGTTGCTGGCCACGTGCTGGTGCGAGCAGCGCGATGGGCGGCCGATCGTCGTCGGCATCACGGTCGACATCACCGAGAGCAAGCTCGCCGCGCTGGCGCTCGAGATCAGCGAGACGCGCCTGCAGCTCGCCGCGCGCGCCCTGCCCGGCTTCGTCTACGACTGGAACATGGCGAGCGGCAAGGTGTTGCGTACCTCCGGCATCGAGCTCGTGCTCGGCTTTCGCGGCGGCGAGATCACGCCGGTGTCGCGCTGGTGGGAAGACCTGATCCATCCCGAGGACGTGCCGCTCGCGCAACCTGCGCGAGTGATGCGCGCCCGGGCGCCGGGCAATCACGCCGAGAGCATCTCCTGCGAATATCGCGTCCAGCACAAGAACGGCAGCTACGTGTGGGTGTGGGACAACTGCGTGCTCGTACGCGATTCCGCCGGCCACATATCTCGCGTGGTCGGCAGCGTGCTCGACATCACCGAGCGCAAGGAAGCCGAGGCTCGACTCGCCACCAGCGAGCATCGATTCAAGGCGGCCCTGCTCGCGACCACGGGAATCTTCTGGACCGCGACCGCCAGTGGCCGCGCGGTCGGCGAGCAGACGAGCTGGAGCGCATTCACGGGACAAAGCGCCGAGGAGCTCGCCGGACTTGGCTGGACCGCCGCTGTCCACCCGGACGATCTGCAGGCGACGCTCGACGCGTGGCGCCACGCGCTCGCGACGCGCAACGACTACGTCGTCGTGCATCGGCTGCGCCGCCGCGACGGCGTCTATCGCACCTTCTCCGTGCACGCAGTGCCCGTCACGAACGAACGCGGCGAGATCGTCGAGTGGGTGGGCTCGCACACCGACATCACCGAGCAACGCGAAGCGCAGCAGCGCGTGCGCGAAAGCCTGCAGCGGCTCGAGCTCGCGCTCGATGCCGCGAGCGTCGGCATGTGGGACTGGGACCTCGAGACCGGCCGCATGAACTGGACGCGGCAGACACATCTTATTACGGGTGTGAGCGAGGAGCAGTTCTCCGGGCGTGCCCAGCAGTTCTTCGAGTTGTTGCTCCCGGAGGGACGCGATCACGAAGCGGCTTTCCGCAACGACGTGCTGCGGCCGGGCGACGTCAGCGAGCTCGAATTCCAGTTCCGCCGCACGGACGGCAGCGTGCGCTGGGCACAGAACCGCGCCACGGCCATCACCGATGCCTCCGGCCGCACGCGGCGCATCGTCGGAACGATCCGCGACATCACGCGACGCAAGGAACTCGAGGCGGAGCGCGAAGGCCTCCTGTCGGCAGAACGCGCCGCGCGCGCCGAGCTCGCGCAGTCCGCCGTGGCCAAGGACGAATTCCTCGCGACGATTTCGCACGAGCTGCGGACTCCGCTCAATGCGATCCTGGGCTGGACGACGCTGCTGCAGCGACCGAAGGTGGACCCGGCGATGCTGCGGGACGGACTCAAGGTCATCGAGCGCAACGCGCGCGCGCAGACGCAGTTGTTAGGCGACCTGCTCGACGCGAACCAGCTCATGTCCGGCAAGCTGTCGTTGTCGTTCGAGCCGATGGATCTCAACGACGCGGTGCGCGCGACGCTCGATTCGATGCGCGTGACCGTCGCCGCGCGGCAGATCCGGATCGAGAGCCACCTGTGCGACGGCCCACTCGTGGTCATGGGCGACTCCGGCCGGCTGCAGCAGATCGTGAGCAACCTGCTCTCGAACGCGCTCAAGTTCACGCCCCCGGATGGCACGGTTTCGATCGCCACGCGCACCGAAGCGGAGTTCGTCTGCTGCGAGATCGGCGACAATGGCGAAGGAATCTCCTCGGAGTTCCTGCCGCACATCTTCGAGAAATTCCGCCAGGCCGACGGCGGCAGCGCCCGGCGCTACGCGGGCCTCGGGCTCGGCCTCGCGATCACCAAGCAGCTCGTGGAATCGCACGGTGGCAGCATCACCGTCGAGAGCGAGGGCCGCGGCAAGGGTTCGAAGTTCACCGTGCGCATTCCTCGCCTGCGCGCCGAGAAGCAGGAAGGCGCACAGGACATCGCGGACCTGGCGGAACGCCGTTACGTGGGGCGCGCCGGCGCGAAGCCGCTCTCGGGACTGCGCATCCTCGCGGTCGACGACGAAACGGACTCGCGCGAATACCTCGAAAGACTTCTGGCCGAACAAGGCGCGGAGATCGTGAGCGTGAGCTCCGCGGCCGAGGCCATCGACGAACTGTCGCCCGACACCGGGCGCTTCAACCTGCTGGTGAGCGACATCGGCATGCCGGGCTCTTCCGGCTACGACCTCATCGAAACGATCCGCACGCGCATGCACGTCGACGCGCGCAATCTTCCGGCCGTCGCGCTCACGGCGTTCTCGCGGCCGCAGGACGAGGCGCGCGCACTCGACAAGGGTTTCCAGAAGCACCTGGCCAAGCCCGTGCAGGTGGGCCGGCTGATCGGTGCGATTCGCCAGCTCACCGGGCGCAACGAAGGCCGTCAGCGCGCGCGGCGCCAGCACTGATTCGTCAAGGCTGATACTTCAGTTCGATCAGCATCTCGAGATTCTTTTCGTAGCCGGCGAGCGACTCGCCCAACGCGCGTTTGAGCTCCGGATCCTTCGTGCCCGCCATCTGCGCGCGGTACTGCCTGACCGCCGCCTGGTGGGCCGCGATCTGGCTCACGAGGAAGTCCGCGCTCTTGCGAGGCCCCGTCGATCCCTGTTCGGTCGACGTCTTCCTGCGTTCGACCTCCTCGGGTACCGGCCATCGCTTGCGCTTGGCCAACTCCTCCATCCGGTCGCGGGTCTCGCCGTATTGGCGCTCGATCACTTCCGCGGCGCTTTCGATCTGCGGGCCCAGGCCTCCGGCCGCCTGCGCGTCGAAGACGCCCTGCCGGCTCGCCTCGATCGCATTGCGGACAAAGGTGTGATCGTCGGTCGCCACGAACGGCTGATCGAACAGCGGATCGGTCGGCGTGCCGTCCTGCTCGCGTCGCTCCTGCTGGGCGGGTTCACGCCGCCGCGGCAGGGTCGTTTGTCCGTTGGTATCCGCCAGCAGCAGTCCGAGCGCGAGCGATTCGAACATGCGTCTCTCTCCCTGTGAGAATCACGACGATATGCAGAACGACGATATGAACGACCCGCGGCGCCCGGCCGGTTGCCGGGCATGGCCGCGGGCTCGACTAACTACTCCAGCGTCAGCGGCGCAGCAACGCCGTGACGAGGATCCCGATCGCCGCACCGGCGGCCGCACCGTACGCGACCGACTCCCATGGATGATCGTGCACGTAAGTGTCGGTGACCCGCGCCGCGTCGTTGGCCGCCGCGCGCGCCCGGCTGCTCGCGCTCGAAAGTTTGGTCCTGGCCTGTTCGACCGTGCGTTGCACGCGCTCACGCACGGCGTCGTACGCGGCTCCGCCCTCGTCGCCGAGCGACTTCAACAGTTCTTCCGCCTGCCCGACGATGCGATTCAGCTCCGCAGCGGTGGATTCCGGGCTCCGTGCGCCGTTGTCGAAGGTCTTCGAATGGATGGTCATGCCTCTCTCCTGAGTTCTGATGGTTGCGGTGGTGTGGGATCCCCAAGTTATGCCGCCAATGCCGCGACGTGTGTCAGCGGGCCGCGCCCGTGTCGGGTCAGGAGGTGCTTACAGCACGTCTCCCTGTCGGCAATCGGCGCCGCTGGCGAATGGACTGCGCAGGGGGTGGGTTCAGGCTGACATTGCATGGGCGTCCCGTCCGCGCGCGTGATGTGGGGTGCCGGCGCAGCATGTGCGTGGGCAATGAATTCATTCGACACGGAGGAGATGCATCGTGACCTATTCAAAAAGCTGGACTCTGGTGGTGGCCGCGGCCGTGGGCGTTTTCGCGCTTGCCGGCTGCAACCAGCGCGAATCGGCGCAAAAGACCGCCGAGGATGTGACGGAGGCGCGCCAGGACACTCAGGAGAACGTTGCCGAAGAGCGTCGTGAGGCCGCCGATGTCGCGACGGAAGGCATGGAGGACCGCGCCGCGGCCGAGTACGACGTGGCAGTCGCGCAGGCGGATGGCCAGCGCCAGATCGCCAAGGAGAAGTGCGAGACCATGCAGGGCGAAGCGCAGCAGGCCTGCAAGGACGAGGCGGATGCGCAGTACGAGTCCGCCAAGGCACAGGCCCAGGCGCAGCTCGACAGCACGAAGCGTGCAGGCTCCGCGGAAATGGAGCAGCCCGCGCCCGCTCCCACCAACTGAAGGGGCGCCGATGGGTATCGCGGCCACGACCGGGTGATGCCCACCTGCGAGACCCCTGCAATTCTCGTGGCTGCGTAACAGGCCGTGGGGGGGGGGGGGAGGGGGGGCGGGCGCGCGGGGTGGGGG
>JAFAGC010000111.1 GCA_023423065.1 Pseudomonadota bacterium
CACTTTTTACACCGGCACCACTATCCCCACCCCTACCAGGTGTAGCGGACGCGGTAGCGGACGACGGCCTCGCCGTCTTTTGCAACCTTCACCGGGAAGGTGATCGTGCGGGCATCTTCCTTCTGGAACTCGTGGGTCTTGGTCAGGATCTTCCAGGTGCTCCAGCGGTAGAGGTTCTCCTTCACCACGACTTCGACGGGCTGCGACTTGTGGTTACGCAGCTTCACCTCGATTTCTTCCTCCATCCACTTCGCGGTGGTGTCGACCGAGAAGCTGACCTGCCGCCGCTCGCCGACCACGTCGAATGCCGAGCCGAGCTTCACGCGGACGTTTTCGTCCTTCGGGGTGTGATCGATCTTGTCCTCGCCGATGAACTCGAGGCTGCCGTCGGCATCGTCGAGCTTCGAGACGCGCAGGCGGCCAGCCGGCAGGGGCACGCCGAGCCCGAACTGCTTGTCGTTCTTGAATTCGAGGTAGGCGTCCACCTTCTTGTTCATCGCCGAACCCGCGTCGCGACTGACGTACGGGTCCTGGTACAGGTAGACCTGCGGCGCACCGTCGTACATCAGTATTTTCCTGGCCGGAATCTTCTTCGCCTGGTCGAACAGCTCGATCTGCTTGGTCGAGTTGTTGGGAAGGGTCGTCGGGCGTCCGAGCGTGTACAGGTGGAACTCGAAGAAGTCCTTCTCCGTGAACCCCGCGTCGGCCTCGGGCGCCGCCGCGGCGCGCATGAGAACCTCGCGCCGCATCTTGTAGTCGACCTGAGGCTCCACGCGATGCACGTCGCCCGCGACGAGCTTGAGCTTCGCGTTTTCGAACGCCGCGCCCGACATGTTGATGATGCTCACCCACGCCGACATGTCGAGGAAGCCGCTGTTGGCGTCCGCGCCTTCGTCGAACACGAGGTTGTAGTCGGCCCACCAGGTGATGCCGCCCGTCTGGTAGGTGACACGCGACTTGTGCGTGCCGCCCGACGGCGAGGCCACGTCCCACACCAGCGTCGGCTTGGTGTTGAAGCCGCCCGGCAGTTCGGGAAAGCGCACGCTCGAGTATGCCGGCAACGTATGGATGGATCCGTCGTTGCCGCGCAGTACGATGCCGTCGCTCGCCGAGAGCAGCGTGCCACTGATCTGCGTCACGTTGTTGCCCACGGTCTTGTCCACCGTGATCGGCTTGTCGATGAACTTGAGCAGCAGCTTCTGCGTGCTCACGAGATCGAACTGGAAGTTCTGCTCGAGCACCCGCGTCGCCGGATCGGTGAGCGACGTGAACGTCACCGTCGTCGGATCGATCAGCGCGGCCACTTCCGTGAATGAAAGCTGTGATCGTCCCTGCTTGAGCTTGATGTCGCGTTCGTCGCGCACCAGCGCGTAACCCGGCACCGACATCGCGTTCGGCACACCTTGCCCGGGCATCGGCCGATAGAGTTCCGCGGAGATTCCGCCTGGCTGAGCACTGCTGTAGATGGTGATCGCGGTTTGCGAGTCGGCCGCCATCGACTGCGCGCCGACACCGAGACAGGCGGCCGCAACGGCCGTCGCGAGCGGATTCTTCAGGGACTTCATGTATGCGGAAACCTCGAAGTTCGGACAGGTTTTCAACGTCGTTGCGGTGCGGCGCGGTCTATCCGCTCAGCCGCTCGGCAAAGTGCGAACTGCGTCGCATGATGGCCCGGAGCCAATGAATGGAATGTGAACCGGCGCAGCGGCATCTGGACATAAGAATCGCAGCATATCCCGGTGCGATCCTGCAGGACCAACGGCAGATGTCAGCCCGAATGGCGCCTCGCGTTCCTTCGCCGCGTGCGCCTCGCCACGGCCAGGCAGGATGAATTGGCCATCACTGTGCGGAACCCTGGACCACGATGGAAGCTGCGAATCGTATCGATTCCTCTGGCGTAAACCGGACGCCCGGCACGGGCCCGGCCGCGCCTGCCATGGATCGTGAGTTCATCATCAAGAACCAGATCGTCGAGCGCTATCTCGCCGGTCGTCTGCCGCCCAAGGGCGTCACCGATTTCGAACGACTGATTCGCGCGCGTCCCGAGCTCGTCGAAGAGATCGGGTTGCCCGATCGAGTGAACGCGGGTCTGCGTCTGCTCGATGCCGCCGGTATCGCCGAGCCCTGGGCCGAGAAGGAAAAGAAACCCTGGGAGAAGCCGATCTTCGGTTTCATCGCCGCGGGTCTCGCCGTCGCCGCCCTGATCGGTTGCGTGGTGCTCGCGATGCAGGTGTCGAACCGCGACACGCAGATTGCCAAGCTGCAGAAGGACAACCAGGAACGTCCGATCGCTCCTTCGACTTCCAAGCGACGGATCATCGTCGAACCGGGCCGCAATGGCCCGCCCTCGCGAGCGACTGTATCGATCAACCGGGGCGAATTCGCGGAGATGAAGGTAAACATGTCGTGGACGAAGTTCACGACGTTCAAGGTTTCGGTCGTTCGCGTCGACCAGGGCCGCGTGGCCGAGGTGGACGGGCTCAACAAGGATTCGAACGGGCACCTGCGTGTTTCGCTGAATGCGGGCGCGCTCGGTCCGGGTGAGTACCTTGTGACGATCGAAGGCTTGAACATGCGCCGCGAGAGTCTGCCGATGGCCTGGTACAGGTTCTCGGTCAACCGCTGATTCCGCTTACCGCCGGCCCGATCGTAACCTTGTCGACTATCCGCGGCCTCGTCGCGCGCGGATCCGCCGCTTCCATCGTCGTCTCGCCGTTGCGGGCCGTCGCACGCCAGCGCCGCGGTACGGTGTCGATCGCGATCGAGTAGATGGTCAGCGTTCCGTTCGGAGCGACGCGCAGGCGCAGCCACTGCTTGAAATCCTGGACGCGCAGCGCGGAAAACGCCTCGTTCGAGTGCCTTCCCAAGAAGCGCACCGACACGAGTAGATAGAGTCCCATGATGAACCCGCCGGCGAGGCCGCCCGACACGAACGTGATGAGGCCGGAGGTCGCCAACTGGACCACGCTGCCAAAGCTCATGTGCAGGAGGTTGACGGTCGCGAGCAGCGACAACCAGCCGACCAGGAAGGCCGCGGCCAGGTGCGCGAACGCATGGCCCACGCCACCGAGGATGCGCCACCAGCGCACATGCGTATCGGTGAAGAAGATGAACGAGGCGATTATCCCCACGAGCCACATCCCGTTGAGCGGATCGCGAATGCTTGCATTGATCGAGCGGCTCAACGCGGTCGGCAGGTCGACGACGTCGGCGGCCTGAAGACTCGCCGATGCGAGCCACGCCGACATCGCGTAGAGAAACGCGGGCAGCCACATGAACTTCGGATTGCGGAAGGGGAAGCGCAGGTTCCTCCAGGAAAGTCCGCGTGAGGTTTTCTCGTCCGGATAGACGGCCTTCTGCACGAAGCCGTCGCGCAGCACGTGCGTCTTCGGTGCGTGCGTCGGATGCAGGAATGCGCCGCCGCCGCCGGAGGTGATCTTCTGCACGCCTTCCGCGTTCTCGTGGCGCTTGTAGTAATGCAGATCGCCCGTAAGGTACACGCTCACCTTGCGTTTCAGGACCTGCAGTTCGAGGAATTGCCGGGTGGATTCCTCCTCGTAACTTTCGTGGCGCGGATAGGCATCCTCGAGAATCCAGCGCGGCTCCGGCACGCAGGCGATGATCTTCGTCTGGTCGTCGAGCAGCGCGCCGACCTTCTTGAAGTATTGCACCTGCGGCTCGTCCAGTTCCTGGCCGAGCTGCAGGTCGAAAGCGAACAACCACCAGTTGGCGGGTAGTTTGAGCGCGAAGTAGCTGCGAGTCTGACGCGTGCGGCAGGTCGCGAAGCCACGCTCGGGCCTGCAGAACGTGCGCGAAAACGCGATCAGGCTGTCGTACCAGTCGTGGTTACCCGGGATCGCGAACAGATCGGGCCGCGCTCGCCCCGCGAACGCCAGCCGATAGGGCGTTTCCGTGCGCATGTCGTATTCGGCGCGCGTCGGATATGGATAGACCTCGTCGCCGCCGAAGATCAGCACCCGACCCGGCTCGGTCCTGACGCGAACGCCGTCGTCGTCGGCGACCTCGAGTTCGGGCTGCGCGATCGCATCGGCGATCGCGTAGGTCGGATTCCAGCCGTCACCGATGTCGGCGACGTAGTCGAGCCAGAAATCACCCGTTGCGTGCGAATAGTCGAACTCGTTCTGCGGCTGACTGGCCAGCGCCTCGATGAGCCGTGTATCCGAGTGGCGGCCGAAGACGTTGGAGATCGCGACCAGGTAGGCCGAGTGCGCCAGCACGCGCGGATCGAACCATCCGACCATCGGACGGCGCCGCGGCATGCGCTGTTTCTTCACCCCGCGCCTCGCAACGTGAGCACCGGCGGCTGGTTCACCACCGAACGCGTGGCCAGCCAGCCCGCGAAGCACACGAGCAGACCACCCCCCGCGAGGCCGTAGATCCACACCCAGGGGTCACCGTTGTATTCGATCTGCAGCATGCGCCTGGCGACCAGGTAGCCGGCGATCGACGCGCCGGCCGCGGCGAGAATGCCCGCGAGCACGCCGAGCGTGGCGAATTCGGACAGCAATCCCTTGAGCACCGTGCCGCGGCTCGCGCCGAGCGTGCGCAGCATCGCGCTTTCGTAGCGGCGTTCCTCGCGACTCGCCTGCACGGCGGCGATCAGCACGACGAGTCCGGCGATGAGCGTGAACAGGAATACGCTTTGAACGGCGGCGAGCGCCTTGTCGATGACGCTGCGCACCTGTGCCAGCAGTTCGTCGACATTGAACACGGACACACTCGGGAAACGCCGCACCAGCTCCGCGATGGTGCGCGGATCCTTCGCCGGCATGTGCGCGGCCGTCATCCACGTGCCCTGCGAGCCTTCGAGCAGGTCCGGCGCGAACATCAGGAAGAAGTTGGGCTGGAAACTGTCCCACTTCACCTTGCGCACGCTCGAGATCTTCGCGGTCTGGGTCTCGCCTGCGATGTCGAACTCGAGCTCGTCGCCGAGGCTCAGTTTCAGTTCTTCCATGTATTCGGTCGATACCGACACGAGTGGTTTGCCCGCATCGTCGGCCGTGAACCAGCGGCCCGCGGTGATCTCGTTGTCGCGGCGCAGGGTTTCGGTCCACGTGATGTTCTGGTCGCGCGTCGCGAATTCCTTGCCGCGTGGCGTCGCGAACTGGATGTCGTCGATCGGCTTGCCGTTGATGTGGGTCATGCGCGCGCGGACCATCGGCATGACCTGCGCGCGCTCCGCGCCGCGCTCGTTCAGGAATTGCGCGAATGCATCGCGCTCGTCCGGCGGGATGTTGATGAAGAAGAAGTTGGGCGTGTCGGCCGGCAGGCTGCGCCGCCAATCGTCCAGCAGATCGTTGCGCACCACCGCGAGCAACAGCAGCATCATGATGCCGTGCGCGAAGGCGGTGAGCTGCACGACGCTTTCCGTACGCCGGCGACCGAGATTCGCGATGCCGTAGCGCCACGAGACGCCGACGCCGCCGCGCAGGCGGGTAGTTAGCTTGACGAGCGCCCAGCCCGCGGTCGCGACGACCAGGACGAAGGCCGCGAGCCCCACGACGAAGCCGATGAACAACGCGACGTCACGCACCACCCAGTAGATGAGGAACGCGATGGCGAGCACGGCCGGGCCGAAGGCGAGGATCACGAGAGGCTGCGGCGGACCCACGTCGCGGCGCAATACGCGCAGGGCCGGCGTGCGCGAGAGCTGCAGCAGCGGCGGCAGCGCGAACCCGGCCAGGACCGCGATGGCCGTCAGGAATCCGACGACGAGCGGCGCCACGCCCGGCGGCGGGAGATCGCCCTTGAGCAGGCCCTGCAAGGCGATCACCAGCCAGGCCTGCGCTCCGAAGCCCACGAGTGACCCCAGGATCGCGGCGATCAGTCCGACGATCGCGAGCTGGATCAGGCTTACCGAAAGCGTGAAGCCGCGCGTGGCACCGAGGGTCTTCATCAGCGCCACCGAATCGAGATGGCGGTGCACGTAGCGACGCGCGGCCATCGCGACCGCGATCGCGCACAGCAGCACGGCCACGAGGCTCGCGAGGCTCAGGAATCGCCCGGCGCGGTCTATCGCATTCTTGATCTGCGGCGCCGTCTCTTCGACGTCGATCAGGCGCTCGGAGCTTTTCTTGTTGGCCTCCAGCCATTCCCGGAACGCCTTGATGTCCTCGCGATTTCCCGCGAACAGGCGGGAGAAACGCATGCGGCTGCCCGGCTGGATGAGCTGCGTAGCCTCGAGATCCACGTCGTTGATGATGATCGACGGCGCGAGCTCGACGAACGTCGCGCCCTGGTCGGGACGGGAGATCAGGATTTTCGAGACGCGAAACGTGCTCGCGCCGATCGTGATTTCACTGCCGATGCCGGCGCCGAGCGCGACCGCGAGGCGCGATTCCGGCCAGGCCTCACCCGCTCCCGGGATGGTCGTGGCCTGTTGTGGAGGACCGAAAGGTTCGTCCGAGATCAGCACCTTGCCTCGCAGCGGGTAACCCGGCGACATCGCCCGCAGCGCCGAGAGCTGGCTGGCGTCGCCGTTGAACACGACGCTCAGCATTCCCGTCTTGCGCGTGTACTGGATGCCGCGCTTCGTCGCTTCGGCGGTGGACGAGTCGTCAATGGCTTGCGCGGATTCGAGCACGAGGTCCGCGGCGAGCACTTCACCCGCCTGGTTGTCCACCGCGATGCCGATGCGGTCGGTGAGGAATCCCACGCCGGTCAATGCCGCGACTGCGACGGTGATCGCGAGCAGCAACACGCCGAGCTCTCCGGATTTCCACTCGCGGAGCAGCGTGCGAAAGGCAATGCCGAGGGCGTTCATGCCGGGGCGAACGAGCCGGAATCCATGTGAAGCACGCGGCCACAGCGCTCCGCGAGCGCGCGGTCGTGCGTGACCAGGACGAGCGTGGTCTGCGATTGCGCGTTGAGATCGAACAGCAGCGCGACGATTCGCTCGCCGGTGTGGGTATCGAGATTGCCCGTCGGCTCATCCGCGAACAGGACCGCCGGGCGCGTGACGAACGCGCGCGCGATGGCCACGCGCTGCTGTTCACCGCCCGAGAGCTGGCGCGGGTAATGGCCGGTCCGGTGCTCGAGACCGACGCGATTCAGGGTTTCCATGGCCGCCTCGCGGGCATCGCGCCGGCCGGCGAGCTCGAGCGGCAGCATGACGTTTTCCACGGCCGTCAGCGACGGGACGAGATGAAACGACTGGAACACGAACCCCACGCGCTCCGCGCGCAGGCGGGCGCGGCCATCTTCGTCGAGCGACGTCAAGTCGGCGTCGGCGAGGGTTATGCGTCCGGAAGTCGGTTCATCGAGACCGGCCAGCAGCGCGAGCAGCGTCGATTTGCCGGCCCCGGACGCTCCCACGATGGCAACTGATTCGCCTGCGGCGATGTCCAAGGACACATCGTTGACGATGGTCAGCACGCCTTCGGGACTGCTAACCTTTTTTGTGAGGTGTTCGGCTTTGAGTACGCTCATCAGATTTTTTCAGTTGGCGTTGTTACTGGCATTGTCGCTGGCGTGGGCAACCACGGCGAGCGCCGCCAATGCTTCCCCGCGCACCGTTGTCGTGCTTGGCGACAGCCTGAGCGCCGGGTATGGCATCAAGCTTCAGGAGGGCTGGGTAAAACTGCTGGAGCAGCGACTCGCCGATGAAGGGTACGGATACCGCGTGGTCAATGCCAGCATCAGCGGTGAAACGACCCAAGGGGGGCTCGCCCGCCTGCCCCGCACGCTGGAGACTCACAAGCCCGACATCGTCATCGTGGAGCTCGGCGGCAACGATGGCCTGCGTGGCCTGCCGCTCGCCACGAGCCGCGAGAACCTGCGCAAGATCATCGAACTATCGCGCGACGCCAAGGCGCGAGTCGTGCTCGTCGGCATGGTGATCCCGCCTAACTACGGGCCGCGTTACGGCCAGCAGTTCCGCGACATGTTCGCCGACCTCGCCGGGACATATTCACTGCCGTTCGTGCCTTTCTTCCTGGACAAGGTCGCCCTCGAACCCGGACTCATGCAGGAGGACGGCATTCATCCGAATGCCAAGGGCCAGCCGCAGATGCTCGAGAACCTGTGGCCCAAGCTCAAGCCGCTGCTAGTTGCTCCCGGCAAACCCAAAGGCTAGCCTCGATACCTCACTGTCGACGGGGGGTATCGTGGAAAAACATTGGCTCAAGTCGTATCCACCCGGGGTTCGCCCTGAGATCGACGTCAATGAATACCCGTCCCTCAAGGAACTGATCGAGCGCGGTCTTGCGCTACACGCCGTGCGCGATGCGTACGTCCAGATGGGCAAGGCGCTCACCTACGGCGAACTCGACGTCCTGTCCGCTCAATTCGGCGCGTTCCTGCAGCACTCGTGCGGCCTGCAGAAGGGCGATCGCGTCGCCATCATGATGCCGAACCTCCTGCAATACCCCATCGCCGTGCATGGCGCGCTGCGCGCCGGCATGACCGTGGTCAATACGAATCCCCTCTACACCGCGCGCGAGCTCGAGCACCAGCTCGTGGATTCCGGCGCGACCGCGATCGTCATCCTCGAGAACTTCGCGCACGTGCTCGAGGAAGCGATCAAGCACACCAACGTCAAGCACGTCGTGGTCACGAGCGTCGGCGAGATGCTTGGGTTTCCGAAAGGCGCCATCGTCAACTGGGTGGTGCGGAAGAAGCGCAAGCAGGTGAAGCCGTTCACCCTGCCCGGCTCAAAGACTTTCAAGCAGGCGTTGAAGGACGGCAGCACCGTGCGGATGAAGCCGGTGAGCCTCAATCATTCGGACGTCGCTTTCCTGCAGTACACCGGCGGAACCACCGGCGTAGCGAAAGGCGCGATGCTCACGCACGGCAACATGGTTGCGAACGTGCTCCAGGCGCTCGAGTGGATCAATCCCTCGTTCCCACGCGATCCGGCGACGCTGATCACCGCGCTGCCGCTGTATCACATCTTCGCGTTGACGGCTAACTGCCTGCTGTTCGTGCGGCTCGGCTGGCGGAACATCCTCATCACCAATCCGCGGGACTTCCCGGCGTTCGTGAAGGAGCTGAAGAAGTACAAGTTCGTTTTCATAAGCGGCGTGAATACGTTGTTCAATGCCCTGCTCCACACGCCCGGATTCGACAAGGTGGACTTCAGTTCGCTGCAGGTATCGCTTGGCGGCGGAATGGCCGTGCAGGAAGCCGTTGCGAAGCGCTGGAAGGAAGTGACCGGCAACGTGCTTACGCAGGCGTGGGGCCTGACCGAGACCTCACCCGCGGCGTGCATCAATCTACCCGGCGAGGACTTCAACGGATCGATCGGGTTTCCGATCCCGTCGACGGAAATCTCGATTCGCGACGACGACGGCAACGAGCTCGGGATCAACCAAGTCGGCGAGATCTGCGTGAAGGGCCCGCAGGTAATGGCCGGCTACTGGAATCGGCCCGATGAAACCGCTCAAGTGATGATCGGCAAGGACTGGCTACGCACCGGCGATATCGGCCGCATCGACGAGCGCGGGCTCGTGTACATCGAAGATCGCAAGAAGGACATGATTCTCGTGTCCGGATTCAACGTTTATCCGAACGAAGTCGAGAGTGTGGTTGTCACGCATCCCGGCGTGCTCGAAGCCGCGGCGATCGCGCAGCCGGATGAGAAGTCAGGAGAGGTCGTGGCGCTGTTCGTGGTGAAGAAGGACCCGAACCTGACCGAGCAGGCGGTCATCGATCACTGCAAGGATCAGCTCACGGGATACAAGGTGCCGAAGTACGTGTACTTCAGGAAGGATCTGCCGAAGACGAACGTCGGGAAGATTTTGCGGCGGGCGTTGAGGGATGAGTTGCCTCGAAACTAATCGGAGATCGCGCACGTGAGCGGCGCAGCTTTGTAGTCAACGGCCGTTTGTCATCTATGAATGCAAATGCAAACGCACCTGCGGAGCAGGTTTTCTTGCGAGTGCCGGCTGAACGTACCGATCTGGTTTCGAGCCAATCATCTACCGCTTCGAGGAACGCGACTCCTTGCTTTTGCATGTAGTGTCGAAACGCCTGTGCCTCGGAGACGGGCAGGTAAAATACCTTGCAGGCTCGCTCAAACAACAAATCTTCCTTCTTTTCAGACTGCGTGTTCTTCATTACTGTTTCCGCCAGTCGAGCAACACCCTCTGCAAGGTGACGAATCACTTCAGCTGTCGCCTGCGGCACACGTGCATGCCTTTCCGAAGGAATCCACTTCTTTCCGCGTGAACGCTTAATCAGCTTGCTCTTCTTTAACGTAGCAAATACCGAGTCGAACGACTGACTCGGGAAGTGCAGGCAGACAAGTTTTCGAAGTTCCAGTCTGTTCTCCACTCCCAACGGCCTTGGAGTGCCGTCAGCCCGAAGAAAAGCGGCATTGGTGTGCCAGCTCCGAAGCACACTTCCTATCGAGTGGATATCAAATGGGGATCTCGAGCTGTGCTGTCTTTCGAGCGAAGCAGCTTTCGTGACGCACTCCTCTAAGAAGAACTTGGTCTCTTCGACCGTAGAGCCAGCTATCAGCTTGAGTCCCAGCAATCGGGTGATCGCGCTTCCTAGAAAGAAATCTGTTTCGCGGTCTCGTTCCTTTTGAGGCTGCATTGGCTTACCTTCCTATTTCTTCCTTGACGTTCTACGGCGTATTTGCGAAGGGCGTGCGGCAGCCACGGCAACCGTGACCTGCATGCCGTATTTCTTTCTGTCGGCTGAATGGCCCCCCAGTTGTGCGATGGCTTCGAGAAAGGCGGCTTTTCGTTCTTCAAGCAGTCGAACCGAGGCGAGAGCCTGTGGTAGGGATTCAAACCCCAAACTGATGTGATTTGTAGTTGAGTCGAGCTCGTTCTCTTGTGGCGTTTGGCTTAATAGTGCCAGCTGACTCACAAAGGGTCGGATCGCGCGCAGAGCGGAAACAGTTGCCTTGGGAACAGGTGCCTCCGTACGAATGAGGCGAATGAGCCCGCTTCTCTCTTGTCGCACCATTCGAAGACGTTTCATCTCGGTAAACATCGCCCTAGCAGGAATATCTCCGCTGTACGCCCTCACAAGCTCTGAGAAACTCTTTCGGTGACCGTCGAATTGCAGCGACACAGCTTTACCTGACCCATTTGAGTATCGAGCGTCCGAAATCCAGCCAAGAGCGACCTGCACTGCGCGATTGTGGGGCTTGGTTTCTGCAGTTGCGGGTCGAGTGCTCGACCGCAGTAGCCTCGAGACTTCAATTCGGGTCAAACCTGTGGAGGCAGCAATTCGCGCAATCGACGCTCTACTTGTGGAGTTCTCAAGGTCGCGCGCCGCGCAGACATAAGCCACTTTCATCAATCTAACTGTGCGATGAAAGCCATACCCTGAAGCAACGAGCAATTGCGACAGGCTACCTAGAACTCGCTCTAGATTCCGGTCCAGCTCTCTCGAAGCATTGCTGACATGCCGAGCCAAACCTCTCGGTGCTTGCTTACCAGCCCGATGGTTTGCTGAGCGGGATCCGGCCATATGGTGGCCGAGAATAATGGATTCATGGGGTTACTCGAAGCGGCAAGCCTTAGAGGCTCGACAAGTCGAATAACTGCGCAAATGCACCAATTTCTCGAATGTGAATTACGCGAATCTTGGAAGACTATGGGAATGAGATCGAGCGAGGCGGCGTCAGATGCGGAATTGGTCCAAACCCCACGAACTAGTTCGATTGAGCGCCCGAACCGATGATTGCGTTGGTCGATGCGCCGGACCCGATGATCGCATTGGATTGAATTCCGGAACCGATGATCGCGCTTGTCGAGACACCGGAGCCGATAATTGCGCTCGTCTGCACTCCAGAGCCGATGATTGCGTTGGTCGATGCGCCGGATCCGATGATCGCATTGGATCGAATCCCGGAGCCGATGATCGCGCTTGTCGAGACACCGGAGCCGATAATTGCGCTCGTCTGCGCACCAGAGCCGATGATTGCGTTCCTCGACGAACCGGAGCCCACAATCTCACTCGCCTGACCTTCCACCAAGCTGACTGCGTCAGTTGTGCGTACCGAGGCGGCGACAATCGTGCCGCCAATTTGCGGTTGAGTACCGATGACCTCAACACGTTCGCCCAAGCGCGGAGACGAAGTGGCGATTGATATCGGTGTGCTTCCAGCAATCGCAAACGAACCCACATCTGCCCTGCTGATTGAAACTTCACCGAGGATGTAGACCGGAGAGACCCCAGGAATGTACTGAATGCCAAGGGAAGAAACCGTAGTTGCGACAAGTGCGCCGTCCTCATCGGCAACCGCGGAAATTGACGCATATCTCACCGAGTCATCCGCCGATGGGTCGCAGATTCCCGCGAGAACAAATTCGTCTGTAAACCGAAATTGAAGCCCGAGTGCCTGAAACGATTGACCTTGGCAATTGACCGCTTCAACTTGGGCAACCACCAAGGTTGGCTTGGTGATGTTTGGGCTCGCGACCGACTGTTGAGAAAGTCCTAAAACGGCGGCTGCTACCGGTAGCAAACCGGTTAGCAGATTCTGAGGACCGCTTTTCACTTAATCTTTCCCCGGATCGTTATTTTGCGACACAAATCACAGACATTCAGTGATCTGCCCCCTCCCGGCATAAGTTAACCCTTCGGGGGAGGTGCGTCAAAGCGCACATGGTTTGCACAAAGGGAAAGCGGCTAAGTCTTAGAATCTCCTCGAATTACTTGGGTCAAGTTCACGGGTACGTCACTGGGTGCGATGTATTGGAACACGCTGACTCCGGTTTCAATTCTTTCTTCCGGTCGTTTAAGCGTGCGGCGCTCTAATCCGGCGAGCCAATCATCGATTTCCGAAAGCATCGCATGCGAACGTTCGCGCACGTATGCATCGAACTCTTCTCGACATTCTTCTGGAAGACCGCCGGCAGGAAACACTGAGCGCTCAATTCGTTTTGGAGAAGTCTTTGGATCCATATTGAATTGAAGCGTCGATGCAAGATTCGTCATCGAAGCACCGAAGTGCTCAAGCATCTCTGCCGATAGCGGCTCAGGTACCACGTAAGAGCGCGACAAGACTTTTACGTGCGTCTCGCCTGATCTAGCAATCATTCCTGCAGAAAGCAGCTGTTCAAACGCACTCTGCGGTTCGATTTGTATCGGTGAACCGGCTACAAGCTCAAAAAAGGTCCTTGTGCTAGTTCCTCGAATGGGCAGCTCCAGAGGCACACCATATGGTCCCAAGAATGCTGAATCTGTATGCCAACGATGGAGAACCGCGGCTAAGGCTTGTACATCTGTTGGCTTTGGAATCTTCAGCCAATCTTCGGAACTGACTAACCGCTCAACATCTCTCTTCGGGACACCCGTTAGAATCGAAATGCGTGAAGTAGAGACCTTGGCATCAAGCGCAACTGCATCTGCAATTATCGTTTCAACGTAGATGCCACGAAGCAGTTCGATGAACTCATCGAATCGAACTCCAGCTCTGAACAGGATACGCACCAATGGCTTCAGCACCTTGCGAAGGGTGTGCACGAGCTGTGCGCGGTACGTATCGCTCATTAGTTGCGCCTCATCGTTCTCGCACTCATCTGCTGCGGATACGCGCGTACTCGACAAACGCAAACCTATCCGTCATCCCCGCCACATAATCCGCAACAACACGCGCCCTTGCGGCGATACCGCCCTCGGCGTCAGCGCGGCTGACTAGCAACTGATGTTCGGCTGGCAGGCGATTCGGCTCCTTCAGGTACGTCTCAAACAAGGTCTTGAGCGTCGAGCGCGCCTCATCCATGACGGTCTTCACCTTTGGATGATTGTAGAGCTTCGTACGCAGGAAGCGTTTGAGTTCCTGATGTTCCTCGAGCGCCTCGACACTCAGCGAAATCAGCGACCGTCCTTGTGAGCGTACCGCATCGATACTGTCCACCTTTGCTTCCGCTATGTTCTTTTTCGCCTGAACGATCAGATCGCTGACCAGGTAGTCGACCATGCGACGGATGGTTTCGTACAGTTGTCGGCGGGAAGGAACATCGGGGTAACGCTGGACAACCTCCGAGTGGAATCGTTCGAAAACGCGGACTTCCCGAAGGTCGCTGACGTCTATCAATCCTGCGCGCACTCCATCGTCGACATCGTGATTGTTATAGGCAATGGCATCGGCGAGGTTCGCCAGCTGAGCCTCGAGGCCGGGCTGCGTCCGATTCAAGAACCGTTCGCCAACGTCTCCCAGCTGGCGCGCGTTCTGCGCGGAGCAGTGTTTCAGCACGCCTTCGCGGCACTCGAATGTGAGGTTCAGGCCGGGAAATTCCGCATATCGCTCTTCGAGCTCGTCGACGACTCGCAACGACTGCAGGTTGTGCTCGAAGCCGCCGTATTCGCGCATGCACTCGTTGAGCGCATCCTGGCCCGCGTGGCCGAACGGGGTATGGCCGAGATCGTGCGCGAGACAGATGGCTTCGGTCAGCGTCTCGTTCAGCCCCAGCGCCCGCGCGACGGTGCGGCCAATCTGCGCGACTTCGAGCGAGTGGGTGATCCGCGTGCGGTACAGGTCGCCTTCGTGGTTCACGAAAACCTGGGTCTTGTAGACCAGGCGGCGGAACGCGTTCGAATGGATGATTCGGTCGCGGTCGCGCTGGAATTCGCTCCGAAATCGCGGTGGCGGCTCTGGATAACGTCGGCCGCGGCTCTTTTCATCGATGGCAGCGTACGACGCGAGCCCCGCGTTCATGACTCACCCGCAGCGAGTGCGCAATGTCTCGCGCAACGCAGCGTCGTCATACTCACCGGTGACGACGGACTTGCCTATGCCCTTGAGCAGCACCAGCCGGATGCGTCCGGCCGCGACCTTCTTGTCGATCTTCATGTTCTCGGCAAGCGTGGCCGCCGACAGCGAGCTCACGTCGGTACGCAGCCCGAACCTGGCCAGCACGTTTTCCACGCGTACCACGTCGGCCGGGCTGACCCAGCCCAGCCGCTGCGAAACATCCGCTGCCAGCAGCATGCCGGCGCCGACCGCCTCTCCGTGGAGCCAGGTGCTGTAGTTCGTGGCGCTCTCGATGGCGTGACCGAAGGTATGCCCGAGGTTGAGCAGCGCGCGGTCGCCGCGCTCGTGCTCGTCGCGCGCGACGATCTCTGCCTTGATTTCGCACGAACGCCTGATGGCATAGGTCAGCGCCGCGGTGTCGCGAGCGAGCAGTTTCTCCGCGTTCGCATCGAGCCAGTCGAAGAAATCGCGATCGACGATGAGGCCGTACTTGATGACCTCGGCGAGCCCGGCCCGCAGTTCGCGATCCGGCAACGTCGACAACGCGTTCGTATCCGCGAAGACGGCCGCGGGCTGATGAAACGCGCCGATCATGTTCTTGCCGCCCGGATGGTTCACCCCGGTCTTTCCGCCCACGGACGAATCCACCTGGGCCAGCAGCGTGGTCGGCATCTGCACGAAGGGGATGCCGCGCTGATAACAGGCCGCGGCGAAGCCGGACATGTCGCCCACGACTCCGCCACCCAGGGCAACGACGCAGGCGTCGCGCGCGAAACGATTGGCGATCAGCACGTCCATCATCCGCGAGATGTTCGCGAAGGTCTTGTGGACCTCGCCGTCGGGCAATACGACTTCGATGCAGCGGCGCGGCGCGAGCG
>JAFAGC010000008.1 GCA_023423065.1 Pseudomonadota bacterium
CGCGAGCCCCGCGGCCGCGAAGCCCGCCGCGACGCCTAACAAGCCGGCCGGCAGGACCGGCGCCAAGGACTATCTCGATCTCGATTCCACCCAGATCACGGGCAACCGCGAGCTCCCGAAGGTGCTGTACATCGTGCCCTGGCGTAGTGCAGAGCTGGGCGATCTCGTGGGGCGCCCCGTGAACAGCCTGCTGGACGAGGTCCTGGAGCCCGTCGATCGTGACGTCTTTCGCCGACAGAATCGCTACTTCGAAGCGCTGCAGCCTAACCAGGCTGCACCCGCCGACAAGAGCGAGAAGTGATTAACAGTTTTCGTCGCTTATGTAACGCAATCTTGGGACGCCCTTGCCCTTGCTTGGGGGCGTTTCTGCATTTCCGATTCTGAGGAGAATCCACCGTGAGCTGGCTCAATACGATCATCAATTTCTTCAAGGACGGCGGGTTGGTTCTCTTCCCGCTCGGCATCATTTTCGTCGTGGGTGTCGCCATCGCGATCGAGCGCTGGTTCTACCTGACGAAAGAAACCATGAAAAACCGCAACCTGTGGGACGACGTCGCCCCGCATCTCGGTGCGGGCAACTTCAAGCAGGCGATCACGCTCGCCAACAATTCACAGGCGCAGATCGGCACCGTGCTCAAGTACGGTCTCGCGCGACTCGCGACCGCGCGTCGCCGCGACGACATCCAGCAGGCGATGGAAGAGTCGCTGCTCGAGATCGTCCCGCGACTCGAAAAGCGCACGCCTTACCTCGCGGCGCTCGCCAACGTCGGCATGCTCATCGGTCTGTTGGGCACGATCATCGCGCTGATCCACGCGTTCGGCGCGGTGTCGCAGGCGAACCCGGCCGAGAAGGCCGGCCTGCTCGCGGCCGCCATCTCCGAAGCCATGAACGCGACCGCATCCGGTCTGTTCGTGGCCATCGTGCTGCTGCTCTCGCACATGTTCCTCGAAGCGAAGACCACGGCGCTCATCGACAGCCTGGAAATCGCCGTCGTGAAGTTCCTCAACTCGATCACCGAGCGTTATTCCGAGCCGGCGGCCCCGTCGCCGCAGCCCGGCATGCCGCCGCGCGCCCCGGCACCGCGACCCGCCTGATCGAACTCACGGACGAACGACCCCCAGAAGTCAGACGGTAACGCGCAGAGGAACATCGATGGCCGCATCCAAGCTAGCCGCCCGTTCCATTCGCAATCATGCGAAGTACAAGGGCCGCCACGATCTGAACATCGTGCCGATGATCGACATGATGGTCATCCTGGTGTTCTTCCTGCTGTTCACCGCGGTGTTCTCGCACACGAACATTCTCGAGCTGAATCTCCCGGCGCCTAACTCCTCGGTGCCGGAGCTTCCGAAAGGGCTCAATCTCGAAGTGATCGTGCGCCAGGACAAGATCGAAATCGCCGACCGCAATTCGGGCATCCTGCGGACGCTGCCGAAGGTGGAAGGTGAGTACGATTACAAGGGTCTGTCCACCTTCCTGCAGGAAGTGAAGGCCCGATACCCGACGGTGCTGGCCGCGAGCGTGTTGCTCGAGCAGAACATTCCGTACGACGTGCTCGTGCAGACCATGGACAACGTGCGCGTGTGGCAGAACCGCGCCGGCATCGGCATGCAGAATGTCGAGCTGTTTCCCGACATCTCGGTGGGTGATGCGCCGCTGACGGGCGCCGCCGCGGGAGGCCGGAAATGATCTCCTATCGCATCAAGAAACATCGCCAGCGTTCGCATGGCGGCAGCCACATGGCGCTGGTGCCGTTCATCGACATGCTGACCATGCTCGTCGTCTTCCTGCTGCTGCACAGCTCGGACGTCGAGATCCTGCCCAACACCAAGAACATCACGATCCCGCAATCGATCGCGGAGCTGAAGCCGCGTGAAACCGTGGTCGTCATGGTCACGACCGAAGACCTGCTGGTCAACGGCCGGATCGTCGCGAAGGTCGCCGAACTCACGGGCAACGACGCGCAGCTCGTCATCGAGCCGCTGCGCGCCGCGCTCAAGGAACAGGCCGACACGAGCCTGCGCCAGGCCGCCCAGGAAGATCTCGCCGAGCGCGAGGTCACCATCATGGGTGACAAGGGCACGCCGTTCGCGGTGCTCAAGCGCGTGATGGCGACCGCCACGGCGGCGGACTTCGGCAAGGTTTCGCTCGCCGTGATCCAGCGCGAAGTGGCGACCGGAGGCGGCGCATGAACCTCGGGTTGGCGCCTTTCTTCAGGAGTTTCGAACTCCCGTGGTCTCGCGACGAGGAGAACGAGCGCAAGTTCAAGAAACTCCTGCGCGTACTGATCATCCTCGCGACGATCGTGGCGATCATCGTCTGGCTGCTGCCGCAACCGGAGCGGCCGAAATACACGGCGGAAGACCTGCCGAAACGCGAAGTTCAGCTCATCGTCGAAAAACCGCCGCCGCCACCGCCGCCGGAACCCGAGGAGCAGCCGGAGCCCGAGAAGCCGAAACCGCAGGAGCAGAAGCCTGTGGAGAAGCCGAAACCGAACGTGCGCAACCAGGGAATGCTCGCGCTGGCGGACGAACTCGCCGAGCTGCGCGAACAGAATCTCGACCTGCAGGATCCGCAGATGAAGACGCCGGTGGAGGATGCGCGCTCGGAGCGTAATCTCATCACGTCGGCGGCCGGTCGCACGTCGGGCGGCATCAACACCGCCAACATGGCGCGTGGATTCGGGGGTGGCTCGGGCGCCATCGGACAGCACACCACGACGCAGGTACAGCACGGCTCCGGTCTCGATCCGAACGCCGGCGGCCGTGTGCAGCGCACCGGCACGAGCGGCAAGGCCTCGCGCGCGCGCGAGGAAGTCGAAATCGTCTTCGATCGCAACAAGGGCGCGCTGTACGCGCTCTACGGCCGCGCGCTGCGCGAGCAGCCTGAACTCGCGGGCAAGGTGGTGCTGGAATTCACCATTGCGCCGACGGGCGAGATCACGATGTGCCGCGTCGTGTCGAGCGAACTCAACGATCCGGAGCTCGAGAGGAAGATCGTCGCGCGCGTGCGCCAGATCCGCTTCAAGGCCGCGGACGTCGAGCCGCTGACCGTCAGCAAGCCGATCGATTTCTTCCCGGCCGCCTGATTCCCGGTCGCCATGAACCTCCAGTCCGAAATCAGTTACTTCGCCGAGATGGGACTGGCGGACAAGGCGCGGCTCATGGCGAGTTTCCTTTCGGAGCTCACCACCGAGGCGCGCGCCACCTACGGCGCGGCACTGGATTCGGTGCATGACGGCGCCCGGCTGCGGTTCACCAACGAGATGTGCGTGCGGGTGACCAAGCTCATCGAGCAGTACCTCGGCGACGACAAGGCACGCCCCGCCGACGACGTGGTGCTGCGCATGCTGCTTTCTCCGCGCGCGGACAAGCTGGCGGAGCGCATGGTGCACAACTCGTATCGGCGGGCGCTGCAGAACTTCGAGCGGTACGACACGACCGTCTTCATGAATTCTTAGCCAGGGCTGACGCCCACGTCGGAAACGTCGGCCTTCGGCCGCCGTCCGTGAAAATGTTGCGACTCCTCCGGAGCTTTCGGGGTCGGCACCGGTCTCACGCCGACCAGCTGTCACAACCGGGTTAGTCCAACCGTCTGAGGTGCCATGGAACGCACCGAAACCTTCGAGCAACACCGCGGGCGCCTGTACGGCATCGCCTACCGCATGCTCGGCTCGCGGGCCGAGGCGGAGGACATCGTGCAGGAGGCGTGGTTGCGTTGGAATCGCGCGGGGCACGACATCCGCGCGCCCGAGGCCTGGCTGGTCACGGCAACCACGCGGCTGTGTATCGACCGGTTGCGTCAGCTGCGCACCGAACGGGAAAGCTACGTGGGTCCGTGGTTGCCGGAGCCGCTGACGATGGACACGGCGCCGCCGGCCGATCGCGCGGCGGAGCTGGCCTCGGACCTGTCGGTGGCCTTCCTCGCGGTGCTCGAGCGACTCGCGCCCGAGGAGCGGGCCGCGTTCCTGCTGCACGACCTGTTCGACTCGGACTACGGGGCGATCGCCGAGATACTCGGCAAGAGCGAGGCCGCCTGCCGGCAGATCGTCACCCGCGCGCGCAAACGGGTGCGCGCGGAGCAGCCGCGCGTGCAGGTGAGCAACGAAGCACGCACGAAACTGCTGCACAGGCTGGTCGCAGCCGTCCAGTCGCAGGACCCCGCGTCGCTGATCGAAGTCCTGTCGTCCGATGCCACATGGACGTCCGACGGCGGCGGCAAGACGAAGGCCGCGAAGAAGGTCATCACCGGCGCCGAACATGTGGCGCGTTTCGCACTCGGTGTGTTCCATCGCCACCTCGGGCAGATGGAATTCCGCGACATCGGGATCAACGGCGAGCCCGGCATCGCCGCGTTGTTCGAAAACCGGCTGATCTCGGTGATCAGCATCCGCACGGACGGCCAGCGCATCCTCGGTGTGTACAGCATCCTGAATCCCGACAAGCTGCGGGCCTTCGCGGCCGACGACGCGCGCTGAATTTCCGCGGGCTGTCACAGCCACGCACCCCGTTCCGTCTACGCGGTGACATCGACTGAAAAGGAGTCACCCATGAAACGTCTCGACTGGTTGAAAGCCTCGCCGCAGGTGGCGCATGCCTTGTTCGCCATGCAGAAGGTCGTCAACGAATCCGGCCTCGAACACCCGCTGCTCGAGCTCGTGAAGATGCGCGCCTCGCAGATCAACGGTTGCGCGTATTGCCTCGACATGCACGCCAAGGACGCGCGCGCCGCCGGAGAAACCGAGCAGCGCCTCTATCTTCTCGACGCATGGCGCGAGGCCGAACACCTGTACACCGGGCGCGAACGCGCCGCGCTGGCCTGGACCGAGGCGCTGACGCTGATCGCCGAGGGACATGCGCCGGATGAGGTCTATGAACTCGCCCGCGCGCAGTTCAGCGATGCCGAGCTGGCCCAGCTCACGCTGGCCATCATCGCGATCAACGGATGGAACAGGTTGAACATAGGATTCCGCACGCCGGCCGGCGACTACCAACCGGGCATGTTCAGGAAGGTGGGCTGATACCCGTTCCTGGCAAAGGGTGCCGGACCCGAAATCCGGCACCTTTGCCGGGAAATGGGGTTCGGCCCCATGCTAACTTCCGGGCGGGATGTCCGAATCGCCGCTCGCACTCATCATCGTCCTGTTAGCCGCCTCGGTGTTCGTCGTGACCCTGGCGCGACGGCTGGGGCTTCCCACGATCCTCGGCTACGTGGCGGTCGGCCTGGCGCTCGGCCCACACGCGGCGGGGGTGTTCCCCGAAACCGGGACCACGCACCTGCTCGCGGAGCTGGGCGTGGTGTTCCTCTTGTTCACGCTCGGCCTCGAGTTCTCGTGGCCGCGCATGGTGGCGATGCGTCGCGAGGTGTTCGGGCTCGGTTCATTGCAGGTCATCGGCACCACCGTCGTAGTGGCGCCCATCGTGCACCTGTTCGGGCTTCCGTGGCCGCAGAGCATCGTGATCGGTGGTGTGGTCGCGATGAGCTCCACCGTGCTCATCGTGCCGCTGCTCGCCGAACGCGCCGAGCTCAACCGCACGCATGGGCGCCTCGCGTTCAGCGTCGTGCTGTTCCAGGACATCGCCGTGGTCCCGTTCCTGGCGCTGGCTTCGGCGCTCGCGCCGGGCAGCGAGGAATTCGGTGTGTCCACGGTCGCGCGCCTCGTCCTCGAAGGAACGATCGCCGTGCTGGTCGTGCTCGCGGCGGGCCGCTGGCTGCTGCGGCCGTTGCTCTACGTGATCGCCAACAGCCGGGTGCGCGAGCTTTTCACGCTCGCGGTCCTGCTGGTCGCGCTGGCCGCGGCATGGGCCTCGCAGATCGCCGGACTATCCATGGCGCTCGGCGCCTTCCTCGCGGGAATGATGCTGGCCGAAACCGAGTACAGCCACCAGGTCGACAGCGTCATCCGCCCGTTTCGCGACATCCTGCTGGGCCTGTTCTTCATCTCCGTCGGCATCCTGCTCGACTACCACGAGTTGTGGGCCGAGTTCTGGCTGATCCTCGCGTTGGCGCTCGCGATGATCACCATCAAGGCGTTCGTCGCGGCGCTTGCCACGCGACCGTTCGTGGATTCCAACTTCAAGGCGCTGCGCACCGGACTCACGCTCGCGGTGGGCGGTGAGTTCGGCATCGCGCTGCTGACGCTGCTGTTGCAGAACCGCGCCATCGATCCGGCCATCGCGCGGCCGATGCTGGTGGCGGTGGTGGTCGCCATGGTGTCCTCGCCGCTGATCCTGTCCAACAACAAGCGGATCGCGCGGTTGTTGCTCGGCGAGCGTGGACCGCCCAAGACTGCCATGGAGCGCGAGGATGCGGTCACGCAGGCCGTCGCGCGCCGCGAGCACGTGATCCTGTGCGGTTTCGGCCGCGTGGGCCAGAACGTGGCGCGCGTGCTCGAAGCGCAGGGGTTCGAATACATCGCCATCGATCTCGATCCGGTGCGCGTGCGCGCGGCGCGACAGATCGGCCAGCCCGTGGTCTACGGCGACTCGGCCGACGAACACGTGCTCGAGGAAGTCGGGCTCGCGAATGCAAACGCGGTCGTCATCTCGTTTTCCGATCCGCGCATCGCGCTCGCGATCGTCAAGTCGCTGCGCCGGGTGCGCGCCGACGTGCCGCTGCTGGTGCGTACCGCCGACGATACGCGCTCGCGCGAACTGAAGGAGGCGGGCGCCACCGAAGTCGTTCCCGAAGCCTTCGAAGCCAGTCTCATGCTGGCATCGCACGTGCTCATGTCGCTGCAGGTTCCCGCCGCACACGTCATGCACTCGGTGGAGGAACTGCGCGCCAACCGCTACGAGATGCTGCGCAACGTGATCGCGCGCGGCGACGGCGCGGGCGATGCGCCCTTCGAGGAGCAGGTGCGCTCGGTGGTGGTGCCGCCGGGATCGTGGTGCATCGGCAAGGCCGTCGACGACGTGCTCAATGCGGGCGCGCAAGTGGCCTTCACCGGCATCCGGCGCCAGGGAATCCTGGGACGCGACCCCTCCGGCGACATGCAGCTGATGGAAGGGGACGTCGTGGTCCTGTACGGCACGCCCGAGCAGCTCGAACATGCCGAGGCGGTGCTGCTCGCCGGCTGATCAGCTAGTCAGGACATTGGGAGGCAACGATGAACGACACCGCCGACAATCCATATCGCGCGCCTCAGGCGCGACTGATCGACGTGCCGTCGCCCGGCGAAGAGCGCGGGCCGCGGCCGGGCCAGGTCGCCATCGCGGTGGGTCTGCTCTGGCTGACGCTGCTCATCCAGGCCGGGGCGCTCACGTTCCTGTGGCGGCTGTTCCGGCTTTTCCCGCCTTTCATGTTCGTGGTCGCCGGCGTGATCACGGCCATCTGGGCGCTGACCGCCTTCCTGGTCGCGATGATCGAGCGGGGCCACAACTGGGCACGTATCACCTACCTGGTCGCGTTCCTGATCGGCCTGCCGTTTTCGGCGCTGTCGATCCTCGCGAACTTCGACCAGGCGCCGATGGTGGGAATCGTGGCGGTCGTCGCCCAGGTCCTTCTGCAGATCGCGGCGGTGGTCATGCTTTTCACCGGGCCTTCGGGCGCCTGGTTTCGCGGCGAATCCCCGAACTGAAAGCTGGGGGATTCAGTCGCCGCCCGGCGGCGCCTTGTCGAGGCTGAGCAGCAGCACGCTGCCGACGATCATCGCGCTGCCCACGAGCTGCCAGGGCGTGAGCCGTTCGGCGAAGAACAACGCCGCCAGGACAATGGTGGTGGGAGGTCCCACGGTGCTGCCGATCGCCGCACGCTGCGCGCCGACGCGGCGCATCCCCTCGGCCTGCATCAGGCCCGGCAGGAACATGCAGGCGATCGCGAGGATGACGAGCAGCGTCCAGTCGGGCGCGTCCAGCGCCGCGAGTTCGCCGACCGGGCGGAACAGCACGAAGTGCAGCGCGAGCATCAGCGCGGCCGAACCCATGGCGATGGCCGCGAAGCGCGCGCTGCCGAGCTCGTGCGTGTAACGCGCGCCGATCAGGAAATAGATAGCCGTCGTGAGGGCGCCGACCAGCACCAGCGCCGCGCCGAACAGGTTGTCGCGCAACTCGGCGACGTCGATGCCGCCCATCGCGAAGAAGATGCCGACGTACGTGACCAGCATCGCCGCGAACACGCCGCGTCGCGGCATCCGCCGCCGCAGGCAGGAATCGATCAACACGACCATCGCCGGGTAACTGAACAGCAGTACGCGTTCGATCGAGGCGTCGATCATGGTCAGCGCCCAGAAATCCACCAGCGCGCCCACGTAGTAGCAGACCGCGCCGGCGGCGACCGCGGCCCAGACGGCGTGCGCGCGCAGGGGCGGAATTCCGGCCGCAGTCGCGGATCCAGGCCCGCCGCGCCAGGCCACCCATGCGAACAGCGGCATCGCCAGCACCGCGCGCACCGTGACCAGCAGTTCGAAGCCGACGCCGCGCTGGTACAGCGCCTTGGCGAACAACCCCTTGCTGGCGAACAACATGGCGGCGCCCGCCACGAAGAGCATTCCGATCCGGTCGCGTGATGGTTGGGTCAAGCTGGCAGATACCTCGGGCCTGACGATACGCGAGGTCGGGCATTCCCTGTAGAATTCCGCGCCTCGTGAGGCGCGACGACATCCAGTTCCCAGCCAAGCATTCCGCGCTGCGCGACGACGTGCACGTGCTTGGCGCGCTGGTCGGCGACGTGCTCAAGGACCAGGGCGGCGACGTCTTGTTCGACCTGGTCGAGAAGGATCGGCGCCTCTCCATCCGCCGTCGCTCCGGCGACAAGGAAGCGGCGGCCGAACTATCGGTGCAGCTGCGCGGTCGTGCGCCGCAGGTCGCCCGCGACCTCGCGCGCGCGTTCTCGATGTGGTTCCGCGCGGTCAATCTCGCCGAGAAGGTGCATCGCATCCGGCGACGCCGCGGATATTTCCTCGAGGCGAGCGAGCGGGCACAGCCGGGCGGCGTCGAAGCGGCGCTGATCGATCTGAAGGCGCGCGGCCTCACGCTCGCGCAGGTGCTGGACCTGCTGCGCCGGATCAGCATCGAGCCGGTGTTCACCGCGCATCCCACGGAAAGCGCGCGCCGCACGATGCTGCGCAAGAACCAGCGCATCGCCGAACTACTGCTCGACCGGCTCGATCCGACTCTCGCGCCGCAGGAGCTGCGGCAGAACTGGAGCCGGGTGCGCACCGAGATCACGACCGCCTGGCAGACCGAGGATCACCCGCGCGAGCGCCTTACCGTCGCCGACGAGCGCGAGCACGTGGTGTTCTACCTCGCGGAAATCCTTTACCCCATCGTGCCGGCGTTCTACGACGAGCTGGCCGAGGCGATCGGCAAGTTGTACGGCGTCCTGCCCGAATCGCTCGAGCTGCCCAACATCATCCGCTTCGGCACGTGGGTGGGCGGCGACATGGACGGCAATCCGGACGTGCACGCGAAGACCATTCGCGAAACGCTCGCGCGCCAGCAGCAGGTCATCGTCAACGCGTACTTCCTGGAGTGCCAGTCGCTCGCGCAGCTGCTGTCGCAGAGTGCGAGTCGCAGCGCCGTGTCGCCCGAGCTCACGCAGCGCATCGATCAGTACTCGACGCTCATTCCGGGCGCGCTCGGCATCACGCCGGCACGGCACGACCGCATGCCGTATCGCGTCTTCCTCGGACAGATCGGCGAGCGGCTGCGGCTCACCTACGATCAGCGACCGAATGCCTATGAAGGCCCGCATCAGTTCCTGCGCGATCTCAAGCTCATCTCCACGTCGCTGCGCGCGAATCGCGGCTACTACGCCGGCTGGGGCAACGTCCAGCGGCTGATCCGCCGGGTCGAAACCTTCGGGTTCCACCTCGCGGGTCTCGACCTGCGGCAGCAGGCGGAAGTGCATCACCGCGTGATCGGCCAGGGCCTGGACGACCCGCAATGGCTCACGCGCTCCGCGGCCGAGCGGCACGACCTGCTCGTGCAGGCGATCGAGCGTGACACGGGCGTGAAAGTCGAGCTCGATGCGCTCGGGCGCCGCACGCTCGGCGTTTTCGAAGCGATCATCCAGGCGCGGCATCGCTACGGAAAGGATGCGATCGGCTATTACGTCGTGAGCGGCGCGAACGGCGCCGACGACGTGCTCGCGCCGATGCTGCTCGCGCGCTGGGCGGAGGCCTACGACCGCGTGAGCGGCGAGATCGCCGTCGACATCGCACCGATGTTCGAGTCCGTCGAGGCTCTCGAGCGTTGCGGCGAGGTCATGCGCACGCTGCTGGGCGATCCGCTGTACCGACGGCATCTCGAGGCGCGCGGCAATACGCAGTGCGCGCTGATCGGATACTCCGACACCAACAAGGAGGCCGGCATCTGCGCCGCGCGTTTCGCCGCGTATCGCGCACAGGCGGATCTGTCGGCGGCGCTCGCCGCCGCGAACGAACGCCACGTGATCTTCCACGCGCGCGGCGGCAGCATCGCGCGCGGCGGATCGCGCATCGATTCGCTGGTGCGCACCGCGCCCGCCGGCACGATCAACGGTGTCCTGCGGCTCACGGAGCAGGGCGAGGTCATCAACCAGGGTTACGGTCTGAGGCCCATCGCGATGCGGACTCTCGAGCGGGCCTTCAATGCGGTCGCGAGCAGCCTGGGCGGCAATCCGCAGGGCCTGACACCCGGGCCGGAACAGGTCCGCTTCGCGGCGCGGCTCGCCGCGGTCAGCCGCCAGCAATACCGGCGATTCGTGCACGGCGATGCCGAGCTCTACGGATGGTTCCAGGCCGTCACGCCGTTCGACGTGATCGCGCGCATGCAGATCGGGTCGCGCCCCGCGGTGCGGCCGGGCAAGGACGGGTTCGACGCGCTGCGCGCCGTTCCGTGGGTGTTCGCGTGGACACAGTCGCGGCACATGCTGCCGGCGTGGTACGGCGCGGGCGCGGGCCTCAAGGAGGCGATCGACGAATTCGGACTAGCTACCGCCCGATCCGCCTACGCGGAGTGGAGCTTCTTCACCACGTTGATCGACGACCTCGAGGCCTCGCTGGCGCGCGCGGACCTGGAGATCGCGGCCGCCTACGAGGAACTGGCGGCCCCGGGCCAGGGCCGCTTCGCCGCACGCGTGCGCGAGGAGTTCCGGCAGGTGCGCGACCAGGTGCTGCTCGTGAAGCAGACCGAGGCGTTGCTCGATCGCGACCCGACGCTGCAGCGCGCCATCGCGCTGCGCAATCCCTACGTGGACCCGATCAATCTCCTGCAGGTCGATCTACTAAGGCGATGGAGGGAAACGGGGCGGCAGGATCGCGAACTGTTCGAGGCGCTGCTCGCCTGCATCGCGGGCATTGCCGAAGGGCTGCAGAGTACCGGATGATGAAGGCCAGTCATGGGAATCCAGGCCGCACCGAAGGATTCGGGCTTCCGCAGTTTCGCGGAGTTCTATCCCTTTTACCTGAGCGAGCATCGCCACCCGGCCTCGCGCGCGCTGCATTTCACCGGCACGTGGTGCGCGGTGTCGTGCCTGATCGCGGCGATCGTGACCAACGAGTTCGAATGGGTGCTCGCGGCGCTCGTTTGCGGCTACGCGTTCGCGTGGATCGGTCACTTCCAGTTCGAGCGCAACCGGCCGGCCACCTTCCGTCATCCGTTCTACAGTCTCGCGGGCGACTTTCGCATGTGGTGGGAACTGAACCTGGGGAAACTCAAGTTCCGTGACCCAGCCTGACTCCTCAGAAAGACCCAAGTCCCGGTCTCTCAAGCCTCTCCGCGCCCTGCTGCCGTTCCTGGCGCCGTATCACGGGCGCATGGTGCTGGCGCTGCTCGCGTTGCTGATCGCCGCCGCCGCGATGCTCGCGCTGCCGATGGCGCTGCGCAACGTCATCGACGAGGGATTCACCGCGGCCAACGCCGCGGCCATCGACCGGTACTTCCTGCTGCTGCTCGGCGCCGCGGGCGTGTTCGCGGCGTTCGCGAGCCTGCGCTTCTACCTGGTCGGGTGGATAGGCGAGCGCGTGGTCGCCGACATTCGCAGCGCGGTCTACCGGCGCGTGATCCGCATGGATCCGGCGTTCTTCGAGGTGACGAAGACCGGCGAAGTGCTCTCGCGACTGACCACCGACACCACGTTGATCCAGTCGATTTCGGGCGCGGGGCTCTCGATACTGCTGCGCAATACGATCGGCTTCGTCGGCTCGCTGGCGCTGCTGCTGTTCACGAGCCTGAAACTCGCGCTCATCATCCTGGCGCTCATTCCGACCGTGCTGGTGCCGATGCTCCTTTTCGGCCGGCGCGTGCGCAAACTGTCGCGCGAATCGCAGGACCGCGTGGCGGACACTTCCGGCCTCGCGGGTGAAACCCTGAACGCCATCCAGACCGTGCAGGCCTACACGCTCGAAGCGCTGCACGGCGAGCGCTACGACAGCGCGGTGCGCGAAAGCTTCGATACCGCCATCCGGCGCATGCGCGTGCGCGCCTGGATGCTCGGGGCCGCGGTAGTCTGCATGTTCTCGTCGGTGACGCTCGTGTTGTGGCTCGGTGCGCGCTCGGTGCTCGACGGCAGCATGACCGGCGGAGAGCTCGCGCAATTCCTGAGCTACGCGATCTTCATGGCGAGCTCGGTCGCCGCGCTGTCGGAGATGTGGGGCGAGCTGCAGCGCGCCGCGGGCGCGATGGAACGCACCGTCGAACTGCTGGAATCGCGTCCCACGATCGAGGTGCCCGCGAATCCGCAGCCGCTGGCCGCGCCGCGAGGGGCCATCCGCTTCGAACACCTGTCGTTCAACTACCCGTCGCGGCCGCACTCGCGTGCGCTCGACGATTTCGACCTCGACATCGCGCCCGGCGAGAACGTCGCGTTCGTGGGGCCGTCGGGTGCGGGCAAGAGCACGGTATTCCAGTTGCTCCTGCGATTCTGGGAGCCGACGTCGGGACGCATCCTGGTCGACGGCGTCGACATCGCGCGCGCCGATCCGTCCGCGGTGCGCGCGCGCATCGGGCTCGTGCCGCAGGACACGATGATCTTCGGCGCGAGCGCGCGCGAAAACATTCGTTACGGCCGGCCCGGCGCGAGCGATGCCGAGATCGTGGAGGCGGCGCGCGCGGCGGCGGCCGACGAGTTCATCTCCAAACTACCGGACGGCTACGACACGTTCCTCGGCGAGAAGGGCGCGCGGCTCTCCGGCGGCCAGAAACAGCGCATTGCGATCGCACGCGCCATCCTCAAGAATCCGCCCATCCTGCTGCTCGACGAGGCGACCAGCTCGCTCGACTCGGAGAGCGAGCGGCTGGTGCAGGACGCGCTCGAGAAGCTCATGCGCAACCGCACCACGCTCGTGATCGCGCACCGGCTCGCGACGGCCGTGGGCTCCGACCGCATCGTCGTGATCGACCGCGGGCGCATCGTCGGCATCGGCCGCCATGCCGACCTGCTGCGTACCAATGCGCTGTACGCGCGGCTCGCCTCGCTGCAATTCGGCGATCTCGCCCAAACCGCCTGACCAAGATGGTGCCTGGCACCGTCTGCCCCTGACAGTTACCAGTTTCCCCGCGTCACAGGCCTGCTAGGCGTGTGAAATAATCAACGCATGCAGCTCAAGTTCCGCATCCTCAACGTATTCACCGCGGGCGACGCGCGCCTCTCGGGAAATCCGCTCGCCGTCATCGAAGACGGCAAGGATCTCGACGCCGAGCAGATGCAGGCGATCGCGCGCCAGTTCAACCTCTCGGAAACCACGTTCATCCTGCCCTCGAAGCGCGCCGCCGCGCTGGTGCGGATATTCACGCCGACTTACGAAATGCCGTTCGCCGGTCATCCCACGCTCGGCACCGCGCACGTGTGCCGCGCACTCGGGCTGGGCGGCAACCAGCTCGGGCTCGAGATGCGGGCCGGCATCATCCCGGTGACCTCGAACGGCGATCACTGGACGTTGCGCGCGGTCGCGGGCAGCTCGCGTCTCGTCGACGCGCAGCCCGGCGAGATCGCGCGGTTGTTAGGGCTCGAGTCCGGCGACATCGGCTTCCAGCCGCTGTGGGTGAAGGCGGGCCGCGAGCAACTCGTCGTCCCGCTGACGAGCGAGGCGGCGGTGCGCAAGGCGCGGCCGCGGCCGGACGCATTCGAAAGACTCAAGAGCGTCGACGGCCAGGGCCAGGCGTACGTGTTCGCGTCGGTGGGCGCAAAGAAGATCCTGAGCCGGTTCTTCTTCCCGGATGGCAGCGCGATCCTCGAGGACCCGGCCACGGGTTCGGCCTGCGCCAACCTCGGCGCCTGGTTCATCGCGATGGGGCGGCGTCCGCCGCTGAATTTTGAGATCAGCCAGGGTGAGTTCGTCGGTCGTCCGTCGACACTCCACCTGGAAGTCAATACTGACAACGAAGTGTTCGTCGGAGGAAACGTTATCGAGCTAGGATCGGGCATCTTGAACATTTAGGAGCCTTCCATGGGCGTCGACAGTTACCACAAGCGCAAGCTTGGGAACCGCGTGCTGCAACCCGAAACGCAGATGATGGGCTACGGATACGATCCGGCCCTCTCCGAAGGGGCGCTCAAGCCACCCATCTTCCTGACATCGACCTTCGTCTTCCGCAATGCGCAAGACGGCAAGGACTTCTTCGATTACACCTCGGGCCGGAAGCAGCCGCCGCCGGGCCAGGCCGCGGGCCTGGTCTATTCGCGATTCAACAATCCCAACCTCGAAGTGCTCGAGGACCGGCTCGCGCTGTGGGAAGGCGCCGAATCCGCCGCCGTGTTCTCGAGCGGCATGTCGGCGATCTCGACCACCCTGTGGGCGTTCCTCAAGCCGAACGACTATCTATTGATGAGCCAGCCGCTGTACGGCGGCACCGAGACCCTCATCGACCGCACCATGCCGGCGTTCGGCATCAACGCCATCTCCGTCGCCGATGCGATCAGCCGCGACGCGGTGATGGCGGGGGCGAAGTCGGCGCTCGAGAAAGCGCAGGCGCGCGGCGGCAAGGTGGGCCTGCTGATGACGGAGACTCCCGCGAATCCCACGAACGGCCTCGTCGATCTGCCGCTGTGGCGCGAGGCGTCCGAGTGGATAGCCGGTCAGCAGGGTGGGCATCGTCCTCCGGTCGCCGTGGACAACACGTTCCTCGGCCCGGTGTTCCAGAAGCCGCTCGAACACGGCTCGGATCTCGTGCTGTATTCGCTGACCAAGTACGTCGGGGGACATTCCGACCTGGTGGCGGGCGGCGTCGTCGGCCCCAAGTCGCTCGTGATGCCGGTGCGCAGCCTGCGCAGCAGCCTCGGCACGCAGCTCGATCCGAACACGTCGTGGATGATCATGCGTTCGATGGAAACGCTGAGCCTGCGCATGCGCGCCGCTTCGGACAACGCCGCGCGTGTCGCCGGTTTTCTCGCGCAGCACCCGAAAGTCGCGAGCGTCAATTATCTCGGACACCTCAAGCCCGGCGATCCGCGCATCGAGGTCTTCAATCGGCAGTGCAAGAGTGCCGGGTCGACGTTCTCGTTCTCGATCCGGGGCGGAGAAGCCGAGGCATTCCGCATGCTCGATGGACTGCAGGTGATGAAGCTCGCGGTCAGCCTCGGCGGTACCGAGACATTGATTTCGCATCCGGCCTCGACCACCCATTCGGGTGTCCCGAAGGAGACCCGCGACCGGCTGGGGATCACCGACGCGATGATCCGCATCTCCGTGGGCATCGAGAACGCGGACGACCTGATCGCGGACCTGGAGCAGGCGCTGGCGAAAATCTGAGGTCACGGGCATGGATGCCCTGGACGAGATACACGGTTCGCATTTCGCTTCGGCGCGCCCTCGGGCGCGCCGGGGCGTTGCAACCCGGAACGGCGTCGGATCGTCTCACCTGACGCGCGCGACCGCGCAATCTTGGAGAAACCGTGGTGAGACATGAGATGGGCGGGTCACCTGGACGTGTCCGCTACCTGGCCCGATGCGCACTGGCTGCGTTCATCGTCGGCGCCGCGCTGCCGGCCAGCGCGATCGAAATCGACGGACGCATCGATCTCGATGAATGGCGCGATGCGCAACACGTCACCGACTTCCGCAAGACCCAGCCGCTGAACGGCGAGCCCGCGTCGCTGGCGACCGAGGCCTGGATTCTCGCCACCCCCGAGGGGCTGGCCGTCGCATTCCGCAATACCCAACCCCCGTCGGTGCCGATGACGCTGCAGCGCGTGCAGCGCGACTTCGAGGACCAGGTCGACCGCATCAACGTGATGGTCGATTTCGACGGCGACCACCGCACCGGCTACGACTTCACGGTGAGCTGCACGGGCGGCATCAGCGACTCGATCATCACCAACGAGAACAACTTCAACTCGGACTGGGACGGCAACTGGCGGCACGCGGTCTCGCGCGATGCGGACGGATGGAACGTCGAGGTGCTGATTCCCTGGTACATCGCACCCATGCGCCATGCCAACGGCAACCGTAGGCTCGGCATCTATTTCGCGCGCATCATCGGTTCCACCGGCGAGCGGGTCGCCTGGCCGCAGGCGAGCTTCGAACGTCCGCGGTTCCTCTCGGATTTCACGTCCATCGAGGTGGCTAACTACAGCCAGTCGCTGCTCGCGGTGACGCCCTACGTGTCCGGACTGTACGACAACGTCGGTTCGAGCAGCGATGGCGACGTCGGCGCGGATTTCTTCTGGAAACCGAACGGCCAGATGCAGCTCACCGCGACCGTGAATCCCGACTTCGGCCAGGTGGAGAGCGACGACCTCGTCGTGAACTTCAGCGCCACCGAAACCTTCATCAGCGACAAGCGCCCGTTCTTCACCGAGAACCAGGGAATCTTCGAATTCACCACGCCGTCGGATTTCAGCCAGCTGCTGTACACGCGGCGCGTGGGTGGTCCGGCCGACGACGGCGTGGGCGCGGGCGACATCACCGCGGCCCTCAAGCTCAACGGCAGCATGGGCAACACCAAGTACGGCCTGTTCGGCGCGGACGAAGCGGACTCGGCGGGCAGGACCTTCGCCGCGGTTCGCCTCGTACGCGACTTCAGCAAGCAGAATCTCGGGTTCATGGCCACGTGGGTCGACCGCCCCTGGCTCGAACGTCGGGCAACCGTGGTCGGCGTCGACCACAACTGGCGTCCGACCTCGCGATGGAACGTGCGCACACGGCTCATCGCAAGCGACATCGACCAGCCCGGGAACAGCGGCCGCGATACCGGCGCCACGCTCTGGGCCGACTACGAGATGGATCGCGGATGGCGCCAGCAGTTCATGGCCATCTACTTCGGTGACGAGTTCGACATCAACGACGCCGGTTACCTGCAGCGCAATGACACTAGCTACTACCACTACCAGGTGAACAAACGCTTCACCGAGCTGCCGGAAGATTCACGCTACAGCTCGAAGGACTGGCGTTGGCGCGTCAGCAGCGGGTACAACGTTCACGGCGACCTCCAGAATCACCAGTTCCGCATCAGTCGCGAGAGCCGCCTGCGCAACGGCGCCTACGAGTACGGACAAGTCAACGTCAACAGCGCCGGTTACGACGACATGCTGACGCGCGGCAATGGCAGTCTCTGGTTGCCGCCCAACTTCAACAGCTATTTCGACTACGAACGTCCCCGCATGGGCCGCTGGGGATATGAAGTCGAGGCCAACCTGTTCAGCGGCGGCCTCTCGGGCAACGACAAGATCGGATACACGCTGAGCGCCGAGCCGCGCTACTTCATCAACGACGAGTTCAATCTCTACGTCGGCGTGCTGCACGACTACACGCCCGACTGGCTCATCTGGCAGCACGACAACCTGATCGGCAGCTTCGAGGAGCGCCAGACCAACTTCAACGCGGGCTTCAACTGGATCATGACCAGCCGCCACGAGCTGCGGCTCAAGCTGCAGGTGATCGCGCTCAGCGCGAAGCTGCGCCAGGCGTACCGCGTGGAGAACGGCAGCGCGATCGCCTCGAACGACCCGGTGGACGATTTCACCGTGCAGAATCTCGGGATGCAGCTGCGGTATCGCTACGAATTCAAGCCGCTGTCCTATCTATACATCGTCTATGGCCGCGGCGGGTACCAGCAGGAGTCCGTGTACGACGACACCGCCAGCCTCATCGATCGCGGCTTCGGCCTGCGCGACGACGAGCAGCTGCTGGTGAAGTTCAGCTACCGGTTCGAAAACTAGTTGGCCCGCGGCCCGGCCGCGCGCAGCTCGAGGTGCAGCGCGTCCGGATCGACCGGTTTCACGAGATGGCGCGCGAAGCCCGCCTGCCGCGACAACGCGTGATCCTCCGGAAATCCATAGCCGGTGAGCGCGACGAGGCGCACGCCGCGGCCCAGCGGATGACTGAGGATGCGGCGCGCGAGCTCGTAGCCGTCCATGCCCCCGGGCAGGCCGATGTCGATGAACGCGACGTCGATGGGCCCGCCCAGCGCGCCTTCCTGCAGCAGGTTCAACGCGCGTTCGGCATCGCCCGCCTCGCACACGGCGTGGCCGTGCGCGCGCAAGACCGCCCGATACATTTCCCGCGAGTCGTGATTGTCGTCCACGAGCATGACCCGGCGCGCCTCGATGGCCGGCGTGCGGATGCCGTCTCCGTTGCGCGCATGGGTCGCCGCCGGATCATCGGTGGTGGGAGTGGGGATTGCCGGCAGGCGCACGATGAACGTCGCGCCTCGGCCTTCTCCCTCGCTCATGGCCTGCACGCTGCCACCGTGCAGCTCGGCGAGCCGCTTCACGAGAGTCAATCCGATGCCGAGTCCCCCGCGCGCGCGATCGATGGTGTGGTGGGCCTGCACGAACAGGTCGAAGATCTTCGGCAGCATGTCTTTCGGAATGCCGACGCCCTGGTCCGAGACCCGCAACACGGCCTCGTTGCCTTCCCGCGTGACCGACACGTCGACGAGGCTCCCGGGGCGGGTGAACTTGAGCGCGTTGGAAACCAGGTTGCCCACGACCTGTTCGAGCCGCACGGTGTCGCCGCTCACCCATACGGGTTCGCTCACGATCTGCACCCGGCCCTGGTGGCCATTGCCCGTGAGGCCGCCGACGGACGCGCGCACCGACTCGGCGAAATTCACCTCGGATCGCTTGAGCACGATCTTGCCCGTGACCGCACGGCCCACGTCCAGCAGGTCATCGACGAGCCGCGCCATGTGCAACACCTGGCGCTTGATGATGCCCGTCGCCTGCAGCGCCGTCGTTTCGCCGCGGTTCATGAGCGAGAGCGCATGCACCGCGCCCTGGATCGCGCCGAGCGGATTGCGCAACTCGTGCGCGAGCATCGCGAGGAACTCGTCCTTCGAACGGCTCTCGCGCTGCGCACGCGCGAGCGAGCTGATGTCCGAGAGGATCAACGTACGGTGCTCGACTTCGTCGAGCAGGATCGAGGAGAGCGTGACCTGGACTTCGGTCGCCTCGCGTCCATCGATCACGAGTCGCGTCTGGTAGCGACCCGAGCCGTGCATGAGCATGGCCCGCAGAAGTTCGCCCTCCGTCGCGGGCAGGAACCGGCCGATCGATGCGCCGAAGACCTGCTCGAGCGGCAGGTTCACGAGGTCCGCGAAGCGCTGGTTGCAGTAGATGATGTCGCCGGCCACCGTGAGCGTCGCGGCGCCTTCCTGCATGCGCTCGACCAGGGCGCGGTAAGGCGCGTCGGCGCTGCGCAGCGTGAACACGCGCCGCTCGCCTTTCTCGTCCTCGAGCAGGAGCGCGTCGATCTCGCCGCAGTAGATGGCCTGCAGATTGCCCTCGACTTCCGCGAGACGGGCGCGCAATTCCTCGAAGGTCAGGTCGTCGATGTGGGTCACGCGGGAAGCCCCAGTCCCAGCAGCAAACGGTCACGGTTCGACATGTCGCCGACGATTCGCCGCAGCGGCGACGGGCCGCACTTGACGAGCGTCGGAATCGCGATGATCTGGTCCTCGCGGATGCGCGCCGGCTGCTGGTACACGTCGACGATCTCGAGCGAGTAGCGGCCGGCGAGATGTTCGTCGCATACGGCGCGGACGATGTTGATCGCGCGGGTGGAGCGCGTGGTCATGCCCGTGACGTACAGGCGCAGGACATACTGATCACGCGCGGTCACGCACTGGCCCTGCGCGCGGGCGCAGGTCCAGCCCCACGAGCACACGTTCCGTGTTGGAAAGGTCCCCGATGATCTTCTTGATCGGGGTCGGCAGGCGTCGCACGAGTGTCGGCAGCGCGAGGATCTGGTCGCCGCGGCCGAGCGCGGGATTCTCGACGAGGTCGACCACCTCGATGGAGTAACGTCCCGCGAGGTGCTCGTCGCAGATCTTGCGCAGGTTCGCGAACGCACGCGCGGCCTTCGGCGTCTGCCCGGCGACGTACAGCCGTAGCGAGAATTCCTCGTGAGCCCGGTTCATCCGCGCTTTCTCCCCGAAGGGGCCCGCTTGCGGCCGCGGGCCGTCGGCCGGATCTCGATGCCGCGGGACGTCACGCGAAAGTCGCGCACTTCCTCGGCATGCGCCATGCCGCGCGACTTGAGGATGAAGATCTTGCGCTGGCGTTCGTAACCGACGGTGTCGTTGGCGACCAGCACCCAGGTATCCATGAGCGAGGAGATCAGGGTTTCGGTGTATTCGAGCGTTTCGGTCGGCGTCGTGAGACTGGTGAACACCGCGGTGATGCCGCGCGTCTTGAGATAGTCGATCACGCGCGTGAGCATCGCGCGCACGTCGGAGTGGGTGCCGACCGCCAGCAGGTTCGTGACCGGGTCGACGATGACCACGTCCGGCTGGAGGGCCTCGACCGCGTTGTGCATTTCGAGCAGGTGCCGCTCGAGGCCGTGGCGGTTGGGCCGATCCGCGTGGAATTTGAGCAGTCCCTTGTCGACCCAGCGCTGCAGGTCGATGCCGGCCGAGCGCATGTTCCGGATCATCTGCTGCGGCGATTCCTCGAACAGGAAGTACAGGCACGTCTCGCCGCGCGCGCAGGCGGCATCGGCGAAGTGCGCCGCGAGCGTGGTCTTGCCCGTGCCCGCGGTTCCCGAGAGCAACACGGTACTCGCGCGGTAGTAACCCTTGCCGCCCAGCATGTCGTCGAGCGTATCGAGGCCCGTGGAGACGCGCTCCGCGGGCGCGTCGTGCTCGAGCAGCAGGGACGTGACGGGCAGCACGCTGATGCCGTCGTCGTCGATGAGGAACGGATACTCGTTCGTGCCGTGGGTCGAGCCGCGATATTTCACGACCCGTATGCGGCGCGTCGAGATCTGCTCGTGCACGCGGTGATCGAGCGCGATCACCGCGTCGGTGATGTATTCCTCGAGACCCTGGCGGGTGAGCATCTGCCCGCCGCGCTCCGCCGTGACGACCGTGGTCATCTGGTGATCGCGCAGCCATCGGAACAGCCGCCGCAACTCGGCGCGCAGGATGCCGGTATCGCGCAGTCCGCCGAACAACGTCTCGATGGTGTCGAGCATGACGCGCCGGGCGCCGATCTGCCTGATGCCATGTTCGAGGCGGACGAACAGACCTTCGAGGTCGTATTCGCCCGTCTCCTCGATTTCACTCCGATCGACGTGGATGTAGTCGACGAGCAGCTTCTTTTCCGCGCAGAGCTGGTGGAGGTCGTAACCGAGCGAGCGCGCGTCCTGCGCGAGCTCGTCGGCGTTTTCCTCGAAACTGAGCAGGACGCCGGGTTCGTTGTACCGGCGCGCGCCCTCGACGAGGAAGCTGACCCCGAGCAATGTCTTGCCCGATCCGGGTCCCCCGGAAATGAGCGTGGGCCTGCCCGCCGGCAGTCCGCCGAAAGTGATGTCATCGAGTCCCGAAATCCCTGTGGGCGCCTTGTCGATCTGCCGATGCGAGGATTTTTTTCTGGCCATGCAACCCGAGTCCGAACGTGAAGGGATGACCCACCGATGGGGATGCTCCACCGGTGGCCGCTCACGCGCGCATGGGATCACGGCTTCGAAATACCTGCGCGCGTATTGACTCAGGATATTGAGGGCGCGCCTATCGGCGGAGTCTCACACTTTTGTTAGCCACTGTCGGAGGGCTCCGACATTCCGGGCGTCAGCGGGGAATCGGCGGCGCCGAGCGCTGGAACACCGGTTTGATCGCGAGACCCGACTGGATGCGCGACACGCCGGGAATGCGCGTCAGCACGTCGAGCATGAAGCGCTGGTAGCTAGTCAGGTCCGGCACGACGATGCGCAGCACGTAGTCGGCTTCGCCCGTCATGAGGTAGCAGCTCATCACCTCCGGCACGTCGGCGATGCGCCGCTCGAACACCTTGAGCGTTTCCTCGACCTGGCGTTCGAGGGAAACCCACACGTACATCGTGATGCCGAACCCGAGCTTCTGCTCGTCGAACTGGGCGCTGTATCCCGTGATGTAGCCGTGGGACTCCAGGCGCCTGATCCGGCGCAGGGTGGGGGTCAGGGACAGTCCGATCTGCTCCGCCAGGTCGCGCCAGCTGATTCGACCGTCCCGCGACAGGATTTCCATGATTTTCGCATCGACTTTGTCGAGCTTTTCGGCTGCCATGACCTGATCTGGGGTGATTTGTAGCGCAAACATGCTAAATGACGCCCATTCATAGTCAAGAATTGGAGCCAACGCACTGCCGGTAGTGCGTTAAGATTCATCACGTAACCATATGACAGGTATAAGGAATTAGATGTCCCGCCACGCCCCCGTTGCTGTTTCCTTCGAGTTCTTCCCGCCCGGTGACGAGGCGATGGAGCGCACTCTGTGGGAATCGATCCGTTATCTCGAGCCACTGAACCCGACCTTCGTCTCGGTGACGTACGGCGCGGATGGCTCGACCCGCGAACGCACTCACAACGTGGTGTCGCGCGTTCAGCAGGAGACGGGACTCAACTGCGTGCCGCACCTGACCTGCATCGGCGCGAGCCAGGGCGAGGTGCTCGACATCGCGCGCCGCTACTGGGACCAGGGCATCCGCCACATCGTCGCGTTGCGCGGCGATCCGCCGGCGGGCACCACGAAATACGAGCCGCGCGCCGATGGCTTCGCCTACGCGGCGGATCTCGTGAAGGGGCTCAAGTCCGTCGGTGACTTCGAGATATCCGTGGCCGCGTACCCCGAGATGCATCCGGAAGCGCCGAGCGCGGAGTTCGATCTCGACAACCTCAAGCGCAAGATCGACGCGGGCGCGACCCGCGCGATCACGCAGTTCTTCTACGACAACGACAAGTACCTGCGCTTCCGCGACGCCTGCGCCGCGAAGGGCATCGCCGCGCCGATCGTGCCGGGCATCCTGCCGATCACGCGTTTCCCGCAGATCACGAGGTTCGCGAAGCGTTGCGGCGCCTCCATCCCGGACTGGCTCGAGCATCGCTTCGACGGTCTCGAGGAGAATCCCGAGACTCGCAAGCTGATTTCCGCCGCCGTCGCGATCGAGCAGGTGCATACGCTGCAACGTCACGGTGTCGAGCAGTTCCACTTCTACACGCTGAACCGTTCCGAGCTCACCTACGCCATCTGCCACGCACTCGGCGTGCGTCCGAAGCAGACGGAGCGCAAGGTGGCCAATGCCTGACAAATTACAACACGAGCGCGCGCAACGACTGCGCGCGCTGTTCGCCGAGCGCATCGTCATCCTCGACGGCGCGATGGGCACGATGATCCAGCGGCGCAAGCTCGACGAGGCGGCGTTCCGCGGCGAGCGCTTCAAGTCCTGGCCGCGCGACCTCAAGGGCTGCAACGACCTGCTGGTCATCACGCAGCCGCAGGTCATCGAGGAGATCCACCGTGCCTATCTACAGGCCGGCGCGGACATCGTCGCGACGAACACGTTCAACGCGAATTCGATGTCGCTGGCCGATTACGGGCTCGAGGAGTTCGTCTACGAGATCAATCGCGATGCGGTGAAGCTCGCGCGGCGCGCCGCGGATTCGGAGTCCGGCAATCTGGGCCGCGAGTGTTTCGTGGCCGGCGCGCTGGGTCCGACCAGCCGCACGGCGTCGATCTCGCCCGACGTCAACGATCCGGGTTTCCGCGCGGTGACCTTCGACGGGCTCGTCGCGACCTACAGTGAAGCCACGCGCGGTCTCATCGACGGCGGCGCGGACGCGATCCTCATCGAGACGATCTTCGATACGTTGAACGCCAAGGCGGCCATCTTCGCGGTGCGTTCGACGCTGGATGCCGCGGGCGTCGACCTGCCCATCATCATCTCCGGCACGATCACCGACGCGTCGGGACGCACGCTTTCGGGCCAGACCGTCGAGGCGTTCTGGGCCTCGGTGCGCCACGCGAAGCCGATCACGATCAGCCTGAACTGCGCGCTCGGCGTCAAACAGCTTCGGCCGTACGTCGAGGAGCTCTCGCGTCTCGCCGAGACGAACGTCGGCGTGTATCCGAACGCCGGACTGCCCAACGCCTTCGGCGAATACGACGAGGCGCCCGAGGACACCGCGAAGGTGCTCGGCGATCTCGCCCATCATGGGCACCTGAACTTCGTCGGCGGCTGCTGCGGCACGACGCCCGAGCACATCAAGGCGATTGCCGATCGCGTCCGCTGCGAGCCGGTTCGCAGGAAGAAGGAGCCGGAAGCGCGCATGAAGCTTTCCGGTCTCGAGGCGTTCAACCTCACCGACGACATCCGCTTCGTGAACGTGGGCGAGCGCACCAACGTCACGGGCTCGGCCAAATTCCGCAAGCTCATCGAGGCCAACGACTACCCCGCGGCGCTCGCGATCGCGCGCCAGCAGGTGACCGACGGCGCGCAGTTGATCGACGTGAACATGGACGAGGGCATGCTCGATTCGGAAGCCGCCATGGTGCGATTCCTGAATCTGATCGCCTCCGAGCCGGACATCGCGCGCGTGCCGGTGATGATCGACTCGTCCAAGTGGTCGGTCATCGAGGCGGGCCTCAAGTGCGTCCAGGGCAAGGGCGTCGTGAATTCCATCTCGCTGAAGGAAGGCGAGGAGGCGTTCATCGAGCATGCCCGCAAGATCCTCAACTACGGCGCGGCCGTGGTCGTCATGGCATTCGACGAGCAGGGCCAGGCCGATACGCTCGAGCGCAAGGTTTCGATCTGCGAGCGCAGTTACAAGGTGCTGACCGAAAAGGTCGGCTTCCCGCCCGAAGACATCATCTTCGATCCGAACATCTTCGCGATCGCGACCGGCATCGAGGAACACAACGGGTACGGCCTCGCGTTCATCGAGGCGGCGCGCGAGATCCGCAAGCGCTGCCCGCACGCGCACATTTCCGGCGGCGTGAGCAACGTGTCGTTCTCGTTCCGCGGCAACGAGCCGGTGCGCCAGGCGATGCACTCCGTGTTCCTGTATCACGCGATCCAGGCCGGCATGGACTTCGGCATCGTGAATGCGGGCCAGCTCGCAATCTATGAAGAGATTCCGCCCGAGCTGCGCGAGCGCGTCGAGGACGTGATCCTGAATCGGCGCGCCGATGCGTCCGAGCGTCTGCTCGAGATCGCCACGCGGTACAAGGACGGCGGCAGCCGGGAGCGCAAGGAAGACCTCGCCTGGCGGCAGCTGCCGGTGAAGGAGCGCCTGAGCCACGCGCTCGTGTCGGGCAACGACCAGTACATCATCGAGGACACGGAAGAAGCGCGCCTCGCCGCGGCCCATCCGCTGCACGTCATCGAAGGCCCGCTCATGGACGGCATGAACGTGGTCGGCGACCTGTTCGGTTCGGGAAAGATGTTCCTGCCGCAGGTGGTGAAGTCGGCGCGTGTCATGAAGAAAGCGGTCGCGCACCTGATCCCGTTCATCGAAAAACTCGCCGATGGTCTCCAGAAGACCAACGGCAAGGTCGTGCTCGCGACCGTGAAGGGTGACGTGCACGACATCGGCAAGAACATCGTGGGCGTCGTGCTCCAGTGCAACAACTTCGAGATCGTCGATCTCGGCGTGATGGTGCCGGCGGAGAAGATCCTCGAGACCGCGGAGAATCTCGGCGCCGACATGATCGGCCTGTCGGGGCTGATCACGCCGTCGCTCGAGGAGATGACGCACATCGCGGGCGAGATGCAGCGCCGCGGCTTCAAGGTGCCGCTGCTCATCGGCGGCGCGACGACGTCGCCCGCGCACACCGCGGTCAAGATCGATCCGCAGTACGACGGGCCGGTCGTGTACGTCAAGGACGCGTCGCGCGCAGTCGGGGTGTGCCGCCAGCTCGTGACGCCGGAGATGAAACCGGCGTACGTCGCGGAAGTGAAGGCCGAGAACGTCCGGCGCCGCGAACAGCACGCCGGCAAGAAGGTGAAGGGCGCGCAGCTGACGCTCGGCCAGGCGCGCGCCAACCGGTTCACGACCGACTGGGCAAACTACTCGCCGCCGGTGCCGCGCTTCCTCGGCAGCAAGGTGTTCGAAGACGTGCCGCTCGCGTCGCTGACGCCTTACATCGACTGGATGCCGTTCTTCAATGCATGGGAGTTCGGCGGCACGTTCCCCGCGGTGCTCGACGATCCGAAACGCGGCGAGGCCGCGCGTTCGCTGTACAAGGACGCGCAGGACATGCTCGCGACCATCCTGCGCGAGCATTGGCTCACGGCGCGCGCCGTGGTCGGGTTCTTCCCCTGCAACAGCGTGGACGAAGAGATCGAGGTCTACAGCGACACCACCCGTACGCGTGTCCTGCACCGGCTGCATCACCTGCGCCAGCAGAAGGGCAAGCCTTCCGGCCAGCCTCACTACGCGCTCAGCGATTTCATCGCGCCGAAGGATTCGGGCAAGGTGGATTACATCGGCGCGTTCGCCGTCACCGCGGGCATCGGCATCGAGCAGCATCTCGAACGGTTCCTGAAGTCGCACGACGACTACAACGACATCCTGCTGAAGTCGCTCGCGGACCGGTTGGCGGAAGCGTCCGCCGAAGCGCTGCACCTGCGCGTGCGGCGCGAGCTGTGGGGTTATTCGCCCGAAGAGCGACTCACGAACGATCAGCTCATCGCCGAGCAGTATCGCGGCATCCGCCCGGCGCCCGGCTACCCGGCGTGCCCGGATCACACCGAGAAGGGCACGTTGTGGCAGATGCTCGACGTCGAGCGCGCGATCGGATTGAAGATCACCGAAAGCTTCGCGATGTATCCGACCGCCGCGGTCAGCGGCTGGTATTTCGCGCACCCGGATGCGAAGTACTTCGCCGTCGGCCCGATCGATTTCGAACAGATGCAGCACTACGCGGCTCGCAAGGGCTGGTCGCAGACCGAGGCGCGGAAGTGGCTCATCTCGAATCTCGAGGCGCGGGCGCAGGATCCGCACGACGAGGCAGCGTAGAAACGGAGAAGACGGTGCCTGGCACCGGCCCGCGCTCGAGCGCCGATCTTGACCCCGCGCAGGTCTTCGCGTGTACTCCCGCGCGCATGAAAAACATCCTGGGAGCCGCGTGGACGACGATCTTCCTGTCCACCGCGGTGGCCGGCGGCGAATGGCAGCCGCTACTCGATTCGCAATTGTCGAAGTTCGACATCTACCTGAGCTACCACGGCAAGGACATCCTGGGTGTCATCCGCGGAACGGCGCCGGAAACGCTCAAACCGATCGGGCTCAATCCTCCATCGCAAGACGTCTTTTCCGTCGTGACGCTGGACGGCGAGCCCACGCTGCGCATCACGGGCGAGTGGTACGGCTGCCTCGTCACGAAGCAGGAATATTCTAACTACCACTTCAGCGCCCGCGTGAAGTGGGGTGACAGGAAATGGGAGCCGCGCCTCGACGAACCGAAGGACTCAGGCATCCTGTATCACAGCCGGGGACCATTCGGCGTCGACTACTGGAAGTCCTGGGCGTTGTCGCAGGAGTTCCAGGTCATCGAACACGGCATGGGTGAATACTGGAGCCAGGCGACGTCGGGCTTCGACATCCGCGCATATCCGAAGAAGGACGGCGAGGAAGCGCCGCGCTGGAATCCCGATGCGCCGTGGATGGCGTTCGGATCGCCCAACAACCACGCGCTCGCGGGCACGGACGAAGACCGGCCGGGCGAATGGAACCTGCTCGAGCTCGTGTGTTTCCAGGACGACTGCGTTCACATCGTCAACGACAAGGTCGTGATGGCGCTCGCCAATGCGCGTTTCCGGCGTGGCGACGAAGTCGTGCCGATGACCGGCGGCAAGCTGCAGATCCAGAGCGAGGCGGCGGAGGTGTTCTATCGCGACATCGCGATCCGGCCGATCACGGAGATGCCCGCGAAGTACGCCCGGTACTTCGACTGAAGACTTTTACCGGGTTTCGGTGCCAGGCACCGGAATCCGGCAAAAACGCCGCTATTCGGGTAGTTTGAAGATCACGCCGCCCTTGATGACGGCGTCGACCTTCTGCAGCACCGTGATGTCCTCGAGCGGATCGCCGCGCACCGCGATGATGTCGGCGAGCATGCCGGGAGCCAGCATTCCGACGCGGTCGCTCCAGCCCATGTATTTCGCCGCGACGGAGGTCGCGGAGAGGATCGCCTGCATCGGCGTCATTCCGCGCTCGACCATGATCGGAAACTGGCGCGCGTTGAGGCCGTGCGGATACACCGCGGCATCGGTCGCGAACACGATCGGCGCGCCGGCGCGCACCGCCTTCGTGAACGCCCGCCGCTGGATTTCGGTGGTCTCCAGGTTCTTGCGCAGAAAATCCTCGGGCCAGTTCATGCGGCGGCCCTCGGTGTCGATGTACGAGCCGTTGTAGACGTCCATCGCGAGCGCGACATCGAGATCGCGCGCCATCTCGATGCCTTCGTCGTCGAGGTACGAGGCGTGTTCGATCGTGTCCGCGCCGGCGCGCATCGCCATCTTGATCGACTCCGCGCCGTGCGCATGCGCGGCGACCTTGCGGCCGGCCGAGTGCGCGACTTCGACCACGGCGGTGATTTCGTCTTCGTCCATCTCCGGCTCTCCGGGCACGCTGCCGAACGCGAGGACCGCGCCCGACGCGATGACCTTGAGCAGGTCGGAGCCGTTGTTCAGCAGGTCGCGCGCCTTCCCGCGGAACTCGCCCGGTCCGCGCGCGACGCCGGCGTGGAAGCGGGCGTTGTCCTCGGGTTCCCGGTAGCCGGGCACGTACAGATCGCCGCCGCCATGCGGCACCGTCAGGTAGGGCCCACTGACCTGCATGCGCGGCCCCGCCGCGCGCCCGGCGTCGATCGCGTCGCGCAACGCGGTATCCGTGTGCATCGCGTAGGTGCCGACATTGCGCACGGTCGTGAATCCCGCGAGCAACGTCGCGGAGGCATTCTCGAGGCCGATCCGATGGGTCTCCTCCGGCGTGCGCGTGAAATACACGCGCAGGTCCGCCGTATCCTCGGGCCGGTCCGTCAGGTGCGTGTGCATGTCGATGAGCCCGGGCAGGCACGTGAACCCGGAAAGGTCGAGCACCGGAAGATGCGTCGCGGCCGCCGCGCGCGTGCTGCCGGACTCGAGCACTTCGGCGACCTTGCCGTCGCGCACGACGAGCAGCATGTTGCGGCGGTCGTGCACCAGCATGCCGTCGATGAGCCGGCCGCAGCGGATGGCCAGCGACCCGCTGTCGGGCGTGTACGGAAGCTGGCGCACGCTGAACGACTGGCGCAGGGCGGGCGCCTTCACCGCGCAGCCGGCCAGCCCGAGCGCGAGCAGCGCGAGGAACAGCGGTTTTTTCATGTGAGGGGGATGAATTCCTGGTTGTCGAAGTCGGGCAGTTTCATGCGGCGCGCGCGCCAGTCGGCCTTGGCCTGCTCGATTCGAGCCTTCGACGACGACACGAAGTTCCATTCGATGAATCGCTCGCCGACCGGCTCGCCGCCGAGCGCCATGACGATGGATGGCTGTGTGGCGGTGACCGTGGAGTCTTCGCCGGCCGCGAACACCAGCATCTTGCCGACGCCGTGGCGCTGGCCCCGGACCTCGAGCTCGCCGGCGGCGACGTACACCGCGCGCTCGGAATATTCGTCCGGCAGCGACGCGCGCGCGCCGGCCGCGAGCTGCCAGTGCGCGTAGAAGAGGGGGGAGTGCGTTTTCACGCCCGTGTTCAGCCCGAATGCCGACCCTGCGAGCAGCCGCAGGTTCACGCCGTCGTGTTCGTGTACCGGCAGGTCCGCGGCGCCGTAGTGGAAGAACGCGGGATCGGTCTCCTCGTGCTCGCGCGGCAGCGCGATCCACGCCTGGATCCCGTGCATCGGTCCGCCCTCGGCGCGCGCCTTTTCGAACCGCTCCGAGTGCGTGATGCCGCGGCCCGCGATCATCCAGTTGACCTCGCCGGGTTCGATGGCCTGCTGCACGCCGACGCTGTCGCGGTGCATGATCTCGCCCGCGAATAGATAGGTGACCGTCGCGAGGCCGATGTGCGGATGGGGGCGCACGTCGATCGTTTTCGGGATGCCCGCCTGGAAGTGAACGGGCCCGATGTGATCGAAGAAGATGAAGGGCCCGACCATGTGCCGCCGCGTGTACGGCAGTACACGTCCTACTTCGAATCCGCCGAGATCCCGGCGACGCTGGTCGATGACATCCATCGACCAGCGTTTACCCCAACAGGCCGCCACCTCGCAAGCGAAGACGGTGCCTGGCACGGAAATCCCGGGAGAAGCGGCGAAATCGCTCAGCCTGTAGCGGACGTCGGCTCCGCTTCTCCCGGGATTTCCGTGCCAGGCACCATCTTCATCACAACGTCTTCAGGAACTGCGCGAGATCGCGCTTCTCGCCGGAGGAAAGGCCGAGCGAAAAATGCGAATCGTAGTGATCGACGACCGCCGCCAGCGTCGGGAATCGCCCGTCGTGGTAGTAACCGCCCTTGCCGTGGGTCCACAGGCCCTTGAGAGGCGCCGTGCGATAGGCCTCATCCGGCGAACGGTTCGCCTGGAAATCGTCAATTCCGATCTCCTCCGCCGTGTGCATGTTCCAGCCTGGCTCGGTGTAGAGCGGGGGCACGTGGCAACGTCCGCAGTCCGCCTTGCCGTTGAACAGCTCCTCGCCGCGCCGCGCGGCGTCGCGGTCGTAGCTGCGACGTGGCGCGGGCGGGGCGCGCAACGAGAGTTGATAGAGATGGAGGGAGGGCAGCAGCGGCGTGATCATGTCTTCCTCCGCGCGCACGTCGTCGAAGCCGTTGCGCGCGGCGACCGGGAATTTCACCTCGTCCGCGAGTCGCGGATCGAAGAACGTTCCCTGACCGTGCATCTCGAGGTTGGCCACGAACGCATTCCAGTACGGCACGCTGCCCCAACCGGTCGAGGTGTGCAGGTTGACCCCAGCGAGGCCGAACGCGGGCGGGATCAGCACCGACGCGGACTTGCCGTCGGGCCGAAACGCCTTGCCGTCGAGTATCAGCAGCGCGTCGAATCGGCCGGGGCCCCACGAGTTGAGCACCGTGCGCACCGTGTCCACGTCGACGCCGAGCACTTCGGCGAACGGCTCGAGCCGCGGGGCAAGCGCGACGATCGCGCCGACGTTCAAGTCGCGATTGGCCCAGCCGTCGAGGCGCCGGCCGATGCCCTTCGCGAAGGAATCGTCGACGGTCGAATGGCACAACGCGCACTGGATTCCCATCGAGGTGATGTTGCCTTCGCGGTCGAAGAATCCCGTGACTCCGACGACGGCGTTGAGCCTGAGTAGTTCGAGCGTCGTGGCCGGATCGTCGAGGTCGACCTCGCCACGCGCCGCCGCGCGTTGCAGCGAACGCGGCAGCGCCGCGACGTCCACCTTGAGTCCGACCGCGAGCGCCGTGTTCGGCGACACGCCGGGACCGACGCCACCGTTATCGGCGCCGGCTATCGCGAGGTGTAGTCCGAGTCCGTCGCCCCAGAATGTTTCGTCGCCGAACGTTGCGTAGCGGAACGCCTCGCGTCCCTCCCGCAGTTGCGCGGAAAGGGGAGGCGCGGAGTCGTGCCCAGGTCCGTCGGTTCCGCCCGCCGCGGCGGGTAATGCGGCCATGGAACCGAGAATGGCCGCGAGCATCCGAAGCTTCATAAATCCCCCCTCGCCAATCGGGTTGGCACTCGCCGGTAGTTTCAATTCCTCCCACGACAATGCATCGAGCCCCTGCGCCGTTCCGCCGCGATTGACTCCAGGCCGGGTCGGGTTGTACTTTACCTATAGGTTAATTAACTGATGGGTTTCACATGCCCGCCGACTCGCTGAGCACCACGTTCGCCGCGCTTGCCGATCCGACGCGGCGCGCGATCCTCGCGCAGCTGATTTCCGGGGAAAAATCCGTCACCGAGCTGGCCGAGCCGTTCGACATGAGCCTGCCGGCCGTGACCAAGCACCTGAAGGTCCTGCAACGCGCGGGACTCATCTCACAGGGCAGGGAGGCGCAGTGGCGTCCCTGCCGTCTCGAAGCCGCACCGATGCGCGAGGCCGCCCGGTGGATGGAGCCTTACAGGCGCCACTGGGAGCAGCGCCTCGACCGGCTCGACGACTACCTGCGAACGCTCTCGCGAACCACATCAACCCAGAAGGGGAAACGCCGTGCCCGTGCCAAGCGCTGAACTCGCCGATCGCGAAATCATCCTGGAGCGCGTCTTCGATGCGCCGCGCGAGCTCGTGTGGCGCGCGTTCACGCAGGTGGAACACCTCGTCAACTGGTGGGGGCCGAATGGTTTCCGCACGACGTACGATCACTACGACCTGCGTCCGGGCGGCACCGCGAAGTTCACGATGCACGGTCCCGACGGGAAGGACTGGCCCAACAAGTTCTGGTTCCTGGAAGTGCAGGAGCCGTCGCGCATCGTGTTCGATCATGGGGATTTCGAGAAACCCTGGTTCCGGGTCACCGTGACGTTCGAGGAGAGCGGCGGCAAGACGCGTTACACGGCTCACATGGCGTTCCCGACGACCGACGCATGCGACGGGGCGAAGGCCCGCGGCGCGATCGAGCTCGGCAAGCAGACCTACGAGAAGCTCGCTAACTACCTGCGGAGGATGTCATGAGCTCGAGCGCGCGATCCATCAAACACGGCACGTTCGTCATCGAGCGAAAGTTCGACCACGATCCCGCGTTCCTCTACCGCGCGTGGACCCAGTCCGACGCCAAGGCCCGCTGGTTCAACGGCCCGCACGACAAGTGGAAGGAGCAGGTGAGGGAGATGGACGTGCGTCCCGGCGGACGCGAACGCCTGATCGGCAGATTCGCGGACGGATCCGAATCGCGCTTCGAGGCTCTCTATTTCGACGTGGTGCCGGACCGGCGGCTGGTCTACGCGTACGACATGTATTTCAAGGGGACCAAGCTGTCCGTCTCGCTCGCCACGATCGAGTTCGTGAAGGCAGGCGCGGGCACCAGGCTCATCGTCACCGAGAACGGCGCGTTCCTCGACGGCCACGACGACGCCGGCAGCCGCGAGCGCGGCACGCTCGGCCTCATCGACAACCTCGCGCGCGCGTTGAACGGCGAGGACGTGCGTCAGGGATAAAGCGAGGAGACGTATGCGACGACGTCGATCATCTCGTTCAGATCGAGATTTGCGACCACCGGCGTCATCTGCGCGGCCTGCGAATTGGTGCGGACACCCGCCTTGAACGCGAGCATCTGTCTCAGCAGGTAGCTGGGCTGACGTCCCGCGATGGCCGGCACGTCGTTCATGCCCTTGAGATTCGTGCCGTGGCAGGTGGAACACACCTGCGTCTTCTTGCCCTCGGAGTGCACCGCGAGTTTCTTGCCGCGCGAGATCGCGCCGGGCGGCACGTACGCCATGTATTCGAGGCGATCGTCGCGCCGCTCGTGGCGCTCGATTTCCTGCGCCACCTCGAGCAGGCGGTCGCCCAGGTCCTCGGTGCCGCCCCATTCCTTGTAGATCCAGAACGCGGGCTCGGCGCGCGGGATGCGCAGGCTCTCGATCACGTACACGCGACGCTTGAGTTTCTGCTGCGAAAAATACTTCGCGCTTTCGTCGATCTCGGTATCGGTCAGGAATTTCGCGAGCTTGTGCATGTCTCGGCTCGGCGCGTATTTCTCCGGGCCATAGGGCTTGCGCGCGCCGCTGCGGAAATCGATGAGCTGCTGGCGGATGTAGTTTTCCGGCAATCCCGCGAGCGCGGAATTTTCCGGGCGGCCCTGGCCGCTCGGCGTGTGGCAGTAGGCGCAAGCCCAGACGTTCGGCTTGCGTCCCTTTGCGACGATGTCGGGCATCGGCGTGTGGCTCGCCGGGCGCCAGTCGGGCGGGTTGAACTTGTCGTTGATGCGGGCGCGCGTGAACTGCTCCTTGCTGTCGGGGACGGTAAGCAGTTCGACGTCGTCGAGCTTGGGCGGATCCTTCTGCTCCGCCGCGCGCAGTGTCTCGATGTCGATCGGGAACAGCCAGTCGGGCGGTTCGATGGGCGCGGCGGCAGGCTTGGCCGCTGTCTGAGCTGGAGCCTGGGGAAAAGCCTGCGCGGCACTCACGGCCAGTGCGATTCCGACGAGCTTCGGGAAAATCTTGCCGATCATCAGTCGCCCCTCCATCCACGCATATTGCCATTCCGCGCCGGGAATCGGGATCATTGCGGTCGCGCAGATTCATTCATCGTGAAAGGATTCCTCATGGTCCTGGAGGTTCGCCGAATCCGATGCGGCGCCTGAACCGCCGATCGCTGCCGCTCGAGACGGTCGCGCTCGCGCGCTTTCTCATCGGAAAGATCCTGGTCCATTCGACGTCGGATGGCCGCGTCGCCGGGCGCGTCGTCGAGACCGAAGCCTATCCACCGGGCGATCCGACCGGCTATGCGCGCCCGGGTCGCACGGTGAGCAACGCGCCGCTGTTCGAGGCGCGCGGCCACGGCTACGTGCGCATGGTCTACGGCTCGTGCCTCACGCTCAATCTCGCCGCGGAAGAAGCGGGCACGGGCGCGGCCGTGTTGATCCGCGCGCTCGAGCCCACGGAGGGCATCGATCTCATGGTGCGCAGGCGGCCCGCGTCTCGATTGCGCGATCTTGCGCGTGGGCCGGGGCGCGTCTGCGCCGCGCTCGGCATCGGGCTCGAGCTTTCGGGTGTGGATCTCACGGAGAGCCGGGTCCTGTGGCTGGAGCGCGCGCCGGGTCGCAAGGTCGACATCCAGGTGTCCACGCGCATCGGCCTGTCGCGCGATCAGCACCGGCGTCTGAGGTTCCTGGAACGCGGCAGTCCTTTCGTGAGCGTTCGGCCATAATGCGCGGCATGTTCCGATCGCTCGTCGTTCCTGCGTTTGCGGTTTTCCTGGCCCACGTCGCCGTCGCCGCGGGCCCGACCGCGGCCGAGCCCGCGAAGCTCACCGAGGAAGCCTTTCGAGCGAACATGGGTTTCGCGCCGACGATGCGCATCGCTTACCGCGATCTTGCCTGCCAAACGGTGGGATTCGACGAGTTCGCGCGGCAGATGTCGCAGGAGGGCATGCGCACCGACACCGAGCGTTCGGTGGACGGTACTGCCATCACGTTGACCATCCGCGGTCGCGGTGCGTCGGCGTGTCCTTCGCCCTATCCACCCATCTCGGAAATGCCGGCATTCGACCTGCGCGATCTCAACGGCAAGCGCATCACCGCCGAAAGCCTGAAAGGCAAACCCACACTCGTGAATTTCTACTTCGCGACCTGCAAGCCCTGCATTCTCGAAGTCGGGCCGTTGAACGAGTTCGCGGCCGCGCGGCCGCACATGAATTTCGTGGCCATCACGTTCGACGAACCCGACGAAGCACGCGGCTTCGTGAACCGCTACAAGTTCGAATGGCGGGTCGTGCCGAATGCACGGGATCTCATCGACCAGGTGCGCGTGAAGAGTTACCCGATGATGGCGCTGTTCGACGCGGACGGCCGGCTGCTGGGAACGAAGCGCGGCGGCGCGCGCGACGAGCTGGAAGCCGCGACGGTGGGACCGCAACTCGCGCGCTGGACGGAAGGGCTGCTGCGCAAGGTGAAAGACTAGCCGGCAAGTCTGTCCCCGTTTGCCAGGAAACGGGGAATGTCCCCATTAAACGGTAATGGGGACGGGTTTGAGCTTCGCTTCGCGGATGGGCAGGTTCACGAGCGCCGCGAGCAGCGCGAGCGCGGCGTCCGCGTACCACATCCACGAGAAATCCCCGAAGCGGGTCATCGCCCAGCCACCGAGCGAGGCGCCGAAAAAGCCGCCGATCTGGTGCGTGAACGTGGCGAGGCCGAACAGGGTCGCGAGATAACGGATGCCGAACAGTTTGCCGATCAATCCCGCGGTCGGCGGCACGGTCGCGAGCCAGGTGAAGCCGAGCACCGCGGCGAACACGTAGAACGTCGCCGGTGTCTTTGGCGCGGCGAGATAGACGAGTACGGCCACCGCGCGGCTCGCGTACATCGCGAACAGCAGGTACTTCATGCGCATCACGCCGCCGGCCCAGCCGGCCCACAAACTACCCGCGACGTTCGCGAGGCCGATGATGGCCAGCGACATCGAGGCGACCGAGGCCGGCAGCATGCACAGCTGCACCTCTCCCGGCAGGTGGGTGACGAGGAACGCGATGTGGAATCCGCAAGTGAAGAAGCCGAGGTGCAGGCACCAGTAACTTCGGTCGCGCGCGGCGATGCGCAGCTGCTCGCGCATCGTGAGCGCCGACGCGGCCGGCACGGCGTGAATCGCGGCCGCCGCTTCGGCACGCGCGTCCTGCGGGTCTTTCGGCTCCGGCTTGCGTAGCAGCGGCCGCATCAGCGGGATGGTCGCGAGCGCGGCGATGGTCATCGCCCACATGCCGGCCACCCAGCCGAACGCGCTGATCAGCGCCTGGTTGAGGTTCGCGAACACGAACTGGCCGAGGCTGCCGCCGGCATTGATGAACCCGGACGCGAACGAGCGAGACTGGACCGGCACCCTTTGCGCGACCACACCGAACAACACGCCGAAGCTGCCCGCGCCCGCGCCGGCCGCGACCAGCACGCCGAGCGTCACGACGAACGCGAGCTCGCTCGATGCGAACGGCGTGAGCGCGACGCCCGCCGCGAGCATCAATGCGCCGACGAGCAGCACGGGCCGCGCGCCGTGACGGTCGGCGAGGGCGCCGAACGCGGGCTGCGCGACGCCCCACATGAGCTGGCCTATGGCCATCGCGAAACTCATCGCGGCGTAACCGACGTGCGTGCTGTCGATGATCGGCGCGATGTACAGGCCCAGCGACTGACGCAGGCCCATCGTGATCATGAGGATCGAGCCCGCGGCGATCATGACGCCGAGCAGGCGTCTGTCGATTCCGTTCATTGCCTCATCTTCCGTTGCGCACACATTCGCGCCAAGGGCCAGTTGCACGCGAATTTCTGTTCCGTACTTAAGCGGATCTTTCCGGGTGCGCGCGGATCGCCGGTGGCCGCGCAGTAGAATTTCCTCGATTCATCAGTGTCTTGCGCGCGGATTGGCCGGGTGGGCGCGTACCCCTGTGCGGCCCTCCGAAACGCTTTCCCGTGAAATAGTTGCCTTGACAACTATTACACCCGCACGCGATCCTGCGCGCCCCCGAAACTCCGCCGCGAGCTTCCATGACCGCCGCTGCCGCCGCCCGATCCGTACGCGAACGACTGGGCGAAGCCCCCGAGATCGTTCCACCGCCCGAAGACGATCCACATCGCATGATCTGCCGGCAGCTGAAGCTGGTGGTGAACTCGCTCGTGCGCCGCGTCGACCGGCACATGCAGCCGCTCGAGCTGACCGGCATGCAGTGGGAGCCGGTGCTCATGCTCTGGCTCAAGCGCGCGGACACCGTCGCGGGTCTCGCGCGCATGTCGGGCGTCGGACTCGCCTCCATGAGCCGCATGCTCGACCGCCTCGAAGAGAAGGACCTGCTGCGCCGCGAGCGCAGCGAGACCGATCGCCGCGTGGTCAACCTGCACCTGACGGCGAAGGGAAAGAAGGTGGCCAACAAGATCTGGCCGATCGTGGTCGAGGGCATGCACGTGCACCTCGATGGATTCAAAAAAGAAGAACTCGCGCAGTTCAACGGCTTCCTGAGCCGCATGCTCGCGAACGGAGCCCGTGATGATTCGCATTGATTTCCTTCGCGCCGGATTGCTGGCGCTCACCGCGCTGACACTCGCCGCCTGCGGCAAGGAAGACGCCGGTCCGCCGCCGCCGCCCGAAGTGGGCGTCATCACGCTCGCGCCGCGTCCGGTCGCGATCACCGATCAATTGCCGGGTCGCACCACGGCGTTCCGCGTCGCCGAAGTCCGGCCGCAGGTCACGGGCATCGTGCAGAAGCGATTGTTCGGCGAGGGCACGGAAGTGAAGGCCGGCCAGCAGTTGTTCCAGATCGACGCGGGCAGCTATCGCGCCGCGCTGTCGCAGGCCCAGGCCGCGCTCAAGCGCGCCGAAGCCCAGGCCGTCACGGCGAAGCTGCTCGAGGAACGATACGCGCCGCTGATCGCGGCGAACGCGGTTTCGAAGCAGGAGAACGACGAGGCGATCGCGGCGCGCGCCCGCGCGGAAGCCGACATCGCCGCGGCCCGCGCGCAGGTCGAAAGCGCGCGCATCAACCTCGTCTACACGCAGGTGTTGTCGCCCATCAACGGGCGGATCGGTCGCGCGCTCGTCACCGAGGGCGCGCTGGTCACCTCGGGACAGCAGTCCGCGCTCGCGACCGTCCAGCAGCTCGATCCCATCTACGTCGACATCACGCAGTCGTCGACCGAACTGCTGCGCCTGCAGCGCCAGCTCGCGAGCGGCGAGCTCGTGAAGAGCGACGACAACGAAGCGGAGGTCGGCCTGACGCTCGAGGACGGCAGCCTGTATTCCGAGCGCGGCCGTCTCAAGGTGTCCGAAGTGTCGGTGGATCCGTCCACCGGTTCGGTGGTGCTGCGCGCCGTGTTCCCGAATCCGAAGCGCGAGCTGCTGCCGGGCATGTTCGTGCGCGCGACGCTGACGCGTGGAACACGCGCCGCCGCGCTGCTCGTGCCGCAACGCGGTGTGTCGCACACCCCGCGCGGCGAAGCCACCGTGATGGTGGTGGGGCCGGACGACAAGGTCAGCGAACGCGTGGTGACTGCCGATCGTGCGATCGCCGGCGAGTGGCTCATCACCGCCGGCCTCGAGCCCGGCGAACGCGTGGTGCTCGACGGCCTGCAGAAGATCAAGCCGGGCGCCGTGGTGCGCCCGATCCCCGCGGCCGAACAAGGCAACGCGGAACGACGTGCGGAAGGCCAGTCCGAAGTCGCCAAACGCTGATCCGTACGAACCAGGAATTTCCGGGTGAATAGCTAGTCATGCTTTCGCGTTTCTTCATAGACCGGCCCATCTTCGCGTGGGTCATCGCGATCATCACGATGATCGCGGGCGCCGTTTCGGTGCTCAACCTGCCCATCCGCCAGTATCCGGCGATCGCGCCGCCGACCGTCGGCATCAGCACGAACTACCCGGGCTCCTCGGCGCAGACGTTGCAGGACACGGTGATCCAGGTCATCGAGCAGGCGCTCAACGGCATCGACAACCTCACGTACGTGACGTCCGAGGCGAACTCGGACGGCAGCGCGTCGATCACGCTGACCTTCGCGCAGGGCACCAATCCGGACACGGCGCAGGTGCAGGTGCAGAACAAGCTGCAGACCGCGCTGCCGCTGCTGCCGCAGGAAGTCCAGCAATCGGGTATCCGCGTCAACAAACCCGCGCGCAACTTCCTCGTCGTGATGGGCATCATCTCCGCCGACGGCAGCATGAGCAGCGAGGACCTCACCGACTACGTCGCGACGAACATTCTCGACCCGCTCAACCGCACGCCGGGCGTCGGCGACGTCACGATGTTCGGCTCGCAGTACGCGATGCGCATCTGGATCGACCCCGCGAAGCTCAACAATTATGGGCTCACGACGGGCGACGTCGTCGCGGCGATCCGCGCCCAGAACGTGCAGGTGTCGGTCGGGCAGATCGGCGGCCTGCCGGCGGCACCGGGCCAGGCGATCACGGCCAGCATCATCGGGCCCACGCGGTTCTCGACGGCCGACCAGTTCAAGGACATCCTGCTGCGCGTCAATCCGGACGGCTCGCAGGTGCGCATCGGCGACGTCGCACGCGTGTCCCTCAACTCCGAAAGTTACACGCGCGACACGAAGTACAACGGCAAGCCCGCGGCCGGCGTCGCGATCCGGCTCGCGGCGGGCCAGAACGCGCTCGATACCGTCGACGCGATCCACGCGACGATCGATCGCCTGCGGCCCTTCTTCCCGCGCGGGCTCGAGGTCGTCTATCCACTCGACACGACGCCGTTCGTCAAGACCTCGATCTTCGAGGTCGTGAAGACGCTCGTCGAGGCCGTGGTGCTCGTGTTCCTCGTCATGTTCCTCTTCCTGCAGAACGCGCGCGCGACGCTCATCCCGACGATCGCCGTGCCCATCGTGCTGCTCGGAACGTTCGGCGTGCTCGCGGCGTTCGGCTTCTCGATCAACACGCTCACGATGTTCGGCATGGCGCTCGCGATCGGCCTGCTCGTCGACGACGCGATCGTCGTCGTCGAAAACGTGGAACGCGTGATGGCCGAGGAGGGACTGTCGCCGCGCGAAGCCACGCGCAAGTCGATGGACCAGATCACGGGCGCGCTGGTCGCGATCGCGCTCGTGCTCGGCGCGGTGTTCGTGCCGATGGCGTTCTTCGGCGGCTCGATCGGCGTCATCTATCGCCAGTTCTCGATCACGCTCGTCTCGGCGATGGGGTTGTCCGTGCTCGTCGCGCTCATCCTCACGCCTGCGCTGTGCGCGACGATTCTCAAGCCCTTGCCGCCCTTGTCTGAAAGAAAGGCGGGGCACGTCGAACACAAGGGCTTCTTCAAGTGGTTCAACAAGAAGTTCGACCAGGGCCGGGATCGTCACGAGCGCGGCCTGACCGCGATGCTCTCGCGCCCGCGCCGCACGATGCTGGTGTACCTCGGCATCGTCGCCGCGGTGGCCGTGTTGTTCACCCGGATCCCGTCGTCGTTCCTGCCGGCCGAAGATCCGGGCTTCGCGTACGGCCAGGTGCAGACGCCGCCCGGTGCGTCGAAGGAGCGCACCTGGGCGGTGCTCGACGCCGCGCAGCAGTATCTGAGCGAACGGGAGAGTGATGCGGTTGAGGGCGTGCTCACGGTCAACGGCTTCAACTTCGCGGGACCGGGACAGAACTCGGGCCTGATCTTCATCAAGCTGCGCGATTGGGACGAACGCAAGAAGAGTGAGCTCTCGGTCGGCGCCGTGCTCGGGCGCGCGAACAAGTTCTTCTCGTCGATCAAGGACGCGAATGTCATCGCGATCCCGCCACCCGCCGTGCTCGAGCTCGGCAACACGGCCGGCTTCGATCTCATGCTGCAGAATCGCGGCGGCCTGAGTCACGATGCGTTTCTCGCCGCGCGCAACCAGTTGCTCGGCATGGCCGCGCAGGACGCGCGGCTCGCGAACGTGCGGCCGAACGGCGTCGAGGACGCGCCGCAGTTCAAGCTCGACATCGATCGTGAGAAGGCGAGTGCGCTCGGCGTCTCGATCTCGGACATCAACCAGACGCTGCAGACCGGATGGGCGTCGACCTACGTGAACGACTTCATCGACCGCGGCCGCGTCAAACGCGTGTACGTGCAGGGCGTTCCCGAATCGCGCATGCAGCCCGAGGACCTCAACCGCTGGTACGTGCGCAACAAGGACGGCGGCATGGTGCCGTTCTCGGCGATCGCGCGCGGCGAGTGGACCTACGGCCCGCAGAAGCTGGTGCGTTTCAACGGCGTGCCCGCATACCAGATCCAGGGCGCACCCGCGCCGGGCCGAAGCTCGGGCGAGGCGATGGCCGCGATGGAAGAGCTCGTCGCCAAACTACCCGCGGGTGTCGGCCTCGAGTGGAACGGCCTGTCGTACGAGGAGAAGTCTTCGGGTTCGCAGGCGCCGATGCTTTACGCGCTGTCGCTCGCGATCGTGTTCCTGTGTCTCGCGGCGCTCTACGAGAGCTGGTCGATCCCGGCCACCGTGCTGCTCGTCGTGCCGCTCGGCGTGCTCGGCGCCGTGCTCGCGACGCTCGCGCGCGGCCTCACGAACGACGCGTATTTCCAGGTCGGCCTGCTCGTCACGATCGGCCTCGCGGCCAAGAGCGCCATCCTCATCGTCGAGTTCGCGAAGGAGAACTTCGATCGCGGCATGGGACTCGTGGATTCCGTGATGCATGCGACCAGGCAGCGCCTGCGTCCGATTCTCATGACGTCGCTCGCGTTCATGTCGGGCGTGTTGCCGCTGGCCATGGCGTCCGGCGCGGGCTCCGGCGCACAGCACGCGGTCGGCACCGGCGTGATCGGCGGCATGTTGACGTCGACGTTCCTCGCCATCTTCTTCGTGCCCGTGTTCTTCGTCGTGATCCTCGGATACTTCAAGGTGAAACCGGTGGCGATGAAGGTGGACGAGACGCCGGCCGACGAGCCGTACGCGAGCACCACATGAGCCATCTACGTTCCATCGGCGTGCTGACCGTGGCAGCCACGCTCGCCGCCTGCACGCTGGCGCCCCGTTACGAACAGCCGGCCTCGCCGGCGCCGGCCGCTTATGAAGGAGTGGATTCCACGGCGGCGCCAAGCGCCGCGGCGGACATCGCGTGGAGCGAGTTCTTCCCGGATCCGGAGCTCAAGGGCCTGATCCGGCGCGCATTGACCAACAATCGCGACCTGCGCATCGCGACGCTGAACGTGGAAGCCGCGCGTGCCCAGTACCGCATCCGCCGAGCCGACCTCGTGCCGTCGATCGACGCGGTGGGTACGGCGAACAACCAGCGGACGCCGGGCCCGGTTTCGCCCACGGGAGAGAGCACTCTCCAACGTACGTATTCGGCCGGGCTTGGCACGACCGCGTTCGAGCTCGACCTGTTCGGACGCGTGCGCAGCCTGAGGCGCCAGGCGCTCGAGCAGTATTTCGCCCTCGAGGAAACGCGCACCGCGGCGCAACTCGTGCTCGTGTCCGAGGTTGCCACCGCGTGGCTGACATTGATCGCCGATCGCGAGCTGCTCGCGCTCGCCGAGGAGACGCGCGCGAGCCAGCACAAGTCGTACGAACTCACCAGGCTGCGCTTCGATTCGGGCGTGTCGAGCGAAGTCGAACTGCACCGCTCGGAGTCCGCGTGGCGCGAAGCCGAAGTCGACATCGCGCAGCAGAAGCGCCGCGTCGAGCAGGATCGCAACGCGCTCGCGTTGCTGGTCGGCGAGCCGCTGCCGCCGGACGTCGGCGCGAACGGCAAGCCCATCGAGCAACAGACGTTCGCGCGCGAGCTGCCCGCGGGTATTCCCGCCGAGCTGCTCACGCGCCGGCCCGACATCCGCGCGGCCGAACATGCGCTCAAGGCCGCGAACGCGAACATCGGCGCGGCACGCGCGGCGTTTTTCCCGAGCATCGGGCTCACCGGCTTCTACGGCAGCGCGAGCGACGATCTTTCCGGTCTGTTCAATTCGGGAAACACGAGCTGGAGCTTCACGCCCGTCGTGCGGCTGCCGATCTTCAGCGGCGGCGCCAATCTCGCGAATCTCGATCTCGCCAACGTGCGCAAGCGCGCCGAGATCGCGCGCTACGAGCAGTCCATCCAGGTGGCGTTCCGCGAAGTCGCCGACGCGCTGATCGCGCGCAGCACCTTCGAAGAGCAGCTGCGGGCCCAGGAGGCGCTGACGCGCGCGGCCGAGGCAAGCTACCGGCTCGCCGACGTGCGCTACCGCGGCGGCGTCGACAGCTATCTGGGCGCGCTGATCGCGCAGCGCGATCTCTACACCGCCCAGCGCCAGCTCATCGTGACGCGACTCGCAGGCGCGGCGAATACCATCCGGCTCTACCAGACGCTGGGCGGCGGCTGGAAGGAGTAGTCAGGGGAAACCCCAGGGCGGGCAACGAGACCAGTTCCAGTTTGACGCCGGCGCTATTACACCGGGCCGGCTTGGGGCAGACTGCCCGGCCATGAAAGTCATAAGACTTGTCCTGCTCGCAACCACTCTCGCTTCCGTTTCTCTCGCAGCCCCTCCCACGGTCAACGACGAAGCCGCGGCCTTCGGCGCGCGCGAGACGATCAACAACGCGGCCCTGTCCGCCGACGGCAAGAAACTCGTCTACGTGGGCGCCGGCACGGAGGCGAGCACCGTCGCGGTGGTCGTCGACCTTGCGAGCGGCACGGCCTCGCAGGTGGCGCGCGCTGACGGCAATCCGGTCAATCTCGAATCGTGCGAATGGACGGCGTCGGACCGGCTGGTGTGCCAACTCTACGGCCTGCAGCGTGTCCAGGGTGTCCTCGTGACGCTGTCGCGCACGCTCGCGATGGATGCAGACGGAAAGAATCAGCGGTTCCTCGGACAGAAGGACACGCTCGAACAGATCGGCAAGCGCTTCGGCGACGGCTGGGTCGTCGACTGGATGAGCGGTACGGACGGTACCGTGCTGATGTCGCGCAGTTACGTTCCCGAGGCGAGCACCGGAAGGCTGCTCGCGCGCAAGGGGGAGGGACTCGGTGTCGATCGCATCGATACACGGACGGGAAAGTCCACACAGGTCGAACGCCCCGGTGACGACGCGACCAACTACATCTCCGACGGGCGCGGCAACATCCGCATCATGACGACGACGGGGGTCGCCGAGACGTCGGGGATGATGACCGGCGTCGACACCCACTCGTACAGATTGCCGGACGACCGGGCATGGCGACCGCTCGGCAAATGGACTCTCGATCGCGGCAGCGGCGGGCGCGGCACGGGCATGATTCCGCTGGCCGTCGATCCGTCCATCAATGCCGCCTACGTGCTCGAACCGCTCGAAGGGCGGCGCGCCCTGTATCGCATCACGCTCGACGAATCGCTCAAGCGTGAACTCGTCGCTTCGTCGAAGCGCGTCGACATCGACGGCGTGGTCACGATCGGACGCAGCGGTCGCGTGATCGGCGCGTCGTATGCGACCGAGCGCCGCCAGACCGCGTATTTCGATGCGGACTACAAGACGCTGCACGACATGCTCTCGAAGGCGCTGCCGAAGCAGCCGCTGATCGGCTTCATGAGCGCGAGCGCGGACGAGCAGGTACTGGTGGTGCATGCCAGCGGCGACATCGACCCGGGCACCTGGTACATCTATTACCGCGACAAGAAGGCGCTTTCGCCGCTCATTTCCGCGCGTCCGCCGCTCAAGGGAAAGACGCTGTCGCCGGTCAAGTCGATGACGTACCCGGCGGCGGACGGCACGGAAATCCCGGGATACCTGACATTGCCGGCCGGCGTCACCGAGGCGAAGAACCTGCCCGCCATCGTCATGCCGCACGGCGGTCCCGGCGCGCGCGACGAGTGGGGATTCGACTGGCTCGCGCAGTACTTCGCGCAGCGCGGCTTCGTCGTGTTGCAGCCTAACTTCCGCGGCTCGGATGGTTACGGTTCGGACTGGTTCGCCAACAACGGCTTCCGGGGGTGGAAGACCTCGGTCGGTGACATCGCCGACGCCGGCCGCTGGATGGTGTCGCAGGGCATGGCGGATCCAGCGAAGCTCGCCGTGTTCGGCTGGTCGTACGGCGGCTACGCGGCGTTGCAGTCAAACGTGCTCGATCCGGACCTGTTCAAGGCGGTCGTCGCCGTGGCGCCCGTGACGGACCTCGGTCTGCTCAAGAGCAGGAACATGATGTACGCCGATGGATTCCTGACCGCGGACTTCATCGGCAGTGGCCCGCACGTCAAGGAAGGCTCCCCCGCGCAGAACGCGCAGATCTTCAAGGCGCCCGTGCTCATGTTCCACGGTGACAACGATCTGAACGTCGACATCGGCCAGTCGCGCCTCATGCAGAAGGAACTGCGCGGCGCCGGGAAGACGACCCAGCTCATCGAATATCCGAAGCTCGAGCACAGTCTGCGAGACGGCGACGCGCGCGCGGACATGTTGCGCAAGTCGGAGGAATTCCTGCGCAAGAACCTCGCGCTCTGACTAGTATCCGAGCGCCAGACCCGTAGCGCGACGCGGATCGATCGCGCCATAGAACCTGTTGGAACCGACGGCCGGGGTGTTGAGCCCTGGCGCGCCGATGAGGATCGCGGCGACGTGATTCTCGGGCTGCGGGACGGTGAGCTGGTGGCCCATGCCTTCGAGAATCCGCCGCGTGTCCGGGCTCAGCGCTCGGGTCTCGACGTACGTGGCCTCCGGCAGCCACTGCTGGTGGATCCGGGGCGCGTCGACCGCCTCCTGCAGGTCCATTCCGTAGTCGATCACGTTGATCATCGTGAGCATCACGGCGGTGATGATGCGGCTTCCGCCGGGTGTGCCGAGGATCATCCAGGGCTTGCCGTCCCGCAGAACGATCGTGGGCGTCATCGAACTCAGCGGCCGCTTGCCGGGTTCGATCCTGTTGGCGGCGCCCTGCACGAGGCCGTACAGGTTCGGCACACCGACCTTCGCGGTGAAGTCGTCCATCTCGTTGTTGAGCAGCACGCCGGTGCCGCCGGCCGTGACGCGCGCGCCGAACCAGTCGTTCAGCGTGTAGGTGACCGAGACCGCGTTGCCGTGACGGTCGGCGATGGAGTAGTGAGTCGTGTGCGTGCCTTCGCGCGGCGCGGCGGCCGGCGGCCGGGCGGGCGTGCCCGCCCCCGGGGG
>JAFAGC010000014.1 GCA_023423065.1 Pseudomonadota bacterium
TCGTGGGGGGCTGGGTCATAGGTTTATAACTGACAGGCCCGGCGGGCCGACGCGCAGGTGAACCAGCGCTCCCGATTCGAGCACCGCGTCATACAGACATAACGCAAAGGTGGATTCCAGCTGGGCAACGAGCACGACGTCGTTGGTCACGACATCGAAATGATCGGGCTCGACTCTGACTTCCGGAACGGGGGGTTCTGACACGGCGACCTGATACTAAGGCGGTTTCCCGGCGCGCGCCCGCTTCTGATCGGCTGGCGTCTTCGCTGGCTTCCCTGGCCCACGAATCATCGCAAACTCGCAGGGGTATTCCCATGTCGCCGTGCAGCTACGTACGGTTTCGGCGACCCGGGCGTATGATGTTTTACATTCGATCCGCCGGAGGTAGCCCATGCTTTCCGTGCAACAGTTGTTGGATCAGAAACCGAAGACCCTCTATTCGGTGAGGCCTGGCGACCCGGTCATCGAGGCCATCCGGAAGATGGCCGAGCACCATATCGGCGCATTGCTGGTCATGGATGGAGACCGGTTGGCCGGCATCGTTTCGGAGCGCGACTACGCACGCAAGGTCGTTCTCATGGGGCGTTCGTCCGACGAGACCCGGGTCGACGAAATCATGACACCGAAGGTCATCACCGTGACCGCCCGACAGGACGCGCACGATTGCATGCGCCTCATGACGGACAAACGCATCCGGCACCTGCCGGTCGTCTCGGGCGAGAAGGTAGTCGGAATCCTGTCGATTGGCGACCTCGTGAGGGCGGTCATCGAGGAGCAGGAGCGCACGATCGCGGACCTGGAGACCTACATCCACGGATGAAGGCGACTTCACGCCCGGGCGGCGAACGGGTCCCGCGAGAACGGGGTGACTACTTGCGCCAGAACGTCGCGGTGAACAGCACCACGACGGCGAAAATCTCCAGTCGCCCGACCAGCATGGCGACCGAGCATATCCACGTCTGCGCGTCGGACAACGAAGAGAAATTTGTGGCCGGGCCGACGGTGCCCAGCGCGGGACCCATGTTGTTGACCGACGAGACGATGGAGGAGAACGAAGACACGAAGTCGAGGCCGGTCGCGAGCATCGCGAACGTGAGCACGAGAACCGTGATGAAGTAGAGGAAAATGAACGCCAGCACCGAATAGACGATGCGGTCCGGCACGACTTGCCCGCCGATGCGGATCGGTATCACCGCGTTGGGATGCACGAGCAGTTTGAGCTCGCGGCGGGCATGCCGGACGAGCAGCAGCGTGCGGAACATCTTGATGCCGCCACCGGTCGAGCCGGTACTGCAGGTGATGCAGCTCAGGAAAATGAGCCACACCGGCAGGAATGCGGGCCACAGCTCGTAGTTCTCGGTGACGAATCCCGCCGTGGTCGCGATCGAGATCACGCTGAAGGCCGCGTGACGCAGCGAAGTGCCGAAATCATGGTAAGCGCCCTGCAGCCACAGCAGTATCGTCACGAACAGTACCGAGCAGCCGAGCAGCACCATCACCGCCTTGCCCTCGGAGTCGCGCGCGTAGGGCTTGAGCGAGAGCGAACGCATCGCGAGGAAGTGCCGCGAGAAGTTGGTCGCCCCCACCAGCATGATGACGATGAGAATGAACTCGATCGTCGCGGAATCGTAGGCGGCGACGCTGGAATCCTGAGTGGAGAATCCACCCAGCGAAATGGCCGAGAATCCGTGGCAGACGGCGTCGAGCCAGCTCATCCCCGCGACGCGCAGCGACATGATCGAGACCGCGGTGAGCACGAGATACGTGAACCAGAGTGCCTTGGCCGTTTCGGTGATGCGCGGTGTGAGTTTTTCGTCCTTGACCGGGCCCGGCGTGGAGGCCTTGTAGAGCTGCATGCCACCGACACCCAGCAGTGGGAGCACCGCCAGGGCCAGCACGATGATTCCAATGCCGCCGATCCAGTGCATCGTGTGGCGCCACAAATTGAGCGACGGTGGCAGGTGTTGCAGATCGTTGAGTACGGTCGCGCCGGTGGTGGTCAGGCCCGACACGGCTTCGAAGTACGCGTCCGTGAACGACAGATCCGGCAGGGCCAGCATGAGTGGCAGCACGGCCGACAACGACATCAGGGTCCACGAAAGCGTCACCAGGATGAATCCGTCGCGCGGCTTGAGCTCGCGCCGGAACCGCCGCGTCGCCGCGGCGAGCCCGAGGCCCACGACCGCATTCGCCGCCAGGGCCGCGAAAAACACACCCGCGATGCCGTCGCGCGCGCCCAGCGACCAGGCGATCGGCAGAAGATAGAGCAGGCCAAAGCAGGCCGTCATCGTGCCGAGAACGTTTACGACGGCTAACAAGGTGCGGATCCGCCCCGATCAGCGTCCGCCCGGCCCCGAGAACAGGCGCTCGACCTGCTCGACGTGCCGGCGATCCGAAAGGAACACGATGACGTGATCGTTGTTGTTAATCATCGTGTCGTGATGGGCGATCATGACCCCGTCACCGCGCACTACCGCGCCGATCGCGGCGCCGTCCGGCAGAGGGATGTCCTCCACCTTTCTGCCGACGACGCGCGAGGTGCGGTCCGTCCCGTGCACCACGGCTTCGAGCGCTTCGGCCGCGCCGCGGCGCAGGCTGTGGACGCGCACCACGTCCCCCCGGCGCACGTGGGCCAGCAGCGAACCGATCGTGATCGTCTGCGGCGAGATCGCGATGTCGATGTTGCCGCTCTCCATGAGATCGGCGTACGAAGGCTTGTTGATCAGCGCCATGACCTTCTTGGCGCCGAGCCGCTTGGCGAGCATCGCCGACAGGATGTTCGCTTCCTCCGAATTCGTGAGCGCCGCGAACACGTCGCAACTGTCGATGTTCTCCTCGATCAGCAGTTCCTCGTCGGCCGCGTCGCCGTTCAGCACGATGGTGTTGAGCAGGAGCTCGGAAACACGGCGCGCGCGCTTCGGATCGCGCTCGATCAGCTTGACCTGGTTCTGTTCCTCGAGCCGGCGCGCGAGCGCGAGACCGATGTTGCCGCCGCCCGCGATCACGACCCGGCGCGCCGGCGCCTCCTGCTTGCGGATCTCGCTCATGAACTTGCGGATGTCGTCGCGCGCGGCGATGAAGAAGACTTCGTCGTTCTCCTCGATGACGGTGTCGCCGTCGGGAATGATGCTGCGGCCCGCGCGGTAGATAGCCACCACGCGCGCCTCGGTGTTCGGATGATGTTCCTTGAGCGCGCGCAGCGCCTGGCCGACCAGCAATCCGCCCTTGCGCGCGCGGATGCCCACCAGCCGCACGCGGCCGTCCGCGAAATCCAGCACCTGCAGCGCGCCGGGATACTGGATGAGTTTCTCGATGTACTCGGTGACGAGCTGCTCGGGGCTGATCCACACGTCGACCGACAGCGCCTCGTCGCTGAACAGCTTCGGATGTTTCGTGTACTCCGCCGAGCGGATCCGCGCGATCTTCGTGCGCGTGCGATACAGCGTGTAGGCGACTTCGCACGCCATCATGTTCACTTCGTCGCTGGAGGTAAGGGCGACGACGATGTCGGCGGAAGCCGTGCCCGCGGCGTCGAGCACCGATGGATAGGCCGCATTGCCCGCGACCGTGCGGATGTCGAGACGATCCTGCAGGTCGCGCAGCACTTCTTCGTTGGTATCGACGACCGTGACCTCGTTCGATTCCTCGCGGGACAGGTGGTACGCCGCGGTGCGCCCGACTTGTCCGGCGCCGAGTATCACGATCTTCATGGGGGCGTTATTGTAGCCGCTCGATGGAGCGCGCGACACGAACAGCCCCGGAGCGTACGCCCGAAGGCGCATTGCGATTCACGGTGCGGTTCAGTCCTCCGGGCGCGCTGCTGCCGGGCGGTGACTCTAATAATCTCGGTCTGACCGCCGGGGGAACCGTCACGGTCAGTCCGGAAGAGGTGGCTTTCGCCGACAGCCGTTCGGGCGATCGCGTCGATTCGCGCTGGGAGCAGCGCCGCCGGTTCCGGCTGGCCGACGTCGCGAACGTGGGTTACAACGAAGCCGAGCGGCTCATCGTCGTGCGCACGATCGCCGACGATCGCTACGTCGCCCTGTGGATGCAGACCCGCGAGGATGCGCAGGCGCTGCTCGGTCTGATGCCGAAGATCACCACCCCGGATTTCCTCGCGCAGCAGGAGAGTATCCGCAGGTTCCAGGAGCGCATGCGCACACTCGCGCCGCGCGCGCCCGTGACACCGACCATCGTCGCGCTGAACGTCGCGGTGTTCGTGATCATGCTGATCGCCGGAGCCGGCCTGTCGGCGACCAACCCGGAGGTGCACCTGCGCTTCGGATCGAACTACGGCCCGCTGACCTGGAGCGGCGAATACTGGCGCCTGCTCGCGTCGACCTTCATCCACTTCGGCGTCTTCCACATAGCGCTCAACATGTACGCGCTGTACAACGGCGGCGACCTGACCGAGCGCCTTTACGGCAGCGCGCGTTTCGCGGTGATCTATCTTCTGTCCGGGCTGGCGGGCAGCGTGGTGAGCAGCTGGTGGAATCCGAACGCGAACAGCGCGGGCGCATCCGGCGCGGTGTTCGGCGTGTACGGCGCGCTGCTGATGTTCTTCGCCGTGCGCCGCACGGACATTCCGCTGCACCTGTACCGCTCGGCGGGCAAAGGCGCATTGCTGCTGTGTATCTATTCGCTCGGATTCGGCCTCGCGAGCACGCTGTTCGACAGCGAGGTGCGGATCGACAACGCCGCGCACATCGGTGGTTTGCTGGGTGGCGCGCTCTCGGGATTCCTGCTGGTACGGCCGTTCGAGCCCGAGGCGCGCGCACGGCCGCAACCCTTACGCATCGCCGCGGTGGCCCTCGGCATCTGCGCTCTGCTCGGAATGCTGGCGGCTCCCATGGTGTCCGGCGACGGTACGCGCCGCACCGAACTCGAGGTGAATCGCCTGTTGCTCGACCTGGAAATCGCGGAGAAGCGCGCGCTCGGGCGATTCAATGAGATCACGCAGGAGTTAGCCACGGGCGACATCACGCCGGCGGCCGCGGCCGATGCGATGGGCGAACAGGTCGTGCGGCCATGGCAATGGGCGACACGGGAATTGCGCAATCGCCCGTCCATCGAACCGGCCGATTCGCTGACAGCGCGCCGGCTCGCGGCCGCGCAGAATCTGAGCGCTGCCTACGAGCGCGCCTTCGCACTCACGGCGACTTCGCTGCCCAACTCGGAAGGCCGCGAGGATCCCGAGTTGCAGCGCGCCTGGGAACAGCTGAACCGGCATGCCAGGGTTCTGCGCGAGCTGGAGGAATCCGCGCGCGATTGAAGTGAGTGGAACCCGCCCACGACTATTCGGGTCGCAGGGGAAAGAAGAAATTGGAGGCGGTATGCGAATCGAGTCCGCGATAGCCTTCCTGCTGTTGGGTGGAGCCGCATTCGCGGCCGATCCGCCGCCGGTCCCCGCGAAGCCCGCACCGAAGGAAACCGCCGCCAAGTCCCCCCCTCCGGCGCTGGACCTGCGAGTCGGCAACGTGCGCAACTACATGATGCCCAACGATTTCCGACAGGCCGTGACCGCGCCGGACCCCGAGAAGAACACCGTGATCGTCGAAGGAGAGCGCGAGCTGCTGCCGATGAAATCGCAGCAGGCCGTGCCGGTCGGCATCGTGGCTCCCTTCTGGGCGATCGCGAATCCGCTGCAGGCCTGGCGAGTCCTCGTGCCCGACCCGCGCGCCGCGCCGCCCGGTCCCCCCGAAGTCGTCCCACCCCCACCGTTCCGCTGGGGACCGTAGCCTAGCGGTGGGCGTTGATGGTGTCGCGGAGGTCGGTCGCGGCCTTGCGCGCGGCTTCGGCGAAATCCGCGCCCGGGCTCGCGTAGAGAATCGCACGCGACGAGCTGATCACGAGTCCCGTGCCGGCCGCCGTCTTGCCCTTCGCCATCACCTTTGCGACGTCGCCGCCCTGCGCGCCGACGCCGGGCACGAGAAAGGGCAGGTCGCCAACGCGCGAACGGATGTCCGCGAGCTCGTCGGGATACGTCGCGCCGACGACCAGCATGCAATTGCCCGCGGCGTTCCATTCCTTCGACACGCGCTCGGCCACGACCTGGAACAACTTCCTGCCGCCGACGTCGAGATCCTGGAAGTCCTTCGCGCCGGGATTGCTGGTGCGGCACAGGATGATGACGCCCTTGTCCCCGTGCTTGAGGAACGGCTCGACCGAATCGCGCCCGAGATACGGATTCACCGTGACCGCGTCCGCGCCGTAACGCTCGAACGCTTCGTGGGCATATTGTTCGGCCGTGCTCCCGATGTCGCCGCGCTTCGAATCGAGGATCACGATCGCATTCGGCGCCGTCGCCTTGATGTAATCGATGGTGTGTTCGAGCTGGTTCTCCGCGGCGTGCGCGGCGTAGTGCGCGAACTGCGGCTTGTACGCGCACACGAGATCCCGTGTCGCATCGATGATGGCCTTGTTGAATTCGAAGATGGAGCCGGGCGCTTCGCGGAACCGGTCGGGAAACTTCTTCGGCTCGGGATCGAGTCCGACGCAGACGAGGGAATTCGTCGCCTTCCAGGCAGCGGCGAGTCTCTCGCCGAACGATGCAGCCGCCATTACCTGACTACCTCGAGATACTCCAGCATCATGATCTTGCGCCCGAGCGACTCGAAGTTCACCTCGATGTTCGCCTGCGGGCCCTGTCCTTCCACCTTCAGGATCACGCCTTCGCCGAATTTCTTGTGCCGCACGCGCGCGCCGAGCTTGACGCCGGGTGCGAGCTCTTCCACCGGCGCGCGGAACCGTCCCGCGGCCACGGGGCGCGAGATCTGGATGCGCGGCCGCACCTCTTCCACGAGTTCGTCCGGGATCTCCGAGATGAACCGCGACGGCGTGCCGAAGCTGTCCATGCCGTGCAACCGGCGCTGCTCGGCATACGTGATGTACAGCTGCTTCATCGCGCGCGTCGTACCCACGTAGCAAAGCCGGCGCTCTTCTTCCAGACCTTCCGGATCGTTGAGCGAGCGCTGGTGCGGGAACAACCCGTCTTCCATGCCCGCGAGGAACACGATCGGGAACTCGAGACCCTTCGCCGTGTGCAGCGTCATCATCTGCACGCAGTCTTCCCAGGCCTCCGCCTGGCCTTCGCCCGACTCCAGCACCGCGTGCGCGAGGAACGCCTCGAGCGGCGGCAGCTGCTCCGTCTCGGTGTTCGCCACGTCCGGCTGAAAGCCGCGCGCCGCCGACACCAGTTCGTTCAGGTTCTCGACGCGCGCTTCGCCCCGATCGCTCGCCTTCTCCTTCTTGTAGTGCTCGACCAGACCCGAGTTGCTGATCACGTGATCGACCTGCTCGTGCAGTTCGAGACCCTGGATGTCCGCGCCGAGCTGCTCGATGAGCTTCAGGAATCCGTTGACCGCGGCCTCGGCCTTCGGCCCGAGCGTGCCGTGCGCGACGCAATGCGCGGCCGCGGTCCACAGGTGCGTGCCCGCAGCCTTGGCCTGCTCGCGGATCACGTCGAGCGACTTCGCGCCGATGCCGCGGACCGGCAGGTTCACCACGCGCTCGAACGACGCGTCGTCGGCATGATTCGTGATGACGCGCAAATACGCGAGCGCGTCCTTGATTTCCGCGCGCTCGAAGAACCGCAGGCCACCGTAAACCTTGTACGGGATGCGCGCCGAGAGGAACACCTCTTCGAATACGCGCGACTGGGCGTTGCTTCTATAAAGAATGGCCACGTCGCGCCGCGCGCCGCCCTGGTTCATCCAGTCGCGGATGCGGTTCATGACGAACTCGGCTTCGTCGCGTTCGTTGAACGCGGCGTAGAGCCGGATGCGCTCGCCTTCGGCCCCCGAGGTCCAGAGATTCTTGCCGAGCCGGCCCGTGTTGTTCGCGATCAGCGCGTTCGCGGCCTTGAGGATGTTGCCGGTCGAGCGGTAGTTCTGTTCGAGTCGGAACATCTTCGCCGCGGGAAAATCCTTGGTGAAACGCGTGAGATTCTCCACGCGCGCGCCGCGCCAGCGGTAGATGGACTGGTCGTCGTCGCCCACCACGAACGGTGCGCCGTCGAGGCCCGCGATCTGCAGCGCCCAGGCGTATTGAATGGCGTTCGTGTCCTGGAACTCGTCGATCAGCACGTGCTGGAAGCGCCGACGATAGTGATTCAGGATCTCCGGCCGGTCGCGCCACAACTCGTACGCGCGCAGCAGCAGCTCGGCGAAATCCACGACGCCGGTGCGCTGGCACTGGGCTTCGTATTCGCCGTAGATGCGGATGAGCTGCCGGCGCGTCGGATCGCCCGCGTCCTTGAGCACGCCCGGGCGCAGCCCTTCATCCTTGTTGTGGTTGATGAACCACTGGATCTCGCGCGGCACCCAGCGCGCTTCATCGAGCTCCATCGCCCTCACGATCTTCTTGATCAGGCGCAGCTGATCCTCGCCGTCGAGGATCTGGAAACTCTGCGGCAGGTTCGCGTCGCGCCAGTGCAGGCGCAGCAGGCGGTGCGCGATGCCGTGGAACGTGCCCACCCACATCGCGCTGCCCGGAATGCCTAACAACCTTTCGATGCGCGCGCGCATCTCGGCCGCGGCCTTGTTCGTGAAGGTGACCGCGAGGATCGAATTCGGCGAAGCGCCTTCGTTCTGGATGACCCACGCGATGCGATGCGTGAGCACGCGCGTCTTGCCGGAGCCCGCGCCGGCGAGCACGAGCACGGGACCGACCGGCGCGGAAACGGCGGCGCGCTGCGCGTCGTTCAGGCCCTGGAGAATGGGGGAGGTGTCGTTCATCGGGGCGCGAATAATACCGGTGCCCGGAACGCGAGTGCAGTTCAAATTTCCCTACGGACGCCACCGTTTCGGGGGCGTTTTCCGTCGCGGGCGTCAGCCCTGGGAATTCTCGTTCGCCCGGGCGTCCAGCTCGGGCTTGTTCGGCGTGATGACCTTCTCGTCGAAGTAGTTGACGATCGCCGCGGCGAGCGCGAGGAACACCGGGCCTACGACGACACCGATCGCGCCGAACGCGGCGATGCCGCCGACGACACCGACGAATACCGTGAACGCGGAGACCGGCGCGTATCGCGACACGAGTATCGGCCGCATGATGTTGTCCGAGGTGGAAATGATGCCGCCGTAGATCAGCATGAACAGCGCCATTCCCCAGCGTCCCGCGTAGGCGAGATACAACACCGCGGGAATCCACACCAGCGCGGCGCCGCCGGCCGGCAGCAGCGCGAGCACGGTCGCGAGCACTCCGAAAACGACGGGCGAAGGCAGACCCGCGATCGCGAATCCGATGCCGACCATCGCGCCTTGCAGGATGGCCGTGAGTCCGGTGCCGTAGAACACGCCACGCGTGACGCTCGAGAGGTGGTTGAACAACTGCTCGCGATGCTCCTCAGGCACGGGGATCAACCGCTGCAGCCGGTTGAACATCGCCGCGCCGTCGCGGAGCATGAAGAACAGGATGAACAACATGAAGAAGAACCCGACGAGCGTGCCGATCGCCGACAGCACGAAGCCGCCACCCACGGTCGCGACGTTCTTGAGCAGTCCCTGCGCCGAGTTCGTGATCCAGTTCTGGATGTCCGCGCCGCCCACCTGGAGCTGCTCGCGTGCGACGCGCGCGACCGGACCGATCACCGGATATCGCTCGAGGTTCAGGAACAGGCTGCCGTCGAGCTTCACATTCCGCTCCTGGATGTAATCGACCAGCCCACGCGCCTGGTTCACGAACGTGAGGCCGAGAAAGCTCAGCGGCACCAGGAGTACGAATGGTGTGAGGGCCGTGAGCAGGCCGGCGGATACGCCGTTCCGTCCCTTGAGCTTGCGCGTCAGCCAGGTGTGCAGCGGATAGAGGATGAACGCGAGGAAGATCGCCCAGGCCATCGAACCCGCGAAGGGTTGGAGGACCAACAACAGCAGATAGCCCATCAGCGCGGCGAGCGCGACGAAAAAGGCCTTGGTGTAGAACTCCACGCTGCGGGCTCCTGGGACGCGGCTGACTGAATGTACGCGATTGAAGGGCGGCGGTCATTCGGACGGCGGCGTGGTAGCGTTCGGACATGACTCCACACCAGATAGTCGTCGTCGTACTGCGGCTGATCGCGCTGGTCTGGCTGCTCTACACCCTCACGCACGTCTTCGGATTGTTCGCCGTGATCCGGGGAGATCCGGACGCGCTGGTGAGCCGACCCATCGTGATGTTTTCGGCCGCGTTCCAGGTGATCGTTTGCCTGGTGTTGTGGTTCTTTCCGTCGACGATCGCCGCAAACCTGCTGCGTTCGGCGCCCGACACCGAAACGCCCGCACCCGCCCGGCCGATCTCCGAGTGGCAGGTGCTCGGCGTCATCTTCGTGGGCCTCCTCGCGCTGGCGCGCGCCATTCCCGACTCGATCTACTGGGTGACCTACGCCGCGATGGCAACGGGATACAACCTGAGCTTCTTCGATCTCGACGCGGACCAGAAGGCCAACGCGCTGGCCACGGTGTTCGAGCTCGCGATCGGGCTCACGCTGATGCTCGGCGCGAAGCCGGTCGCGGCCATGCTGTTCAAGGCACGCGACGCGGGCAAGTGAACATGCCGGCTCCGGTTGTCGACCCCCTGGAGGGGGTCAGGCCCGTTCCGAGCTGGCTTCGACGGGATGATGTGTCGCGGCGGTGCGCGATGTGCCGAGGATCGACCCGACGATCACGAGCGGAAATCCGATGGCCATGCCGAGCGTCAGCGGTTCCTGCAACACCAGCGCGCCGAGCACGATGGCCACGGCGGGATTCACGTAGGTGATCACGGTCGCGCGCGCCGGCCCGACCTCCGCGATGAGCGCGAAGAAGACGATGAAGGCGACCGCGGTACACAACACACCGAGCCCGACCACCGAGCCGGCGGACTGAAGCGACACTTCCTGCGGCCACAGGAACGGCACGAGCGGCGCATATATGAGTGTGGCGACGATCAGCGACGCCGCGATCACGCCCATCGCCGGCACGTCGCCGAGCTTCCGATCGATGATGATCGGCCCGATCGCGTAACACAGCGAAACGACGATGGTCGCCGCGACGGCCAGGAAATCGGAGAAATGGATGTCGAGCCCGACGAGCAGCGCGACGCCCGCGAAGCCGATCACGAGACCCAGGATGCGGCGCGCCTCGAGACGTTCGTGGCCGAGTCGCGTGACGATGATGGCCGCGAACAGCGGGACCACGGCGATCAGCAAGCCGGCCGTCGAACTGTTGATCCTCGTCTCGGCGTGTCCGAGCAGTACCCACGGAATGCTGATCTCGATGAGCGTGAATGCCAGCAGCCACTTCCACTTGCGAAACGCAGGGGCGAGGGCGTTACGATGCAGGGCGAGGGGCAGCAGCAGCAGCGCGCCGATGAACGTGCGCCCGACCGCGACGATGAGCGGATCGAGCTCGACGACCGCGATGCGGATGAGCAGGTAGGGCATTCCCCACAGGAGGCCCAGCGAAATGAACAGGATCCAGCCGCGCTTCGACATCCACCCATTGTAGGCAAGCGCATCGGTGCGCGTCGTCCACATTGACCAAGGAATTCTTGTGCAGGCAAAAGCTTCGCTAACTTCGATCGGGCCACCTGTCGCGGAATTGCCCGTGCACGACGTCGCGCGCGCGCAGAACCACTATCGGGACGCGCTCGGATTCGAAATCGGCTGGACGTACCCGGGAGACGAAATCGGCTCGGTGCATCGTGCGCCCGCGGTGATCTTCTTCCGCAGGCGTACGGGACTCTTCGAGCCGGCCGTGCACTGGATCTTCGCGCAGGACGTCGACGCCACCTATGCGGAACTGAAGGCGTCGGGCGCGAACATCGTCGAGCCGCTCGAGACGAAACCTTGGGGTCTCAAGCAATTCACGGTCGAGGACCTCGACGGCAATCGCTTCTACTTCTACCGCGACTGACACGACCGATTGTGCGGAAAAGCCGGACACTGAGTTCGGCGAAAAACCCTTGTACCCGCCCGCCGGAATGAAGATGCTTCCCGGCGTCGCGGAAGCTAGTTAGACGGGACACACATGCCCATCCAGTACGTGAGCGTCGAGGAAGCGATAACGCGCGTTGGTCTTCGCATGGTCGTCGTCGGCAATGTGCCGAGCCCGTGGGGCGAGGCAGTCAAGGGCATTTTCCACCTGAAGAGGCTTGAGTGGGTGGGCGTGCGCCTCGTGTACGACAACGACGCGCTCAAGAAATGGACGGGCGGCGAACTCAGCGGTCCGGTCGTCTTCCACGACAAGGAGCATCCGCGCATCGGCTGGGCCGAGATCCTGCTGCTCGCGGAGCGGCTCGCGCCCGAGCCCGCGCTGCTGCCGGCGGACCCGCTGGAGAAATCGCGCGTGGTCACGTCGTGCGATCTCTTCTGCAACCAGAACGGCCTCGGTTGGGCGCGGCGCCTGCAGACGGTGCACGCTGGCTTGAATGGCCAGGGCGGATTCCCACCGCGGATCGCCGGCTACCTCGGAAAGAAATACGGTTACACGCCGGAGACCGGGGCGGCGGCGGCCGGACGCGTGCGCGAGTTGTTAGGCAGGTTCGCGGGCGAACTTCGGGCGTCGCGTGGTCCCTATTACCTCGGCGACCGCCTCACGGCGTTGGACGTCTACAGCGCGACCTTCATGGGACTGTTCCGGCCGTTGCCCGACGAGCTTTGCCGAATCGACCCGTCGATCCGCGGCGCGTTCGAAACCCTGGACGACGAAACCCGTGCGGCGCTCGATCCGGTGCTGCTCGAGCACCGCGACATGATGTACGCGAAACACCTCGAAACGCCGCTTTGTCTCTGATCCAGGCCTTCAGGGCGCGGCGCGGGCCTCCTCGAGCGCCCAGTCGACGAAGGTGCGCACCACGGGTCTGCGGAAATGCGCGGGCGGCGCCATGAGGAAGTAGCTCCACGGCGCGAGCCAGGACTCCTGGGTCACGCGCACGAGTTGGCCGCGTTCGAGCAGCGGCGCGACGTGCGGGGCGCGTCCGATCGCGATGCCGAGTCCGGCGACGGCGGCGCCGATCAGCACGATGGAATCGCTGAACTGCGGGCCGCGCCCGACGCCCGCGGCGGACAGCTCCGCACGCTCGAACCAGCCGCGCCATCCCAGCCAGGGCTGCTCGGGATTCGCGTCTATGTCGTGCAGCAGTGGATAGTCCGCGAGCGCCGCGAGCGTGTCGGGCATGCGCCCGCCGCGAAAGAGCTGCGGGCTCGCCACCGGGAACAGTTCCTCGCGGCACAGCAGTTCGCCCTGCAGGCCGCGGCCGGGCGCGGGCGCGAAGCGGATCGCGAGGTCGATGGCGTCGCGACGGAAATCCATGACTCGGCGGGAAGTGCGCATCACGACGTCGATGCGCGGCGCGCGCTCGCGAAAGCGGTGCAGGCGCGGCAGCAACCACCCGTTGGCGAACGCGGCCAGGGTCGTGATCGTCAATACGCCGTCCGCACGCTTGGCGCGCACGCGCGCGGTCGACTCGCCCAGCAGGTCGAAGCCGGCCGAAAGCTCCGGTAGATAGTCTCGCCCCTGGTCCGTGAGCGTGAGGCCGCGCGCGAGGCGCTCGAAGAGCCGCGTGTCGAGATATTCCTCGAGCCGCCGGACCTGCTGGCTCACCGCCGCCGGCGACACGCGCAGCTCCGCGGCGGCCGAGACGAAGCTGCCGAGCCGGGCCGAAGCTTCGAAGGCCCGCAGCGCATTCAGGGGAGGGAGTCGTCTCATGACCAGGGCAAGAATAACTTAGCCTCAGCGAAAAGCCTTGGTTCTCGCGCCGTGGCCGCCCGCGCCGGATACTTCCCGTCAAACGAACCCGAAGGAAATCACGATGCACCTTTTCGACTATCTCGACTCCGGCAACGGCTACAAGGTCCGGCTGCTGCTGGCGCAACTCGGCCAGAAATACCAGTGGACCGAGGTCGACATCGACAAGGGAGAGACGCGCACCGCGGAGTTTCTCAAGCGCAACCCGAACGGCCGCATCCCGACTCTCGAGCTCGACGATGGGACCCACCTGTTCGAGTCCAACGCGATCATGTGGTACCTGGCGGAAGGTTCCCGCTTCGTGCCGGCGACGCGGCTGGGCCGTGCGCAGGTCCTGCAGTGGATGTTCTTCGAGCAATACAGCCACGAGCCGTACGTCGCGACGCCTCGCTACATCGTGCGACACCTCCCCACCGATCATCCGCGACGCGCCGAGCTTCCCGACCGGCTCGCCAAGGGGCAGGCCGCGCTCGCGGTCATGGAATCGCATCTGGCGACCCACGAGTACTTCGTCAACGGCCGTTACGGCATCGCCGACATCGCGCTGTACGCATACACTCACGTCGCCGAAGACGGCGGCCACGACCTCGCGCCGTACCGGAAAGTGCGAGAGTGGTTAGCCCGCGTCGCGGCCCAGCCGAATCACGTGACCCTGCTCGCGAGGCCCGCATGATCGAGCCGCCCTATTACGCCGTCATATTCACGTCGCAGCGCACGCCCGTGGAAGACGGGTACGAGGACATGTCCGCGAAGATGCTGGAGCTCGCGGCGCGCCAACCGGGGTTTCTCGGGGTCGAGAGTGCGCGCGATGCGACGGGCCAGGGCATAACGGTTTCGTACTGGACCACGCTCGAGGCCATCGCGAACTGGCGCAAGGATGCCCAGCATCGCGTGGCGCAGGCCACGGGCCGGAAGAAGTGGTATTCGCACTATGAAACCCGGATCTCCCGGGTGGAGCGCAGCTACCGTTACTCCGCCGGCGAGGAATAACGCAGCTCGTCGCCACATCGCGACGTGAGTGCCGGCCGACGCCGGCGATGAGTTTTCGTTGTCGCATATCGCCGAACGCGGCTAGTCTTGCGGGTCCGTTTCGATGTTCGGGCCCCGAGGACTCACATGCGCAAAATCCTTTCCCTGAGCCAGTCACAGCGCTTCTCCGATCTCGCGCTGCTGTTGTTGCGCTTGTTCGTAGGGCTGTTCCTGATCTGGGGCGTGTGGGACAACATCACGAGCCCGGAGCGCATGCAGGAATTCGTGGGATTCCTCGAAAAACACGGCTTTCCGAGTCCACGCATCCTCGCGCCGGTCTCGGTTTATGCGCAGTTCGCCATCGGCGTTGCATTCGTTCTCGGCCTCCTCACACGCTGGGCCGGGGTTCTCTGCGTCATCAATTTCGTGGTCGCGATCGTGATGGTCGATCACCTCGGCGGCATGCGCGGCATCTTCCCCTCGGGATGCCTGGTCGTGATCGGTCTGTACCTGGCGACACATGGGGCAGGCCGCTACTCCATCGACGCAGCAATCGGCGCCAACGACGCGCCTCGCACGACGGGCGGCGTGCGCCTGATGAAGTAGACATGGCCCGCAACATCGAAATAAAGGCCCGCATCGAGAACGTTGCCGCGCTGACACCGATCGTTGCCTCGTTCGCAACGGAAGGCCCGATCGAAATCGCGCAGGACGATACTTTCTTCGCATGCGATACCGGCCGACTCAAGTTGCGCGCGTTCGCGAACGATTCAGGTGAGCTGATTTTTTATCAACGAGTGAACCAAGCCGGACCGAAGGAGTCGTTCTACATACGATCACCCACTTCATCACCCGAGACACTTCGTGAATCGCTTTCGCTGGCCTACGGACAAATCGGTCGCATCCGCAAGTACCGCACTCTCTTCCTGGTCGGACGTACCCGCGTTCACCTGGACCGCGTCGAAGGCCTTGGCCATTTTCTCGAGCTCGAAGTCATGCTGGTGGGCGACGAATCAACCGAGCAGGGCATTCGTGAAGCGGGTGAACTCATGGATAAACTCGGAATTCGTCCCGAACAGCTCATCGAAGGCGCGTACCTCGACCTGATGCTGGCCCTGCCGCGGGCCTAGTCTTTTCCCGCCGGATCGGCGGAAAATGCCCCGATGTCGCCGCCTGGGAACAGGTGCGCGTGTGAACGGTCTCTTCCGGGACTGGCCACGGGAGCAATCGATGAAGTCGCCGACGCTGGGTCTCGCAATCTCCACGCTCGCTTTTGCAGGCAGTTCCATCTACCTGTGGAATCAGCTCGCGGAACAAAGCGCGCGCGCCGAGGAGGTCACGGAGCTCACCCACCGGCTCAACTCGCGCATCGCGGAACTCGAGCAGGCGCGCGAACAGGTCGCGCAAATGCGACTCGCGAACGAGAACGGCATGAAGGCCGTACCCCCAACCGCCGCGGACCCGGGTGCGGTTCCGCAATCGGCGGTATCCACCGATCGGGCCCAGGCCGCGCAGGCGGGCTTTCAGATGCCGCGTCCCGAGCTCAGCCCGAGTTACCAGAAAATGATGCGCGCGCAGTTTCGAGCCAACAATCGCCGCACCCACGCGGAGCTCGGTGCTTACCTGGGACTCAGCGAGGAAGACGCCAATCGGTTGATCGATCTGATCAGCGACCAGCAGCTGGCGATGAATACACGCGCCGCTCAGCCGCTGCCGACGAATGTCACGGACATGCGGCAGCAATGGGACCAGCTGCAACGCGAGCACCAGAAGCAGATCGTCGACCTGATCGGTCCCGCCAAGGCCGAGGAGTTCCGCAAGTACCAGGAGACGATGCCCGCACGCGGCGAGGTCGAGATGATCGCGCGCCAGCTCGAGGGTTCCGACGCACCGCTGAAGGACGATCAACGCAAACAACTCATCGCCGTGATCGCCGAAGAGCGCGGGCGCGTACCCATGCCCCAGTACGACAGCAACGCCGATCCCGAGGCATACGCGAAAATCGCCAATGACTGGCAGTCCGACTACGAGCAACGCGTGAATGCGCAGGCGCGCGCCATCCTCGACAACGAGCAATACAACGCATATTCCGACTACCAGCAGTGGCAGAAGGAAATGCGCGAGCAGTTCGCGGTGTCGCGCCGGATGATGCCTCTGCCCGGCGCCGGTCCGCGCGGCAACGTGGTTTACGCGACGCCCGCCACGGTGGGCGTGGCGATAAGCGCGGCGCCCCTTCCTCCGCCGCAGCCCGAAAAGAAAAACTGAGTCATGGCCGTGTCTTCATCCGACGAACAGCAGATTCGCGAGCTCGTGGACACCTGGATGTCGGCCACGCGGCAGGGCGACGTCGCCGCGGTGCTCAACCTCATGACGGATGACGTGGTGTTCCTCGTCGCGGGCCAGCAGCCCTTCGGGAAACGCGAGTTCGCCGCCGCCATGCGACCGCCGGCCGAGGCAGGACCTCGGCCGCAGATCGACGGGCGCAGCGACATCCAGGAAATCGTCGTGTCCGGCGACTTCGCCTATCTACGGACGAAACTCACCGTGGAAATCACGCCGGCCGGCAGCGGCGAATCGACGAAGCGCGCGGGTCACACCCTGACCGTACTGCGTCGCGAGCACGGCCGCTGGCTGCTCGCGCGCGATGCCAATCTGCTGATGCCCATCAAGGCCTGAAACGAGAACCTGAAGCGACGAGGGAGAACCGGATGACACACAAGGCGAGCTGCCACTGCGGCAAGGTTGCGATCGAATTCGAAGGCGAGATCACCAACGCGTTGTCCTGCAATTGCTCGATCTGCCAGCGCAAGGGATCGCTGTTGTGGTTCGTGCCGCGCGACCAGGCGACCGTGCGGGGTTCGGACGACGACTTCACGACCTACACGTTCAACAAACACGTCATCAAGCATCGCTTCTGCAAGGTCTGCGGCGTGCAGCCTTTCGGCGAAGGCGTCGATCCGAAGGGCAACCGGGTGGCCGCGATCAACATCCGCTGCATCGACGGGCTCGACCTGTCGAAGATCCCGGTGCATCACTACGACGGGCGGTCGGTGTAGTTGGATCGCTTCTTCTACATCTGTGCCGGTATCGCCGGCTTCCTGGGTGTGGGGCTCGGCGCCTTCGGAGCGCATGCGCTCAAGGCGCGGATCGAGCCCGACCTGCTCGCCGCATTCGAGACCGGCGTGCGTTATCACCTGTATCACGCGCTGGCGTTGTGCGCGGCCGCTTGGGGCTGGTCGCGCTGGCCGGGACGCGGATTCGCCATCGCGGGCCGGGCGTTCATCGTGGGGATCGTGGTCTTCTGCGGCAGCCTATATCTGCTTGCGATGACGGGTCAGCGGTGGTTAGGCGCGGTGACGCCGCTCGGCGGCCTGGCATTCCTGGTGGGCTGGTCGTCATTGGCATGGGGCGCGTATCGTGCGCACCGCTAGCGCGGACTTCGGATAGCTTCAATCGCCAATCCACTGTCCGGACACTTTCAGTCGGGTGTACGGCGATCCAGGACTGCATTTCGCTTATGGTGGCGGCACCATGATGTTCTACGACTACTACTCGGACGTCCCCGAGCAGACCCAGGACGAATTTGTCAGGCGCCAGGAGCTGGGCCGCCTCGTGACCGTCGGCGCCGACGGCCAGCCGCACATCGGCCTCTATCCATTCGTGTTCCCGGGCGACGCCATCGAGATGCACCTGCATCGCAACGACGAGCAATTCGCGGATCTGCGCGCGAACTCAAGATGCGCGTTCGAGGTGGACGAAATCCACGGAACGATCCCGTCGCATTGGGTGCACGCGACGAGCGCGATGTTCGCGACGGCTTTCCATCGCGTCGTGATCTTCGAATGCGACGCAGACATCTCGGAGGATCTCGACGTACTCGCCGCGCAGCAGCGGCGGCTCATGCAGCAGTACCAGCCCGAGGGCGGCTATCGCGAAGTCGCATCGTCGGAAGCGATGTACCGCGGACCGCTCGGCACGATCGCGGCACTCACGCTGAGGGTGCGTGCGCGCAAGGTGAAATGGAAACTCGCGCAGAACCGCGACCGCCCGCGGCGCGAGAAGGTCATCGCCGAGCTGCGCAAGCGCGGGCGCCCTGGTGACGCCGCCGCCGCCGACGCCCTGCAGTGGGCGCTGGATCACGAGACATCGAAGTAGCCCGGGGAACGCGTGCCCTGGTATCGCGCCATCGTCGTCTGGATGCTGATCATGCTGGCGGAGAGCGGGCACGGCGCCATTCGCGAGGTCATCATCGCGCCCGTCATCGGCGCCCTGCCGGCCCGACAGCTCGGAGTCTTCGTCGGCTGCGGCATCGTCTTCGCGATCTCGTGGCTGACCGCGCGCTGGATGGGCGCGCGGACCCGGCAGGCGCAGTGGCGCACGGGCGTCCTGTGGGTGGTCCTGACGCTTGCGTTCGAGATCGTCCTCGGCCGCATGCTCGGCCTCGACTCGGCGCGGATCCTTTCGGATTACAATCTCGCGCGTGGCGGGCTGATGCTCATAGGGCTCGCCTTCATGTTCATGGCGCCGAGGCTCGCCTGGGCGCTCCGGTTCGGATCGAAAGGCGCAGCATGATCACCCATTCCGGCAGTTGTCACTGCGGGCGCGTCCGCTTCGAAGTCGACGCGCCGGCCGAGCTCGTCATCGACGAGTGCAACTGCTCCATGTGCAGCCGTACGGCCTACCTGCATCTCATCGTACCGGCGGAGCGCTTCCGGATCGTCCAGGGCCGGGATGCCCTGACTACCTACACGTTCAACACGGGCACCGCGAAACACCTGTTCTGCGCGACCTGCGGCGTCAAGCCCTTCTACGTGCCGCGTTCGCATCCGGACGGTTTCAGCGTGAACGCGCGTTGCATCGACTCGCCGACGATCGCGAGCATGAAGATCAACGCCGTCGACGGCCGAAACTGGGAAAAGCATTACCCGCAGGGTCGAGGGGAATTCAAGGCGTGAGCCGTTTCGCAGACAACATCCGGCCCTATGTCGACGCGGAGCTGCGCGCGGCCGAGGCTGGCGGTCCCGAGGCGTTCAGGCACCTCGAACGTGCCCACATCCTCGGCCAGGAATCAACGCGCGAACACGTGCGCGTGCACTGGCGCATGTTGCGCTGGGGACTCGCGCGCGGCGACGCGCGTGAAGTGTTCGGGCAGGTGTTCCGCCTCATCGGCGCCGCGACCAAGACCTTCGTCGGCCTCGTGCCCACCGGCAACACCGGCGGCGCGAACGTCAGTCCACTGGAGCCGATGCCGATCGATCCGGAACTCGCCGACATCATCCGGAAGGCGCACGACGGCGCGCCGGACTAGCTACCAGCGGTTGCGCAGTTCCCGCAGCTTCACGAAAACCGTGCGGGCGTCGGGCGTCTCCCCGATCTCGGGGAACTGCTCGCGCAGCTTCGTCACGATCTCCGGGTTTGTGAGGCGGAGGAAGGCGTTCACGCGCTTCTCCTCGCCGAGCGTCGTCACGCGCGCCTGGGCCGGATCGTGCGCGCGCGCGACGGCCAGCGCACGGGCTGCATCGGTATTGCCGGGCTCGCGGTCGATCGTGAACGCGAGATTGCGCGCCATGTACTCGTGGCCGGGAAACACGCGCGTCTCGTCCGGGAGTTTCGCGAGCTGGTTCACGAAGGTTTCGTAGAGCAGTCCGGGATCGCCGCCGTTGTGGCAGTTGCCGGCGCCCGCGTTGAACAACGTGTCGCCGCAGAACAGCGCCGGGCGGTCGCCATGCGCGAGCAGGCAGACGTGCGAGCGCGTGTGTCCCGGCGTATCGAGGACCTCGAGCTCGACGGTGCGGCCGACCTTGATCACGTCGCCGCGGGCGAGCCCCCTGTCTACTCCGCCGATGCGGCTCGCGGCGCCGGCGTGCGCCAGTACGCGCGCGCGGGTTTCGCCCACGACGGTCTCGTTGCCGGCCGTGTGGTCGCGATGTTCGTGGGTGTTCAGGATCTGCCGCGTCGTGAAGCCGCGTGCCCGCGCCGTCGCCAGGCACTGGCGGCCGTCGAGCGGATCGATCATCAGCGCCTCGCCCGTTTCGGGGCAGGCAATGAGGTATTGGAAGTTCCGCAGGTCGTTCGCGGCCCAGATGCGTTCGATCAGCATGGAAATACTTCCGGGAATTCCTGGGGTCAGGCCCGCAGCGCTTCGTCGAACAGTCCATGTTGCGGCTTGAGCGGCACGCGGATGCGGACCGTGGTGCCCTCGCCGACGATGGAATGGATGTCGATGCTGCCGCCCATGAGCTTGAGCCGCTCGCGGATGCTGAACAGTCCGAATCCGCCCTGTCGTGTTGGCAGCCGATTGATGGACTGGACCTCGAATCCGACACCGGGGTCGATCACATCCAGGCACAGCGACTCGCTGTCCACGGTACAACGCACCGTGGCGCGCTTGGAGCGCGCGTGTTTGACGACGTTCTGCAACAGCTCGCGCACCGTCTGGAACAGCAGCACGGAGATCTGGTCTTCGAGCGGCTTCGGCTGACCGTCGTCCTCGACGGTGACCGTGATGCGTTGCTGGTTCGACACGCGCTCCGCGAGCCAGCGCAGCGCCTCGATGATGCCGGTGTCGTGTAATCCCGGCGGCGCGAGCTCGAGCATGAGCGTGCGCGTCTGCAGCGTGGTGTCGGCGAGCACCTGTTCCGCCTCGGTGAGACGCTCCACGATCTCGCGATCGGACGTGCCGCGTTTGAGCGCGGCGAGTTGCAGCGCCATGCCGGCGAGGTTCTGCGCGGGGCCGTCGTGCAGCTCGCTCGCGAGCTTGCGCCGCGCGCGTTCTTCGGCGAGCGTGATCTCGGCCGCGAGCGCGCTCAGCTGCGCGTCGTGCTGGGCGAGCGCGTTCTCGGCTTCGCGCATCGCGGTGACGTCGCGGCCCGTGCCCCAGAACCGCAGCACCAGCCCGTCCTCGACGATGCCGACCATCGAGATCAGCAACACGCGATCGAGACCGTACGGTCCGTGAACGACGTGTTCGAAGTTGCGGACCTGGTAGCCGTTGCGGATCGCATCGCGCAGGCGGTCGATGTAGATGCGCGACCAGGTCGGGTGATCGGCGAGCCGCGAACCGACGACCTGCTTCTCGGAATCCCGCACGCCGAGCGCGACCATGAACGCGGTATTACATTCCGCGACGTAACCGTGTTTGCGCACCCATGCGATCTGCTCGTCGAGCGGCAGCGTCACCGGCATCGGCACCGCGAGCTCGCAGCGGAAGATCGCCTCGGAGCTGTTGGCGATGAAGGCGCGATAGCGTTCGTCGCTGCCGCGCGCGAGCGCGATCGCGCCGTCGCGTTCGGCCATGACCGCCTGCAGCAGCAATACCGGCAGCACCGACAATGCGAGAAAAGTCTGGAGTTGATAGGCGCTTTCGAAGGGTCCGTAACCGCGGGTCGTGGCGAGCGAGGCCACCGCGACCGTGATGGCCGCCGCGAGCGCCGTGCGCCGGGGTCCGCCGAGCAGCGCGATCCACACGAGCACCGGGTAGACGATGTACGGTACGTCGAGCGGCGAAGTCCATTCTCCGGCCTTACGGAGGAAAACCGCGCCGAGCAGCCCGATCAGCACCGCGAACGCGGCGATCGTCGTGCCGCGGCTGCCGCGTCCGTTCGCGCTGCGCGCGAAACCATGGAAGCCGATCGTGAGCAGCAGCGGTGTGATCACGAGCGCGCCGAGGAAATCGCCGATCCACCAGTTCTGCACGCCGAGCCAGAATTCGTAAGGGCCCGCGGAGCCCGTGTCGCGCAACCACTGGGCGACGAGCGCGCACAACAGGGTCGCCACGAAGGCCGCACCGGCGAAACCGAGCACGTGCCGCAGGCGCGCAAAGAAGATCGGCCCGCGAATCGTCACGTGCACGAGCCAGGTGCCGAGCAGCGCGGCGCCGAACTTGATCGGAAACAGCAGGCCTGAGACCGAGAATGGGATCTGGGCCGCGAACAGCGTGTGGGCCAGCAGCTCCGCGGCATATGCGAAGATGAAAAGGGCGAGCCAGTAACGGGGCGGATACAGCAGCAGGAACGCGAACAGCGTGCCGGTGGCGGGCCAGAAGACGCCGACCCCGTGCGGCGAAATGAGCAGGGTCAGCCCTATTCCGACCGCGAGGAAATGGAGCGGAAAATAGGCAATCCCCGCAAGCAGGGGACCTAACTTCAGTCCGAACGGTCGGAGATGACGATTCATGACCGAAGCAATGATAGAACGAGACTTGGGCCGTAGCTTGACGGTGACATTTTGTAGTTTGCTGGCAGAAGGTCAGGGTGAACCCTGGTTTCGCGGGGTCGTCGAGGGGAAAGAGTGAAAAGCCGCCACAAATTCAAAAGCTTAATGTTGATCCCGGTCCTTGCGACGCTGGCCGCCTGCGGCGGTGGCGGCGATGACGGCCCGGTCGGCGGCGGCGGTTCGAGCAGTTCCAGCAGCTCCAGCGGCGGCGGCTCGACCTGGCAGGCCGGGGTCTACCAGCCCTCCAGCAATTTCGACGCCCGGTGCGCCAACCCGAGGCCCGGAACGTCGGATCGCCAGGGTACCTTCATCGACGAAAACAACTGGCTGCGTTCGTGGACCAACGAGTACTACCTCTGGTACGGCGAGGTCATGGACCGCAATCCCGCGGCGTACGACACGACAAACTACTTCGATCTGCTGAAGACCGGCGCGACGACGCCGTCGGGCAACCCGAAGGACAAGTTCCACTTCACCTACGACACCGACGAGTGGGAGGCGCTGTCCCAGGGCGGAATCGAAGCCGGCTACGGCGCGGAGTTCGACATCATCTCCCCCTATCCACCGCGGCGGATCGTGGTCGTGTACACCGAGCCCGGCTCGCCGGCGGCGAGCGTGCTCGCGCGCGGCGACGAGCTGGTGCGGATCGACGGCGCGGCCGTGGTGGACGGCAACGCAAACGTGCTGAACGACGGCCTGTTCCCGGAAGCGACCAATGAGACTCACACCTTCGTCGTGCGGGATGTCGGCGGCGCGGAGCGCACGGTGAATCTCACTTCCGCGACCATCACGCGCGTCCCGGTGCCGGTGGTCACGACGTTCACCACGCCATCGGGGCCGGTCGGCTACATCCAGTTCAACGATCACATCGCGACGGCGGAGTCGCAGCTGGTTTCGGCGATCGACACCGTGGCCGCGGCGAACGCGACCGATCTGATCCTCGATCTGCGCTACAACGGTGGCGGCTACCTGGATATCGCCAACGAGCTTTCGTACATGATCGCGAACCGGACGTTGACCGCCGGTCGCACGTTCGAACGCCTCGTGTTCAACGACAAACACCCGAACCGCAATCCGTTCACCGGCCAGTTGCTGGCGCCCACGCCGTTCCATACGACGACGCTGGGCTTCCCGGGCACGCCCGCGGGCCAGCCGCTGCCGTCGCTCGATCTCGATCGCGTGTACATCATTTCGGGTCCCGGCACGTGTTCGGCCAGCGAATCCATCATCAACGGCCTGCGCGGCGTGAACGTGGAGGTCTATCTCATCGGTTCGACGACCTGCGGCAAGCCGTACGGCTTCTATCCCGCGGACAACTGCGGCACGACCTACTTCTCGATCCAGTTCCGCGGCGAGAACGCCGCGAATTTCGGCGACTACAGCGACGGCTTTTCGCCAGCCAACCAGCCGGAGCCCGGCACGACCGTTCCGGGCTGCTCCGTGGCCGACGACTACACGCACGAGCTCGGCGATCCCAGCGAGGCGCGCATCGCCGCGGCGCTCGCCTTCCGCGCGAGCAACAACCAGACCTGCCCCGCCGCGACCGGCGCCTCCCAGCCGCAGGTCTCGAAGGCGTCGCTCATGTTCGAGACGGACGAAAGCGAACGTGTGTCGAAACCCGCCGCGAGACTCAACCGCATCGTCCGCCGGTGAAATGGGGACATTCCTCGTTTCCTAGCAAACGGGGACAGACCTGACTCGATGGCACGCCGCCATCGAGTCTTGCAACTCTTCCTCTTAGCCACCAAGCGAGGTGGATGTTCATTGCCAGCTACGAGCGATACAGGAGGGTGATAGTCGCGTCGGTGCGCACTCGATGAGTCCCGGCGATCACCGCGGTGAGTGCACGGCATGGACGGCGCACATGCGATGGGGCTGAGCGTACGCGGCGCATCCGGCGTTCGCGCAAGGCACGGAGCCGGCAAGGAACACCCTCAGACTGCGCTAGGCGCCAACCCAGATTGGCAGAGACAGATAACCCGCCCCCGCGGCCGGCGGCCCATCGCTCGGCGCTTCCAATAGCTGGGGCGCGCCGCGGTAGCGAAACCCATCGCGTGGGCGACGGCCATGCCGTCAACGCAGA
>JAFAGC010000019.1 GCA_023423065.1 Pseudomonadota bacterium
TCTGCGTTGACGGCATGGCCGTCGCCCACGCGATGGGTTTCGCTACCGCGGCGCGCCCCAGCTATTGGAAGCGCCGAGCGATGGGCCGCCGGCCGCGGGGGCGGGTTATCTGTCTCTGCCAATCTGGATTGGCGCCTAGCGCAGTCTGAGAGTGTTCCTTGCCGGCTCCGCGCCTTGCGCGAACGCCGGATGCGCCGCGTACGCTCAGCCCCATCGCATGTGCGCCGTCCATGCCGTGCAGTCACCGCGGTGATCGCCGGGACTCATCGAGTGCGCACCGACGCTACCATTCCCGCGTCTCGCCTGAAATGAACGTGAAAGGTCCGTCGGCTGGCTGGGATCGGGAGAAGAGTCGCCGGATTTGCGGCCACGCGCGAGCTATCTACCGCGCCGCCATTTCGCGGCTGGGGGAGTCAGAGGTTCAATCGATAGAACACGACGTACTCGCCTTCTCCCGGATCGACCTCGAGGCACCAGCCGTTGTCCTTCTTGCTGCGATAGAGATTCTCGGCGATCCAGCCGACGAGCGGCGTGTTGCGCAGCCGCTGCGTGACGATGCGCGACCGCATGTCGGTGTTCTTCGGCCAGACGACGGGTTCGAGTCCGGCGACCAGGTCGAGGAACTGGTGAGTCTCGATGTTGTTAGGCCTGCGACTGCGCTTCTTCGCGAGCAGCGCGAGGTCGAGCTCGGCCGTGTGGGGAATTTCGAGCGGCGCCCGGGTTCCGACCGGGCGCTCGTGCGCGTCGTCGCCGGCGCGCGCCGCCGCAGCGGCCACCAGGGAACAAAGCACGAACCCGAACAGGCGACCCCGCAGGATCATCGTACGACCTCGTTCGACATCCACCCGCGAACAGGTTGGAACGGCCGCGTCGCGTACGCAATAGGTGGAACGCGCCAATAGCGAAGAACTGCGTTCCGGGCGCGAATAATCTCCATTGCGGTGCGATGGGATGAACCATAATCCGCCCGGAATGAATCTCGACCAGACCATAAATTCCTGGTTGGCGCCCGTGGCCGACTGGCTCGGCAAGGTGATTTTCTACGCCGTTCCGGTCGGCGACGGAGCGGAGATTCCGCTGATCCTCGCATGGCTCGTCGCCGGCAGCATCGTCGCGACCATCTACTTCCGCTTCGTGAACCTGCGCGGCTTCAGGCACGCGCTGCGCGTGCTGCGCGGAGAATTATCGAGCCGGGACCACGCCGGAGAGACCACTCCGTTCCAGGCGTTCAGCGCGGCGGTATCGGGGACCATCGGTCTCGGCAACATCGCGGGAGTTGCGTTCGCGGTGGCGGTGGGCGGACCGGGCGCGGCGTTCTGGATGTGCGTCGCGGGTTTCCTCGGCATGAGCCTGAAATTCGCCGAGGTCGCGCTCGCGACGAAGTACCGCGTGATCCGCGCGGACGGCACGGTGACCGGCGGCGCGATGCATTACGTGCCGATTGCGCTCGGTCGCGTCGGCATGCCGAAAATCGGCAAGTTCCTCGCGGCGTTCTTCTGCGTGGCGACGGTGGGCGCGTCGCTCACCGTGTTCCAGGTCAACCAGGCCTATTCGCAGTTCCGCGCGGTGACCGGCTTCGAACATGCGTTCGTGTTCGGTGTCGCGATCGCGGCGTGGATAGGCATCATCCTGTTCGGCGGCATGAAGCGCATCGCCAGCTGGACCGACAAGCTCGTGCCGCTGATGTGCGTGCTGTATTTCGTCGCCTGCCTCGTGGTGCTGGGCGCGAACGCCGAGCGCATCCCGCACGGGCTGTACCGCATCCTCACCGAGGCATTCTCGACGGACGCGGTGGCCGGCGGTGCGCTCGGCGCGTTGATCCAGGGATTCCGGCGCGCGGCGTTTTCCAACGAGGCCGGCATCGGCTCGGCGCCCATGGCGCACGCGACGGTGCGAACCAGCGAACCGATGTCGCAGGGATTCGCGGCGCTGCTCGAGCCGTTCCTCGACACGGTCGTCATGTGCTTGATCACCGCGCTGGTCATCGTCATCAGCGGCGCGCTCGAGACCAGCAGCGCGAAGGACATCGCGCTGGCCTCCGCCGCGTTCGGTACGGTCGTGTCGTGGTTTCCCGCGGTGCTCGCCCTGGCCGCGATCCTGTTCGCGCTCTCGACGGTCATCACCTGGGGCTACTACGGAGAGACCGCGTGGACCTGGTTGTTCGGCGAGACCCGCAACGCGCGCTATTCATACCGGCTGTTCCTGTGCGTGATGTTGTCGCTGGCCACGACGCTCGACATCACGCAGGTGGTCAACATCGCGGACCCGCTCAATTTCTGCATGGCGATCCCCAACCTCATCGCCGTCTACCTGTTCCTGCCGGAGTTGCGCGCCGATCTGGCAAGCTATTGGCGTCGCGTGGTGCTCAAGAACACGTCGGAGGAAAACGGTGCTGTCGCGTAAGGTTTACCTGTGGACGTTGCTAGGTGTCTATTCGGTGTGGTGGGTCGTGCTCGCGATCGATCCCTACGACCGCATGGACTGGATCCTCGAGAACGTGCTCGTCCTGCTCGCCATCGGGTTGCTGATCGGCACGTACAGGGCGTTTCCGCTCTCGCGCATCTCGTACACGTGCATTTTCGTCTTCCTGATGCTGCACACGCTCGGCTCGCATTACACCTACGCGCTGGTGCCGTACCAGGAGTGGTTCCCGATCTTCGAGGGCGGGCGCAATCACTTCGACCGCCTGGTGCATTTCCTCTACGGCCTGCTGCTCGCGTATCCGATCCGCGAGATGTTCCTGCGCATCGGCAACGTGCGCGGCTTCTGGGGTTACTTCCTGCCGCTCGATCTCACGATGTCGACGTCGATGCTCTACGAGCTCATCGAGTGGGCCGCCGCGGAGCTCGTCGGCGGCGAGCTCGGCGCGGCCTATCTAGGCACGCAGGGCGACGTGTGGGACGCGCACAAGGACATGGCGCTTGCCTCGCTCGGCGCGCTGATCGCGATGACCATCACCGCGCTCGTCAACCGCCACATGCAACGCGACTTCGCGCGCGAATGGGCCGAGAGCATCCGCGTGAAACGCCGCCAGCCCCTCGGCGAAGCCCCCGTGCCCGGCACATGAGATTTACCGGGTTACGGTGCCTGGCGCCGCAACCCGGCAAGAGTCATTTGAGGGCGGCGAGGCGCGACTGGCTCAGCGAGTAGACGCTGCTCGCGAGCACCAAGCCCTTCTTTGGCTTCCGCACCTGGCGGTAGTAGTCGCGCGCGGAGTCGAGATCGCCGTACGCCTCGGCGACGAGGCCGAAGCCGTACCACGCGGCGTCATCGGGCGCGCCCGATGCATCCATTCCTTTCAGCAGCAGGTCGCGTGCTTCGCGCGGCCGGCCGGTGGCTGCGTATACACAAGCCAGGGTGTGCGCGATCGCGTAACTGCGTCCCTGCGTTTCGTCGTACGCCATGCGCGCGGCGTCCACGGCCTGTTCGGACACCGGCATGGTAAGCAGCGATGTCCATGCGTACTGGTTGTAGT
>JAFAGC010000088.1 GCA_023423065.1 Pseudomonadota bacterium
TCCTCCGCCGGTCTGCCACGCAACCGTGCGCGCGGCCGTTGCGGAGGCTGCGCGCTTGGCGCCCAAGCTGACGCTGATCGCGGGCGGCAGGTCCTTCGGCGGACGCATGACCTCGCAGGCGCAGGCCATCGAACCGCTCCCTGGCGTGAAGGGTCTCGCTTTCCTTGGATTTCCGCTGCACCCGGCGGGGAAGCCGTCGGACGAGCGGGCCGAGCACCTGCGCGAGGTGAAGATTCCCATGCTGTTTCTGCAGGGCACGCGCGACGAGCTCGCGAAGCTCGAACTACTGCAACCGCTCGTCGACCAGCTCGGCGCGCATGCAACCCTGAAACTGCTGCAGGATGCGGATCATTCGTTTCACGTGCCCGCGCGCAGCGGACGCAAGGACGCGGATGTCAGGGCCGAGATGCTCGATGCGCTGGCGACGTGGATCGAGCAGGAAATTCATACGGCATAGAGACGAGCTCCGTTGCGAAGACGCTCAAGTCGAATCGCCGCATACCCTCTTCAAATTGAGGTTGTATTCTTGCGCGGATGCGGTCTCCGAGTCGTTCGCTCTGCGCACGATGTGAACAAACTCCGCGGCGGCTGCGAATCCAGTCGAACTCGAATCGACCGAAACGTCTTGGAAGCCCGGCTCCACGACATGCGAGGTTGCGCGCAGGGTTTCAGGTCGCTTCATACGATCCGGGAGTTCCCATGCTGGAGCTGTAAACGTTCCATCCTCAGCGGTGCTGGTTTCAATGGCTCGTACGCAGACAAACTGACTATCGACCAGAACGCTAACCTCCTTGCTCCAGGTGACGAGCACGTCGACACCGGCCAGCGGCACGAGGTCCCATGCTGCGCGAGGAGACGAAGGATTAGTTACTTCAAAGACGCGCCCGTGAACAGCGGGCGCCGATCGCACCGGACCCTCGCAAGCTGCAAACAGAAGTGCGGACACGCTCACTGCGATCAGTAGAGATCGGGTTTGCATTTGAGATTGTCCGATTCTGCGGAACTGCGGTCATGCTGCCCTCATGAGCTCCGTTTCGCAACGCGGACCACGCTTCTCCACGTCGACGACGGTTTGCATCGTGCGACGAGACGCGAAGATGAACGATGATTGTTGACGCCGAAGCGAACTACCTCGACTGCGCTGGTCCAGGTGAGTAAACGCGTTCGACGATCACATACGACCACCAGCTGTTGCCGGCGGGCGCGATGAGCGCATGCCAGTACCAGGATGAAACGTCGGGCGAGCTGGCCCCGGTGGAATCGCGCAGTTGCTCGCAGACATGCAACGTTTCGCCGCTCTTGCGCGCGGCGAAACAGCTCATCAATTCACCGTCCTTCGAGCGACGCATCGGCCGTGGTTCAACGGCGTAGCCGGCGCCGGTGAAGCAATGGCCCGCCGGATGCAGGCGGCGCGTCGGCGCGCTGACCCAGCGGACGACTATCTGCCGATCCTGCGCCGCAAAGCGAGCCACACGTCCCGGGAAGTCGCGCGTGAAGAAGGCGTCCTGCGCGGAAGCGGGAATGCGCTCGAGTGCGACTCCCTCGAATTCGCGCGGCCATCCCGGAAACCCGCTGTGCGTGACGACTTGCGGCGCGGGTGCGCGAGGCAACAGCGGCGTGACCGCGGCAGTCGCGAGTGCGAACGCCAGCAGTATCCTGCCTGCCTTCATGCGGGGACTCGCGCGACGCGGCGCGGCCGCACGACAAGGAAGAGCAGCAACACGGTCATCCCGAAGGCGACGGTCCCCAAGGCCTCATGCATCCATGCGGTTTCCTCGAAAGGAAGTAGTTTGGCCTCGAGATAGAACAAGCTGGAGGCGCGCACGATGTTTCCGCCGATCGCGAGTGCGGTTGCGATCGCAAGTGCCGCCAGGTAGCGCCACCACGTGAACCGATACAGGTGGGCGAGCGCACTCGCGAAAAACCAGGCGGTCCATAACATTCGCACGCCGCTGCAGGGCGCGTCGAACTGGATCAACTGCTCACCGAATCGCAATGCCAGACCTTCGACACCCACCGCGATGCCGTTCATGCGCAGCAGTGCCGCTGTCGCCTCGATGGCCGCGAGGCGCACCGGATACGCGGTGTAGAACTCGAGTGATGGCAGCACCGGCAACGCGAGCAACACGAGCCCGTAGAACGACGCGCGGGGCGCGCCATCCTGCGAGGCGGCATGCAGGCAGAAACACACGGCGAGCACGGCGGGCGCGATGCGCAGCAGTGGCGGCGCACTGATGACGGCCAGCGAGTAGATGGACAGCAGGATGATGAGCGGCGCCATCGGAACGCGCGGGGCGGTGCCGGGTCGCGCGATTGCGTACAGGCACGGCGCGGCCAGCGCCGCCACCACGAGAGCCAGAGGCAGCGCGTCGAAAGCTTCAGGCAAGCGCGCGGCGAGTTCCCGCCAAGCGCTCCAGCAGGCCACCGTAACCGCCAGCAATGCGAGCATCGGGTTCATGCAAGCGCGCGGCGGCGCTGATGTCGCACCGCCCAGGCGAATGCGAGTGCGGCGACGATCAGCAACACCCAGGTGGAAGGTTCCGGAATCGTGGGGACCGCAGCGGCATCGGGCGGTGTGAGGCCGGCGCGGGTGTACTCCGCATCCGTCTCGAGGACGACCGCGCCGCTCACCGGCGTCACGAGACGGTGTTCCGCGGCCAGGGCCATGGCGGCGCGACTTGCTCCCTCGCCGCCCTGTGCCATCAGGGATTCGATCTGCTCCAGCGCCCAGAGCTTTTCGATGTGCTGCGAGCCGACGGCCATATCGGCTGGCGGTCCCGGCACGCGGCGCACGGTCCAGCGCGGCCCGGCGTCGAAGTAGTTAGTGAACGCCGCCGCGATATCAGCCTGGACGTCACCGCTCCAGGCCAACGTGTGCGCCAGCTGAAAGACTCGGGGATGCTGCAACGCCTTGTTTGGCCCGGGTGCGACGGGCAGGAGCCAGATCTCGGGCAGGTGCGTGCCGCGATCGAGCACCTGCTCGAGTTGGCCGGTGGATTCATCGAATTCGAAGCCCTGCGGCCCGTGAATCCACAACAAAGTGGCGCCCGCTTCGCCCTCGAGAGCGGCGATGCCTTCCGCAAGCGCGCCGAGATTGTCCTCGCCGCCATTGAACGACTGGCGTTCGAGCAGCGCGATGAGTTCCTCTCGGCGGGCGGCGCTCCACGGCGCAAGCGGCAAGGCTCCAGGAGTCGCCGACGCAACAGCGAACCCGATACGGGCGCCTTGGGGGATGCGCTCGAGCGCGCCGATCAGCGCGGGACGCGCCGGTTCGGCTCGCAACGAGCCATCGAGCACGACATAGAACGCACCACCGGGTTCGCGCGGCTCGCGCCGGACTGTCTGCATCACGGTGCCGGACGCGATCTGCTCCGCATTCGGGTTGCGCGCAATGGAAATGCGCGGCCGGCGGACCGCGAGATCCTGATCCGTGAAGTTGCCGCGCCGCCGGACGACACTTTTTTCCCCGGCGATCGCACTGAACCCGGCATCCGCGTTGGCTTCGCGCCCGTCGCCTTCGATCCACACCGCGTGGCGCAACGCTCCATCGATGGAAAAGTTCCGATCGACGATGGCCGGCAGCGCCAGCGTCGCGCGGCCGTCATTGGTGAGCGCAAGTGGCGCGGTGATACCGATACGAAACTTCGCAGTGCCGCCGGGCATCACGGGAAACATCTGCACGAACACCTGGTCCGCGCCGTTGGTGGTGACCAGCAGCGGATCGCGCTGGCGCATGACCACCGCCTGATACGCGGCGCGTGCCGCGGCGCGTGTGGCGAATGCGGCCTCGCGTTCTTCGCCGTTCACCCAGAGCGTGGCGCGCGAAACCACGCCACCCGGCGGCAGCACCAGCGTCATGCGGGCCTCCCGCTGCACCGCAGCCGTGTTCGTGAACTCGGTGGTCCATTCCACGTACGCGACGGCGTCGTCCGCATCCATCGAGCCGTCGATGCGCGAGCTATGCAACGAAAGTCCGCTGACGCGTCCGCCGATGACCGTGCCGCCCTGGTCGGGATCCCAGGCGAATTCGTCGGCGAATCGCCGGCCGCGCCCGCGAAACGGGGGCGCCACGGTGTTGTACGGCACTCCGTTGATGCGGTAGTACAGTTCGCGCGCGGCGTCGGGGCCGGCGATGAGGCGACGCTGGTCGAAATCGTCCAGCCGCAGACTGATCGTGCCTTCCACTAACAACCCAAGCAGGCCGCCGGTGTACCCACTGGAGTCGTAGCACAGACGCAGCAGCAGTTCGCGATTGCCGAAATTGCGCATGAGATTCACGGAGCGCGCGCGCACCGCGGGATCCGCGTCCACGCTACCGCGCACGGCGGCGCGCGTGAGCGCGGTGGGCACATCGAGCGCCAGCACCAGCACGAATCCGGCCAGGAGACCGCAGATCATCAGTCGCAGGTGCGGGCGCTGCGCGCTCCGCGCGGCCCCGACCGTCACGAACAACGCGGTGAGGCCCGCACTCAATGGCGCGAACGGCAGCAGCCCCAGGCCAAAGAAGATGATTCCGATGACCGCGATGGGATACACGGGCAGGAACAGCAGCGCGTAAGACAAGCCGACGGCAGCAGCGGCGGCCCCCGAGAACAGCCAGCCGCGCCCTATCGCCTGCTCGCGTTTGCGCATCAGCAGTAGTTTGAGATTGACGAGTGGCACCGCCGTGACGGCGGCGAGATGCGCGAGGGATGGCAGCGGATCGAACAAGGCTTCCGCGCACATGCGAGTGAAGAGTTCGAAGATGATCGTGAAAGCGGGCAGCAGAAATCCCGCGAACAAACTGAAACCGAACTTCAGGTGGCGACCCACGTTTTCAAATGGCGGCGGGTTCGTATGCCGGCCGGCGAACGGTGGCGCTTCCATCCAAGTCTCCCTCTCGTTCTTATTGCGGCCGGAGATACTGGACCTGGAAAACGGCGGCTGGATGGACCAATTGTGGCGAATTATTTCGTGATGGCGGCTCAGGATGCGAATACCTGGATAGAATCCGGTGAACTCGGCAACCCAGGGATTCACGTGAAGTTTCGCGTCGCTTTGGTAGTAAGTTTGTTGATGACCTGCGAACCGGGGTTGGCCGCCGATCCCAACGAAACGTTCTCAGCTTCAGTGCGGGATCTGGGCAGCAAGCTCACCATCCCGGGAATCGCGTTCGCGGTAATCCGGAGCGGCGAGGTTGTCTCGACTGGAGAGTTGAATCCCGAGCCTGGCTCCCCTCCTCTCACGATCCACACGCCGCTGCGCTTTGCATCCATCACCAAGGGATTGACGGCCGTCGCATTGATGCGCGCGGTGGACAGGGGCGCCCTCACCCTCGACGACAGTGCCGGCAAGTGGCTGCCCGCCTTCGCGGAACGGCCGCAGATCACCCTCCGTCATCTTGCCGCGCATGTATCGGAGGGCACTCCGGGCGCGGAATACGTATACGCGACGCAACGCTACGCGAAGCTCGGCCCCATTCTCGTCAGCGCGCTGAAGGCCAGTAGCTTCGATGCGGTGTTGCGCCAGGAGGTGGTCGATCCCCTGCGCATGACCTGGCATGACAGCCCTGACCTCGGCGCCCACGCCGCCTTCGTCTCGACGGTGGCGGACATGGCGAAATTCGTGAGCGGCCTGCAGCGGAACACCCTGTTGAGCCCGCGTCGATTCGAAGAGATGACCACTCCGTACGAGTCGAAGGCCGGCCGCTCGCCGGTGGGCGTCGGGTTTTTCTCGCAGCAGATAGGCGGCGAGCAGGTCGTCTGGAGCTTTGGACAGGATGATCCTGACTACTCCAGCGCCCTGCTGCTGATGTTGCCCAAGCGAAAGCTCGCGTTGGTGATGCTGGCGAATACGGACGAGCTGTCGAACCCGTTTCGGCTGCTCATGGGTGACGCGCGCTACTCACCGTTCGCCACCGCGTTCCTCGACGCGTATGCGCCGGACGTCGCACGCGGCATCACCGAGCGTGAGCGACTCGTCCAGTCCGCGCTCATCGACATCTCGAGCCAGCAGCGAGACCAGGCCACCGGGAAATTCCGCCGCTTTGCCCAGCTCGGCGCGCCGCGCGCGGACGATGTGGTGCCTCACTTTCTGGCCGTGATGATTGGCGACGGCGAATCGAAGGAATTCAACGAGAGCCTCGATCGAACCGTGCTCGCCGCGCATCCCGGCAATCGATGGGTGTTGCTGCTCTCGGGCGGACTGCAGGAGGGGCTCGGTCACCGGGTCGCCGCGAGCGAGCGCTACCTGTCGATACTCGCGCTGCAGAACCAGGAACCCGATGGTCTGGCCACGTTGTTTCGCGCCTGGGCCTGCGGTGGGCTTGCGCGTGTGAACAAGGCGTCCGATCGGCAGCTTGCGCTGAAATATGTGGAGCAAGGGCTGGCTACGGGCGTTACCGGGAGCACGCGCGACGATCTGCTCGCGTTGCGGAGGGATCTGGAATAGCCAGCGCTCCGCGCCGTCTTGCGCGTGGGCGGTATCGTTTGGCGCGCTCAGCCCATTAGAAGTACAACTGCGTAGTGCGTTAGAGCGTCGCGAGTTTCAGCTCGACGTCTGCATTCTTCCACGAGCTCTTGAAACGATCGGCGACCTCGCCGGCTTCCTTCTTGCGGCCCTGGGCTCGCAGCGCCTGCTCCAGTCCGAACAGCGACCAACCGTTGTCGGGATTGCGGCGTAGTTCTTCCAGGAAGATAGCCTGCGCTTCCGCGGCCTTTCCGCCCTCCAACAGCACGGCGCCCAGTGTCTGGCGAACCGGCGCGTGCCAACCCGGCGGCTCGTCGTAGGGAATCGAATCCTCGAGCGCGACGGCTTCTCTCAGCGCGGCAGCCGCCGTGGCGTAGTCCTTCTGAGCGCGTGCGAGCTCCGCCGCCAGCACACGTTCGCCGATTCGCACGCCATTCATGACCGAGTAGCGATCCCAGACATTCATCTTCTCGATCACCGGATCGCGAGTGGCCGCGACGATCGACTCGTGATGGAGTCGCGCATCGTCCGCCTTGCCCTGGCGCGCGGCCGCGACACCCTGGGCGTAGTGCCACATCGCAATCATGTAGGGCAGATCGTCCTCCGGGCGCGGCGTGTCCTCGACGTCCTGCCAGCGCGCGAAGCGCACATTCGCGAACAGCGGCGTGAGCGAGAAGACCTGCATCGCTTCGAAGCCCGGGGCGCGCATCAGATTCGGGTCGCTGGTGCGTGCACTGGTGGCCTTAGCAGCTTTCAGCGCGATGCCGCTCGCGCCTTCCATCGTGGCGGCGAACCACAGGAAGTGGTGGTTGTGCGGCACGTACCCGAGTGGATAGACGCCGGGCTGCGGACGGCACATCGCCAGATACGCGTCGTCCGCCGCTATTGCCTTTTGATTCGCGATCACCGCGTCGTGATAACGGCCGACACGCGCATAGATGTGCGCCGGCATGTGCACGAGGTGCCCCGAGCCGGGAATCAGCTCACGCAGTCGATCCGCCGCCGCGACGCCACGCTCCGGCTCGTTCGAAGCTTCCACGGCGTGCACGTACAGGTGCAGCGCGCCGGCATGATCGGAATTGCGCGCGATCACGGATTCGAGGCGCGAAACGACCTCCGCCGTGTTGCCAGTCGGGCGGCCCTGGGCGTCCCAATAGTCCCAGGGCTGAAGGTCCATCAACGATTCGGCGTACAGCGTCGCCGCGTCGAGATCGCCCGGAAACTGTTGCACGAGCCCTGTCATCGCTGTGGCATAGGCTTGATCGAGAGGACGGCGATCCGCGGGAGGGTTCTGTGCGTAACGCGCGGACAAAGCCTGAATGTAGGCCTGCTCGCGTTTGTCCGCGGCTGCGGCTAGCTTTTGAGCGCGCTGCAGGCGATCCCACGCTTTGGGATTGTTAGCCGGATCCATGGCTGAATTGACGTGCGGCCCGAGCACCAGCGCGGCGCCCCACCAGCACATGGCGCAATTTGGGTCGAGCTCGGTGGCTTTGAGGAACGAGCGCTCCGCGGCGTCGTGATTGAAGCCGTAGGTCAGCATGAGGCCTTGGTTGAACCAGCGCTGCGCCTCGGGATGCTGGGTGCTGACGGGCATGCTGTAGTCGCCGAGGCCTTCGAGGAGCGTCGCGCCAACCGGTTCGAGCGGCGGTGCTGGAGGGGTGCTCTCGTGCGAGCGGAAGAGGTAGAAGCCGCCGGCGAATGCGAGCAGCACGATCAGCATCGGTACGACAGCGCGTTTCATGGGGACGTCCTCCGGGCACGAAGCGGGCCAGCGTAGTCCTCTCGCAGTGAAATTGCAGCCTGGCCGCGGGTCAGCAGCACCTAACACATGCACTTTTCTATCGCCGCGCTGCAGCGCCGACAGGCTTCTTGTGACCGGCTTGAAGCTGCAGGAGGCCCCCGGCCAGCTCGATTGGTGGCGGCGATGGTAGAGGCGCGACTTCCTAATCGAGTGGCGTGGCCTGGGCCGCGCTCGCGCTAGTCTGAACCCAAACCAGAAAGAAAGACTTCAGGTATCCGCAACCAGGCCGCGATCATGACTTCCGTCGTCAAGCGCCTCTGGCCTCAAAAATTCTGCAGCGTAATCATGACTTCCTACGCGAGCAGTAGACCGGCAACTGACGCCGCGTTCCGCAGCGCGGGTCAGCCAGAGAGAGCCTATTTCGCGCGTGAGGTGCGGGCAATCGCGGCAGGGCGATCTGGAGATACGCTGTGCTCAAGATCCTTTTGTAGGCGTGCAGTTTCGGAAGCAATGTCACTGATATAACGGCGCAGCAGATCAAGCTCACCTTCTCGAATCAGACCATTGCTTGCAATCTTCTTTATCAAGCCGATCGATTCATTGAAGGTACTTATTAGTGCTGAACACATGAACGCCGCATCGCTCATTCGCAGTTCAAGTGGACGTATTGCGGGCCCATTGGAGAACTTCAATTCGGTTCGAAATACAGGCACGAGGTCAGTATCCGAAAGCGAAACGAAAGTTGGCGTCGCCCGAACGCCATCTAGGTCATCGAACGGCAGCACCCCATCATCGCTTTCCGCCTTTTCCTCTGACTTCTCCTCGGATTTCTCCTCGGACTTCGACTCAATTTTACTCACTATGCTGCGCATCTTGTCGTGCGTGAGCAGTTGCGGGGCATACGCATCGATATGCGCGAGAACATTTGGAACTACAGAGAGATAGTCTTCAGGCGCTCCGTCAAGCATTGCAGGCCGGGCCCTATTTGCTGCCGCAAAGGCGACAATCATTGCGCCGCGCTTTCCAAATGTTTCTCTTAGTAATGAATCGAGATCGTCGGACGACTCAAGCCGATCCTGAATACTCTTGAGTTTGCCACTCGGAAGCAGTTGCACAACCGATCTAAGACTTTCAAGAAACTCATCGGTCGAGCGTGTTTGACTAGTTTTCATAGCGGCACTTTTCAAGGCTGCGATTTGGAATCCAAGTGGCCAACTCAATTTTTTCTGGCAAAGAAGTCGCTTGTCTGCGCTTTAGTGCGTGCGGATTCCTATACACCTCTGCGTCAGGCTCGGGTCTCATAAAGCCACTAACTAACACATCCTCGACCATAAGTTTTCTAACAGCTTCAATCAAGGATAGGTTTCTATCTTCAAGCTCATCCTTCTCTTCAAGCAGAAATTCTGCACCCCAAGACTCAGGAGAAGAATTCGCGACGCTATCATGAGCAACGTATTCCACAAGCCTCGCGAAATGCTCCTTAGTCGTTCCTTCAGAAACTTGCCAACCGGGACTGCAGGCCTCGAGAAATTCCGCCCCTATTCCTGTAATGGCGACTTGCTTTTGTTGTCCACGCGTCATCACCTCAACGAGCCCTGATTCGCTCATCTCTCGTACCAATCCGCCGACATTCTGAGGAAGCACGCCAACAGCTTCGGCAAGCTGCCCCATCCTGATGTACTTCTCGTTAGACGAAGATTGTCTTTGAGCATTTCGCGCCTGCTTAGCAAGGACACGCAAGATGGAAAGTGTGTGCTTTCGCGTTTCCACAAGTGAGCGTCGTGCATCCGATTCGCTGGCGGCGAGAATTACACCGAGCATTCCCTCCATTGCCTCGGACATACCCTGGGCAACTAGGTGTTCCTTGCCGTTTCTTTCGTTGCGATGGGCGCGCCAGATACGTTGAATTTTCGTCAGAACTTCCGTTATCTGTGCGGGATCCCCTCGACGTGCAGCGCGTGCACTGTGCTCTAGGAGAGCCCGGAATTTATCTAGTAATTTCATATAGATGGCCGGCTATGAGCAGGATAATAATGAATTCTAATATCCGGCAGGAGCAAGAACATCACAGTTTGGAGCTCGGGGCAATAAGCAAAGCCTTACATTTTGAAAGTGCACCCTTAGGCCAGATTTCGACCGGAGGATCTTGTCGAATCGGAAAGCACATGTACGCCAAATCTGGAGCCGACTCCGGCCATAGCGGATCGACGTCTTGGCGCGAAACCAATCCCCTTGAATTAGCGATCGCCACACGAGTTCCAACGTCATTCGCGCAACTCACAGCAGCGGTCTTGCGCCAACCTTCCGGGTCAAACTTTTTGTCCATGACAATAACAATCGCCATATCGACACCAAATGTACGAATCGTGCTCGGACCTGGGATCGAACGATTGAAGTCTTCGCATACCAAGAGACAAACGCGTCCGAACCCGCGAAAGTCCCTAACCGCAACGCGCGTCTCGACGCTCGCCCCAATCTCGTTCAGCATTTTCCTTCCCACATAACGCTGGAGTTTGTAGCGAAGAATATCTTGCTCAGTGAGCCAATATTGGTGGTGTTTGTCTTGAGTCCACAGCTCTCGGCCTGATGACCCAAGTACGAAAGCTCGATTGGTGTAGCCCGTGCTTGAGGCGCTTCGCACCGCTTCGCTTCCGCAGATAACAAGCATTGGAGGATTTGCCGCACGATACCGGAGCCATTCACTAACGCACCGGCGTAATCTTGTCGACGACACAAGTTCGGGAATAATCACGACATCGGCGTGCATTGAGGACAACCAATCTAGAGCCTCAATAGTCCGATTAATGACGCGCGATTCTTTCTTCGAATTTAGGCGAACCGTGAAGAAGCCATTTTTCTTACCCCACTTGAGTTCATCGCGATTAAGAACCGCGGGCACGAACCCTATGGATATTGGTGAACTAGCCGACTTCCTTCTAATCGTCGGGATCGGGGTGTAGTCAACATACGCGCATGACTTTGAATCGACTCGCAACAGGTTAGAGAAGAACTTGTCTGGTGCATTTCCGTACGTACTCCGCGCCGCGCCGGGAATGACCTTACCTGTGGCTAGCTTGGTAAAAGTCCCTCTTGAACTGAACAAGTCGAGCGCGATCTGGAATTTATCAGCAGTCAGCGATCCGTTTTCTAGAGACAATTCTAGTGCTTCTGCGTCAATCGCTCGCGCGAGGAATGTGATTCGCCGCGCTGCCCGTTCAATTTCATCAATTCGAACAGGATCGGAAACAATTGCGGCTCGAAGTGACGTGAGCGCCGCCGACGCCATTTCAATAAATCGTGTTGAAACCTTCCATTCTGTCTTGTTGGCTTTTACATGAGCCACCTCTGCACGCAGTTGCGCCTCTTCGTCACTTAGTGCGACCGGGCTTCGATCTGGGGAGATGAACTTGGATTGGACCGACTGCCAAACTCGATCGATCGCTAGCGCATCAACAAGAGCCGCAAATAGATCGGGAGGCCAATGTGTGCTCGCGACAATTCTCTCTGACCGAGCAAGCGTAATTGAGAAATTCGACGGCATCGAGTCTAGTGTTTCTTGCTGCTGACTTGCTTCGTTGTGTTCAGTGACTGTTGTACTTGGGCGGGTGAATTATTCGGCGAGGTAGTGGCGACTCCCGCGCATTGAGGATAGACAATACACATCTGAAACACCAAAGAGAAAAACCCCCGTCGGCTTCCCGACGGGGGTTTCCTATCTACCTGACGCTGGACGTCTGGAAGTAACGAGCCTTCCGGCTCCTTACATATCCATCCCGCCCATTCCGCCCATACCCCCCGGCGCACCGTGGGCATGCTCTTCTTCCTTCGGCGCTTCCGCGATCATGACTTCCGTCGTGAGCAGCAGGCCCGACACCGACGCCGCGTTCTGCAGCGCCAGGCGCGTGACCTTCGCCGGATCGAGAATGCCCTCTTCCAGCATGTCGCCGTACTCGCCCGTGCCCGCGTTGTAGCCGTAGGCGCCCTTGCCCGCCTTCACGGCGTTCAGGACAACCGCGGCATCTTCGCCGGCGTTCTCGACGATCTGACGCAGCGGCTCTTCGATCGAGCGCGACAGGATGCGAATGCCGACCGTCTGGTCTTCGTTCGCGCCTTCGAGCTTCTCGAGCGCCCTCTGCGCGCGGATCAGCGCAACGCCGCCGCCGGGGACCACGCCTTCTTCAACGGCGGCACGCGTGGCGTGCAGCGCGTCTTCGACGCGGGCCTTCTTTTCCTTCATCTCGATCTCGGTGGCAGCGCCGACCTTGATCACCGCGACACCGCCGGAGAGCTTGGCAACACGCTCCTGCAGCTTCTCCTTGTCGTAATCCGACGTGGCTTCCTCAGCCTGCTGACGGATCGACTCGATGCGCGCCTTGATGTCCGACGCCTTGCCGGCGCCGTCGATCACGGTGGTGTTTTCCTTCTCGACGACGACCTTCTTCGCCTCGCCGAGATCGTTCAGCGTGGCCTTCTCGAGCTGCAGACCGACTTCATCGGAGATGACGGTGCCGCCCGTGAGGATCGCGATGTCCTGCAGCATGGCCTTGCGACGATCGCCGAAGCCGGGGGCCTTCACGGCCGCAACCTTCAGGATGCCGCGGATGTTGTTGACCACGAGGGTCGCGAGCGCTTCGCCTTCGACGTCCTCGGCGATCACGAGCAGGGGACGGCCCTGCTTCGCCACGCCTTCGAGCAGCGGCAGCATTTCGCGAATGTTCGAGATCTTCTTGTCGACCAGGAGGATCAGCGGCTTCTCGAGCTCGACGGTCTGATTCGCCTGCTGGTTGATGAAGTACGGCGAGAGATAGCCGCGGTCGAACTGCATGCCCTCGACGACGTCGAGTTCGTTCTGCAGGCCCGAGCCTTCTTCAACAGTGATCACGCCTTCCTTGCCGACCTTGTCCATCGCCTCGGCAATGGTCTTGCCGATGGACTCGTCGGAGTTCGCCGAGATCGTGCCGACCTGGGCAATCGCCTTGTTGTCCTTGCAGGGCTTGGCGAGCTTCTTGATCTCTTCGACGGCCGTGATGACGGCCTTGTCGATGCCGCGCTTGATGTCCATCGGGTTGCGGCCCGAGGAAACGGCCTTCAGGCCTTCGCGGATGATGGCTTGCGCGAGAACGGTGGCGGTGGTCGTACCGTCGCCGGCTTCGTCGGAGGTGTTGGAAGCGACTTCCTTCACCATCTGCGCGCCCATGTTCTCGAACTTGTCCTTGAGCTCGATTTCCTTCGCGACCGAGACACCGTCCTTCGTGACGGTGGGGGCGCCGAAGCTCTTGTCGAGCACCGCGTTGCGGCCCTTGGGGCCGAGCGTCGCCTTGACGGCGTTGGCGAGGATGTTCACGCCGCGGAACATCCGCGAGCGCGCGTCATCACTGAATCGTACTTCTTTGGCAGCCATGATTATTTGCCCTCAATGACGGCCATGACGTCTTCTTCACGCATGACCACGAGTTCATCTCCATCCACCTTCACTTCGGTGCCGGAGTACTTGCCGAACAGGATCTTGTCGCCGACCTTCACGTCGAGCGGGCGGACCTGGCCGTCTTCCAAAATCTTGCCCTTGCCGACCGCGACGACCTTGCCCTGTACGGGCTTCTCGGCCGCGGTGTCCGGAATCACGATGCCGCCGGCGGAAACGCGCTCTTCTTCGAGACGCTTCACGATCACGCGGTCATGAAGAGGACGAATCTTCATGGGTTCGCTCCTTACTAAAGTGTTGGTTGAAAACTGGTTTTGACCGGGGGGTGTGTTGCTATTAGCACTCCCCCCAAGTGGCTGCTAATTGTATTGACCGACCCTTTCATTTCAAGCCTGAAATGGGGTCAGACCCCATTTCCTGGCAAATGGGGCCTGACCCCAATGCAATTTCAGGCGGGTTTTGCGGGTCACATCTGAGCAGGCGGCCCCCGGGCTGACCGATCATTCCCCGGTTTGCCGGTTCATATGTCGAATAGGATTGCGGGCCCCGTACCCGAGGTGTCGAGTGTCTTTAAAGAAACTGCTGACGTCCGCCCTGGCTTTCTTGTGCTTCGCGGCAACCCAGCCGGCCCTGGCCATCGGGGAGGACGAGTTCCTGCCGCCCGAGCAGGCCTTTGAATACACGGCAACCGCGGAGCCGGACAAGGTCACGGTCGAGTGGCGCGCGACCGACGGGTACTACCTCTATAAGAAGCGCATGGGCATCGCGTCCGCGACCCCCGGGGTCACGGTGGGCGAGCCGACCTGGCCCAAGGCCGAGATCCACAACGACGAGTATTTCGGCGAACAGGAAATCTTCCGCGGCACGTTCCGGATCACCGCGCCGCTCACCGGCGCCAAGCCCGGCGACTCCGTCGCGCTCAAGCTCAAGTGGCAGGGCTGCGCCGACGCGGGTCTCTGCTATCCGCCCAGCGAGTGGGCCACGAACGTAACGGTCGGCGGCGCGGGCGGCGGCCAGACTTCCATCGACAAGATCTCCGAGCTCGCGAAACCCGCGGCCGCGACCAGCGGACTCGGCGACGACGAATACCTGGATCCGGAAGTCGCATTCGTTCTCACGGGCGAAGTCGACACGCCTAACAACGTGCAGCTCAACTGGCGCATCGCCGAGGGTTACTACCTCTACAAGAACCGCATCGCGCTCAAGCCCGCGGATCCCGCGCAGCCGGTCGGCAACATCGTGTTGCCGAAGGGCGAATCGCACACCGACGAATACTTCGGCGAGCAGGAGGTTTATCGCGAAAGTCTCGACGCTTCGTTCTCGCTGCCGCCCACCGGCGGAAAATCGGTCGACGTCGCGGTGACCTATCAAGGTTGCGCGGATGCGGGACTCTGTTATCCGCCGATCACGAAGACGGTCACGATCGGTGCCGATGGCGTAGTCAGCGTCGCCGCGGCCGAAGGTTCGATGGCGAGCTTCGCGCCGCCGGCCTCGACCGCGAGCAGCGACAGCGACAAACCACTCGACCCCGACTGCCTGCCCTCGGAGCAGGCGACCCTGGCGGACAAGATCAAGAACGGCAACCTGTTCCTCGTGCTGCTCGGGTTCTTCGGCACGGGCTTGCTGCTCGCCTTCACGCCTTGCGTGTTGCCGATGGTGCCGATCCTCTCGGGCATCATCGCGGGCGGCGGCGACAACGTCTCCACGCGCCGATCGTTCATGCTCTCCGTCGCCTACGTGCTCGGCATGGCCGTCACGTATACCGCGGCCGGCATCGCGGCCGGCGCCATCGGCAAAGGTTTCAACCTGCAGGCCACGTTCAACCAGCCGTGGATCCTGATCCTGTTCAGCGGCTTGTTCGTGGTGCTCTCGGCCTCGATGTTCGGCCTGTTCACGATCGAGATGCCCGCCTTCATCCAGACGCGGCTCAGCAACACCAGCAACAAGCAGCAGGCGGGCACGTACGCCGGCGTCGCGGTGATGGGCGCGTTGTCCGCGCTCATCGTCTCGGCCTGCGTCGCGCCGCCGCTCATCGCGGCACTCACCGTGATCAGCCAGACCGGCGAGATCGCGCGCGGCGGCTTCGCGCTGTTCGCGATGAGCCTTGGCATGGGCACGCCCTTGTTGTTGGTCGGCGCCTCGGCCGGAAAGCTGCTGCCGAAAGCCGGCGCGTGGATGGACACGGTGAAGAACGTGTTCGGCGTGTTGTTCCTCGCGGTGGCCGCGTGGATGTTGTCGCGCATCGCACCCGACTGGGCGATCCTGCCGCTGTGGGCCGTGCCCGCGTTCGCGCTCGCCTGGGTGTTGTGGCGCGCGTTCCGCAAACCGACGCCGGGCGGTTACGCGCTGCGCCTGGGCAGCGTGCTCGCCGGCCTCGCGGGTGTCGCCCTGCTCGTGGGCGCCGCGCTGGGCGGCACCGATCCGCTCTCGCCCATTCCGCAGCTTGCGGCGAAGAAAACGCCGCTCGAGTTCAAGCGCATCAAGACGCTCGCGGATCTCGAACGCGAGCTCGCCGCCGCGAAGGCCGAAGGCCGCACCGTGATGCTCGACTTCTATGCCGACTGGTGCGTGTCGTGCAAAGAGATGGAGCACTACACGTTCACCGAGCCCAAGGTGCACGAGGCGCTCGGAAATTCGGTGCTGCTGCAGGCGGACGTCACGGCCAACGACGATCACGACCGCGAGCTGCTCCAGCACTTCGGGATCTTCGGACCGCCGACGATCGCGTTCTATAGCCTCGAAGGCGTGGAACAGCGAGACTTGCGCGTCGTCGGTTTCAAGGACGCGGAGAGTTTCGCCCGCCAGACGCAGCTTGCGTTGTCGGGTCGCTGCACACGCCCCACGTGAACACATCGAAGTCGCCCCGGACGCGCCTGATCGCAGGCGCCGTCGTCATCGTCGCCGCGTTTGCCTTTGGCTTCGTGCTGAATCGCAGCGGACTGTTTTCGCCTGCGCCGGAAGCGGACGCGCCCAGGCTGACGCCCGTTGAACCGCCTGCGGCGCGCGCCGAGCCCGATACGACACCGGCACCCGACGCGGCGATGCCCCCGCCCAAATCGGTCCCCGATAAACTGCCCGACATCACCCTCGCCGACCGCGACGGCAAACCCACCAAGCTCACGAGCTTCGGCGGCCGGCCGCTGATGGTGAATTTCTGGGCCACCTGGTGCGCGCCCTGCCGCCGGGAGATCCCGCTGCTCAACAAGCTGCGCGCGGAGCGGCATCAGTCTCAGAACGCCGAGATCGTGGGAATTGCCGTCGACTTCAGGGACGATGTGCTCGAGTTCGTGCAGAAGGTGCCCTTGAACTACCCCCTGCTGATCGGCGAGGAGGACGGCCTGGCCGCCGCCGAGGCCTTCGGGATGGGCATGGCCTTCCCGTTTTCCATCTTTGTGGACAGCCAGAACCGCATCCTGACGGTCAAAGTGGGCGAGTTGCACGAAGATGAAGCCAACTTCGCGTTCGATCGACTCCGCGACATCGACAATGGCATCCTCACCCGCGAGGCCGCCCAAGCGATGGTCGCCGAGGCTTTCCGGGAAATGGCTGCCGCCCGCGCCCAATCCGAGGCTGAGACGGCTCATTAGTGCCAATTAGCTACCGGATCGCGGCAGATTGACGGAAACCGCGCACGTTGCCCGCCGGTTACGGTAAATTCGCCGCCTTCAATGCACCCTGAGGGAGCGTCGCAAGACGGCGGTATGGCTCGATTTCTATTACTGAACGGACCGAACCTGAACCTCCTGGGGCAGCGAGAGCCGGACGTTTACGGCTCGGACACCCTCGCCTCGATCGAAGAGCGTGCCAGGAACACGGCCGCGAAGCTCGGCCACGAGCTCGTGGCCTTCCAGAGCAACGCGGAGCACGAGCTCATCGATCGCGTGCAGACCGCGAAGGCGAACGGCATTTCCTTCGCCATCATCAATCCTGGCGCCTTCACGCACACCAGTGTCGCGCTGCGCGACGCCCTGCTGGGCGTGAAACTGCCCTTCATCGAGCTGCATCTCTCGAACACGTTCGCGCGGGAGCAATTCCGCCATCACTCCTATTTCTCGGACATCGCCGTCGGCTGCATCGTGGGCCTGGGTGCCCAGGGCTATGAGCTTGCCGTTCAAGCCGCGGCGGCGAGGGTTACCACCCGTTAAAGGGACGCGCTTCCAGCGCGTCAGAAGTCAATAACGAAGGACAAGAACTTGGATATTCGCAAAGTAAAGAAGCTGATCGAACTACTCGAGGAATCCGGAATCGCGGAGATCGAGATCAAGGAAGGCGAAGAAGCCGTGCGCATCAGCCGCATGCCGACGGGCCCGGTCGTGACGCACATGGCTCCGGCGATTGCGCCTACGCCGGTGGCCGCACCCGCCGCCGCGCCGGTGGCCGCGCTGCCGGTCGCCGCCGAAGCGCCGGCGCGCCGCGCGAACGAACATGTCGTCGCCGCACCCATGGTGGGCACGTTCTACGCCGCGGCCTCGCCGGGCTCGAAGCCCTTCGTGGAAATCGGCACCGAGGTCAAGGAAGGCCAGGTCCTCTGCATCATCGAAGCGATGAAGATGATGAACCAGATCGAAAGCGACAAGGCCGGCAAGATCACCGCCATCATGGCGACCAACGGCGATCCGGTGGAATTCGGGCAGCCCTTGTTCGTCATCGAGTAAGCCGGCGCCATGCTCGACAAAATCGTCATCGCCAATCGCGGCGAGATAGCACTGAGAATCCTGCGCGCCTGCCGCGAGCTCGGCATCAAGACCGTGGCGGTGCATTCCACGGCCGACTACAACCTCAAGCATGTGCTGCTCGCCGACGAGTCGGTGTGCATCGGCCCGCCGCAGTCGCAGAAGAGTTACCTCAACATGCCCGCGATCATCAGCGCGGCCGAGGTGACCGACGCGGTGGCTATCCACCCGGGCTACGGCTTCCTGTCGGAGAACGCGGACTTCGCGGAACGCGTGGAGAAGAGCGGCTTCACGTTCATCGGCCCGCGCGCCGACGTGATCCGCATGATGGGCGACAAGGTTTCGGCCATCAACGTGATGAAGAAGGCCGGCGTGCCCTGCGTACCCGGCTCCGGCGGCCCGTTGGGCGACGTGCCGGAAGAAAACTTCAGGATCGCGAAGGACATCGGCTACCCGGTCATCATCAAGGCCTCGGGCGGCGGCGGCGGACGCGGCATGCGCGTGGTGCACAGCGAGGCCGCGCTGCTCAACGCGATCTCCGTGACCAAGGGCGAGGCCCTGGCGGCGTTCAACAACGACCAGGTCTACATGGAGAAATTCCTGGAGCGCCCGCGTCACATCGAATTCCAGGTGCTCGCGGACCATCACGGCAACGTGATCCATCTCGGCGAGCGCGACTGCTCCATGCAGCGCCGCCACCAGAAGGTGGTCGAGGAAGCCCCGGCTCCCGGCATCACCGACAAGCAGCGCGAGATGATGGGCGAGCGCGTGGTCGCGGCCTGCAAGGCCGTGGGATATCGCAGCGCCGGCACGCTCGAGTTCCTCTACCAGGACGGCGAGTTCTACTTCATCGAGATGAACACGCGCATCCAGGTCGAGCACCCGGTGACCGAGCTCATCACGGGCATCGACCTCGTGAAGGCGCAGTTGCTGATCGCCTCTGGCGAGAAGCTCGCGTACGCGCAGAAGGACATCAAGCTCACCGGCCATGCAATCGAATGCCGCATCAACGCCGAGGACGCGAAGACCTTCATGCCCTCGCCTGGCCCGATCAAGCTGTGGCATGCGCCCGGCGGCCCCGGCATCCGGGTGGATAGCCACATCTACTCGGGCTACAACGTGCCGCCGCACTACGATTCGCTGATCGCCAAGGTCATCGCCTATGGCGACACGCGCGAGACCGCCATCGCCCGCATGCGCAACGCGCTCGCGGAGATGGTCGTCGAGGGCATCAAGACGAACACGGCGCTGCACCAGGAAATCTTCACGCACCAGGCATTCCGCAGCGGTGGCCAGGACATCCACTACCTGGAGCGCCGCCTCGGCCTGAAGTAGTTCGAGACCGCCTTGCCGCAACTGGCTCTCACACTCAACCTCGACGGGCTCGACGCGGAGACCGTCGAGGAAGCCTGCTTCGAATTCGGCGCCCTCGCGGTGTCGTACACCGATCAGCGCGACGATCCGATCCTCGAGCCGGCGCCGGGCGAGTTCCGGCTGTGGCCGCACGCGCGGCTGCAGGCGCTGTTTCCGTTCGAAACCTCGCCGCAGGAGGTCGTCTCGGGCCTGTCGCACGTGTTGCGGCTGCCCGAGGAGCGTTTCTCGCTCGAGACGCTCGCGGACCGTGTCTGGGAGCGCGAGTGGCTGCGCGATTTCCATCCGATGTGTTTCGGCGAGCGGCTGTGGGTGGCGCCTCACCACTCGCACGTGCATACGCCGAACGCGGTGATCGTGCGGCTCGATCCGGGCCTGGCCTTCGGGACGGGCACGCACGCGACGACGGCCATGTGCCTCGCCTGGCTCGACCAGAACGCGAAGGAAGGCCAGCTCGCCATCGACTACGGCTGTGGATCCGGCGTGCTCGCGGTCGCGGCGGTGAAGCTCGGTGCGCGCGCGGCCTACGCCTACGACATCGATCCGCAGGCCCTCACGGCCACGCGCGACAATGCGGCGGCGAATGGCGTGGCGGATCGCGTACACGTCGTCGACACGGACGCGGCGCTGCCGGCGAACGCGGACATCCTGCTGGCTAACATCCTGTGCGGCCCGCTGTGCGAGCTCGCGCCGCGCTTCGCCGCGCTGACGCGTCCCGGCGGCCGCATCGTGCTCGCGGGCCTGCTCGCGTCGCAGGCCGAAGAAGTGACACAGGCTCACGCGCCGTGGTTTGATATTCAGCCATTCGCGACGCGCGATGGCTGGACGGCCCTCACCGGCACCCGCGCGGGATAACGTCGCGCGCGCACGAGAATCCGCATGTTCACCGTCTGCCCCAAATGCACGCTCACACTGGTCGTCACGACCGTGGACCTGCGCGCGGGTCAGGGTTACGTGCGCTGCGGCCGCTGCGCGAACGTATTCAATGCGCTGATCGCGTTGCGCGAAGGCGATCCCGACAGCGCCGCGGACACGGCGAAACGGCGTATCGCGGAAACCGGACCCACGCCGCCGCCGAATCCCGCGCTGGGGTCTGGCGTTTCGATGGACCCGGAGCCGGAGCCGGAGCCCGAGGCCGAGCCCCAGCCCGAATCTGAACCTGAACCTGAGCCGGAATCCCAACCCGAGCCGGAAGACATCGTCCTCAGCGAGGAATCGCTCGAGTTCGACGCGGCCTCGACGGATGTTTCCGAGATCTTCATCGAGCCGCCGGTCGAGGAAACCTCCGGCAATTTCGAGACGGTCGTGCTGGCGGAGGAAACTCCGGTCGAGCCCGAAACGCCCATCGAGCTGATTGCCGACGAAGAAGCCGCGCCGGAGGCGCCCGAGGCAACGGACGAGACGAGCGGCGAACCGGAGGCGATCGGCGAGCCCGCCGCAGAACCCATCGACGACGAATCGCACATCCAGACGCACACGCCCGGCGGTGAGTGGACGCTCGACGACGATCTGCCCGAGCCTCGATACGAGGAGGACTCCGCGAGCACGGAGTTGCCCGCCCTCGCGCAAGAAGTCTCCGAAGAATCCGCGCCCGAGTCCGATCCGGCCTGGGTCGAGGAAATGTTCGCGGAGGCCGAAGCCGAGGTGGTTCGCCAGCGCACCGGCGAGCATCTCGTCCAGGTCGAAGACGCAGTGGGCGAAACGGCGGCGGACGTCGCCGAGACCGTTGCCGCGGATTCAGTCCCGGCCGAGTCCGACGTGCCCACCGAGCCCAATCTCGAACTGCTCACCGCACCGGCCAAGCCGCGCCCGTCCTGGCAGTACGTGGCGGGTGTCGCCGCTCTCGTACTCGTGATGATCGGTCAGATCATTCATCACCATCGCCAGGCGCTCGTGCTGAATCCCACCTTCGGCAAGACCGTGTCGACGGTTTACGGCTGGTTCGGCGCCACGCTGGCGCCGCGCTGGGACCTGAACGCGTACACGGTCAAACAACTGGGCGCCGAAGCCGAAGGCGGCGAAGGCACGCGGCTGCGCGTGCGGCTGTCGGTGCAGAATTCCAGCGAACGCGTGCAGCCGCTGCCGCTCGTGCGCCTCACCCTCAAGGATCGCTACGACAATGCGGTCGCGACACGCGACCTGGAGCCCGCCGAATACCTGCCCGCGCGCATCGCGGACCAGCGGCTGCTCGAGCCGGATCAGCGCATCGACGCCGAGTTGCACGTGATCGATCCGGGTCGCGCCGCGATCGGCTTCGAAATCGATGCCTGCCTGCGCGCCGAGAACGGCGCCATCGGCTGCAAGAGCGACCTGCGCGGCCGGCCCGCGGGCTGAACCGGGCCCGATTTCCATGCGTATCGGACCCTATGAGCTGAGCTCGGCGGTGCTGCTCGCACCGATGGCGGGTGTCACGGATCGCCCGTTCCGTCAACTCGCGCGCTCGTTCGGTGCGGGCCTCGCCGCATCGGAAATGATCACGAGCGATGTGCGTCTTTGGAGTACGAAAAAGACGCAGAGACGCATGGATCACATCGGCGAGCCCGAGCCGCGCGTGGTGCAGCTCGCGGGCGCCGATCCCGAGCCGCTGGCCGAGGCCGCGCGCCGCAACGTCGATCTCGGCGCGCAGATCATCGACATCAACATGGGTTGCCCCGCGAAAAAAGTGTGCAACCGGTTGTGTGGTTCCGCGCTGCTCACCGATGAGGCGCTGGTCGGAAAAATTCTCGAAGCGGTCGTGTCCGCCGTGAACGTGCCGGTAACTCTCAAGACTCGCACCGGATGGAGCCGCGATCGGAAGAACGGCGTGCGCATCGCCCAGCTAGCCGAGTCGTGTGGCATCGCAGCGCTCGCGGTGCACGGACCCCCGCGCGAAGATTTCTACGACGGCACAGCGGAGTACGAAACCATTCGCGAAATCAGATCGCGAATAAAAATTCCGCTCATCGCGAACGGCGATATTGATTCGCCGCAAAAAGCGCGCGCGGTGCTTGATTTCACACGCGCAGAAGGAGTAATGCTCGGCCGCGCCGCGCACGGCTCGCCGTGGATCTTCCGTGATGTCAATTATTTTTTATCTCACGGAAAAAATGCGCCCGCACTTCCACTCCGGAAAATTTGCGATACCATCCTCGCGCACCTCGAATCCCTCTACGCTTTTTACGGTGAAGAGACAGGCGTTCGAGTCGCACGCAAACACCTCGTTTGGTATTTCGAAAAGTTGCAGGATGCACCCGACGCTCGTCGGGAGTTGATGGCAGCGGCAACGTCGGCGTCGCAGTTTGCGTTGTCGAAAAAAATTCTCGATCGCTGGGTTGCCGGCGGCGAGGACCTCGTTGCTACCTGGGGAGGTGCTGCAGCGACGGTATAAAACGTGTTCAGGCTCGGGCACAGACGATGGGGCGAAGCTAATGACGGCGAAAACTTCTCGGACTCGAAAGGACTCCGGTCGTAACGGCACGTTCGAAGTGCCGCTCAGAAACCACGCCGAGCGCGCCCTCTCCGACTACTTCTCGAACCTGAACGGCCACAAGCCGGCGCACCTGTACGACCTCGTGCTGCGCGAGGTGGAGGAACCCCTGTTCCGCGCCGTGCTCGACTATTCGGCCGGCAACCAGTGCCGCGCCGCGGCGATTCTCGGCATCAACCGGGGCACTCTGCGCAAGAAGCTGCGACAATTCGGCCTTTCTGGCTGAGTCACTTCCTTCGGTAAACATGCTGGTCACGATTCGCAGAGCCCTGCTGTCGGTCTCCGACAAGACGGGGCTGGTTGATTTCGCTCGCACCCTCGTTGCGCGGAAAGTCGAATTGCTGAGCACGGGCGGTACAGCCCGCCTGCTCATCGACGCCGGCATCCCCGTCACGGAGGTCTCGGCCTATACGGGCTTCCCGGAAATCATGGACGGCCGCGTCAAGACGCTGCATCCGCGCGTCCACGGGGGCCTCCTGGGCCGCCGCGGCATCGACGACGCGGTCATGGCCAAGCACGACATCCCGCCCATCGACCTGCTGGTCGTGAATCTCTACCCGTTCGCGCAGACGGTCGCGAAGCCGGACTGCACGTACGCGGATGCCATCGAGAACATCGATATCGGCGGGCCGGCGATGGTGCGGGCCGCGTCCAAGAACCACGAATCGGTGACGGTCATCGTCGATCCGGCCGATTACAAGGCGGTCGTCGACGAGCTCGAGGCGAACGGCGGCGCCACCAGCATCGACACGCGCTCGCGGCTCGCGGCCAAGGCGTTCGCGCACACCGCGAAGTACGACACGATGGTGTCGAATTACCTGCTGAACCGCGAAGGCAACGCGGCCGAAACGTTTCCGCAGACGCTGCCGCTGGTCTACGAAAAGATCCAGGAGCTGCGTTACGGCGAGAACCCGCACCAGAAGGCCGCGTTCTATCGCGAGCCGCAGCTGCAGGGATCGTGCGTCGCCAACGCGCGCATGCTCCAGGGCAAGGAGCTCTCGTTCAACAACATCGCGGACACGGACACCGCGGTCGAATGCGTGCGCGTGTTCGCCGAGCCGGCGTGCGTGATCGTCAAGCACGCGAACCCGTGCGGCGTCGCCACTTCGGTGTCGCTGGTGGACGCGTATGACCGCGCGTACCGCACGGATCCCACGTCCGCCTTCGGCGGCATCATCGCGTTCAATCGCGAGCTCGACGAGGACACCGCGAAGGCGATCACCGAGCGGCAGTTCGTCGAGGTCATCGCCGCGCCGTCCGTATCCGTCGCCGCGGGTGCGGTGCTCGCGGCCAAGCAGAACGTGCGGGTGCTGATCACGGGGCCGCTGTCGAAGCTCTGCCCCACCGAGCTCGAATACCGCAGCGTCGTGGGTGGACTGCTCGTGCAGAGCCGCGATACCGCGCTCGCGCAGCCCGAGACGTTCAAGGTCGTCACGGAGAAGAAGCCCACGCCGACGCAGTACGCGGACCTGTGGTTCGCCTGGCGCGTGTGCAAGTACGTGAAGTCGAACGCGATCGTGTTCGCGCGCGACGGCATGACCATTGGCGTGGGCGCGGGGCAGATGTCCCGCGTTTACTCCACGCGTATCGCCGCGCTCAAGGCGAAGGACGAAAATCTCGAAGTCGCGGGCAGCTCGATGGCGTCCGATGCGTTCTTCCCGTTCCGCGACGGCATCGACGTCGCGGCGGAATACGGCATCAAGGCGATCGTGCAGCCCGGCGGCAGCAAACGTGACGACGAAGTCATCGCGGCGGCCAATGAACACGGCATGACCATGGTGTTCACGGGCATGCGCCACTTCCGGCACTGATGAAACTCCTGATCGTCGGTTCCGGCGGGCGCGAACACGCGCTGGCGTGGAAATGCGCCCAGTCTCCGAAAGTCACCGAGGTCCTCGTCGCGCCCGGCAACGGCGGCACCGCCACCGAGCCGCGCGTGCGCAACGTGAACGTCGCCGCCGAGGACGTGGCCGGGCTCGTGGAGCTCGCGAAAACCGAAAAGGTCGGCCTCACGATCATCGGGCCCGAAGCCCCACTGGTGCTCGGCGTCGTAGACGCATTCCAGGCCGCCGGCCTGCGTTGTTTTGGACCGCGCCAGGCCGCCGCCCAGCTCGAGGGGTCCAAGGCCTTCACCAAGGAATTCCTGAAGCGCCACGGCATTCCCACGGCGGCGTATGCGACGTTTACGCGCGAGACCTTCGACCCCGCCTGGGTGCGCGCCCAGCGCATGCCCATCGTCGTAAAGGCGTCGGGCCTGGCGGCCGGCAAGGGCGTGATCATCGTGAACACGGCGGACGAGGCCATCGAGACCGCGCAGGCCATGTTCGGCGGCCAGTTCGGCGCCTCCGGCGACCAGGTCGTCATCGAGGAATTCCTGCCGGGCGAGGAAGCCAGCTTCATCGTCATGGCGGACGGCCGAAACATCGTGACCATGGCGACGTCGCAGGACCACAAGCGCCTGCGCGACGCGGATGAGGGCCCCAATACGGGCGGCATGGGCGCCTATTCGCCCGCCCCCGTGGTCGACCAGGCCATGCACGAGCGCATCATGCGCGAGGTCATCGAGCCCACCATTCGAGGTCTCGACAGGGACGGCACGCCGTACACGGGATTCCTGTACGCCGGGATCATGGTGCATCCGGACGGCACGCCGAACGTGCTCGAGTACAACTGCCGTTTCGGCGATCCGGAAACCCAGCCCATCATGATGCGGCTGAAGAGCGACCTCGTGGAATTGTGCGAAGCGGCACTGGACCAGCGGCTCGACCAGGCGCGCGCCGAGTGGGATCCGCGGGCGGCGCTCGGTGTCGTGCTCGCGGCCGGCGGTTATCCCGACACCTTGCGCAAGGGCGATGCGATCGCGGGACTCGAGGCCGCGGCCAAACTACCCGGGAAGGTATTCCACGCGGGCACGAAGGCCGTGGACGGCAAGGTGATCACGAACGGCGGACGGGTGCTGTGCGCCGTGGGCCTGGGGGACACGGTGTCGGCGGCGCAGGAGCAGGCGTATGCGCTCGTGGACGCGATATCGTGGCCGGAGATGCAGTGCCGGCGGGATATCGGCTTTCGCGCCATCGCCCGGGAAAGAGCGCGGGAAAAGGCGCGCTGAGGCGTACCTCCCGGATCCCGGACGCGTCGCCGGCGCGCCGGCGACGATCGAATACAACTCACTCGTTCACTTGCAGGAACGACGTCACCGTCGATGGCAACACGTCGTAGCGGTACGGCACGTAGATAGTCACGCCGAGCATGCCGTCGCGCACCCACTGGATCGGCTGATCGATGCCGCGCGAGACCACCTTGTAGTCGGAGCCGAGCGCCGAGGTCACTTTCTTCACGTCGGCGGCGAAGAGCTCGATGACCTCGTCGCGGTATTGCTCCGGATTGACGATGCTGATGACGAAGTCGCCGTCCTCGTCGATCTCGGTGCGGCCCACGGGCTTGATTCCCCTGGCGAAATCCCGAAGCTTCGCGACCAGCGCGGTGGTGTTCGAAACCTGCGCGGGAATACGCGTCTTCACCGAGATCGTGGCCTCCGAGGTGTCGGGCCGCTGGCCGCCGGCCAGTTCGAGCGTGGCCGAATCGAGCCGCAGCGGCAGTACGAGATCGTTGTCGCCGATCACGGATAGTTCGATCGACTTGTCGCGCGCGGCCGCGGCCAGCATCGCGCCCAGTGTTTCCTTGATTTCGTTCGTGCGCGTCTTCTCGTCGCGCGAGTCGTTGCTCACGCCGACATTGAGCAGGATGTAGTCGCCGGACCTCTTGAGATGCGCGCCGGGAATCGGCGCATCCGCGCGTATCCCGGTGACGACGACTTCTTCGATGTCCTGCGCGTGCGCGGCGCACACGCCCAGCGCCGCCAGCAGCGCCAGCAATCCTCTCGTCTTCTTCATGTCCCTGCTCCCCGGTTGACCTGAACGTGGGACGGGTCAGGCGGGCGAAACCTTGGAGAGTGGACGGCGCCAGAGCATCGCGGCGATCGACACCACGAAAAACAGGGTGCAGAAGATGCTGCCCTCGGGTCCCTGCGCTCCGCCGGTCAGGTAGTCAGGCCCGACGGGCGAGAGCTGCACGAGCAACGCAGGCGTGTCGGTCACGAGACCGGTCACGGGCAGCTCGAAGCCCGTGGCCAGCAACCAGTTCCAGCCGGCATGCCAACCCATCACGCCCCAGATGTTGCCGGCGCGCAGCGCCCAGGCGCAGGCGAACGAGGCGAACAGCACGAGATTCAGCGTCACCAGCCACGGCTGTCCGGGACTGTAGTGCAGCAGGCAGAACACCCCCGATGAGAGGGTCACCGCCAGCGCCACGTTGAACTTGCGGGCGATGGCGGAGAGCTGCCAACCCCTGAACACGAGTTCTTCGGCGCTGGATTGAACCGCGAAACACACCAGCAGGATGGCGATGTTCAGCAATGCGGCGGGCGATCCGAGTCCTTTCGCGTACGAGACGGCTTCGTAGCCGCCCGCCATCCAGCTCGCGAGGACCACGAAGAGGATCGTCGCGCATCCGATGGCGTGACCGCGCAGGAAGAGGTTCGCCGCCCCTGGTCGGGTGAGACCGATCGTCGCGAACGGGCGGCGCTCGACGAACTTCACCCACGCGAGCACCAGCAATCCGGTGACGCCGAAGGGAATCAGCAGGAACACGGCCAGGCCCGCGGTGCCGACCGGATCGCCGTTCGCATCCACCCACTGCAGTGGCTGGAATCCGAGCATGGCGCCGATCGCCGGCAGCAGCACGAACACCAATGCCAGGAACGGCGCGAGTGCGCCCCAGGGGATCCATCCCCGGGCGGGCTCCGGGGAGAACAAGGCTCGGGACTTCAGGTGCGAACCCTCACGGCCATTTCTCTTGCGCCACGAGCCGGCCGATTTCGGCCTGCGCGGCGACCAGGTCCTCGAGCGGCAGTTTCGATTCGCTCATGAAGACGGCGATGAGGATCGGCCGGCGCTCGAGTGGATAGGCGATCGCGACGTCGTTGACCGCGCCGTTCGGCCCGGTGCCGGTCTTGTCACCCACCTGCCAGCCGCGCGGCAGGCCGGCGCGCAGGCGATCGCGGCCGGTGTTCGCGGCGTTCATCCAGTCGATGAGGATCGCGCGCGAGGGCAGTGAAATGACGTCCTGCGTGAAGATCCGGAGCATCGAATCGACCATCGCGCGCGGCGTCGTGGTGTCGCGCGGGTCACCGGGCACATTGCTGTTGAGATCGGGCTCGAGCCGATCGAGTCGCGTGACCTCGTCGCCGATGCTGCGCATGAACTGTGTCAGCGTTTCCGGCCCGCCCATCGACTTGAGCAGGATGTTGGCGGCCGCGTTGTCGCTGCGCGTGACGATGGCCGCGCAAAGGTCCTTCACGGTCATCGCCTCCTCGCCCGCGGCCAGCGCCGCCTCGACCATCGGGGAGGTCGGTAGCAGGTCCTGCCGCGCGATCGGCAATGCGTATGTCAGGGGAAAGGCGCCCCGGTCCACCTGCCAGAGGATCGCGGCCGCGAGCAGCATCTTGAACGTCGACGCCATCGCGTAACGCGAATGGTCGTCGTAGCCGATGCGCTTGCCGCTCTGCGAATCGAGAACGTGCACGCCGAGCCGGCCGCCGATCCGCTTGTGGATGGCCTTGAGCTTGCTTTCCGCGCGCGCCGCCGCGGCCGGCCCCGCGAACGCGGCGGCCGCGGCCAGCGCCACGAGCTGGCGTCGCGTGATCATCAGTCTTCCGCCAGCACGACGATCTTGTCGTGCTCGGTGAAGGCGTGTTTCTCGGATTTCTTCGGATTCACGTTCACTCCATACCCGCGCGACTTGTCGTCGGCGTACTTCATGATGCGGTAGCCGATCGCTGTCTCGCCGCGTTGCGCGGCGGCCTCGAGCACGGTGTAGAAGTCCACCGTCGATCCGAGTCTCACGTAGTCGGTCATGGGACGAATGTATATCTCGCTTCCCTCCGAGCTGAACAGCACCTTGAAGACCTTTTCGAGGTGCTTGTTCTCCGACAGCTGCGACATCATGAGGCTCACGAGCTTGTCGCTCACGATGAAATCGTCGGCACGCGCGATCTGCGCGAGCGCGCGGTTCCGGATGTCCATCATCTCGCTCACGATGGACAGCCGCGTGCCCGCGGAATCGGCCAGGTTGCGCAGGTGCAGCAGTGTTATGAGGGTCTTCGCGTCCGCCTCCTGGATCGGCAGATCGCTGTAACTCAGCAGGATGACGTGCTCGAAGCTCGCGGCCTTGACCGCCGCGAGGGTCGCCGCGTGCGTGACGTCACCGTCGGCGAAACGCACTTTCTGACGCTTCATGCGCCGGGCCACGCCGAGCAGCGTGTCGCGCACGCCGTCCTGGCGGCAGATCACGATGGTCTCGGAGCCGGGCGCAACGTAATTGTCGAGCTCCTCGATGATGGCCTGCGCCTTGCCGTTCCAGCCGAGGATGAGGATGCGCTCGGGCGCGGGCGGGAGCCGCTCGCGATGCGACAACGCGCTGGTGTCCGGCAGGCCACCGCCCGCATCCGGGCGCAGCACGAGCGTGTCGTCGTCCTCGGTGATCGCGATGACGCTGTCGTCGCGATTGAACGTCGTATCCATCGGCGGGTTGATGAGCACCTCGCCGTTGCCGCGCATGATGCCCATGACGGTGGAGTCTTCGTACGCCGCGATGATCTCGCGGTACGTGCCGCCCGCGAGCGATGGCTCGGGCTTGAAGTAGATCTCCGCGCCGTCGAAGTCGAGTAGTTCGGTGTACACGACGGAGAGGCCCGACTGGCGGCAGGTCTGCGCCGTCACGCGCGCGATCAGGTCCTCGCCCTGGATGTAGATGGCTTCCTTGCCGCCGACCAGCGCCGCCGCCTCGAGATTCCGCTGCTCGCGGATTTCCGCGACGATGTGGTACGGGTCCTGCTTGCGGTTCGGATTGTTGGTGATCGCGAGCACGGACTTTATGACGTGTATGTCCGGGTTATCGGTCTCGGGCGCGAGCACGATGATCGAACGCGCCGAATGCGGATCGACCACCGCGAGATCGTCGAGGTCGAGCGGATTGCCGCTGCGGCAGATGATTCGCGTGTTTGCCGTACTCGGAAACTTGGCGCGGATCTCGTCCTCCATCTCGATCTTGTCGCGGTCCGACAGGATCACGATGCACGGGTCCTTCTGGTTTTCGTTCGCGATGAGCAACTCGCCGACGATCGAGAACACCTTGCTCGACCAGCCGAGGATCAGCGTGAAGTCCTGCTCGATGACGCGCGAGCGGCCCTTGCGCAGCTCCGCGAGCCGTGACTCGAGGCCCGAGGTGATCGTGCCGATCAGGATGCTGACGATGAAGATGCCGCCGATCGTCACGAGCATCATGAGCAGGCGCAGCTGCCAGCCCGAGTCGCCGGCGATGACGCCCGGATCGAGGGTGCGCAGCATGGCCTGCCAGGCGCCCTCGAAGAAGCCGTAGGGATGTTCGTGATCGGACGGGTCCTGCCCGATGCGCATCGCGGCGAGGATCAGCGCCGCGAGCACGATGATCGCCGTGGACAGCAACGCCAGCCAGCCGATGATGGCGACGGTGCCTTTCGACAGGGTGTTTTCGAATCGATAGCGCAGACGGTCGCGCCAGGTCACCGGTGTCCGAGGCATGCGTCGCGGCCCCTCCCAAGGCGTTGGACGTGATTCCGGATTTGATCACATCCGGGTGTTCATGGACTACGCCGCACGCGTGGCGGCCGGTAGTCAGTCACGTCACCGCGACAGGGGGCTGAGCGGCTCAGCCTGCGTCGTCGCGCCGCGCCGGTTTCCTCACCACGATGTCGATGGACTCGGTGTTCGGGTCGAACACGATCTCGGCCTCGCGCCGTTCGAGCTGGCGGCGGACCTGCAGCACCTTGGTTTCCAACGACACGTCGCGCTCGCCGTACTCCGTGCCTTCGCGCAGGACGAACGATTCGATGACGCCGGTCAGTGCGTCGGCGGACAGCTCCGTGTGCGGCACGACGATGGGCGGCAGCGGTGAATCGCCGTCTCTTACGTTCGAATCGCTCAAGTCGCCATCCGCCAGGTTGCCATCCATCAAGTCGAATACTTCCTCACGAGCCACGCGGCCCCGGAGAGCGCGGTCGCGACGCTCACCATGACCCATTCGATGTGCTGGTCGGGCGCGCCGATCACGCGCGGGATGTGCACCAGCAATACGAACGAGGCCATCATACCCGCGAGACAGGCCGCGGCGAGTCGCGCCTGCACGCCGCTCACGAGCGCGAGCCCTGCCGCGAGGTGTCCGGCCCCGGTGGCCCAGGCCCAGAACGCCTGGTTCGGCGGAATCCAGTTGGGCACGAAGGTCGCGGTGAAATCGATGTAATTGAAATGCGCGAGGCCGAAGACGATGGCGCTCGCGCCGGCCAGGACGCGTGAAACCAGTCGCAGCGAATTGCGCGCCGGTCCGGCGCCCGCGGACCACAACGCGAGTCCGCCCATCGTCAGGAGCATGATTTCCGCGGGACCGTTCCACGTGCCGATGTGTTTCCACGACGCGAACGCAATCGGCAGGTGAAAGACGACCACCCAGATTCCGTAGAACACCGTGAGCGTGAGCGCGCCGATGCGCTCGTAGCGGCGCACGAGCAGCGCGCAGCCCGCGATCAGCAGGATCGCGGCGCTCACGTACGCGTACGGAATGCGCGGCACGCTCGCCGGCACCTGCTGCCACTGCAGGGCGAACTCGTGAAACACGATACCGACCATGCCGAGAAGAATGGCGCCGGCGGCGTAAGGAAGAGTGTTGTGGTTCATGAGGACTCCGCGCTGGAAAGATGCGGCAATGGGACCGTCATCTTAGCCACCGGAGAAGGACCCGGCTAACTACTTCGCATGTCGGCCCGCATGAGGGCCACGGCTGCCCGCGAGCGTCCCGAGTTTTACCGGATTCCGGTGCCTGGCCCCGGAATCCGGCAAAGATGAACGGGGGCTGAATTCGGCCAAACTACGCGGTTTGTGAGGGCCGGCCTTGCCTGGAATCGGGTGGAGGCTTAGCCTCGAACGCATGATGCGCGCATGGATATTGTTGAGTGTGTTTGCGGCGGCGCCCGCATGGTGCGACGAAGCTCGGACGGTGCCCGCGCCCGGCCGGGCATCTTTCGACCTCACCCATCCGGAAATCCGGAAAGCCCTGCGCAAGACGGTGGCGACGCAGACCGGCCAGTACGTCCTGGGGCCGGCGAAGGACGCCGAGCCGGAACCCCCCACCGTGAAATTCGTGCCGCCCGAGAAGCCGGTCGAGCGACACGTCGAGTACCCGACGTCGCTGCCGAGCGCGGAGCCGCTATCGGGGGGTCTGCTCTCCGCCATAGTCAACGGCGTGATCAACGACGTGCTACTCGGTGGCGACGATCACGAGCACGACTACCGCGAGCGCCAGGACCAGCGGGTCGCATGCACGGCGCGCGGTGACGATCTCGGCTCGACGACCTGCGACCGGTCGGACGCCACCAAGGCTCACCAATAACTCACAGGTCGGTCGCTTGCGTCTCGTGCTCAGCGCGTTCGAGCGCTTCGACCAGTGCCCGGGAATCCGGGCGACGTCGATCTTCGCGCGCTAGTCGCGCGGCAGCAGCGCCCGCACCCGTTCCAGCTCTTGCTCGAGATCGCGCACGCGCTCGAGCAGCCTCAACGCCACGCCCAGCGACGGCAGGTCGAGCTCGAGCTCGTCGCGCAAGCGGCACGCGGTGCGCGCCACCGTCACGACCCGCGCGCTGAACACGAAGGCTCCGCCGGCCGCGCTTTCCGCGGGCAACGCGCCGATCTGCACGAGCTCGCGCACTTCCGTCACGCTCAGGCCGGAGAACTCCGCGAGCTCCTCCAGGCTGACTACCCGCCCCTCGTCGAGCCACAGGACTTCGGTTTCCGTGCTCATTGGCCGAACTTCTCACGCGGGTTGAAACCGGATTCCGCGAGCTGCTGATACAACTCGCGCTCGCGCTCCGAAAGCTTCGTCGGCACGACCACCTGCGCCACGGCGATGAGGTCGCCGGCGCCGCCGCGCGGCTTCGGCAATCCTCGCCCCGCGAGCCGTAGCTTGCGCCCGCCGGAAGTGCCCGCGGGAATCTTGAGATTCACGTTGCCCGCAAGCGTCGGCACCTGCACAGATGCGCCGAGCGCCGCTTCCGAGGGCGCGAGCGGCAGATCCACGTAGAGATCGTGACCCACCGCGCGATACAACGGATGCGGCTTCAATGAAATGTCCAGATAGAGATCGCCATTGCGACCTCCGTTGAATCCCTTGCCGCCCTTGCCCGGCAGGCGCAGGCGTTGCCCGTCGACCGCGCCCGGCGCGACACGCGCCTTGACGACCTGTGGCACGCGGCTCAAATGCCCGCGCGCATCGTATTCCGGCATCGAGAGGTTGAGCTCGAGCGTGGTGCCGCGAAACGCGTCCTCGATGCTGATCTCGACGGGTATCTCGAAATCCTGGCCGGGCATCGAGACATTGGCGCCGCCGCCGAAGCCGCGAGTTCCCGTGCCGCGCGCGCCGAATCGCGAGAACAGGTCGGCGAAGTCGACGTCCTCGAACGAGAACCCTTCTTCGGCGCCGTGCTGGCGCGCCCAGTCGGGCGGCGGGCGGAACTCCTCACCCTGCGGCCTGGTGCCGAGCTCGTCGTATGCCGCGCGTTTTTCGGGATCCTTGAGCGTCTGATAGGCCTCGGCGATTTCCTTGAACTTCGCCTCGGCGCCCGGCTCCTTGCTCACGTCCGGGTGATACTTCTGCGCGAGCCTGCGATATGCCTTCTTGATCTCGTCCTGGCTCGCGCTGCGCTCGACACCCAGCGCGGCATAGTAATCCGTGTACTTCATCGCCCTGGTGGAGACATCTGCTTCTGCTTGAAGCCGGCGGGCACCTCGAACATGGAGGCCGGGATCGCCTGCTCGCGCCAGACCTTCACGACCTGCTCCTCGGGAGCGAGCCGGCCGTTTTCATAGCTGCGCGTCCTCATCGGATAACCGTTCACCTTCCTGAGCGCGCTCATCTGGTTGTTCATCGCGCCGCTCAACTGCGGCAGGTTCTTCGCCATGTCCTCGAACACTTTCGCGAATTTCTCGAACACCGACTTGAAGTCCTCGGTGCCGGGCAACGAGGAGTACGGCACGACACAGACCTGGTGGTCGGGCTGGTCGTTGACCTTGATGTCCCAGACCTTGCACGCGCGGCCTTCGACCTTGTCGCTCTTGCCGGTGTCCACCGCGTCCATCGTCCAGCCGCCGGCTCCCGCGCCGGACTGGATACCCATCATCTGCTCGATCTGCGCGCGCTGCTCGGGCGGCATCTTCGCGAGCTGCTCCTTCATCTGTTCCATCGCGGCGCCCACTTGTTTGCCGAGCTGCTCCATCGTGGCCTTGTCGAGCACCACGTAGCTCTTGTCCGCCTGGTCGATCACGTAGATGGTGTCGCCCTTGATGATGGAGGCACGGCCTTCCTCGTCTTCGAACCGTCCGGAGCCGCCCTGCACGTAAATCTTCTGGGCGAGTCGCGATGAATTCGTCTTGAGGTTGTTCGACACCGTTTCGACGTAGACGCCGGCGCTGGCCACGTGCGCGAGGCCCGCGGCAAGGAAAATCGTGGCGATGCGTTTCATGGAACCCTCGCTGGTTGGTGGGCGCGACTCTAACACCCCGTCCGCATAGACTGACACTCATGCAAGACCGGCACATGCAGGACGGCTGGGATCTGCCGCACCCGCACATCGTCAGCGTCGACGTACAGGATGACGACATCGACGCCTACGGGCACGTGAACAACTCGGTGTACCTGCGCTGGCTCGACCGCGCGGCCTGGTCGCATTCCGCCGCGCTCGGCCTCAGCGTCGAGGACTGCGTTCGCATGCAACGCGGCATGGCCGCGCTGCGCATCGAGATCGATTACCTGCGCGCCGCGCTCGCGCGCGAGCGAGTATCGGTCGCGACGTGGATAGTCGAGACGGACCGCAAGCTGCGCGTGACCCGGCGTTTCCAGTTGCGCCATGCGGACTCGGGGGCGACCCTCGCGCGGGCCGTCACGCAATACGTGTGTCTCAACCTCGCGAGCGGTCGCGCCGCGCGCATGCCTCCGGAATTCCTGGCTACCTACGTACCGACGGTGTCGATCCGGGAATGATCGAAGAACGCCGCAAGCCGGTTCTCGGGCGCGTCGTCCCCGGTGTCTCGCCGGGAATGCAGCGACGGCTGCGCCGCTTCTTCGCCGCGGTGCAGTTCCTGAGCCCGTCGCTCGCCGCGCGGCTCGCGTTGCGGCTGTTCATCACGCCACCGCGCCGCCGCCTCGATCCCGAGGACGCGCCGATCGTCGCGCAGGCGACGAAGCGGTCGCTGCGTGCCGGCGGCGACGAGTTCACGATCTGGCGCTGGGAAGGGCCGGGCCCCACCATCGTGTTGCTGCACGGCTGGGGCTCGCACGCGGCGCGCTTCGGCAGCTTCATCGCACCGTTGCGCGCGGCGGGTTTCTCGGTGATCGGCATCGACGCGCCGGCCCATGGCGATTCACCCGGAAAGTACTCGGACCTGCCGCGATTCCGGGACAGTCTCGCCGAGGTGCTCAAGGCGCACGACCCGATCCACGCGGTGATCGGACATTCGCTCGGCGGCGGCGCGGTGCTCACGGTGCTCGCGGAAACCGAGGACTATCACCCGAAGAAAATCTGCCTGTTCGGCGTGCCTTCGGACATGGATTACATCCTCGAGTCCTTCGCGATGATGCTGGGCCTGAAGAAGCCCGCGATGGCAAGGCTTCGCGCGCGGTTCGCGGCGCGCTTCGGCCGTCCCGCGGAGGCGATCTCCGTGGCCGCGGCGGCGCCGCGCGTGCGCATCCCGGTGCTCGTGGTGCACGACGAGGAGGACAACGTCGCGCCGTTCTCCCAGGGTGCGGCGCTCGCGGCGGCGATCCCCGGAGCGACGTTGTGCCGCACGAACGGGCTCGGCCACAGCGGCGCGCTGCGCGATCGAGCGACGATCGAGCGCGTCGTGGAATTCCTGCGGGACTAACTAGATCGCGCGCTGCGACTCGCGACGTATCCAGACTTCGGCGGCCCATTCGTGGCTGAGCTCCGGGAGCGTCTCCAGCCGCATGTCGGGCGCGGTTTCGTGCCCGACAAAACGCACGGGTCTCGAAGACACGGCCACGACACCCATTCCGGCCGCCCGGGCCGCACGCACGCCCGTGACCGAGTCTTCGAAGGCGAGGCATTCGCGCGCGGGGATTCCGAGCCGGCGCGCGGCTTCCACGTATATGGCCGGATCCGGCTTGCCCCGGATCACGTGGTCGGCGGAGATCACGGCGTCGAACCGCGAGGCGATTCCGAGTTTTTCCAGCGTGAGTTCGCACAGCCTCGCCGGCGAGTTCGATGCCAATGCGATCCGCCAGCCGAGCCGCGCGCACGATTCCAGCGCCCGCTGGACGCCGGGCAATGCCGAACCGTGCGTGCCGATGAATTGGCCGACGCGGGAGATGACCGCCTGTTCGACCTCGGCAATCGTCGGGCCGCTCCAGGGACTGAAGCGGAACCAGTATTCCGACACTTCGCGCGTCGTCATCGGCGCGGTGACGGCGGCCATCGAATCGCTTATCTCGATGCCGAGGGACCCGAAAACCTCACGCTCGGCGGACGCCCAATAAGGCTCCGAATCGATGAGCAGACCGTCCATGTCGAAGATGGCGGCACGAAACACGCGGTCGCGCCCGAAGCTTCAGAAGCTGAAGCGGATGAACAGCTCGGGTCCCGAGGTATCCATGTTGAAGAGCAGCGGATCGTCGGAGTCGAAGACCTGCAGTTCCGTCTTCATCTGCGTGTAGCCCAGCCCGATCGCCATGTTGTTGGCGACGCGGTACTGGATGTCCATGTGGTACTCGGACATCGTGCCGTCGAATTCCTCCGGCGAGGCGGAGAACCACAACGCGCGCGCGGTGACGGCGAAGCGCTTCGAGATCTGCCACGAAAAGATGCCGTTGATGGTCGGGAAGATGCCGACCTCCTGCGCCGATTCGCGATTGTTCGTGCCGGGCTCCATGCCCTCGGCGTGAGCCTCGATGAGATGAATGCCGAGCCCCACGCCCGCTTCGATGCGGTCGTTCTGAACGAACGAATAGGTGTGGGTCAGCGTCAGCACGCGCCAGTCGAGCTTGGTGCGGAAGATCGTGCCTTCGTCGAAGATGAAATTTCCGAACTCGATGTCGCGCGGCAGTGGCTGCTCGCTGAAGCGGTTGAGCTTGAAGAAGTCGACGTGCACGTTGTGACGCCGCGCCATGCGGATATTGAAATCCAGGCGACCGAGGTCGACCTTGTCGTCCAGGCCGAGATCTTCCTCCGCGCTGAGCAGCGTTCCGGGAGCGCCCCCGGCCGAGTCGAGCCGGATCTGGGTTTCGACCGAGGCCGGGAAATAGATGCCGCGCATGTAGAAGCGGTCGGTCGAAGGACTCGCGATCTCACGCGACTTGGGTTTGAGCACTTCGCTGGGCTTGAGGACTTCCTCGGCCTTGGCCTGGCGGACGCCCCGGTTTTCCACCGGCTCCTCGGCGTCCCTGCGAGTGACGGCGCAACCCGACATGACCAGACCCAGCACGACGACCAGCGCAACGCGCATCTTCAGACTCCCTTGAACAAGCGGGGTCATCATCTAACAGGTCGGAAAGTCGCGCCAGCGTCGGCTTAAGGAGACGGGGCGGGTGTGACGTAGCGCACACCGGGTGCGCGGACGGACGTGAAGTCCGTGCGGTGCGGGGACGAAAGTGTGGGGACAGATTCGCATCCGTCCCCACACCTCCAACGACTATCTCTTCATCGCCTCGAAGAATTCCGAATTGGTCTTCGTGTCCTTCATCTTGTCCAACAGGAATTCGATGGCCGCGAGCTCGTCCATCGGGTGCAGGAGCTTGCGCAGGATCCAGATCTTGGCGAGTTCGCCCGCGTCGGTGATCAGCTCTTCCTTGCGGGTGCCGGAACGGTTGATGTTCACGGACGGGAACACGCGCTTCTCCGCGATGCGGCGATCGAGATGGATTTCGCTGTTGCCCGTGCCCTTGAACTCTTCGTAGATCACGTCGTCCATCTTCGAGCCGGTGTCGATCAGCGCCGTCGCGAGGATGGTGAGCGAGCCGCCCTCCTCGATGTTGCGCGCGGCGCCGAAGAAGCGCTTCGGACGCTGCAACGCGTTCGCGTCGACACCACCGGTGAGCACCTTGCCCGAGCTCGGCACCACCGTGTTGTACGCGCGCGCGAGGCGCGTGATCGAGTCGAGCAGGATCACGACGTCCTTCTTGTGCTCGACGAGGCGCTTGGCCTTCTCGATCACCATTTCCGCGACCTGCACGTGGCGTGCGGCGGGTTCGTCGAACGTCGACGACACGACCTCGCCCTTCACCGTGCGCTGCATCTCGGTCACTTCTTCCGGGCGCTCGTCGATGAGCAGCACGATCAGGTAGACCTCGGGGTGGTTAGCCGTGATCGAGGTCGCGATGTTCTGCAGCAGCATCGTCTTGCCGGCCTTCGGCGGCGAAACGATGAGCCCGCGCTGTCCCTTGCCGATCGGCGACACCAGGTCGATGGTGCGCGCGGTGAGATCCTCGGTCGAACCGTTGCCACGCTCGAGCTTGAGGCGCTTCGTGGGATGGAACGGCGTGAGGTTCTCGAACAGCACCTTGTTGCGCGAGCTGTCCGGCGAATCGAAGTTGATCTCGCCGACCTTGAGCAGAGCGAAGTAACGCTCGCCGTCCTTCGGCGGACGGATGAGGCCGGAGATCGTGTCGCCGGTGCGCAGGTTGAAACGGCGGATCTGGCTGGGCGAGACGTAGATGTCGTCCGGGCCCGCGAGATACGAACCGTCGGCCGAGCGCAGGAAGCCGAAGCCGTCCTGCAGGATCTCGAGCACGCCGTCGCCGTAGATGTTCTGGCCGTCGCGCGAATGGGCCTTGAGGATGCCGAAGATGATGTCCTGCTTGCGCGAGCGGGCCATGCCCTCCACGCCCATGGACTCGGCCATCTTCACCAGCTCGTAGATCGGCTTGGCCTTCAGCACCGAGAGGTTCATCGAGCTCTTGGTGGCTGCGAGATCCTCTTTACTGATGATTTCGGATTCGTCGACCTCGTAAGCCTCGGGTGGCTGGTCGTCGTGCCGCGGGCCGCCGTTGCCGCCGCGGTAGTTCGGATCACGGTTGCCGTCGCGATCGCGATGCTGACCGCCGCCGTGCCTCTGGCCCTTGTTAGGCCGGTTGCGGCCTTGATTACCCAAGTAGCCCCTCACAGGTGCGCGTCCAGGAAAGATTTGAGGTCGGGTTTGCGCACTGAACCGACCTTCTGGGCCTCCACGGTGCCGTTCTTGAACAGGATCAGCGTGGGGATGTTGCGGATGCCGAACTTCGGCGGCGTCTGCGGATTGGATTCGATGTCGATCTTGGCGACGCGCAGCTTGTCTTTGTACTCGACCGCGATCTCGTCGAGGATCGGCGCGATCATCTTGCAGGGGCCACACCACTCGGCCCAGAAGTCGAGAAGAACGGGCTTGTCGGACTTGAGCACGTCCTGGCTGAACGTTGCGTCCGTCGTGTGGACGATGTCCGGGTTACTCACGGGGAAGGACCTCCATAGAAATCAAAGATTGCTCGCGTTCGAGTGCTGCGGTGATGGGGCGTTTTTTGGGGGTGGCGCTTCGCAACGGCAGGAAGCCGTGCTCAGGACGCGATCAAACGGTTAGACTGCCGGCTCAGCGGCGCGGCCAGGTTCGCCTGATGGGTTAAATGACCTTAGTGGTTAAGGAAGCTTTGGATTTTGCGGCTCGGGTGCTTGTCAGCAGGGCCGCGTCTTGGGACCAATTTTTAACGGGTCCGCCGGCCATTTGCAAGCGCCAGTTGAACCCGCCGCCTCAATAGATAAGTAACGATCAATTAATGACAGAGACACACCTTTCCGACCTCGAATTCGCATCGCTCGACCTCGTCCCGCAAGTCGCACGTGGCATCGCCGACGCCGGTTTTGTCCGGGCCACGCCAGTCCAGGCGAGTACTTTGCCGATTGCGCTCACGGGCAAGGATGTTGCAGGCCAGGCACAGACCGGCACCGGCAAGACCGCCGCGTTCCTGCTTGCCCTGTTCCAGCGGCTGCTGAAGAACCCTTCGCCCCCGGGTCGCAGTGCGACGGGCATCCGCGCGCTGATCCTCGCGCCCACGCGTGAGCTCGCGGTGCAGATCTTCAACGATGCGGAGGTGCTGGGGCGGCACACCGGGCTGAAGACCGCCGTGGTTTATGGCGGCGTCGACTACGAAAAGCAACGCAAGACGCTCCAGGACGGCATCGACGTGCTGATCGGTACGCCGGGCCGGGTCATCGACTACTTCAAGCAGCACGTGTACGACATGCGGCATGCCGAGGTCGTGGTGCTCGACGAGGCGGACCGCATGTTCGACCTCGGATTCATCGCGGACATCCGCTTCATCCTGCGCCGGTTGCCGAAGCCGGAACATCGCCAATCGATGTTGTTCTCGGCCACGCTTTCGCATCGCGTGCTCGAGCTCGCATACGAACACATGAACAATCCGGAGCTCGTGCGCATCGAGCCGGACCGCGTGACCGCGGATCGCGTGCGCCAGCTCATCTACTTCCCGGCGATGGAAGAAAAGGTGCCGCTGCTGATCGGACTGCTGCGGCAGCTCGAAGCGCGCCGCACGATGGTGTTCGTGAACACCAAGCGCGTCGCGGAGAAACTCGAGGCGTACCTGATCGCCAACGGCTTCAAGGCGCAGGCGTTGTCCGGCGACGTGCCGCAGAAGAAACGCCTGCGGTTCATGAAGGAATTCCACAGCGGCGAGCTCGCGGTGCTGATCTGCACCGACGTCGCATCGCGCGGACTGCACATCTCCGACGTGAGCCACGTGTTCAACTACGACCTGCCGCAGGACGCGGCCGACTACGTGCATCGAATCGGCCGCACCGCGCGCGCGGGCGCCGAGGGCGATGCGATCAGCTTCGGCTGCGAGGAATACGCGGTGTCGTTGCCCGAGATCGAGGACTACATCGGTCACAAGATCCCGGTCGGCTCGGTGAAGGCCGAGTTGTTAGCCAGGGACATCAAACCACCCGTCTACAAGGAATGGGATCCGGAAGATGGTCCCAAGCCGATGCGCCGTAGCGGCGGCGGTGGTCGCGGCGGCCCGCGCCGTGGCGGCCCGGGTGGCGGTCGCGGCGGCCCGAGACGCGGCGGT
>JAFAGC010000086.1 GCA_023423065.1 Pseudomonadota bacterium
GGATAGTGGTGCCGGTGTAAAAAGTGGGGATTAGCGGAGACGTCAGCGCGATTTCGGCGTGCCAGCGCTAATCCCCACTTTTTACACCGGCACCACTATCCCCACCCACGGAGAGAATTGAGAAAGACGTCTATCCACTGATGGCCGCACAGCCATTTCGAAGGGGAATCTGATGAAGGGAAGAATCCTGGTCTCGGCGCTCGGCGCGCTGATGTCATTGACGACGCTGGCCTCACCCAATGGTGGTCCGCTCGGCGATTTCGAAGGTCACGCGGACGTCGGCTCGCCGAAGATCGCGGGTTACGCGACCTACAACGGGGCTTCGCAGGCGTACACGCTCAGCGCGGGCGGCGTGAACATCTGGGGCACGCGCGACGAGTTCCAGTACGCGTACCGGCGCATGAAGGGCGACTTCATCGTGCAGGCGCGCATCGAGTTCGTCGGCAAGGGCGTCGATCCGCACCGCAAGGCCGGCATCATGGTGCGCAAATCCATCGCCGATCACGATTCGTCCTATGTCGACGGCGTGATCCACGGCGACGGCCTCACTTCCCTGCAGTACCGCAAGGCCAAGGGTGAAGAGACGGCGCAGATCGAGATGGCGGCCGCGAAGGGCGCGGACATCATCCAGCTCGAGCGCCGCGGCAACATCTTCATCTTCTCCGCGGCGAGATTCGGCGAGCCGTTCGAGGTGGCCGAATACAAGGAAGCGCTCGATCTGCCCGAAGACGCATACGTCGGCCTGTTCCTCTCCTCGCACAACCCCGACGTGAAGGAGACGGCGATCTTCCGCAACGTGCGCGTGATCAAGCCGGTGAAGGTCGGCTTCCAGCCGTACCGCGACTACATCGGCAGCCGGCTCGAGATCCTCGACGTCCGGACCGGCGATCGCCAGCAGATCTACTCCTCGCGCGTGCCGTTCGAGGCGCCGAACTGGCTGCCCGACGGCTCCGCGCTGATCTACAACGCGAGCGGCAATGACGCCGCCACCCGCGGCCGGCTCTGGAGGTTCGACCTCGCGACCCGCATACCCGCGCTGATCGACACCGGCTTCGCGATCCGCAACAACAACGATCACGTCTTGTCGTTCGACGGCACGCAGCTCGGCATCTCCGACCAGAGTACCGGCACCGGCCAGTCGACCATCTTCACCATGCCGACGCGCGGCGGCGTGCCGGTGCGCATCACGCCCAATACGCCTAGCTATCTGCACGGCTGGTCGCCGGACGCGAAGTGGCTGACGTACACCGCGGGACGCCCGTCGAAGAAGGACCCGAAGGTGCTCGAGTGGGACATCCACAAGATCCCCTCGGACGGCAGCGGCAAGGAGATCAATCTCACGAATACGCCCGGGCTCGACGACGGGCCGGAGTACTCACCCGACGGCCAGTGGATCTACTTCAACTCCACGCGCTCGGGCCAGATGCAGATCTGGCGCATGAAGCCCGACGGCAGCGCCCAGGAGCGCGTGACGAACGATCACCGGTGGAACGACTGGTTCCCGCACTTCTCGCCCGACGGCAAGTGGATCGTGATCATCTCGTACGGACTCGACGTCCCGGCGGCGGATCATCCGTACTACAAGCATTGCGTGCTGCGGATCCTGCCCGTAGACGGCAGCGCGCCACCGAAGGTGATCGCGTACATCTATGGTGGTCAGGGCACGATCAACGTGCCGTCATGGTCGCCCGACGGCACACACGTCGCCTTCGTGAGCAACAGCGACGCTTTGTAATCGGCTGAGAAATCGCCGCGTCAGCGGACCCGGGCTGAAACGCGGCTGACCCCGCGATTTCTCACCCGGCGCCAACCCGCGAGCGCGAGCAGCGCGAGGGTCAGCCACTCGAAGGCGCCGCCGCCGCTCTTTCCGCCCGGCGGATTCGTCGCGGTGGCGGCCGCGGAGACGTCGACGGCGACGTCGCGTGCATCGTTCGCGGCGTTCGTGTCGTTGCTGGCCCCGATCCGCAAGCCCGCCGTGAACCGGCCCGACGCGGTCGCGCGCACGTTGAGATTCACCGTCGTCATCGTGTTCGCGGGCAGCGCGCTGAAGTCGCAGCGCAGCACCGTCGTGCCGCTGCACAACGCGTTGGCCGCGGAAATGTCGACCAGCGAGACCTGTGCCGGCAGCGTCACTTCGAGGCGCACGTCGTGGGCGACGTCCGCGCCGTTGAAGATCGTGATCGCCGGAAACGCCGCGATCTCGCCCACGGCGCCGTGCATTTCCGCGCCGACGCGCAGTTCCAGGTCGGTCACGCCGCGCAGTTGGGCGATGCCACGCACGACGTCATTGCCGGAAACGACGTCACCGGCCGCCGACACCGATACCGCGATGTCGCTCTCCTGGTTGCCCTCGAGCGCGCGATACGTGACCCACACCTCGCCGCTCCAGAACGCCGGCAGCCGCGTGAATTCGCACACACCGCCGATGAATTCGTCCACGTAGCACTCCCCGGCGCTCGCGCGGATCGCATCCACGCGCAGTCCGGGTAGATAGTGCGGCGCCACGAAGCGCGCGCCCGCGAGATCGCGCCGGTCCACCGCCAGGCCGAACGTCTTCTCGCGCGTCTGTCCGACCAGCAAGCCGGGCAGATCGGCATTACCCACGACCGCGATGTCGTTGAAGGGCCGCACGAGGATGGCGCGCTCGAGCGAATCGTTCTCGGGCGCCGAATCGCCCGGCGTGGTCAACGTGAAACGCACGTCGTAGTTGCCGGGGTCCGCGAACTCCGCCTCGTAGTCGACGTACAGCGTCGTGTTGCGCGACACCGTGGGCAGGCTGCAGCGCGCGAGCTGCGCGGAGACCAGCTGGCAGATGGTGCCGTGCAGGATGCTCGCCGAACGCAGCGCGCCCGCCGAATGCAGTTCGATGTCGAGCGTCGCGCCGGTCGCGTCGTTGCGGCCCGTGGAGCGCAGCGAAACCTGGCCACCGAACTTCTCGTCCTCGACGCCCGTGCCGCCCGATGCCATCACGATGCCGAAGTCGACGAGATGGTCGACGCGCAGCTGCGCGGTCGCGTAGTTGTTGGTGCCGTAGCCGTCGCCCGGCGCTTCCGCGCTCGCGCTGATGTTGATGGATAGCGGCACCGCCGCGTGTGCCTTGAGCTTGACCATGCGCGAGCCGCCCGGCGCGATCGCACCCAGCTCGCAGCGGTACATCGACTCGTCGTGTTTCCCGCACAAGGCGCCGCCGATGGAATCGACGATGAGATCGGTCGAGGGAATCGAGATCCACACCGTCACGTCGCCGGTGGGCAGGGGGCCACGCGAGCGCACGGTGAACGGCAGCTCGTACGCGGCGCCGACCGCGAGGTCGATGTTCGAGGCGCCCGCGACGATTTCGACGTCGCGCTCCGCCTGTACCCATCCACCCGCGCTCGCGGCATTGTTGGTGAGGTCGGCGTCGCCGATCGCGCCCACGCTGCCCGATGCGTACAACGCGCCCGGCGCCGTCGTGGTCGTCTCGACCGTGAGGCGCCGCGTGGCGCCGGACGGCAGTACCGCGAGCGAGCAGCTCACCGAGTAAGTCTGGATCGTGCAAGTGCCGCCCGGCAGCGACGCCGCGGTCACGACCTGGTTCAGGTTGACCGAGATGTTGACGTTGTTGACCGACTGCGCGCGCAGGCTGCCGATGTCCGCGTAGACCGCGAGCGGTGCGCCGAGGATCACCTCGGACGCGCTCGCCGACAGGGCGAGCGAGACGTCGATGCCGGAACGCACCGAGACCGCGAGGGCCGCGGCATCGTTGGAGCTCACGGGGTCGCCGCTCGCGCTGACGCGCGCCTGCACGCCGAATTCCGCGGCGGACGTACTGCGCGCGTTGACTTCGACGCGCGGGCGCTCGCCCGCCGCGACGACGCCCAGCTCGCAGGTCGCGGTCAGCCCCGCGACCGAGCAGCTGCCGGCCGTGCTGGTCGCCGATTCGATGGAAAGGACTCCGATCGCGGGAAGCGTCACGGTTGCGACGACATCCGTGGCATCGCGGGTTCCATTCGAGCTGACCTCGAACGGCAGCGTGAACACGAGGCCGCCTTCGCTCGCGACGTTGGGCACCGCGGCCACGATGCCCGCGTCCGCGTAGTCCGCCTGCGTGACGCAACTCGCGCGCGCCAGCGCGAGATTCATCGCGTCGACGCTGCACTGGGAGAACTTCGTGAAGCCGCCGACCGAGGGCGCCATGATGTAGCCGCCGCCGACCCCCGCGCAGCTCGTGCCGGCTTCGCCGTCGTGCGGCGCGCCGAAGTTGTGGCCGAGCTCGTGCGCCATGATCAGCGCCGAGATCGTCGTGCCGAAACCCTGCTCGCTGATCGACACGCCGCGCTTCGTCTCGCAAACCGAACCGACGTACGCGATGCCGGCCGTCGAGCCTTCGAGATCGCGGCCCGTGATCAGGTGCGCGACACCGCGGGCGCGCACGGCTGCATTCGCGGCGCGGTAATCGCCGAGCTGCTCGAGCAGCTGCTTGCCGTTCGAGGTCGTGAACGGATCGGCGCCGGTCGGAACCAGGCGCACGTCGGTGGCCAGCACCAGAAGATCCAGCTGCTCGCTGAAGATGCCTTCGACGATGTTGAGCCGCGCCAGCATCGCCGCCGTCGGGTCATCCGGCTCCGCGGCCTGGAACGCCGTATCGCCGATCAGCGAGATGTCGATCTGTCGCGAGAGGGCCGCCTTCGACGCCTTGAGCTCGGCGAGCAGGCCCTTGTACTGGTCGAGCCCGTTCGTGGAGCCGGTCGCACCGGCGACTTCACCGTTGCCGCAGAAGTCGCGCGGCAGCGCATCGCGCAGGTCGGACAGCCTATAGACGACGGGTTGATCCGGCGCCACGTCGAGCGGATTCGACAGCAGGCCAGCCACTCGTTTGTACGTCGTGACCGTGAACAGCTCCTGTCCGTCCCAGATCGCGCCTTCGACGCCGGCGGGAGTTTCGGTCAGCCGCACCCAGGAACCGGGGGATGCGGCGAGGGCGCCGCGCAACAGGCGATAACCCGAAAGTTCGAGCTTGCGCTGGGCGTCGAGCTTCCGCAGGACCCGGCCGTTGTCGCTGAGCGTCAGCGCGAAGTGGCGGCCGTAGGCCTCGAAGCTCGCGTGGTCGGCCGCGACCTCGAGTCCGACGGGTTCGACATATTGAATCGCCGGGGTCCGAGCGCCGGCCACCGCCACGCAGGCAATGCCGAAGAAACCCAGTATCAGCTGGCTGCAAATCCCGCGCACCCTGTGAACCCTTCTCGCCTTCTTGGCGAAGTTCTTGTGCGCGTGACCTTATCCCGGCCCCGGAAATCGCAGGGCCGGATGCAACGTGGTTATTCCCGAATCAGTGACGCAGCACGCACCTCATCGGGGCGCGACATAAGTCGGGGTTGAAAGGCCGCGATGCGCCGCTCGAAGCGCCATTCGCGATCCGTGAACGCGATGCTTTTTTCGATCGACGCGCGCGCCGGGCTCAGCTGGACGCGCGTCCGGCGATCCCGATCACCAGCGTCACCCACATCGCCGCCAGCGTGGCCCATGAAAGGAAATAGGCGCGGATGCGCCAGCGCAATTTGTTCGGCCCGAGGTGGATCGCGGTGTGGGCCATGCGGGTCGCAACATACGCCCACGCGAGCGCGACCATGACCAGACCGGTGACACCCGTGACCATCGCGGCGAGGCACACGACATAGAAGAGTGTCGGCGCCTCGAACAGGTTGGAGAAATTTCGCGAGACCTTTTGCGTTGCGGCGGGCTCGGTCGCTCCCTGGAACAGCCGATAGAAGTTGGCGTCGATCTGCCCCGCCTTCACCGCTCCGACCCGGGCCCGGAACATCCTGACGAGGACGAACATGGTGAGCAGGACCATGGCGGACATCGGATAGACCAGGCTGGATTCGGACATGGGCGTCTCCAGGAATCTCGGGAAAGTTCGCGCCGGAGGCCTATGATAGGTGCACCCCTGAAGCAATCGGTATCACATTTGTTCAAGGGGAATGGTCATGAGAAGGAGTTTGAGATACGGGTTCGTGGCAGCTGGGTGCGCGCTGCTCGGCGCAAGTAGTTTGACGGCGGGTGAAGGGGGGCGTGGTCCTGCGAAGTTCTCGGTGCGCGCGGCGCTCGAGGGCTTCCAGGAAGTACCCGCGCTTTCGACGGTCGCGAAGGGCCGGTTCAAGGCGGATATCGACACCGAAGCGAAGACGATCACGTGGAAGCTGGATTACAGCGGGCTGGAAGGCGAAGTCACGCAATCGCACGTGCATTTCGGGCAGACGAGCGTGAACGGCGGCATCAGCTTCTTCCTGTGCAGCAATCTGGGGAACGGCCCCGCCGGAACCCAGCCCTGCCCGCAGGGATCGGCCGAGCTTTCGGGAGTGATCACGCCTGACCTGGTCGTCGGACCGGGCGCCCCCGCCCCCCCCCCCGCCGGCCCCGGGCGGCGGC
>JAFAGC010000096.1 GCA_023423065.1 Pseudomonadota bacterium
GCGCGCGCCGGTTCCGCGCGCGCGCCGCCCGCACCGAGCCCTGTCAGCAAGAGAACCAGAGCACTGAGAACGGCGCGCGTCATGCGTTCACGCCGCCTTCGCCTGCAACAGCCGCGACCGGTTCGCGGTGAGCCAGCACGAGAAACCCACGATGCGCGGATTGAGCTTGCGCGTCCGCTCCAGATTGCGGCGCGCCAGGAATTCCGGCGCGAACTCGCGCTGGAACTGCCACATGTTGCCGAGCGGTTTCGCGCCCGGGATCGGCAAGGCGCGATACTTCATGGCCGAGACCGAGTCGACCGTCACGAGCTCACCGAGCGCGGCGCTCATCTGCGCGGCCATTTCGGCGCCGGTCAGATGTTCGGCGGCGACGCCGATCGAATCGAACAGCAGGGATTCGCCCTGCAGGAAGATCTCGCGCGCGGTGCGGCCGATGTCCTCGGATGAGATCCACGGGATGCGCGCGGCGCCGGTCGGCACGATCATCGAAAGCGATCCGTCGCTGCCGCGGCTCGGCAGCATCCCGAACTGGCCGAGGTTTTCCCAGGCGCACGACGTGTACAGGTAGGTCACCGGCACGCGTTGCTGCGCGAAGAATCGGTGCGCTTCGCCCTTCGCGTCGAAGTGCGGCACGTTGTAGTGCTCCTCGAGCACCGGCATGCGGGTGCCGTCGGCCGGCATGAAGGTGCGCGTGTCCTCGAAGGTCGACCAGATCGCATGGCGAATGCCGGCCTGCGCGCTCGCGGCCGCGAGGTTCAGCGCCTGCGCCGTCTCCTTCGCCGCGGTGAAGTGTTCGCCCCAGAAGTGCGTGACGAGGAACGCGCCGTACGCCCCTTCGAGCGCGCGCAGCACGCTGGCGCGATCGTCGATGTCCGCGAGCACCACGTCGGCGCCGGCGGCCGCCAGTTCCAGCGCGGCCGGACTGTCCGGCCGGCGAGTCACCGCCCGAACCGCGAAGTGCCGATCCGGATCGGCCAGCAATGCGCGCACCAGGCCGCCACCCTGGGCGCCCGTCGCGCCAAAGACAGTGATGATCGGCTTGGACATGGTCTCGACTCCGGATTCGCCCAGCGGGCGGGGGTCGCACTTTAGGAAAGGCACTCCCGGGCGTTTGCTAACTCGCGCTTAGCGATTTCTTAAAATCACGCTAACGTGCGGGTTCGGGGATGGGAGCCAGAACAAATACATGGCGTTGACGCCGGAAATGATCGATCTGCTAGGGGCCGGAGTGAGCCACCAGGTCGGGGCCTGCACGAATGCCGGACGGCCCTCGGTGTGCCGCGGCCTCGCCGCGCAACTCGAGCGTGACGGCCGCCTGGTCGTGATCCTCTCGGCGACGGCCGGACACGAGGTGCTCGCCGCCGTGAAGGAAAACGGCCGCATCGCGCTCAACGTGACGCTGCCCGAGACCTACCAGTCGATGAGCCTGCTCGGCCGCGACGCCATCGTCTCGCATGGCGGCGCCGCGTTTCGCGCGCTGGTCGAGGATCGCTGCCGCAAGTTCCGCGCGCAGCTCCAGCGTCACGGCATCCGGGAGTCGTATACCGAGGCCTGGTATCACCCGCCGGACGAGGACCTCATGGCCATCCGTTTCACGCCCGTGGCGGCGCGCAACCAGACGCCGGGACCGGGCGCCGGCAGTCCACTCGCATTGCAAAGCCGATGAGCGCGCAGTTCGACGAAGGCCTGTCGCTCTATGGCGTGCGCCGCATGATGGAAGGCGTCGTGCCGCCGACCCTCTGCACGTTCTCGGTCGACCGCATGCCTAACGTGAGTTACCTGTCGGTGGTCGAATACGTCGACCCGCTGCACATCGCGCTGTCGTACCAGTTCTTCAATCGGACGCGCGAGAACGTGCTCGCGACGCGGCGCGCGGCGCTCACGCTCGACGATCCGTACACCGGCGCGGGCGTCGTGCTGCAAATCGAGTACCTGCGCACCGAGACGGAAGGCCCGGTGTTCGAACGATTGCGCGCCAAACTCATGAGCGTCGCGAGCCACATCGGGATGGACGACGTGTTCCACCTGCGCGGCGCGGACATCTACCGCGTGCACGAATTGCACCGCGTGCCCGGACGCAAGGAACTCCCCGCCGCGGCACCGCGCGTCGACGTGACGACCAACTCGCGCATCCTTTCCGAGCGCATGGCCAATTGCGGTGAGTTGTCGGAGCTGCTCGAGTGTTTCCTCGACGGGCTCGGCGAGCTGCTGCGCATCGACCATTCGATGTTGTGGCTGTTCGATTCCCAGCAGTCCGCGCTGACGCTGCTCGCCAGCCGCGGTTACGAGATTGGCGGGGCGGGCGCGGAAATCTCCATCGGTGAAGGCATCATCGGCACGGCGGTGCGCGAAGGCGTGCCGATCCGCGTCGGACACATGATGAACATGGCGCGTTACGCGCGCGCGGCCGCCGATCGCGCCGATGCGCTCGGTTTCCAGCCTGCGCCGCGCAATGGCATTCCGCTTCCGGGACTGAAGGAGCCGCGCAGCCAGCTCGCCGTACCCCTGCGCGCGCGCGGCAAGGTGCTCGGCGCGCTGCTGGTCGAGAGCAACCACGACCAGCATTTCGGTTACGACGACGAGGACGCGCTCGCGCTGCTGTGCGGTCAGTTCGCGGTGGCGATGAGCCTCATGCAGCCGCAGGAGTACGAGCCGCCGGTCCGGGAGGCATCCTCGCCCGCGTCGGTAGATAGCTCGCCGCCGCTCAAGCTGCGACGTTACCCGCGCGACAACAGCGTGTTCGTCGACGACGAATACCTGATCCGCGGCGTGGCGGGCGCGATCCTCTGGAAGCTGTTGACCGAGTATCGGCGCAGCGGACGACGCGAATTCTCGAATCGCGAGCTGCGGCTGGCGCCCGAGCTGCGGCTGCCGGAGGTGCAGGACAACCTGGAAGTGCGCCTGATCCTGCTGCAGAAGCGCCTGGCCGAACAACGCGCCGCGATCCAGATCGAGAAGGCGGGCCGTGGGCGCATGCGGCTGGTGGTTTCGCGGCCATTCGAGCTGGAACTGGCGGAGAGTTGAGGGGCATGGGGCGGTGCGCGGCGATTCGACGCCGCGGCGTCCAAATCGGACTAGCTACTGTCAAATCGCTGTCGGTGAGTCGAGACAGCGGACGATTCGGCTTCTTTCGGGTATATCTGCGCGCGCGGATTTATCGATCGGAAGGGAACCAGCGATGAAGCGGAACCAACTACTGCTCGCGGCGTTGCTCGCCGTGGGCGCGACGGGCGCGCGCGCGGACGTGACCGTCAACACGACCACCTCGGGGAAGGCGTCGGTCATCGACGTCAGCGGCACCGGCGTGAATCTCATCAAGGGCAACCGGATGCGCACCGATACGGTCTCCGGCAAACGCAACGACGCGTTGATCATCGACATCGACGGGCGACGCTTCGTCAATCTCGACGAGAAGAAGAAAACCGCGCTGGTGACCCCGCTCGATTCGATCAGCGACGATCTCGCGAAGGTCGGCGTGGGCGGTCTCTCCGCGTCGCTCACGAAGACCAGCCAGGTGAAACAGGTCGCCGGTTACTCGTGCACGGTGCACGACATCAGCGTGAAGATGCCGTTCAGCGTCACCGGAAATCCCGGCGACGGCATGGATGCGGACATGGTGCTTTCGGGAACGGTGTGCCTGAGCACCGACGCGCCGGGACTCGCGGACTACCAGCAGTTCTACCGCGCTTCCGCCGACTCCGGGTTCATCTTCGGCGATCCGCGCGGCGCGAAGTCGCCGACCGGAGCCGCGACCGCCAGGGCGTACGCGGAGCTCACGCGCAAGATGGCCGAAGCCGGCATGGCGCTCGAAAGCCACGTGAAGATCAGCGCGCAGGGCAGCAACCCGATGGCGCAGATGATGTCGAAGCTTGCCGCCAGCGACATCACGACCACCGTCACCTCGATCACGGTCGGCGACGTTCCGGCGGAGGCCTTCGACATCCCCGCTGGCTTCAAGGTGAAGACGCCGAAGTAAACGCACTTTTACCGGGTTTCGGTGCCTGGCACCGAAATCCGGCAAAAC
>JAFAGC010000104.1 GCA_023423065.1 Pseudomonadota bacterium
CCCTCCGCCTTTTGGGGGGTGGCGTCGATCAGCTTCTCGAGCTCCGGCACGATCGTGAAAAGGTCGCCGACGATGCCGATGTCGGCGATTTCGAAGATCGGCGCTTCCGGGTCCTTGTTGATCGCGACGATCGTGCGTGCGTCCTTGATTCCGGTCAGGTGCTGGATCGCGCCGGAAATGCCGATCGCGATGTACAGCTCGGGCGCGATGATCTTGCCCGTCTGGCCGACCTGCATGTCGTTGGGCACGTAGCCCGCGTCGACCGCGGCACGCGAGGCGCCGACCGCCGCGCCGATCTTGTCGGCGAGCGAGTAGATGATCCTGAACGCGTCGCTGCTCGCGAGCGCACGGCCGCCGGAGACCACCTTCGCGGCGCTCTGCAGGTCGGGGCGATCGCCGCCCGCGGCCGCGAGCCCGACGAAACGCGTGTGCCCGGGAAGCTCCGCCTTCGATTCCACGGACTCGACCTTCGCGTTGCCGCCGGTCGCCGCCGCTTCGAACGAAGCCGTGCGGACGGTGCCGACGATCTTGACGCCGGCATCGACCTCGACCGTCGTGATCGCATTGCCCGCGTAGATCGGTCGCTTGAAGCGCGTCGCGCTCTCGATCGCCATGATGTCCGACACCTGCGGGGCGTCGAGCAGCGCCGCGACACGGGGCATCAGGTCCTTGCCGAAGGTGGTCGACGGGCCGAACACGTGTGAGAAGGGCGCCGCGACTTCCGCGACCTGCGGCGCGAGCGTGGCCGCGAGCGCATGTTCGTTCGCGGCGTGCGTCACTTCGAGCACCCGCGCCACGCCGGCGAGCTGCGCCGCCTGCGCGGCGATGCCGGCTCCCGGCGCACTGAACACGGCGACGCAGATTTCCGCTCCCGGCAACGTCGACGCGGCTTTGACGCACTTCGCGGTGGAGGGATTGAGCTTGCCGCCCGCATGCTCGGCGACGATCAATACCGCGCTCATGCCAGCCCCCGCTTGTGCAGCTCGGCGAACAGTTCGCCGGCGTCCTTGACCATGATTCCGCGCTGGCGCCCGGGTGGCGGCTCGGTGCGCGTGACCTTGACGCGCGAGGCGCCCGCGGCCTCGGCGAGTCCCAGATCGGCCAACGAAAGGGTCGCGAGCGGCTTGGATTTGGCCTTCATGATTTCCGGAAGTTTGACGAACCTCGGCTCGTTGAGCCGCAGATCCGTGGTGACGACGGCGGGCAAGTCGACCTCCAGGGTTTCGAGACCCGCATCGACTTCGCGCGTGACCCGCGCGACGTTGTCCGTGATCTCGAGCTTCGATGCGAAGGTGGCCTGCGGCCGGTTCCAGAGCGCCGCGAGCATCTGGCCGGTCTGGTTGTTGTCGTCGTCGATCGCCTGTTTGCCGAGGATCACGAGGAACGGCTGTTCGCGTTCGACGAGCTTCAGGAGGATTCGGGCGTTGGCGAGCGGCTCGAGCGGCTTGTCGGACACGACGTGCAGCGCGCGCTGCGTGCCCATCGCGAGCGCGTTGCGCAGGGTTGCCTGGCAGTCGGCCGGACCGATGGTCGCGATCACGACTTCGTCGGCCTGGCCGCGCTCCTTGACGCGCAGTGCCTCCTCGATGGCGATGGCGTCGAAGGGATTGATGCTGAGCTTGACGCCGTCGAGCATGACACCCGAGCCGTCCGGCTTCACGCGCACGCGCACGTTGTAGTCGACGACGCGTTTGATTGCGACGAGAATCCTGCGGGAGTTTGCGGTGGTTTCCATTCGCGCAGTCTAGCCGGAGTCGTGTTCGTGTTCGAGAATCGGGTGTGCTGAATTACGCGCTGCGGCGAATCGTCGGACTGGTACCGACACTGTTCGTGCTGGTCACGCTGTCCTTCTTCATCATCCGGCTCGCTCCGGGCAGCCCGTTCCTCGGCGAACAGGCGGCGCCGCCCGCGATCCGCGCGAACCTCGACGCGGCCTACGGGCTCGACCAGCCGCTATATGTGCAGTACGGGCGCTACCTGGCCGGTCTCGCGGCCGGGGACCTCGGTCCCTCGTTCCGTCACCGCGATTTTCGCGTCGGCGAGCTCATCGCCGCCGGGCTGCCGCTCAGCCTAACTATCGGCCTGGCGGCGGCGCTGCTGGCGCTGATCGTCGGCGTGCCGCTCGGTGTATACGCCGCGGCCCGGGCACGTTCGTTCGGCGCCCAGTTCCTGCTCGGCTTCTCGATGCTCGGCGTCGTGTTGCCCGCGTTCGTGGTCGGCCCGCTGCTCGCGCTGGTGTTCGGGATCTACTGGCCGATCTTCCGCATCGCGGGTTACGAGCCGGGCAACCCGAGTTTCCTGGTCCTGCCGGTGGTGACGCTCGCGTTGCCCGTCATGGCCTACGTCGCGCGCCTCACGTACACCAGCATGCAGGAAGTACTGGCCTCCAACTTCGTGCGCACGGCGCGCGCGAAGGGGCTGCCCGAACGCATCGTGCTCGTGCGTCATGCGCTGCGCCCGGCGCTGATCCCGGTAGTGAGTTATCTCGGACCGGCCGTCGCGTTCATCATCACCGGTTCGCTGGTCGTCGAAACCGTGTTCGGATTGCCGGGTTCGGGACGTTATCTCGTGCAGGGCGCGATCGACCGCGACTATCCACTCGTCATGGGCATGATCCTCGTGTACGGCGTCGTGACACTGGTGTGCAACCTGGTGGCGGACCTGCTGTACGGCTGGCTCGATCCGCGCGTGCGGCCCGCATGAGGCGCCGCATTCGCATCTCCGCCGCCGTCCTGGTCGCGCTCGCGCTGGTGGCATTGCTGGCGCCGCTGCTCACGCCCTGGAGTCACGACGCGCTCGACTGGGAAAGCCTCGCGGTCCCACCGCAGTTCGAAGCCGCGCACTGGCTCGGCACCGATCGGCTGGGCCGCGACCTGTTCGCGCGCAGCATGCAGGCCCTGCGCGTCTCGCTGCTGATCGGCGTGCTGGCCGCGCTGGTCAGCGTGTGCATCGGCGTCGCCTGGGGCGCGATCGCCGGCTATGTCGGCGGGCGCCTCGATGCGGCGATGATGCGCTTCGTCGACATCGTGTACGCGCTGCCGTACGTGTTCATCGTCATCATCCTGTCGACGATGTTTCCGCGCGGGAGTATCGCGGCGCTGTTCATCGCGATCGGCGCGGTGGGCTGGCTCACGATGGCGCGCATCGTGCGCGGGCAGACCATGGCACTGCGCCGGCGCGAATTCGTGGAGGCGGCAATCGCGAGCGGCGTGAGTTCGCGCGGGATCCTGTGGCGGCACATCGTCCCCAACGTCGCCGGTCCCGTGATCGCGTACGCCACGCTCGCGATCCCGCAGCTGATCCTGTTCGAGAGTTTCCTGAGCTTTCTCGGGCTCGGCGTGCAGGAGCCGTTCGCGAGCCTCGGCACGCTCATCAACGAGGGTGCGCAGGAGATGGAATCTTCGCCGTGGATGCTGCTCGTACCTGCGACGCTGCTCACGGCGCTGCTGCTCGCGTTCAACCTGCTCGGCGACGGCCTGCGCGCCATGATCGAGTCGCGCGATGAATGAAGGCGCGCTGCTCGAAGTCGAGAACCTGGGCGTCGCATACGAACGACGCGCCGCGGTCGCGGGTGTCAGCTTCTCGCTCGGTCGCGGCCGCTGCCTCGGCGTGATCGGCGAGTCGGGCGCGGGCAAGTCGCAGTCGTTCCTCGCATTGATGGGATTGCTGCCGCGCACCGCGCGGGTTTCCGGCCAGGCGCGGCTCGCCGGTGTGCCGCTGCTCTCGGCGGAGGGCGCGGCGCTGCGCGGCCGCGACGTCGCGATGATTTTCCAGGACCCGATGACTTCGCTGGCGCCGCATCTCAAGATCGGCGACCAGGTCGCCGAGCCACTCGTGCATCACCGTGGCATGAGCTGGGACGGGGCGCGCGCCCGCGCGGCCCGGCTGCTCGACGAGGTCCGCATGACGGATGCGCCGCGGCGGCTGAACCAGTACCCGCACGAGCTCTCGGGCGGCATGCGTCAGCGCGCGACCATCGCGATGGCACTCGCGTGCGACCCGGCATTCCTGATCGCCGACGAGCCGACGACCGCGCTCGACGTGTCCGTGCAGGCACAGATACTCGCCTTGCTGCGTTCGATCGTCGACGAGCGCGGCACCGCGCTGGCCGTCATCACGCACGACATGGGCGTCATCGCCGCGCTGGCGGACGAAGTCGTGGTCATGCGGGACGGGAGCATCGTCGAGCGCGGAAGCGTCGCGCATGTCCTGCGGGATCCTGGGCACGAATACACGAGGGCCTTGCTGGCCGCCACGCCGCGCATCGACGCGCCGGGCGCGAGTGTGTCGACGGAGCGGCTCGCAAAGTCGAGTCCGCTCGTCGTGCGCGATGTACACGTGCATCACCCCGTGCGTGCGGGCGGCTGGCTCCGCAGGCGCGGCACACTCGCTGCCGTCGACGGAGTGGGATTCGAAGTCGCCGCGGGCGAGGCGCTCGGCATCGTCGGCGAATCCGGCAGCGGCAAGTCGACGCTGACGCGCGCGCTGTTGCGCCTGATGCCGGTCGCGCGCGGCGAGATCGTGTGGCTGGGTCGACCGATCCAGGATCTCGCCGGTGAGGCATTGCGCCAGGTGCGCGCCGGTCTGCAGATCGTATTCCAGGACCCGTTCGCGAGTCTCGATCCGCGCATGAGCGTCGCGGACATCGTCGCCGAGCCGCTGGTCGCCCTGCGGCCGGAGATGTCCGCGGCGGAACGCAACGACCGGGTCGCCGACATGCTCGCGCGCGTCGGACTCGGCGCGGAATACGCGGGACGGCGCAGCCGGGAGCTGTCCGGTGGCCAGTGTCAGCGCGTCGCGATCGCGCGCGCGATGGTCCTCGAGCCCAAACTACTCGTTTGCGACGAAGCCGTGAGCGCGCTCGACGTTTCGGTCCAGGCGCAGATCCTGGAACTGCTGGAGAGGATCAAGCGGGAACAGGGCACGAGCATCGTCTTCGTGAGTCACAATCTCGCCGTCGTGCGGCGGCTGTGCGAGCGGATCCTCGTGATGTATCTCGGCCGCGAAGTCGAATCCGGGCCGACCGATGTCGTGTTCCGTTCGCCGCTCCACCCGTACACCCGACTGTTGCTGGATTCCGTGCCGTCGATCGACCCGGCCGTGGGGCGTGCGCGACTGGCGAGCATCGATTCGCGCGACGAGATGCCGTCCGCCTTCCAGCGTCCTGGGGGATGTACTTTCCGAACCCGCTGTCCGGCCGCTCTAGCCACATGCGCCGCGCGCAGTCCAGAGCCGGAGGATGCGGGCGAGACGCGCCGGGTGGCCTGCCTGCGCTGGCGCGAACTCGTGAACCAGCCCTGAAATCGCGGCCCCGAACGCGTTATCCTCCGTCGCATCAGTTTGATCCGGAAGCCGCATGACACAGGAATCCCAGATTCGCCCGAGTGAGGGGCTGCGCCACGTCAAGTACGAGATCCGCGGCCGGCTGGCTCGTCGCGCGCAGGAGCTCGAGCGCCAGGGCTACGAGATCGTGCCCCTGAACATCGGCAATCCGGGCGCCTTCGGCTTCCGCACGCCCGAGACCATGCGGCTCGCCATGATCGAAAACATGCCCGTGGCGGAGGGGTATTGCCACCAGAAGGGCATCTTCCCCGCGCGCGAAGCGGTCGTCATGCAGCAGCAGATGCGCGGCGTGACCGGCATGAGCGCCGAAGAGGTGTTCATCGGCAACGGCGTGAGCGAGCTCATCGACCTCTGCCTGCGCGCGCTGCTCAACGACGGCGACGAGGTGCTGATCCCGAGCCCTGACTACCCGCTGTGGTCGGCCGCGGTCACGCTGAACGGCGGCAAGGCGGTGTACTACCCGTGCCGGCCCGAGAACGATTTCGTGCCGGATCCGGAGGAGATCGCTTCGCTGATCACGCGCAAGACGCGTGCGATCGTCGTGATCAATCCCAACAACCCGACCGGCGCGGTGTATCCGCGCGAGATCTGCGAGCGCATCGCGCGCCTGGCGGAGTCGAAGAAGCTGATCGTCTTCTGCGACGAAATCTACGACCAGATGACCTACGACGGCATCGAACACGTGCCGATGGCGACCCTGGTCAGGGACACCGTGTGCTGCACGATGTCGGGACTCTCCAAGATCTATCGTGCCTGCGGATATCGCGTGGGCTGGGCGGCGTTCTCCGGCAACCTGCGCGGCGCGGGGGACTATCTATCGGGCCTCGAGCTGCTGTCGTCGCTGCGCCTGTGCTCCAACGTGCCGGCGCAATGGGCCGTGCAGACCGCGCTCGGCGGCTACCAGAGCATCAAGGAACTGCTCGCGCCCGGCGGCCGGCTGTACGAATCGCGCCGCGCCATCGTCGACGCGACGCGCGCGAGCCGCTACCTGCACCTGAAGGCGCCCAAGGGATCGATGTACGCGTTCGTGCGCGTGAAGACCGAGGAATTTCCCGACTTCGACGACCAGACCTTCGCGCTCGACCTGCTCGAGCAGAAACACGTGTTGCTCGCGCCGGGCGCGAGCTTCAACGTGCCGTACCGCGATCATTTCCGCACGACGCTGTTGCCGGAAGCGGCGTTGCTCAAGAAAGTGTTCGTGCGCATCGACGAGTTGCTCGCCTCCTATGCGACTCGCGCGGCCGAGGGGAAGGCGCGGGTCGTGCACGCGGAAGGGCGTTTCAAGTAGCCAGCGTTTCGAGTGGCAGCAATGGCCTTTGCAAGCTATTGAATATAAAGAGACTTCCTGAACCGGTTTTCGAGGGCCTCGAAGCCGGCGCGACGCTGATCGTTCCCAGCGCCCAGCGCCAGGCGGCCGTTCGAGGTGCGTGGGCCGCGATCCAGCGCGCGGCCGGGCGCACTCTGTGGAACACGCCCCGAGTTCTGACGTTTCCGCAATTCGCCGAAGAGTTGTCAGGCGACGCGTGGGCGGAAGCCGGTTCGCCCGACCAACTTCTGCCCGCGGGCGCCGAATGGGCCTGCGTGCGCCAACTGCGTCGCGATGGTGGCGGCTCGGCCGAGGCGCGGGCGTTGCTGACGTCCGTGCGAACCCTGCACGACTGGCAGATCCGCGTATCGCCGCAGAGCCTCACCGGTTCGCCGGAGGGCGAGTTGCTGGCCTCGGCGTTGCGCGCACTCGAAGATCTGACCCGGACGCAGCGCCGCAAACCGTTGCGTGCCTGGCTCGATGCGCTGACGCCGCCGCCGGGGCGCCTGCTCGTGGCGGGCGCGGACGATCTGCCTCTCGCGCAGCGCAGGACGCTGCAACGCCTCGGCGCGGCATTCATTGGACACGATGCCGAGACCCATCCAGTCGAGATCGCGACCGCGGAAGACGACGAACACGAGCTCGACCTCATCGCCACGTGGTGTCGCACGCAGCTCGAACTGGATCCGGGCCGGCGCCTGCTGGTGGTCGACGCGAAACTGCGCCAGCGCCGCGAGCCGTACGAGCGTCTGCTTTCCCAGGCGCTGACGCCGTCGGAATGGTTCCGGACGAGCGCGCGCTCCATTTCCAGCGCGTTCTCGATCGAAGGTGGCCGCACGTTCTCCGAATTCCCGCTGATCGCGCATGTGTTGTTGACCCTGCGATTGCTGACCGGACGCCTGAGATTCGACGAAGTGGTTCGCTGGCTGCGACAGCCGTTCCTCGACGGCAAGGACGTATTGGCGAACGTCGCGATCGAGGACGCACTGCGCCTCGGTCGAAAGCTCGAGTTCGGCGCCTTGGAGCTCATCGCGTTCCTCGAGCGCGAATCCGCCGGCGCCCCGGCCGCCGCGCTCGCGACGCGCCTGCGCCGCGCGTGCGCGCAACTTTCCGGCGAGCGGATGTCGCCGGCCGAGTGGGCACCGCGAATCGCCAGCGCGCTGCGGCAGGCGGGCTGGCCCGGCGCCCGCGCATTGCGCAGCGACGAACAGCAGACCCTGAACCGCTGGCATGCGCTGCTCGACGAATTCGCATCGCTCAGCGCGTGGTTGCCGCGCATGGACGGTGCGGAGGCCGTGGCGATCCTCGCCGAGCTTGCGGCCGAGCGGCGCTTCGATCCGGCGAGCACCGAGGCGCCGGTGACGATCACCGAGTCGCATGACGATCCGGTGGCGCGTTACGACGGCATCTGGATCGCCGGCCTCGATTCCGGGCAATGGCCTGCCGCGCCGCGCCCGGACGTCTTCATTCCGCTCGGGTTGCAACGCGCGGCCGGTATTCCGTGGGCCAGCGCGGCGGGCCAGACGAACGCGGCGCGCGCGTCGCTCGCGGCGTGGCGAGCCGCCACCGACCGGCTCGTGTGCTCGTGGGCACGCCTGGACGGCGATGCTCATCGGACCGCGAGCCCGTTGCTGACCCGCCTGCGCGACGCGATCCCTTACCAGGCGTCGGCGCCCGCCCAACCACTCGCGAAGTCGGTGCGCAATCGGCAGGACGAAGCGCTCGAAGACACACAGGGTGTGGGCGTCGACACGACGCGTCCCGTCGCGGGCGGCGTCAAACCACTCACGCTGCAGGCGGAGTGCGGATTCCATGCCTACGCGGAGATGCGGCTGCGCGCGGAGCGGCTCGAGGAGCCGGCGCCCGGGCTCGATCCGCGCCAGCGCGGGATGTTGCTGCACAAGGCGCTCGAGCTGGTCTGGATCAAGCTCGATGGCCACTACAAGATCAAGGACACCGAGACCACGCTGCTGCGTCCGCTGATCGGCGATTCGGTCGAAGCGGCCGTGGTCGCGGTGTTCCGCGGCTACGTGCCCGAGGAACTGCGGCCGTCGGTGGATCGGGAAAAACTGCGGCTCGAACGACTCATCGCCAACCTGATCGACGAGGAGCGCAAGCGGCCGAACTTCGTCGTCGAGATGCTCGAGGCGCGCCGCGAACTGACGCTCGCCGGCGGCACGTTCGACCTGCGCATCGACCGGATCGATTCCATCGAGGGCGGCGGTTACGCAATCCTCGATTACAAGTCCGGCGATGCGCGCCCGCTCGATTGGGACGACGCGAAGATCCGCGACCCGCAGCTCGTCGCCTATCTACTGGCCACGCCGGAGCTCGACGTGCAGGCGCTCGCGAACGTCTCGCTGACGCTGGGGCGCGCCAGGTTCACGGGGAGGGCGTCGCGCAAGGGACTGCTTCCCGGCGTGAACGGATTGCCCGGCATGCCGGCCAACAAGGTGCCCGCGGAGGAGATCGACGCGGCATGGCTCAAGGAGCTCTCGCGCTGGAGCCAGTCCGTCGAAACGCTGGCCGCGGATTACCTCGCGGGTCGCGCTCCCGTGGAGCCGGCGGCCGACGTCTGTCGGCATTGCCATCTCACGGTCCTGTGCCGTCGCGTCGAACTCGCCATGCAGGATCTCACGGAACAGGAAGATCATGACTTCGCCTGACGACAGCGACGCGCTGGCACGCCGTCGGGCGCTCGATCCCGGGACGTCGTTCATCGTCCAGGCGCCGGCGGGGTCGGGCAAGACGACGGTGCTCACGCAGCGTTACCTCCGCCTGCTGACGACGGTGGACGACCCCGAGCAGGTGCTCGCGATCACCTTCACGCGCAAGGCCGCGGGTGAAATGCGCGAGCGCGTGCGCACGGCGCTCGAAGGAAACTTCGAAGTGCGTTCGACCGCGGACGAGGTCACGCGCGACCTGGCCGCGGCCGTGCGCGTGCACGCCGCGCAACGCAACTGGGGGATCGAGGAGAGCGCGGCGCGCCTGCGCATCCAGACCATCGACGCGTTCAACGGCTACCTCGCCAACTCGCTGCCGATCACCTCGCAGAGCGCGCTGGGCCGCGATATCGCGGATTCACCCGACGACCTGTATGCGATCGCCGCGCGCGAGGCCATGCGCCACGCGGAAACCGACCCGGAGTATCGCCCGCACTTCGAGCGCATCCTGCGCCGGCTCGACGACAGCTGGTCGCGTCTCGAGAGACTCATCGAAAGCATGTTGCCGCGCCGTTCCGAATGGCTGCCCAATCTGCCGCAACTTTCCGGCGAAGCCCTCGTTCCGAAGATCGAGGCCAGCCTGCAGGCCATCGTCGCCGACGAGCTGATCAAGGCGGTCGCGGCGCTGCCGGGTGGCTTCGTCGAGCAGGCCAGCGCGCTCGCGCGTTTCGCCGCTCAACATGTCGACCCGGAAAAGCACCCCGACATGCTTCATTGGCGGCACGTACCGGGCGCGCTGCGGAACGTGCTGGAGGACCTGGCGCGCTGGCGCGGCATCGCGCGACTGACGCTCACGAAGGATGGCACGGCGCGCAAGACGCTGACGAAGAACGAGGGAATTCCTTCCGACAACCCTCACGCGAAAGCACTGCGCGACGACTGGCTCGAGCGCCTGCGCGTGATCGACGAGTCGATCCTCGATGCCCTGCGCAGCATCACGATGCTGCCCGATCCGCGCGTTCCCGCGGCGGATCGCGAGGCACTCGATTCGCTCGCCCAGTTGCTGCTGCTCGCCGCGGCCGAACTCAAACACCAGTTCGACCTGCACGGGGAGTGCGATCACACGGAGATCGCCGGAGCCGCGCGTCGCGCGTTGTCGGAGAACGGCAGCCCGACGCCGCTCGCCGAACGCCTCGGTACGAGGCTCATGCACATCCTCGTCGACGAATTCCAGGATACGTCGCGCGACCAGTACGACCTGCTGCGCTCGCTCACGTTCGACTGGACGACCGGCGACGGACGCACGCTGTTCCTCGTGGGCGACCCGATGCAGTCCATCTACGGATTCCGCAACGCGGAAGTGGGGCGGTTCTCGACCGTGCGCGACGGGGGTCTCGCGGGCGTACGGCTCGAGCCGCTCGAGCTGCGACGCAATTTCCGCTCCGCGCCGGCGCTCGTGCACTGGTGCAACGACGTGTTCGTGCGCGTGTTCCCGCGCCAGGACGACGTGCGGCGCAGCGCCGTTCGCCATCTCGCGAGCGTCGCGGCGCGCACGCAGCTCGAGGGCGAACCTCGGCTGTACCGGGTCGAAGGAAAGTGCGGGACGAGTTCGGAGGCGCAATCCGTCGCCGACACGATCGCGAAATTGCGCGAGACACGGCCCGACGATTCGATCGCCGTGCTGGCCGGCGCGCGTCCCCATCTGCGCGCCGTGCGCGCGGAGCTCGCCGCGCGCGGCCTGCCGTTCATCGGCGTCAATCTCGAACCGCTGGCGGACGTGGCGGTCGTGCGCGACCTCGAGGCGCTGGCGCGCGCACTGGATTCGCTGCTGGATCGCGTGGCGTGGCTCGCGGTGCTGCGCGCGCCTTTCGTCGGGCTTTCGCTGCCGGACCTGACGGCGGTCAGCGAGGCCGCGGGCAGCGGCACTATCTACTCGGCTTTGCTGGGTCAGATCCCCGGCTTGTCGATCGACGGCGCCGAGCGGCTGTTGCGGGCGAAGGGCGTGTTGTTGCCCGCCTGGGAGGAACGCGAACGCGAGCCGCGCGCCCATCTCATCGAACGCGCCTGGCTCGCGCTGTGCGGGCCCTCGGCATGTGCGCACGACGCCGACCTGGCGCACGCGCGCCGGTTCCTGATGGCGCTCGCGGAGGAAGACCGCAAGCGCCTGCGGGGACGGCCGCTCGATCTCGAGCGATTGCTGGACCGGCTGCGCGCGCAGGATCCCGCGCAGCCCGGCGCCGTGTCGCTCATGACCATCCACGGCGCGAAAGGCCTCGAGTTCGACCACGTCTTCGTCGTGGGTGTGGGTCGGCGCGGCCGACCGGACGATCCGCGACTCCTCAACTGGCTCGAGGTACCGCGCGAGCAGGGTGACGACCACCTCATCATGGCGCCGATCCGCGTGCGCGGCGAAGGCGACGAGGCCGACGATGCCATCAACAACTACCTGCGCCTGCTGCACAAGGAACGCGCCCGTGCCGAACGCGCGCGGCAGGCGTACGTTGCGCTGACCCGCGCCAGACGATCGCTGCATCTGTACGTTCACCCGCGCGCGAAGGAGTCCGGCGGGGAGATCGAGTTCGACGCGGATCCCAACTCGATGCTGCGCACGCTGTGGCCAGCCATCGGCGGCGACATCGCGACGTTCGAGGCGGTCGGCGATCCGGCCGACGATGGGGACGTGTTGCCGGCCGTGAGCCAGGTGCGCAGGCGGTTGCCGCGGCGACCGGCCGCAATCGACATCCCGCCCGACGTGCTGGCGCGCGGCGAGCTCGTCCCGCTCGGCGCGGACGAGGAGGAAATCGAATTCAGCTGGGTGCGCCAGACGGCGCGGCGCGTCGGCACGGTGGTGCACGAGGCGCTGGAGCGATTCGGCCGCGCCGTGCCGCGCGTGGAAGACCTGCCGCGCCTGCGTACGCGACTCGAATCGCGCCTGCAGGCGTTGGGTGTCGAGGCGCCCGCCGCGTCCGCCGGAGCCGAACGCGCGCTCGCGGCGCTCGAAGCGACGCTGCGCGATCCGCGCGGACAGTGGTTGTTCGATCCCGCGCATGCCGAAGCGCAATCCGAACTGGCACTCACCGGTGTGCGCGGCGCCGACATCGTGAACGCGGTGATCGACCGGACCTTCGTCGCCGACGGCGTGCGCTGGGTGGTCGATTTCAAGACCAGCCCGCACGAAGGCGGCGATCGCGAGGCGTTCCTCGATTCGGAAGTGGTGCGTTACACGGCGCAGCTCGCGCGTTACGTGCACCTGGCGCGGCAACTCGGGCCGCAACCCGTGCGGGCGGGACTGTATTTTCCGCTGCTCGGCGGGTGGCGCGAGGTTCCCCTCGACTGACTACCAGGATCCTTCGAATGAGAACGCGCTGCGCCCGGAAGCATCGGGCGGCGCGCCGAGCGTGATTTCGCGCACCAGGCGCTCGGCGTCCGCGCTGCGACCCTGGATGAAACCCTGTACCAGGTAGGCGCGCCCGGGGTTGAGGGTTACCGTGCCGTCGACGCCAAAGGGCCCTCCGAGATCGCGCACCTTCCCGACCAGCGGTCCGCCGGCGGGTGCGTTGCCGTCGAAAGTCACCTGGTAGGAACCGAGCTCGAGCGGCCGCGCGCCGAGTTGCCGGAGGTTGCGCAATTCGATGTTGCCCGCGATCGCCGTGGGCGCGCCGTCGGCCACCGCGAGCCTCGACAGATCGACCGTCACCGAGCCGCTCTTGTCCTGCGGCAGCTGCGGGATCAGGCGCGGATCCAGGGTGAGATTGCCGCGAACATTGCGCAGCTCGCCGTTGCCCCCGAACGAGGAGTCCACGTCCGCGCGCACGTTGAGCGCGTTGCCGCGAATGTCGATGTCACCCACCAGCCGCCCGGTGAACGCGCGGCCCGCAGCGAGATTCCAGGTCGCGTCGCCGAGCGCGAGGTCGCCGTACTGCAGGCCGAGGCATTCGCCGTGCCAGGCCGAACCGCCGAGCTCGCCGCAATTCACGCCGGCGGGCAGGGCGCCCGCGAGCCACGCGGCGGGTAGATAGAGCACCAGGATGACGAGGAACACCGCGACGCCCGCGGCGATGGTGAGACCGAGCGATCGCCGGCGCATCAGCTCGCCTTCAGGACGAGGCCCGCGTTGACCAGGCCGGGCTCGCCGGCTGCTTCGATTTCCGCGGATTCGACCCGCACGCCGTGGCTCTGGGACAGCCGCGCGAGCCAGGCGACCATGCCGTCGAACGGCACGCGTTCGAGCCGGACGCGCAGGCCGCGGTCGGGGGTCGGCTGGCTGCTCGCCAGCGACTTGCCCAAACCACTCTCGCGCGCCGAGCTGTCGACGAGGCCGATGAGCGTATCTTCGGTGGCTCGCGCGCCGGATGTCGTGCTCGATGCACCGAGCTCGGGCATGGCGCTGCGTATGAACGCGAGATCCGTCTGCTTCGTCGCGACGCGCTGGCGCGCCTCCGTGATGCTGCGGTTGAGCGGCAGGATGATTCCGAGCAGCAGCAACACGAGGGCCACCACGGCACCGATGGTCACGACGCGGCGCTCGCGCTCGGCGAGATTGGCGTACCAGGCGCGTAGTGCGTTCATGAGCCCGCCTTGCTGATCTGCAGGCGACCACTGTACGAATCACCGTTGTTGCTGCCGCCTTCGTTCTTCGCCTGCCAGTTGGCGGCGCGAAGTTGCTGACCGATGGCGTCGACGCTGGAAGCATCCGGTGCGCGAATGCGCAGGTCCAGCTTGCCGTCGCGGAATGTCAGGCCCTCGACCACGGCGCTGGGTGCGGCGCTGCGCGCCTGGGCGACGGCGGCCAGCGCCGGCAGCAGGTTGCCCGATCCGCCGCCGCCGCGAACTTCGGCGAGCCGGGTCTCGACGCGCCGCCGCGCATTGGTGGCGTTCATCTGTCCCGGCATCGCCTGGCGGAACGAGTCCTCGATGTTCGCATCGAGAGTCGCCTCGCTTTTCCGGATCTGCGTGAGCTCGAAGTAGCGGGCGCCGACGTGCACGAACAGCAACGTGCCGGCCAGGACCGCCGCGATGCGCCAGGCCTTCCAGGACATCTCGAGCGGCGAAGCGACCGCGAGCGGTCCCTGCAACAGGTTGATGGCGTCGTTGGCCGCCGCCGCCGGCGCGAGCAAACCCAGCGATCCGTGCGGCAGCATCTGGACCTTGACGCCGGTGAACCGGTCTCGCAATGCGTCGATCTCGTGCTGGTGCGCGTTCCATTCGTCCTCTCCCGCATACAACAGCAGGCCCGGCGTGGCGGGTTCGAGACCCGCGACGGGCGAGGACAGCTGGCTCAGCGCCATTTCGATCGCATCGGCGATCGAGCCCGACGGAAAGACGAGCGGCGGTCCGTCCGGACCGCGCAACGTGATCGAATCGTCCTCGAGCAATCCGATGAGTTGTCCCGGCATGGACGGCAACAACGTCGCGGCCGAGTAGATAGCCTGCGGCTGCAGGCCCGCCACGCGCAGCTCCCCGAGCCACGCATCGATGCGTTTGCGCTCGACCACGACCACGGAAACACGGCCGGTCTCGGCCGAACGCTCGCCGAGCGCGAAGTGGAGATTCTCGATTTCGTCTGCGACCCGTTCCTCGAGCGCGAAGGGCACGACCTGCGCGAGCTTCGCGGATCCCTTGGCGGGCGCTTCGCAGTCGGTCGCGAGCGCATCGACCGGCGGAACGATGACCGCGACGCGCCGCCCGACGGCGAGTTGCGCGGCCTGATCGAGCGTGCCGGATACCCGGTTGACGACCACCTGGCCGTCGGACGTGCACACCAGCCACTGGGGCGTGGCGCCATCGCGCAGTTGAATGACTAACGACTCGCTCATGCGATCTGGCTCGAAGGATGGGGGTTATTCGCTACCGAAACTGCGCTGCACGGTGCGCACCCGATTGTCGCTCTCTCGGACAAGAACACTGTACAAAACGAATTCCGCAGTGCCAACCCGGATGTGAGTCCGCAGGCGGAACCAGGAGGATTTGTCCGCCACCCGATCGGTGACTATCGTCCTGAGGTTGGCATCGCCGATGCCCGCGAGGTAGGCCTGGAGCATCGGAAAGCAATCGTTTTCACGGGGGACCTTGAGATCCTGCTGTGAGAACTCGGTCCTGCTCGCAGGATCGTTTCGGGTCGCATCGAGAACCAGGCCGCTTGCCGTACAGACATTGACCGGCACGTCGTTCGGCAGGGCGGTGACGAACGGTGCGATTTTCGCGAAGTTCTCGGCGCCGAAACCCGGCAGCGCCAGCAGCTCCGACGTGTGCGTTATGAACGTGTTAGGCGGCCTGTAAGGCGGATTCTGCGAAAGATAGAAGGTATCTTCGCCTCCCTGCGGAAGGGGCGCGATGTCCGGATCTATCCAGTCGGTCAGCAGGTCGGCGTAGCGTTGGTCGATGTCGTGTTCTTCGAGCAGCCTCTGGAAGACCTCGACCTGGTGCTGGTCGGCGGCGAAATCGTTGAGCTGGGGGTTCCATGACACGAGACTGTTCAGGTTGAACCGGCCCTGCAGGTCTTCGAGCTGCGCCTGGATCCACACGCCGGTGCCTTCGATCTCGAGCGGACCGACGGGCTGCGCCCAATCCTGGTTGGTCTGCGTGCGCTGCGCGCTCGCGTTGTTCTCGAGCACGATGCCCGCGAGCGCTTCGGCGGCCATGCCGGCCTGCAACGCCTGTTCGAGCGTGAACGTCGCCGCGGCGCGCCGCGCCGCCATCGCCTTGTTGTAGGTGACCGCGGCCGCCACCGTGGTCGCGATGGCGAACATCACGATCGCGACGAGCAGCGCGATGCCTCGTTGCTTCGAGTGTTTCACGTCGGTATCTCGAAGACCCGCTGCACGCGACCCCAGTCCTCGAAGACGACCGTGAATTCGATGGCGAGCGGCCGCGTCAGCAAGAGCTGACTGACGTTGATCGAGCTCACCGGGCCACTGGCCGTGACGGCGGGCCAGTCGTTTCGCCAGCTGCGCGACACCGGGTCGAGGAAGCGCACCTCCACCGCGGTGATCCCCGTGAACACGATCCGTTGCTGCGGCTCGGAGTTGAGAGCCGGGTCGACCGCGAGCCAGTGCTCGCGCACCAGCGAACCTTCGAAGTAGCGATAACGCACGCGCTGCTCGGCTGGACGCTGGATCCCGGCGGGATTGCTCCAGCCCGCGCGGGTGAAGGTGAGCACGATGTTGTCCGAGCCGGTGGCATAGATCGCGGGCATCAATTGCCCATTGCCCGCCGTGTCGCGCGCCGCCCGCGCGACGATCTGCGAGAAATCCTGCGCGACGATGCGCATGCCGCGCTGGATCTCGTTGACGCGGTCCTGCGAGGCCGTGAGCTGGTCGCGGTTCTCGAGCGCCTGGTTGATCGCGTTGTAACCGATCGCGAACATGATCGCGGAGATGAATATCGCGATCACCACTTCGATGATCGTGAAGCCGCGATTCTTCGTCCCGTGGCGAATCATCGATCCGCCGCTCCCGGACCGGGCGCGGGCACGGTTCCCGGATTGCCGGGCGGTGTCGCGGGAGAACCGGGTGGGTTGCCGGGTCCGCCTTGCTGGGTCGTGGGACCCGCGCCGCTCAGCGG
>JAFAGC010000013.1 GCA_023423065.1 Pseudomonadota bacterium
CCGGGGGGGCGCCTACACCGGCGCCCGCGGCCAGCGGAAACTGTTCGAGCTCGGTGTACGAGCGGCCGAGCATGATCCAGCCTTCGAGATTGTCGGGCTCCTTCGCCAGGCGCTTCGCGAGCCGCGCGGTCATCGCCGCGGGCGTATCCGCCATCACGGGTTCGTCGACCCAGCTGAAGTTGCTGAACACGGCATAGGCGCCCGCCGCTCCCACGAGCAACACGAACATCACGATGCCAGCAGTGACCAGGGAGGCCGGTCGCGCATCACCGCGGGCGCGCAATAGTGGGATGACGAGCAGCGCCGCGGCGCCCGCGGCCAGGGTACCCGCGATCAGTACGAAGACGATGGTCATTCTGTGCGTTCTTCCGCTTCGACCGGAGTGTCGTCGTTCGCGACGAGCGAGGCGCGCCGGCGCACGATGCGAATGCCGACGAAGATTCCTCCGACCAGGAAGATCACCGGTGCGATCCATACCCAGGCGGTCCGCGCCTTGAACGGCGGCTTGAACAGGATGACGTCGCCGTAGCGCTGCACCATGTACGCGCGGATTTCGTCGTCCGACTTGCCGGCGGTCAACTGTTCCGCCACGTCACGGCGAAGGTCGGACGCGAGGCCGACGGGCGAATCCGCGATGCTGTTGTTCTGGCATTGCATGCAGCGGAATTCGTGCGTGAGATTCTCGTAACGCTGCTGCAGCACAGGATCCGGCAACTGGGTTGTGTCGACCGCGAACGCGCCGGCTGACCACAGCAGTCCGACGAGGACCAGCGCGGCGCGGCTCATGGCAGGCCTCCGCGCGGCAGGCGCGACGCGAACTCGCGGTCCCAGACCTCGCGCGTCATCGCGCCGACGTGCCGGTACTGCACGAGCCCTTCCGAATCGATGAAGAACGTCTCCGGCGCGCCGTACACGCCGAAATCGATCGCGGTGCGTCCTTCCTGGTCGACGACGATCACGTTGTACGGATTGCCGAGACGCTCGATCCAGCGAATCGCCTCGCCGGTGTCATCGCGCCAGTTGAGCCCGACGAGCGGCACGCGATTCTCGCGCGCGATCTCGAGCAGCATCGGATGTTCGACGACACACTCGGGACACCAGCTTCCCCAGACGTTCAGCACCCAGGGTCGACCGGCGAGATCCGCGGATGAAACCTTGCGCGAATCGTCGCCGAGCACCGGCAGCGAGAACTGCGGCGCGGGTTTGCCGAGCAACGCGGATTGCATCGTGCTCTTGTCGGGCGAACGCACGACGCCGACGAACAGCACCGCGGCCAGTGAGACGAACACGATGGCGGGGATCACGAAGCGATTCATCGCGCCGCTGCCTCACCACCCGAGGGCACGTGTTCTGCGGCCTGCGCTGGTTTCGTCCGGTACCGCCGGTCGCTCGCCGCGAGCGCGCCGCCGAGCGCCATGAGCCCGGCCGCCAGCCACACGTAGTTGATGAGCGGCCGGATCTGCGCGCGGATGCTCCAGCGTCCCGCCTGCAGGTCGTCGCCGAGCGCGCCGAAGAAGTCGCGCGTCAAGTCGCTATGGATGCCCGCCTCGGTCATCGTCGCGCGTTGCACCCAGTAGTGACGCTTTTCCGGATGCAGCACGGCCACTTCGCGCCCGTCGCGCAGCACGGTGACCTGCGCCTGCACGGCGTCGTAGTTAGGTCCCTCGACCTCGCGGATGCTGTCGAAACGGTAGGAATACCGGCCGAGCGTCACGGACTCGCCGGGCCCGAGCGCCACGTCGCGATCGATCGTGTACGACTCCACGGCCGTGATCGCGATGACGCACACGCCGAGGCCGACGTGCGCGAGGGTCATGCCGATCACCGCGCGCGGCAGCGACAGCCTGCGTCGCAGGCGATCGATCGGATCGAACAGCGACGAAACGATGATCCACACGCCGAGCACCATGCCGATGGGCGTCATCCATGTGCCCGGACCGTACAGGCCATATACGACGATCAGTCCGAGGACCAGCGAGATGCCGAATCCGATCAGCAGGCGGTTGCGGTTTTCCTGCAGGTTGCCGCGTTTCCATGCCGCGTGAATGCCGATGGGCACCAGCGCGAGCAGCGGAATGATCGCCACCGGAAACATCGTGGTGAACCAGGGCATGCCGATCGAAATCGTGCCGATGCCGATGGCATCCGCGATCAGTGGCCCCAGCGTGCCGATGAACACGATCGCGCCCGCGGCGACCAGCAGGATGTTGTTGTAAAGCAGGAAGGCGTCGCGCGACGTGGCGTCGAAGCCGGCCTCGGACTTGAGCAAGGGCGCGCGCCACGCGTACAGCGCGAGCGCGCCGCCGATCACGATCACGAGGAATGCGAGGATGAACATGCCGCGCGTCGGATCGGCCGCGAACGAGTGCACGGAGACGAGCACCCCCGAACGCACGAGAAACGTGCCGAGCAGGCTCAGCGAAAACGCGAGGATCGCGAGCAGCAGCGTCCAGCTCTTGAAGAGCCCCCTCTTCTCGGTCACCGCCAGAGAATGGATCAGCGCGGTCCCGACGAGCCACGGCATGAACGAGGCATTCTCGACCGGATCCCAGAACCAGTATCCGCCCCAGCCGAGTTCGTAGTACGCCCACCAGCTCCCGAGCGCGATGCCGATGGAAAGGAATCCCCACGCGACGGTCGTCCACGGGCGCGTCCAGCGCGCCCAAACCGCGTCGAGTTTGCCCTCGAGCATGGCGGCGCACGCGAATGCGAACGCCACGGAAAGACCGACGTAACCCATGTAGAGCAACGGCGGATGAATCGCGAGCGCGGGATCCTGCAGCACCGGATTCAGGTCGCGCCCGTCGGCGGCCGCCGGAATCAGCCGCTCGAACGGATTCGAGGTCGCGAGCGTGAACAGCAGGAAGCCGAGGCTCACGAAACCGAGCACGCCCAGCACGCGGCTTGCGAAGGTCGCCGGCAGGTTGCGGCTCGCGATCGCCACCGCGAGCGCCCAGGCCACGAGGATCCAGCTCCACAGCAGCAACGATCCTTCGTGCGCGCCCCACAACGCGGCGACGCGATAAAACGTCGGCAACGCGGAGTTCGAGTTCGCGGCGACGTACAGGACGGAGAAGTCGAACGTGACGAATGCATGCAGCAGCGCGGCCATCGCCGCGCTGACCAGCACGAACTGGCCCGCGACCGCGGGGCGCACCACGGCCATCCAGCGCGCATCGCCGCGCGCGGCGCCGAAGACGCCGAAAAAGAACTGCGCGCCCGCGAGGATCAACGCGAGGATCAGCGCGAAATGTCCGAGCTCGGGAATCATCAGGTGCCCGCAGCGGGTGGATCGGGTGGCGGGGGATTGTCCTTGAGCGAGCGCGAGACTTCGGGCGGCATGTATTTCTCGTCGTGTTTCGCGAGCACTTCGTCCGCGACGAACACGCCGTCCTCGAGCCGGCCGTGCGCGACGACGCCCTGCCCGTCGCGGAACAGGTCCGGCAGGATCTTCGAATACGTGACCGGCACGGTGTGTTTGTAATCGGTCACGAGGAATTTCACGTCGAGCGTGCCCGGCGTCTTCTCGATGCTGCCCTTCACGACCATGCCGCCGAGACGGAAGCGTTCGCCCGACGGGACTTCGCCCGCGGCGACCTGCGATGGATCGAAGAAGAACATCACGTTGCTGCGCATCGCCTGCGTTCCGAGCCACGCCGCGACCGCGACGCCGCAGACGATGCCCGCCACCATCACCATGCGTTTCTGGCGCGGCGTCATTGCGGGATCTCCAGGCGGCGGCGCGCTTCCTGCTTCGCGTTCGCCAGCGAATTCAACGCGAGCACCACGTTCAGTATCACGATGCCGAACCCGAGCGCGAAGGCCGGCCACAGGTATTGGCCGTACCCGCCCATCGCGAAAAACTCACTCATGACAACACCTCGCGAATCCAGCTCGCATTCCGTTCGCGCCGCAGCAGCTCCGCGCGCAGGCGGATCAGCAGGATGGCGATGAAGTACGACGCGAACGCGACGAACATGAGCAGCAACGGCCACAACATGTCGCCGTCCATCGTCGGCTTGCCCATCCGCATCACGGTCGCCGTCTGGTGCAGCGAGTTCCACCAGTCGACCGAGAACTTGATGATCGGCACGTTCACGATGCCGACCACCGCGAGCACCGCGCTCGCCTTGTCCGCCTTCGCGGGATCTTCGATGCCGGCGCGCAGGCCCATGTAACCGATATAGAGGAACAGCAACACGAGTTCGGCGGTGAGCCGCGGATCCCACACCCAGTACGCGCCCCACATCGGCTTGCCCCACAACATGCCGGTGCCGAGCGCGGCGACCGTGAACCATGCGCCGATCGGCGCGCAGGCGGCGGCCGCGGCGTGCGCGACTTTCATGCGCCAGATGAGGCCGACCGCGGCGGCGACAGCCATCGTGGAATAGATCATGAGCGAGAGCCACGCGGTCGGCGCGTGCACGTACACCATGCGGAACGCGTCCTTCTGCTGGTAGTCGGCAGGGGCGAGAACGAGCCCGCCGTACAGCGCGATCAACATCGCGACCGCGGCGAATCCGCCGAACCACGGCGTCCAGCGACGCGCGAACGCGAACACGTGCGGCGGCGATCCCAATCGATGAAACCAGGTCCAGGCGGCCATGTATCAGTCTTACTCCAACCCAATTCGCACCGCGGCGGCTGCCGCGAGTGGCGCGAGCGTCAATCCCAGCACGGCGATCGCGCCCAACAGGTACATCGGCGCCGCGATGTCCGCGCCGTTGATCGCCAGCTCCGTGGCGCGCGCACCGAAGATCAAGATCGGCACCGCGAGCGGCAGCGTCAACATCGACAGCAACACACCGCCGCGACGCGCGCCCAGCGTGAGCCCCGCCCCGATCGCGCCGAGCAGGCTGAGCGCAAAGCTGCCGAGGGCCAGCGAGGCGACCACGCCGAACATCGATTCGCCCGGCACGCCCAACCCGACCGCCGCGATCGGCGCGGCGAGCGCCAGCGGCAGTCCGGTCAGCAACCAGTGCGTGCAGGTCTTCGCGAACAGCATCCAGGTCAGCGACTGACCCGACAACGCGAACTGCTCGAGCGTTCCATCGACCGCGTCGTCGCGGAACAGGAATTCGAGCGCCAGCAGCGAGGATAACAATGCGCCCACCCACAGGACACCCGGCGCCGCGTCTCGCAGGCGCGACAACTCCGGGGTTAATGTCAACGGGAACAACGTCGCCACGATCAGGAAGAACACCAGCGGCTGCAGGAGCTGCGAGGGTTTGCGGAAAGCCAGGCGCAGATCGCGCATCGCGACGAGCCGCGCGGCGGTCAGGGAACCGGTCTTCATGAAGACGGCAGCTCCAGCGTGATGACCGACGATTCCCCGACGGGCAAAACATGGTGAATGGCCGCGACCACGACGCCGTTCCGCGCGAGCTGCTCGGCCACGAGATCGGACACGAGCTGTTGCCCGTCGGCATCGAGGTTAGTCGTCGGTTCGTCGAGCAGCCACAACGCGGCCTGCGCCAGCAACACTCCCGCGAGCGCGATGCGGCGGCGCTGGCCCGCCGAGAGCGTGCGCACGGCGCGATCCGAGAATCCGTGGGCGCCGGTGCGTTTCAGGGCCGCCTCGATTTCGGCGGACTCGACCTTGCGCCGGATCCCTACGGAGAACGCGAGGTTCTCGCGTCCCGTGAGGTCGCCCTTGAGGGGCGGTTCGTGACCGAGATAGGCGAGCTCGGAGTGGAAATCGTCGCGGACCTGGCGAGCGGGCGCGCCTCGCCAGGACACCTGCCCTTCCTCGGGATCGAGCAACCCCGCGATGGCTCGCAGCAGGGTGGTCTTGCCGGCGCCGTTTTTGCCGGTGAGCAGGACGCATTGTCCGGCGACCGCATCGAAGCTCACGCCGCGCAGGACGTGACGATCCCCGCGCCACAGGTGCAGACCCCTGACGCTCAGCATGAATTCGACATCGAGAATGGTGCCCCGGGCCGGAATCGAACCGGCATGGCCTTGCGACCGACGGATTTTAAGTCCGTTGCGTCTACCAGTTCCGCCACCGGGGCTAGTGACATGATGGAGTTGGAGGCTAGGGTCGGAATCGAACCGGCATAGACGGCTTTGCAGGCCGCTGCATAACCATTCTGCCACCTAGCCGCGATCCGGACAGAGAGTATCCGGAGGGATTGGAGCGGGAAACGAGACTCGAACTCGCGACCCCGACCTTGGCAAGGTCGTGCTCTACCAACTGAGCTATTCCCGCGCCCTGGAGAGGGCGGAGATTCTAGGGCGGCGGCCCGGCAAGTCAAGAAATACCCTCGCCGGCAAGGATTTGCATGACGCGGGTCACCGAATCGGCATTGCGCCAGCGCGCCCGGCTTTCGGCCGTCACGAAGCCTTCCTGGACCGCGTAATCGAGCATGCCGTACATCGCCGAGAAGTAATCGTCGATGTTCGCGAGGATCACGGGCTTGGCGTGCAGTCCGAGTTGCGCCCAGGTCACGATTTCGACCAGCTCGTCGAAGGTTCCCATGCCGCCGGGAAGCCCGACGAACCCGTCCGACATTTCCGCCATCAGCGTCTTGCGCTCGTGCATGGTCGTGACGACGTGCTGGCGCGTGAGTCCCGGATGAGCGAGTTCGCGCTCGATGAGCATGCGCGGAATGACGCCGATGACGCGTCCGCCGGCCTCGAGCGCCGCGTCCGCGACGATGCCCATGAGACCGAGGCGCCCGCCTCCGTACACGAGCGTGATGCTGCGCTCGGCGAGCGCGCGCCCGAGTTCCTCGGCCGCCCGCGAGTAGCTAGGGCGCGCCCCGGGGGCCGAGCCGCAGAACACGCACACCGATCGGGTCAAGCGTGACCCCGAAGGTCGGGCCAGGCGGCGCGCAGGTACGCAATGGCGGACATGAGCGTGAGCACCGCGGCGACGATGGTGAGCACGAGTCCGATCTCGAACACCGGCAGCGAGATGCCGGGCAGGATCGGCAGATCCCAGCGGAACAACATGCACGACAGTCCGACGATCTGCAGGATCGTCTTGAACTTGCCGAGCTTGCTCACCTTGACCTTGCCGCGCTGACCGATCTCCGCCATCCACTCGCGCAGCGCGGAGATCGCGATCTCGCGGCCGATGATCACGACGGAGCACAACACGAGGATGACGGACACGGTTTCGGGTCGCAGCGTCGCGCGTCCGCCGTCGAGGCCTTCGAGCCCGGGAATGAAAATCGGCGGCATGTCCTTGCTGACGAGCAGCACGAGCGCCACGGCCACGATCAGTTTGTCGGCCACCGGATCGAGGAAGGCGCCGAGCCGCGAGGTCTGGCCCATGCGACGCGCGAGATACCCGTCCAGCGAGTCGGTGATGCCGGCGAGCCCGAACAGCAGTCCGGCGGCCGGGTCGGCCCACTGGAACGGTAGATAGAAGAGCACGACGACCAGCGGGATCGCGAAGATGCGCAGCCAGGTCAACGTGTTCGGCAGGTTCCAGATCATCTCGACTCGAGTTTCACTTGTGGGACTTCTCTCAGGCGCCCGGGTGCAAGTGATCATAAAGGTTGCGTGCCAGCGTTGTCCCGATCCCGGAGACCGCTTCGAGATCGCCGAGACCCGCGCGCATGAGACCTTGCATGCCGCCGAAGTGCCGCAGCAGCGCACGCCGTTTCGCCGGACCCAGGCCGGGTACGGTTTCAAGCACGGATTCGTTGTGACGGCGGGCGCGTCGTTTGCGATGTCCGGTAATCGCGAAGCGATGCGCCTCGTCGCGGATGCGCTGGATCACGCGCAGCGCGGGAGAATCGGGCCCCGGTGCGATCGCGGCGTCCGAGCCGTGCACAAACAATCTTTCCTGCCCTGCCCTGCGGTCCGGTCCCTTCGCGACGCCGACGAGCTTCAGGTCGCCGAAGCCGAGTTGCGCCAGCTCCGTGTGTACTTCATTGATCTGGCCCAGGCCGCCGTCGATGAGCAACACGTCCGGCGCGACCACTTCGCCGGCCCGCACGCGCTCGTAGCGCCGCTTCAATGCCTGGCGCAGCGCGCCGTAGTCGTCGCCGGGCGTGATTCCGGTGATGTTGAAGCGCCGGTATTCCTTCTTCATCGGTCCTTCCGGCCCAAAGACGACACACGAGGCCACCGTCCCCTCGCCCGCCGTGTGGCTGATGTCGAAACACTCGAGGCGCTTCGGCGCCTGCCCGAGACCGAGCAATGTTCCGAGCGCTCCGAGCATGTCGGCGATGTCGGCCTTGCGCGCGCGGCGCATGCGCAGCGCCTGCGTCGCGTTGTCGACGGTCATCGCCATCCAGCGCGCCGGCAACGCGCGCGACGGTCGCCACAGCCGCGAGCTGCTGCCTGCCCGTTCGCCGAGCGCCTTCACGAGCGCCTCGGCTTCCTCGAGATCCAGATTGACGAGGATCTCGGGCGGCGGCGGCGTGCTCGCGTAGTACTGCATCAGGAAAGATGCGAGCGCCTCGTTCGGTTCCGCCAGAGATCCCTTGGGGAAGTAGCAGGTCGAACCGAGGTTGCGACCACCGCGGATGATCATCACCGAGATCGCGAACTCGCCCGGTTCGCCGACCAGGCCGAACACGTCGATGTCGCGGTCGCCCTCGGCGGTGACGATCTGCTGCGATTGGACCTGCTTGAGCGCCGCGAGCTGGTCGCGCAGCGAGGCGGCGCGCTCGTATTGCAGCGCATCCGCGGCCTGCTCCATCGCGCGCGCGAGTTCCGCGTTCACCTCGTCGTTGCGCCCTTCGAGCACCTTGACCGCCGCGCCGATGTCGCGCGCGTAGTCCTCGCGCGAGATCAGCTTCACGCACGGCGCCGAGCAGCGGCCGATCTGGTGCTGCAGGCACGGCCGGCTGCGGTTCTCGAAGAAGCTGTCGCGGCAGTTGCGGATGCGGAAGATCTTCTGCACCGAGAGCAGCGTTTCCTTCACCGCGCCCGCGCTCGGGAACGGCCCGAAGTAGCGCCCCGGCAGGTTGCGCGGCCCGCGGTAGAACACCAGGCGCGGGAACTCGTGCCCCGACGGTAGATAGATGTACGGAAAACTCTTGTCGTCGCGCAGCACGATGTTGTAGCGCGGACGGTGCTCCTTGATGAGGTTGTATTCCAGCAGCAGCGCCTCGGTTTCGGAGCTGGTGAGCGTGACCTCGATGCGCGCGATCTGCCCGACCAGCGCCTGCACCTTCGGGTCGACGTTGCTCGCGAGGAAGTAGTTGCCCACGCGATCGCGCAGGCTGCGGGCCTTGCCGACATACAGGAGTTCGCCCCGGCCGTCCGGCGCGCCGTCCGCGGGCGCGCCGTACATGCGATACACGCCCGGCCGCCGCGGCAGGTTCGGGATGTACTCGCGAGGATCGAATTTGTCGGCGTGCTCGCTCACGCCCGAATGATAAACCCGCGTGTCAGCATCCGCCTGCACTGCGCCCGACGCCCATGCGCGACGTCGTTTCGAAGGCAACCGCTGATCGGCGCGCTCGGGATGGGTTCATATACTCGGCCGCATGGCCCGCTGGATCCTCATCGCAGGATTGGCGCTTCTCGCGCCGCACGTCGCGCGCGCGACGCCGTCCGGTCCCGTGGCGCTCGTCGAGATCGACGGGCCGATCGGCGCGGCGAGCGAAAACCAGGTGGCCGATGCGCGCGCCCGCGCGGAGAAGATGGGTGCGAGCGCCATTGTCGTGCGGATCGACACACCCGGCGGGCTCGACACCGCGATGCGCGACATCGTCAAGGATGTGCTTGCCTCGCCTGTTCCGGTGATCTGCTGGGTCGGGCCCTCGGGTGCGCGTGCGGCGAGCGCCGGCACGTACATTCTCTATGCGTGCCCGGTGGCCGCGATGGCGCCCGGCACGAATCTCGGCGCGGCGACCCCCGTTCCGCTGGGGGGAACCTGGAAGCCACCCGGCGAACCCGCCGGCGACGCCAGGCCATCCGATGCCATGGAGGCCAAGGTCGTGAACGACGCCGCGGCCTACATCCGCGGACTGGCCGAGCGCTACGGCCGCAATGCCGACTGGGCGGAATCGGCGGTGCGCAGCGGCGCGTCCCTCAGTTCCGGCGATGCACTGGGCCGCAAGGTCATCGATCTGATCGCGGCCGACGTCGACGAATTGCTCGAGAAGGTCGACGGCCGCACGGTGCAGACCGCGCGCGGTCCCGTCACGCTGAACACCGCCGGCGCGGTGGTGCGACGGATCGAGCCGGGATGGCGGCTCGAACTCCTCACGGTGCTGAGCAATCCGACCGTCGCCTATGTGCTGCTTCTGATCGGCCTCTACGGGTTGCTTTTCGAAGGCTTCAATCCCGGTGCGATCCTGCCCGGTGTGGTCGGCGCGATCAGCCTGCTGCTCGCGGCCTATGCACTGCAGATGTTGCCGGTTAACTACGCCGGGCTCGGATTGATCGTGCTCGGCGCGGCGATGCTGATCGCCGAGGCGTTCGCGCCGAGCTTCGGCCTACTCGGGCTCGGCGGAATCGTCGCGTTCGTCTTCGGCTCCGTGCTGATGTTCGACACGGGCGTGCCGGGTTACCAGGTGAATCGCGGCGTGATCGCCGGTATCGCCGTCAGCGCGACGGCGCTGCTCGGCGCGCTGGTGTGGTTG
>JAFAGC010000018.1 GCA_023423065.1 Pseudomonadota bacterium
TGATGAGATGGACTCCTCCTGCCGAAGCAATTCGGCATCAATGTGCCAAGCTGTATGTGTTGCATCAGCTAGCCCCAACAAGAGGAGTCCTCCATGAATGCTACGACTGTCGGTGTGGATCTGGCAAAGAACGTCTTCGAGATCGCCCTGGCCGATGAGCGCGGACATATTGTCGATCGGCAACGATTGAGCCGCGCTCGTTTTGATCGCTTCTTCGTCAATCGCGCTGCCTGCCGCATTGTCATGGAGGCGTGTGGCTCGGCTCATCACCACGCCCGGCGACTTCGCGATCAGGGACATGAGGTCTGTCTACTGCCGGCCCAGTACGCTCGAGCCTACGTCCGGCGCAACAAAACCGATGCCGCCGATGCGGCCGCTCTCATCGAGGCCGTGCGCTGCCCGGACATTCGGCCGGTGCCGATCAAGTCGGTCGATCAGCAGGCGGTGCAGCAGCTGCATCGGCTGCGATCGCAGTGGATGGGTGCCCGCAGCTCGCGCATCAGCTTCCTGCGCGGCTGCTTGCGTGAGTTCGGCATCGGCATCCCGCTGGGTCCGAAGCGCGCGATTGACGCGGTGCGAGCGGCGATCGCGGATCCTTCAAGCCCTGTGCCCACCCTCTTGCACTCGAGTTTGCTCGAGCTCTTGGAAGAGATCGGCGCGCTCGAGCAGCGTTGCAAGCATCTCGACCGCGAGCTCAAGCGCCTGCATGTCCACGACCCCGTCATCGAGCGACTGCTCAAGATCCCCGGCATCGGCGACCTCACTGCCACGGCGCTACGTGCTTCCGTCGTCGACATCCAGCGCTTCCCGACCGCACGCCACTTCGCAAGCTATCTAGGCCTCACTTCGCGTGAGCACTCCTCTGGCGAGCGCCGGCGTCTCGGGCGCATCAGCAAGCAAGGCGATCCGTACTTGAGAACTTTGCTCATCCATGGCGCCAGGTCCGTGCTGCTCGCGGCGCGATCCGCACAGAACCGAGGACTCACGCTCGATCGGCTGCGAAACTGGGCGCTCGACTTGCAAGAGCGGCGCGGCCACAACAAAGCGACCGTGGCTCTCGCTAACAAGCTCGCTCGCATTGTGTGGGCCACCTGGCGTCACGAGCGCGACTTCACGACCCATCCATAACCACTTCTCCTGCGGCACCACCATCCTTCATGCAAGAGCGGAACGGCCGCCGACGCGGATAAGCCGATAACACCTCTGGTCCTCTAGACCCCTCCAGTGATTGGCTCCGCGTCGGCGACTCTCATGATGTCCGGGGCAGCAACGCTCGCCCATCAACAGGACGGATACACGTATGCAGCCGCGTCTCGCTCAGGCAGGATGAAGAGGTCAGATCAGGCTACTTGACGGAGGAGTCCATACACGAGGTGTTAGAGGACACGTCAGTCATAAGTGTGCTGACTCCAAAGCTCACCCGACTCGTGATACCAGCGATACGTCCCGACGCGCTTTCCGGAGCGAAAGGTACCCTCTTCCTTAATGATGCCGTTGTCCCACCACGACTTGTACGCGCCGTCGTACTCGCGATTGACGTCGAGCCCCGCCTCCAGGATGAGTGTTCCGTCTTCAGTCCAGGTCCTGAGGATCGTTCGCTCTTCGTCAATGCGCTCGACACCCGAGAATGGCTTGCCGTTCGGGTGGAGCAGCAGACGTTCATACGGTGAGGTCGAAATCTTCGTGTCCTCTAACGGTTGAGTTGAGCGGCGCGCGCGCCGCAGTATGAGCTTGGCACTCTATCCCTCACGCGTCCGCTCGAACGAGGTGTTAGGCGGCAGCACGCATGCCCACATCTTAATCATTTGGTACTACCGAGCCCAAGAATGGCCAGCCGCACAAGGCGGACAGCCTCGTCTATATCTGAAGCAGTCTTGAGTGTCATCTCGTACCACGGGGAGCCTTTAGCACGTTTGGGATGAACCCGAGAAGGCTGGCGGACAAGGCGCTCCCGAGCAATCACATCCTTACCTAGATGGATGTCGATTTCGCACCAGTCGTGAAAGTGTGCGAACTCGTTTCCTTCAAACACCAAGCTCGCAAATCCATCGTCGCGTCCAGGCCATGCCCGTTCCTCGACGGAGAGGTCGCGAAGTCGGCGACTCAGCTTAGTACGAAGGGGATTCATGCTGGTCTAACACTGCCGCCTAACTCTTAATTAGACGGCCAAAAGAAGTCATATTTTTCGACATACTGCATAGATATCAGACTCCCCCTCTCCGCTAACTATTGATTCAAATAGACCACGGCCGCCGCATGTCGTCAAACGACGCCAGTGTGTTATGCAACATATAGACGTATAACTCACCCCGCCGCGTCATCCTTCTGCGCATTCCACAGAATCACGACCCCCGCGATCGCCGACAACACCGACGCGCCGAACACCGCGATCTTCGCCGCCGCGAAATCACCCTCCACCGGAAACGCCTGCCCGGCGATGAACAACGACATCGTGAAGCCGATGCCGCCGAGCGCGCCGGCGCCGAGCAACTGCCGCCACGAATAGGCCGCGGGTTTCTCGGCAACCCCTGATTTCACCGCGAGCCACGACGCGACGAAGAACCCGACTGGTTTGCCGAGAGTCAATCCACAGACGATCGCCGCCATCAGCACTCCGTGCTCACCAAGCGCCTGCGCGCCGATCACCACGCCGGCGTTCGCGAGCGCGAATATCGGCAAGACGAAGAAGCTGGACCGCGGAGCGACGTTGCGCAGTAGCCGATCCGCCGGCGACTCGAGCCGGTCGTGGATCGCATCGAGTTCGCGCAATGCGGGCTCCGAGGGGCCATGCCGATACTGCTCGCCCGCGCGGCTCGCCTCCGCGGTGAGGATCGCATCCTCCTGCGCCAGCAGTGCGCGGTAGTCAGGCGGCGGCCGCGTGGGTATGAACGCGGCGAGCAGCACGCCGGCCAGTGTCGCGTGCAGTCCGCCGACGTGCACGCAGATCCACAGCGCGATTCCGACCAGCACGTACGGCGAGACGCGGTACACCCCCCACTTGTTGAGCATCGCGAGCGCTCCCACCGAGAGCAGCGCGCCGCCGAGTGCGGGGTAGTTCAAATCGCCGGAGTAGAAGATCGCCACGACGATGATCGCGCCGATGTCGTCGACGATGGCCGCCGCGGTCAGGAAGATGCGCAACTCGACCGGCACGCGTGGGCCCATCACGGCGATCAACGCCACCGCGAACGCGGTATCGGTCGCCATGGGCACGCCCCAACCGTGATGCCAGGCGGCGCCGGCCTCCGTCAACGAGATCAGGGACACATATATAAGAGCGGGCACCGCCATGCCGCCGATGGCCGCGGCGATCGGCAGCGCCGCGCTGCGCCGGGTCGCCAGGTGCCCGACGGTGAACTCGCGTTTTATCTCGAGCCCCACGACCAGGAAGAACACGATGAGCAACGCGTCGTTAACCCAATGCAGCAGCGACATGCTGAACTCGGCGCCGCCGAAGCGCAGTCCCAGCTCGGTCGCCCACAGCGCGGCGAAGTCGTCGCCGAGCGGCGAGTTCATCAACACGATGGCGAGCACGGTCGCGAACAGCAGCATCACGCCGGTCGACGGCGCCCAGCTCGCGAATTCCAGTGCCGCGGTGCGCACGCGATGTCCCAGCGAACCGAGCATCGCGTCGGTGAACGAAGCCTCGTCCCATGGGCCGTCGTAACGTTGCCCGTTGATGAAGAAGGTAGGCGTGAACCGCACGCCGCTCGCATGCGAGCTCGCGATATCCGCATCGACGCGCGCCTGCGCGTCGGACTCGATGGCGACGCGGATGTCGGGATCGATCTCGGGCAATCGCAGGTCGGTGGCGACCGCTTGCAAGTCGTCCTCGGTGAGCGTGCGCGAGCGGGTCATCAACGATACGTGTGCGCTCCAGAATTCTTCGGGCGACGCGGCCTGTTCGACCAGGTCGGCCGCGCGGCGCGCGATCTCGCTTCCAGTGAGGGGGCGATGCCGGAACACGTATCGGACCCGCTCGCCGAGCTGGCTGCGGACCTCGGAAATCCTGCCGTTCGCGGCGCGGCAATGGGGGCAGTCGTAACTGCCGTACTCGACCAGCGTGATCGGCGCGTCGTCGGCGCCGAGGGTGTGGTCGCGGGCGGGGTCGACGGGGCGGTCGAGGCGATTGTTCATAAGCTGGGCATCATACTTTGGAGCATGGCGCGGCGGCCTGTGGGTGGGAGTATCCTCGCCTCAGAATTTTTCGCCGCGCAGGGAGGGGGCGATTGGACGTCAAAGCGCAGCTTCATCCCGGGCGCGATTTCCTCATCGCGCTGGGCGTGACCGCGATTGCGGGCGCGGCGATCTTCGCTTCGCCAAGTCCGGGGTTCCCCGTCCTCCATACCATCCTCAACACCGGCATCGCGCTGGCAACGGTCGCGGTGTCCTTCCTGTTCTGGGATCTGGGCTGGCGCACGGGCGAGACGCGCGTGCGATTGCTCGCCATTGTCTTCGCGGTCGCGGGCTTTCTCGAGGTGTTGCACGTGATGGCCGCCCTCGAGCCCGCGTCGCCCTTCGAGGGCCTCAATGAAGTGATCAGCAGTCTGCGTTCCGGCACCTGGGCGCCACCCGCCTATCTACTGCCGCTTGGCGCCGCGCTCGTCGTGTGGTGGCGACCCTCGGAAAAGATCTCCAATATGTTGTTCGCGTGCGCCACGATCGCGGCAGCGGCGGGCCTCTTCGCGCTGTTCCAGTGGCTGCCGCGTTACGCCAACGCGCCCGTCTTCCTCGGCATCATCCGTCCGAGCCTGTTGCCCATCCCGCTGCTGTGGATCCCGGTCGGCATCTGGCTGTGGCGGCGCCGCGAAGGCGATCGGCTCGCGCACGCGCTCGCGTATTACGCGCTGGCGGCGGCGCTCGCGCACTCCCTCATGCTGTTCTCCGAGATGGCCATCAGCAGGTTCGCGATGACCGCGCACTTCGGTGTCTTCGCGGGCGGACTCATGCTGCTGTTCCATCTGATCCAGATGGGCACCGCCGACACGATGCGCCGCATGCGCGCGGAAGAGGAACTGCTCTCGATCAACGAGGCGCTCGAGGTGCGTGTGGCGGCGCGCACGTCGGAGCTCGAGATGCTGAACGCCGAGCTCCGCCAGGAAATCGGCGTGCGCCAGACGGCGGAAGGCAGCGCGCTGCTGCAGCTCGAACGCCTGAGCCTGCTGCAGCGGATCACGCGCGCGATCGCGGAACGCCAGGACCTCGACAGCATCTTCCAGGTCGTGGTGCGCAGCCTCGAAGAGCACCTGCCGGTCGACTTCACGATGTTGTGCAGCTACGAGGCGCAGGATGGAATCCTCACGGTGAATCGTGTCGGGGCGCGCAGCGAATCGCTCGCGCTCGAGATGGCGATGTCCGCGAACTCGCGCATTCCGACCGATCGCAACGGCCTCGGCCGCTGCGTGGCGGGCTCGCTCGTGTACGAGCCGGACATTGCCGCGGTGAAGTTCCCGTTCCCGCAGCGGCTCGCGCGCGCGGGACTGCGCTCGATCGTTTGCGTTCCGCTGCACTCCGAGCAGCGCGGTCCGGTCTTCGGCGTGCTGATCGTCGCGCGACGCGTCCTCGACGGATTCAGCGCGGGCGAGCGCGAGTTCCTGCGCCAGCTCTGCGATCACGTCTCGCTCGCGGCCCACCAGGCGAGGCTGCACGATTCGCTGCGTCAGGCATACGACGACCTGCGGCGCACGCAGCAGGCCGTGCTCGAACACGAGCGGCTGCGCGCGCTCGGCCAGATGGCGAGCGGCATCGCCCACGACATCAACAACGCGATCTCGCCGGTGGCGGTCTACGTGGATGCGCTGCTCACGTACGAAAGCGGCTTCAGTCCGCGCGCCCGCGAGCAACTGAAGATCATCCAGCGCTCGGTCGACGACGTGGCGCATACGGTCGCGCGCATGGGCGAGTTCTATCGCAAGCGCCCGGCGCAGCTCGAACTGAAATCCGTCGCGATCAATCGGGTGCTGCGCGAAGTGCTCGAGCTCACGCGCGCGCGCTGGAGCAACATCGCGCAGCAGCGCGGCGTCGTGATCGACGCGAACGTCGATGCGGTCGCCGGCGATCCCACCGTGATGGCCATCGAGGGCGAGCTGCGCGAGGCGCTCGTGAATCTCGTCTTCAACGCGATCGATGCGATGCCCGCGGGCGGTAGATTGACCCTGCGCTCGGCGCATGCGGACGGATCGCGCCGCCGCGTCGTCGTGGAAGTCGAGGACTCGGGCGTCGGCATGGACGACGCGACGCGCCGCCGCTGCTTCGAGCCGTTCTTCACGACCAAGGGCGAGCGCGGTTCGGGGCTCGGACTCGCGATGGTGTATGGCATCACGCAGCGTCACGGCGCCGAGATCGACATCGTGAGCGCGCCCGGAAAAGGGACCACGGTCCGGGTGCTCTTCCCGGAAACCACGCCGGCGGTCGAGTCGATTGCGGCCGTGCATGCGCCGGTTCCGCGCCTCACGCGCATCCTCATCGTCGACGACGATCCGGTCCTCCTGACATCCCTGCGCGAAGTGCTCGAGAACGAAGGCCACGAAATCGTGACGGCCAACGGCGGCAAGGCGGGCATCGAAGCCTTTCAGGATGCACAGGCCGAGGGCAAACCGTTTCCGGTGGTGTTCACCGATCTCGGGATGCCGCACGTCGACGGGCGTGCGGTCACGGCCGCCATCAAGGCGGCGGCGCCTGAAACCGTGGTCTTCATGCTCACGGGATGGGGCCAGCGGCTGGTCGCCGAGGGAGATACGCCCGACGGCGTCCGCGCCGTGCTGAGCAAACCGCCGCGTCTCGTGGACCTGCGGCGTTGTCTCGGGGAAATCATGATGCCGAAATCGCGAGCGGAGCCCACGGAAAAAGTCATCTCGTGAGCGCCCGGAAGTGAGACTCGCCGGGCTGCTTGACGACTTGCAGCCCAATGGCTTGTACTCGCCCGTCCAGAACATTCGAGGGGTGTTTCAATGCTGAGCCGTCGTTCGTTTCTCGTGTCCGCGGGAATGGGTATCGCTGCCGGAGCGATCGTGTCCCGGGCGGCGTTCGCGGGTGGCAGCAAGGTTCCCCTCGGCATCCAGCTCTGGACCGTGAAGGACGAGGCGGCCAAGGACCTCGAAGGCACGCTGCGCAAGGTGCACGCGGCCGGATTCCGTGAAATCGAATTCGCGGGCTACTACGGCAAGAAACCCGCCGAGCTCGCGAAGTTCATGCGCGACATCGGCTTCTCGCTCGTCAGCACGCACGCGGGCGCGGGCGACATCGCCAGGAACGGCGACCAGATCATCGCCGACGCGAAGGCGCTCGGCCTCAAGTACATCGTCGCGTCTTCGCCGGGCGTGTCGCCCGAGAAGGAAAAGCTTCCGTGGGAAGAGCGCATGAAGGCGGTCGATCTCACCGACTGGAAGTGGAACGCGGATCTGTTCAACAAGTTCGGCAAGCAGGTTCGCGATGCCGGCATGTCCTTCGGCTATCACAACCACAGCGCCGAGTTCAAGAAGTTCGACGGGCAGACGGCGTTCGACTATCTATTCGCGAACACGGATCCCGATCTCGTGAAGATCGAGCTCGACGTGGGCTGGGTCGCGGTGGCGCAGCAGGACCCGGTTGCGCTGCTCGACAAGTACAAGGACCGCGTCATCGCGTTGCACGTCAAGGACGTGGCGAAGCGCGGGAACGATGGCAAGGATCCGCCGTCCGTGGCGCTCGGCGAAGGCAGCATCGACTGGAAGACGGTCATCGGTACCGCGAAGGCCAACGGCACCAAGGCGTTCTTCTACGAGCAGGAAGAGCCGTTCACGCGTCCGATCCTGGAGTCGGTGAAGATCAGCGGCGACTACCTGACGAAGCTCGCGGTCTGATTCCATCTTTTTGAAAACCTTGGGGCTGAAGCGATGCGTCCATTGCGTTGGGGAATGATCGGTGGTGGTGAGGGTGCGTTCATCGGAAACGTGCACCGCATGGCGGCGCGCGTGGACGGGCGCTACCAGTTGCTCGCGGGCGTGTTCTCGTCGGATGCGGAGAAGGGCAAGCGTTCCGCGGTCGCGCTCGGTGTCGATCCCGCGCGCGCCTATCCGACGGTCGAGGCCATGCTCGCCGAGGAAGCCAGGCGCCCCGACGGCATCGAGGTCGTGTCGATCGTCACGCCCAACCACGTGCACTACGTTCAGTCGGCGGCGTGCCTGAACGCCGGGCTCGACGTCATCTGCGACAAGCCGCTGACCACCAATCTCGCGGACGCCGAAAAGCTCGTGAAGCTCGCGGCCGAGAAGAAACGGTTGCTCGGCGTGACCTTCAACTACACCGGTTATCCGATGATCCGCCATGCGAAGCAGCTCATCGCCGACGGTCTCATCGGCAAGCTGCGCGTCGTGCAGGCCGAGTATCCGCAGGGCTGGCTATCTACCGCGCTCGAGAAGACCGGCCAGAAGCAGGCGAGCTGGCGCACGGATCCGAAGCAGGCCGGCGCGGGCGCGCTCGGCGACATCGGCTCGCATTCCTTCCAGCTCGCCGAGTTCGTCACGGGCGAGAAGGTCGCCGAAGTCGCGGCGGATGTCTCGACCCTCGTGCCGGGTCGGCCGATCGACGACAACGTCAACGTGCTGCTGCGCTTCGGCAACGGAGCGCGCGGTAGTTTGTGGGCGAGCCAGGTCGCCATCGGCCACCTCAACTCGCACCGGTTGCGGGTGTATGGAGAAACGGGCTCGATCCTGTGGTTCCAGGAGCGGCCCGAAGAGCTGCTCATCGTCGAGGCGGGCGAGCCGCCGCGCTACGTGCGCCGCGGCGATCCGGGCACGCCGACGAGCTCCGTGGGGCTGCCGGGCGGCCATCCCGAGGGCTTCATCGAAGCGTTCTCGCAGCTCTACACCGATTTCGCCGAGCGGGTCACCGCGCGGCTGGAGAACCGATCGCCGAAGGCGGCGTCGCTGTTCGCGCCCGATGCCGTCACCGGCACGCGCGTGATGGCGTTCATCGAGGCCGTGTTGAAGTCAGGCCAGGCGAACAGCGCCTGGACGAAGATCTAGAGAAATAGCTAACTATTCACGAGGGGTTGGGCAATGAGTACAGAAGCCACTATGACCGGCGCGGTGCCGGCGTCTGCCGAGGCCAAGAAGACTTTCGCGGTGTGTTTCGCCGCGCTGGTCGCGACGTCCTTCTGCTTCATCCTGCGCGCGTTCTCGATCGACGCGTGGGGTGTGGAGTTCGGACTCTCCGAAACGCAGAAGGGTGAGCTGTTCGGCGTGGGCCTGTGGCCCTTCGCGATCAGCATCATTCTTCTCTCGCTGATCATCGACAAGATCGGCTTCAAGGCCACGTTGTGGTTCGCCGCCGCCTCGCACGTCATCGGGTTCATCCTGCTGGTGCGCGCCGACGGTTACTGGGGCCTGTACTGGGGCAGCTTCGTGCTGTCGCTCGGCAACGGCGCGGTCGAAGCGGGCATCAATCCGCTGATCGCGCGCGAGTTCCGGCACGACAAGACCACGTGGCTCAACCGCCTCCATGCCGGTTGGCCGGCCGGCTTCGTCATCGGCGGCCTCCTGGCGCTCGCGCTGCCCGGTGACATGGGCTGGCGCTACAAGATGGCGCTGATGCTGATCCCGGTGGTCACGTACATCGTGATGCTGCTGCCGCGCGTGTTCCCGCAGAGCGAGCGCGTCGCCGCGGGCGTGTCGTATCGCGAGATGCTGGCCGAAGCCGGCTTCATCAGCGCGTTCATCGTCGCCGTCCTCATGGTGCTCGAGCTCGGCCGTGTGCTCGGCTGGTCCACCACCGTCGAGTGGGTGCTGATCGCGGCGATCACGATCGGCTACGGCATCTGGGCGCGTTCGCCCGGCAAGCCGCTGTTCATCATCATGACCCTCGTGATGATTCCGCTGGCGGTCACCGAGCTCGGCACGGACGGCTGGATCACGGCGATGATGACGCCGGCGATGGCGGAGATCGGACTCTCGGGTGGCTGGGTGCTGATCTACGCGATGGCGCTGGTGCTCGTGCTGCGCCTGTTCGCGGGCCCGCTGGTGCACAAGTTCTCGCCGCTGGGATTGCTCGCCATCTCGGCGGCCATCGCGGCGGTGGGCCTGGTGCTGCTCTCCAAGACGACGGGTGTGATGCTGCTGGTGGCGGCCACCGTGTACGGCGTCGGCAAGGCGTTCTTCTGGCCGACATCGCTGGGCGTGGTGTCCGAACAGTCACCGCGTGGCGGCGCCATCACGCTGAACGTCGTGGCCGGCGTCGGCATGCTGGCCGCGGGCATCGTGGGTTCGCCGGTCATCGGCGGCGTGCAGGACCGCGCGATGGTTCAGCACATCGCCGAGCACGACGCGCGCAACAACACGCAGCTCTCGGCCGCCGTGACCGAGCAGCGCAGCGGCATGTTCGGCGCGTACACCGCCGTGGTGCCGGAGAAGCGCGCGACGCTCTCGGCGGAAGACCAGGAGGTCGTCGCCAGGATCGACGCCGAGTCGAAGCTCGAAGCGCTGCGCACGATCGCCTGGCTGCCGGTGATCATGCTGGTCGTGTATCTCGGACTGATCCTCTGGTTCCGCAGCCGCGGCGGCTACAAGCCAGTGGTCCTCGACATCAAGAATTAATGGGGACATTCCTCGTTTGCTAGCAAAAGGGGTCGGACCTCAAAAGTCCGGCCCCTTTTCTTTGCCGCGCGCACATGCAGTATCCTCGTCGGCAAATGGAAGACATCAAGGAAGCAGAGCTTGCTGGGTTCGACATGAGCCTCGTGGATGCATCGTTGCGCTGCACACACGAACAGCGACTTCTGCAGCATCAGCAAGCATTGACGCTCGCATTGGAACTCGAGAAAGCTGGCCGGGCACTGCGTGACAGAACTGAACGGACTCCTCCAGCGCCTGCTCGCGGCTGACATCGAATTCGTCATCGTCGGCGGATTCGGCGCGGTGCTTCATGGCTCGATCGTGGTGACGCGCGACCTCGACATCTGCGCCATTCTCACCGCCGCGAATGTCGAAAAGCTGCGCGAGGCCTTCAAGGATCTCCATCCGACACATCGGCACAATCCTCAACGACATTCCTTCATCGACAATCCGTCACCGGTTGTCGATCTCAAGAATCTCTATTTACAGACCGATCTCGGCGCGCTCGACGTGCTGGGGTCGATAACCGGAGTCGGTGATTTCGCCAGAGTCGCCGCGAATGCGGAGACGGTGGAGTTGTTTGGCCACCGCGTTCGCGTCATCGGAATCGAAGATCTCATCCGCGCGAAGGAAGCACTCGGACGCGAGAAAGATCTGCTCGCGGTCAAGGAGCTGCGCGCCATACTTGCCAAAATTCGAAGGGGACGGACTTGAAGTCCGTCCCCAACGAACTCAGAAGCTGAACCGCACGCCCGCGCGCGGCAAGATACCGCGCACTTCGTTGCCAATGAATTCCTCGTACTGCTCGTCCGTGAGATTGTCGACGGCGAGGTACGCCTGGAGTTTCGGCGACACCTGCCACGCGGCGCTCACGTCGATGCGCGTGTACGAATCGAGCCGCAGGTCGCCGGTCGGGATCGACGAGTCGCGCGCCGAGCCGACATACGTCGCCGCGGCCGACAACTCCAGCGCCGCGAACGGTGACCAGTGCGCGCCGACGCCGCCGCGCCACTCGGGGCGGTTGCGCATCTGTTCGCCGGTGCCGGCGATCTCGCTCTTCGCCTGCGTGACGCTCGCATCGAACGCCCACTGCTCGTTGAGGCCGACGCGGCCCGCGAGCTCGAAGCCGTCGGTGTCCACGCGGTTGCGGTTCACGAGCATCGGTGGCGGACCCGCGTCGAAATCGATCGCGTTGCGGAACTCGCTGTCGAACCACGTGAAGCTGACGCGCCCCGCGCCGCCGAGGATCTCCTGCGACAACTCGAGCTCGTACGATTCGCCGCGCTCCGGCACGAGATCCGGGTTGCCGACGATCGGATGCCCCAGCGCGTAGAAGCTCGGTAGTTTGAACGCCTTGCCCCACGCGCCCGCGATCGTGAAGCCGGAATCGCCCGCCTCGTAGGCCACTCGCACGCGCGGGCTCGTGACTGAACTCGCGCCATCGGGATCGTCGATACGCACGCCGAGCTGGGTCGACAGGCCGATCTTCGATTCGATGCGCATTTCGGCGAACGGCGCCCACGTGGTGCGCGTGAGCTCGAACGAGGTCGGCAGCATGAAGCCGCCACCGAAATCGAGCGCTCCGTCGCTCGTGCCTTCCTCGCGCAGCCAGTCGACGCCGTACGCGAGCGTCACGCCCTCGAGAATCTTCTGCGTGCCCGTGAACGTGGCCGAGTAGCGGGACAGGTTCGTGTCGACCACGCTCGGCGGCACGCCGAAAGGATCGCGCACACCGGGCGCGATGCCCGGCGAATCGATGAGATCGTTGCGCTTGAAGTAACCGAGGGTCAGGCCGAAGGTCGAATTGCCCGCGCGCGTGGTGAATCCCGCGCCGAACAACGTTTCGTCCGAATCGCGATGCTCGGTCTCGCGGATGTCGGCGAATTCGTAGCCGCCGCTGTCGTCCGGCCAGGCCGCGCGCTCGGATTCGGAGTATCGACCCGTGACGAACATCGAACTGTTCGCGCCGATCTCCGTATCGAAGCTGCCGGAGATGCGTTGCGACTCGAACTCGTTGCCGCGCACGACCTCGCCCTGGTTCGTATCGCTGACGCCGAGATTCCAGTTGCCGCTACCGACAGGGCCGCCGGCCGAGAGCGCAAGTTCACGCGTGTCGTATGCGCCCGCGGTCGCGTCGAGTGTCGCGGTGGTCTTCTCGCGCGGCGCCTGGCGCGTGACGATGTTGATCACGCCCGCGAGCGCGTCGCCGCCGTACACGGCCGAATACGGGCCGCGCGCGATCTCCACGCGGTCGATGTCCGCGACGTCGAGCGTGGAGAAATCGAACGAGCCGCCGCGCGCGTTCGTCGGGTCGTTCACGCGCACGCCGTCGACCAGCACGAGCGTGTAGTTAGGATCGGCGCCGCGCATGTACAGCGAGCCCGTGCCGCCGCGTCCTCCGACCTGGTCGACGTGCACGCCGGCCACGCGGCGCAATATGTCCGAAAGCTGGGACGGCTTCTCGACGTCGAAGTCCTCGCGCTTGAGCACCGTGACGTTCGCGCCGACGTCGTCGGGGTCTGTAGCAACGCGCGAGCCGGTCACGATCACGGTCTCGTCCGGGGCGGCAGCCTGGGCGGCCTGCGAAGCGGATTGCGGGGGAGGGGTCACGGTGCCGCCACTAGCGGCAAGAACGGCAAGGAGCAAGCTCATTTTATGTATCGATCGTCTCGGGTTGAGTAACGGAGGAAACCGGTTTCAGACGGGAAATTTTCGGTTAGTGTAGCCGCCTCGGAGGGGGTCCCATGTCGAAGTTTTCCCGCCGCGCCGCTGCGGTTCTGACCAGCATTGCCCTTGCAAGTTTCTCGGTCGTTCACTCACAGAGTCCGGGGTCCGGACTGGCAGGATTGTCATTGCGCGACAACCCCGCCTGGAAAGCCGCCGACGGCGTGGTCACGCTCGAAGCGCCGCCGTCGCGCGAAAACCCGCTGCTATCGCGCGCCGCGCTGGCCGACAGCGTCACTTCGTTCGAATTCCGCGCGCCGAAAGGCGCGGGCGCGACGGCGTACCTGCAGGGCCGATATGCCATCGAGCTCCCGGGTACGGGCGACTGGCAGAGCGTGGCCGTGCGTTTCCGCGCGCCGCGCATGGACGCCGGATTCAACAAGATCGCGAACGCGCTGATGCTCGAGGTGCGCGTCGGCAACGACGTGCGCCGCAACGTCGTGTTCGAGAAACCGAGCGAAGGCGCGCGCTGGGATGGGGAAGACTTCCGCGGCCCGATCGTGTTCTACGTCCAGCAGGGACCTTTCTCGCTGCGCAACATCTCGTTCGAGCCGGCGGACTTCGATCCGATCACGGTACCCGGCGTCTCGGGCGGTGAGACGAACGAAAAGGAACTCCTCGATTCCGTCGCGCTCGGCAAGGAGCTGTTTCACTCGGTCGGTTGCGAGGCTTGCCATCTCGTCGCGAAAGACGCCGCGGGCGTGAGCTCGGGACCGAACCTGTTCGGCCTGATGCGGCCCGAGGCGCGCTCGCGTGAAGTCGTCGAAGGCGAGGGCCACCGCTTCCAGGTGAAGGCCAACCGCGACTACCTGTTCCGTTCGATCCGCGCACCCGCGGACCAGCTCGCGGTCGCCGAGGACGGTCCGACGCGCGGCGAGGCCTATCTACCCGTGATGCCCGCGTTCGCGCGCGAGATCCTGACCGACAAGCAGATCGACGCCCTGGGCGACTACCTGGCCACGCTCAACGAGCCGCGCAATCGCGGCCCGGTCGTGCGGCTGGTCGACCAGACTCCGTCCGCTCCTTACGACCCGATGGCGGACAGCCTGCAGTGGCTGGTGAGCGACGAGGTTCGCCTGCAGCGCGGTCCGCTGGTGGGGACGTCGGGCCGCAGCATTCACGTCGGCAACCCGAACGGCATTCATTACTCGTTCGATCCGCGCCTGCTCGCGGTGGTCAAGATCTGGCAGGGCGGCTTCCTCGACATGTCGGGTGAGCTCGTCAACCGCGGCAATCGCGGTCTCGCGCTCGGCCACGACAGCCGCGACATCGCCTTCGGCGAACGCGAATACCTGCTCGCCCCGCTGAATGCGGCGGGAAAACCCGTCGACTTCTCCTTCAAGGAAGGCAAGTTCGGGGACTTCGCCACGTTCAAGGCCGAACTCGAGAGCAAGGAAGACCAGCTCGCGAAGATCGCCGCGCAGGACGCGCAGTTCCTCGGCTACTCGCGCGATTCGCGCGACAAGCTCGCGGCGCCCGTGTTCCGGTATCGCGTGGGCAAGAACGTCATCGAGACGTCGACCACGATTTCCGACAAGGGTGACCTCGCGATCCGGATTCGCGGCAGACTCGCGGCGGCCCAATCGTTCGCGCTGAATCCGCTGCTGCTCAAGGGCGCGACCGTGAGCGGCGGCACCCTCGCTGGCGAACAATGGACGCTGCCCGCGGGCAATACGGACGCGACGCTGCGCGCCTCGATCGCCGTGGCGGCGAATGCCTGGAAGCCACCGGTGTCGAACTACTCGCACAAGCGCGCGCCGCTGTCGAAGACGCCCGCGACCGCGACGTTGCCGAAGGGCTACAGCATCGAGAACTACTATCCGCCGAAGGACAACTACGGCCGCGACCAGCTGTTCGAGGCGCTGGGACTTTCGCTCGCGAAGGACGGCACGGTGGTCGTGGCCTCCCGCACCGCGGGCATCTGGCGCATCGTGAACGGCGAGTGGCGCCTGTTCGCAGAAGGGCTGTTCGACAGCCTCGGAGTCGTGGTCGAAGACGGCAAGGGCCTCACGGTAGTGGCCGGGCAGAAGGCCGAGCTCACGCGCATTTCCGACACGAACGGCGACGGCGTCGCGGACAAATACGACACGCTGTTCGACGCGCACTCGTACCACGCCAACTACCACAGCTACATGCACGGCCCGGTGCGCGCGCCGGACGGGTCTTACTACTTCGCGCTCAACCTCGTGCACGACGGCACCGGCTCCGCGTACACGGCGGGCGGCAACGTCATGGGCACGTGGGGTGGGTTCAACGGCTGGACCATCCGGGTGAAGCCCGACGGGACCTTCGAGCTGTTCGCGAAGGGCCTGCGCAGCCCCGCGAGCGTGGGCGTGGGCCCGGACGGCCGCGTCTGGTACGCGGACAACCAGGGCGATTTCGTCGGCACGTCGAAACTCTTCGTGCTGAAGAAGGATGCGTTTTATGGCCATCCGGCCGGCCTCGTGGACCTGCCGGGCATGACGCCCGCGTCGCCCGAGATCGCGTACGACAAGTGGGCGGATACGCGCGAGCGCGCCGTCGTCCTGTTCCCGCACAACCGCGTCGCGAACTCGCCGGGCAACCCGGCCTGGGTGACCACGAAGAAGTTCGGTCCGTTCGCGGGACAAATGCTGATCGGCGACCAGACCCAATCGAACCTGCTGCGCGTGGTGACGCAGAAGGTCGGCAACCAGGAGCAGGGCAGCGTGATGCCGTTCTTCGAGGGCCTCGAGTCGGGCGTGATGCGTCCGCTGTTCCTGCCCGACGGTAGTTTGTTGCTGGGCCAGACCGGCCGTGGCTGGCAGGCCAAGGGCGGCAAGGTCGCGAGCCTCCAGCACGTGCGCTGGGACGGCAAGACCGTCGCGCCGGCGGTGACCGCGATGCTCGCGACGCCGAAGGGATTCAAGCTGCAGTTCACGCAGCCGCTCGGCGACGGCGTGAGCGTCGAACTACTCAAGAGCGCGTTGTCGCTGGAATCGTGGACCTACCGCGACGCCCCCGACTACGGTTCTCCCGAGCTCGACATGCGCAAGGACGGGATCGCCTCGATCGCCATCGCGCCGGATCGCAAGAGCGTGGAGATCGCGCTGGCCTCGACCGACGTGCCGGGCAACGTGCATCCGCGCCAGCTGGCGCGCGTGTATCACGCGAAGCTCGCTTCGCAGACGCTGTTCGATGCGAATGCGCCGGCGGAGCTCAACGCGTATTACACGTTGTACGCGTTTCCGGGGAAGTGAGCGGACGCTTCACAGGTCCGCGGTGAATCCGATCCCTCGGCTGGTCCGGGCCGAGGGATTCATCAGTTGCCGCAGGGCTGCCAGCACTATGGCGATCTGCTTGTCGTGACCCTGATATTTGCGTTCCAGCTCTTCGAGCTGGCGCACGAGATCCGCATTGGTGGCGAGCAATTCACGGAGCCGCACGAATGCGCGGACGACGTGAATGCCCATGTCGACGGCGCGCTCGCTATTGAGGATGTTTGCAGCTTGAATTGCCCCATGCTCGGTGAAAGCCCATGGAGGTTTGCGATGGCCACCACGTCGGACCTTTGATGTCGCAATTTGCGACATCAAAATTGCGCGCTCCTCCAGACTCAATCGGAAAGCGAAGTCTGGCGGGAATCTGGCCGCGTTCCTTTTCACAGCTTCGTTCAGTCGCGACGTCGTTACTCCATACAGGCTAGCGAGGTTTCGATCGAGAATGACGCGCTGACCACGAAGGTCGAGGATCAGGCGCGGCAACGCAGCTATTTCGGCGGGTACCTTCATGGAATCCGTATCGGGTGGGGCGGAAGCTACTCTGAGGGCGAGTTGGGAAAATTGCGCCACAAAAAAGGAGGGCGATTGACCAGAAACTGAAGGAAATCAGCCGCCGGCGGCTCCTGGGAAAGCAGAGGGAATTGCATCCGCTTTCCACAACCCATCCTTCGTGCTTCAATCCGCCTCGCCATACCCCTTCGAACACCCGATTTGGTGACGCCATGAGCGAGACGAAGTGGACCCTTCACGGCCGCGAATTCGCGAACTGCAACTGCTCGTACGGCTGCCCCTGCCAGTTCAATGCGCTACCTACCTACGGCAACTGCTCCGCGGTCGTCGGCATACAGATAGACAAGGGCCGGCACGGCGACGTCGACCTGAGCGGGCTCAAGATCGCGGGCATCTTCCGGTACCCGGGCGCCATTCACATGGGCAACGGCGAGGCCGTGCCCATCGTCGACAAGCGTGCGGATGAAGCGCAGCGCAACGCGTTGCTGCGCATCATGAGCGGCCAGGACACGCGCCCGGGCGCGACGATGTTCCAGGTGTTCTTCTCGATGCTGAGCAAGGTGCACGACCCGGTGTTCGCCGACATCGATTTCGAGGTCGACATCGACAAGCGCCGCGCGCGTCTGCGCGTGCCCGGCTACATCGAGCAGCGCGGCGAGCCCATCGTGAACCCGATCAGCGGAGAAGAGCATCGCATCCGCATCGAACCCGTCGGCGGATTCGAATTCAAGAAGGCCGAGATCGGCCGCGGCTGGACGAAGGCGACCGGGCCGGTAACGTACGAGCTCGCGGATTCGTACGGACAGTTCGCGGAGCTGCACCTGAGCCAGGACGGCATCATCGACTGATGAGCCGCGGGTTCGTCCTCGGCGCGCTGATCGCCATCACCGCGCTCGCGCTCTCGTATATCTACTGGCTCGCCACCGGCTTCGACATGTCCGGCATGATGTCGCCGGATTTCATCCCGTGGTCTGCCTGGCACTTCGCGTTCATGTTCGCGATGTGGGCCGTGATGATGATCGGGATGATGTCTCCCTCGGTCGCGCCGATGGTGCTGCTCTACGCCCAGGCCGCGCGGCAGGGAGCGGCGCGCGGCCACGAGTTCGCGCCGCCCTGGTGGTTCGCGTCTGGCTATCTACTCGCGTGGACGGGCTTCGCGCTCGCGGCCACGCTGCTGCAGTGGCTGCTCGAGTGGCGGTCGCTCGTCACGCCGATGATGGCGGGCACCAGCCGCGGGATCGGCGCCGCGCTGCTGATCGCCGCGGGCGTATACCAGTTCCTGCCGGTCAAGGACGCCTGCCTGTCTCAGTGCCGCGCGCCGCTGTCGTTCGTGCAGCGGCACGGTGGCTTCCAGCCGGGCGCGCGCGGGTCGATCCGGCTCGGATTCCTGCACGGGCTCTACTGCATCGGCTGCTGCTGGATGCTCATGGTCCTGCTGTTCGCGTTCGGGGTGATGAACCTGCTGTGGATAGCCGGGCTCATGGTTTACGTGCTGCTCGAGAAAGTCCTGCCGTATCCGCGCGTGGTGACCCGCATCGCGGGAATGGCGGCGATTGCCGGTGGGATCGCGCTGATTCTTGCCTAGGCGCCAGCCGTTTCGGCGCCGGAAAGCGTGGGCGTCCTACGACGCGAGTCGCCCTTCGAACATCATCGTGCAACGCGTGCCGGCGTAGTCTGCGCTCCACCTCGCGAAACGAGTCAATTCCCGCGGCGTCGCCGATCAACAAGGACCCGTTTCCATGCGCACATACAGCGTTTCCCGGTTGATGAAGTTGTTCGTTCCCTCGGTTGCACTGCTCGCGAGCGTTACAGCCGTGGCCCAGCAAGCGGGAGCCGGTCCGCCGGACAAGGGCGCCGCGGAAGTTGCATTGAGCAACGACACCATCCAGCTGCGTTACTACGACCACATCGACAGCAACGAACGCCGCCTGTGGGGCGGTGGCTTCCTCGGCGAAGAACGCGACATCGTGTTGAACGCCGGGTTGTTGTGGCCGGTGGAACTGGGGCAGCGCTTCGACGTGGCGCTCGGTCCGAACCTCATTGCCGCGCTGCTCAGTGACGAGAACCAGGACATCATGGCGGTGAGCATCGGCGGCGAAGCGCGTTTCTTCTTCGATTCGTCGCGGCGATTCGCGATCGCGGGTGCGGCGTACTACGCGCCGGACATTCTCACCTTCGGTTCCGCCGACAACATCGTCGACCTGTGGGCGCGCGCAGAGCTGAAGTTCTCGGACCGCGTCATCGGGTACGCCGGAATGCGCTGGTTCGAGTTCGATCTCATCGACGGCAGTGGCGAGCGGACGCTACAGGAAGAAGTATTCGTCGGCGTGCGCTATCGGCTGTGAAATGGGGACATTCCCTGTTTCCTGGCAAACGGGGACAGACCTGGTGCGATCCTCGCGCAAATGAAAAGGCCTCGATGAGATCGCGTGCGATCCACATCGAGGCCTGTCCCCGTTTGCTAGGAAACGAGGAATGTCCCCATTAGGCGGCTTTCTTGAGCAGGCCTTCGGCTGCCATGGCCTCCTGCACCTTCGGACGCGCGGCGACGCGCGCTTGGAATTCCTTGATCGCCGGATACTTCGACAGGTCGACGTTGAGCGGCGTGGCCCAGTTCAACAGCACGAACGCGTATGCGTCGGCGATCGTGAACGTGTCGCCGGTCAGGTACTTCCTGCCCGCCAGATGCTTGTCGAGGTACTCGAACTTCTTCGCCAGGTTGTCGAGCGCGTACTGCTTCACGGCCGCATCGTTGGCCGGGTTCCACAAGGGCGAAAAGCTCTTGTGCACTTCGCTCGTGAGATAGTTGAGCCACTCCTGCAGCTGATAACGCTCGAAGGTGCCGTTCTTCGGCGCGAGCCCGCTGTCCGTCTTCTGGTCCGCGACGTACTGCATGATGGCGACGCCTTCGGTCAGGACCTTGCCGTTGTCCAGCTTCAGCGCGGGCACGGCGCCCTTCGGATTGATGGCGAGGTAGTCAGAGCCGTCCTCGAGCTTCTTCGTCCGGACGTCGGCGCGCTTGAGCTCGAAGGGAAGGCCGGCTTCGCGCAGCGCGATGTGCGAGGCGAGGGAACAAGCGGCGGGAGAGTAGTAAAGCTGCATGATGTGCTCCTTGCTTTGTTGTCTGTCGGGGGCGCAAGTGTGGGGAACGAACGTGACGCGCACAAGTACTTACCTGCTGGTAAGTATCCCGTAGGAGGGTACTTACCTCCGGGTTAGTACCCCCATTACGGAAACCTCGCGCAAAGCGTGCGCCGCGCCACGCGGTTGTGCTAGCGTCCTGGTCATGGCGAAGAACCCCACCCCCGACATCTTCAATGCCTTGTGCCCGTCGCGCCGCCTGATGGCCGTGCTCGCCGAGAAGTGGACGCTGCTCGTCGTCGCGCAGCTCGCCGGCGGTCCGATGCGCACCGCGGAACTGCGCCGCAGCGTCGACGGCGTCTCCGAGAAGATGCTGATCCAGACGCTGCGCAAGCTCGAGTCGTTCGGGCTAGTTAGCCGCCGCAGTTATCCCGAGCTGCCGCCGCGCGTCGAGTATCGCCTGACGCCGCTCGGCCGTTCGCTGGCGCGCGTCGCGGGACTCTTCGGCCGCTGGATCGAGCGCAACGTCGGCAGCCTGCTCAAGGCAGAACGAGACGCCGCGTAAGCGCGACTGGACCCCATTTCCTGACAAACACACCGGGGGTCCGCCCAATCGGGGTGCGTCCCCGTTTGCCGGAAAACGAGGAATGTCCCCATTTCTTGCAGACCCCCTGACTCGCGGTTCGAATCTGGTGCGCATTTCCACTGGAAATGTGCATCGTGGGGCCTCGCACGCACTTCGCGCGGATCGCGCGTCTCAGCTTCATCTCTGGCATAGCGCTTGCTTTAGCTAGCTCGTACCGAACACCGGGGAGCTACGACAAGATGCCTGACCAGAAAATTACGCGACGCCAGATCATCAAGGCCGCGGGCGCCGCTGCCGCGGCGACGAGTCTCGGCGCGTTGGCGTCGAAACCCTTGTACGCCGCGACGGGCGCGCCTGAAACCACGAAAGCCGTGCTCGGCTTCATCGCGCTGACCGATGCGGCGCCGCTGATCGTCGCGAAAGAAAAGGGCTTCTACGCCAAGTACGGCATGCCCGACGTCGAGGTGGTCAAGCAGGCCTCGTGGGGCACCACGCGCGACAACCTCGTGCTGGGCTCGGCCGGCAACGGCATCGACGGCGCGCACATCCTCACGCCGATGCCGTATCTCATCAGCACCGGCAAGGTCACGCAGAACAACGTGCCGACGCCCATGTACATCCTGGCGCGCCTCAATCTCGACAGCCAGTGCATCTCCGTGGGCTCCGAATACGCCGGCCTCAAACTCGGCCTCGATGCGAAGCCCTTCAAGGCCGCGCTCGAGAAGAAGAAGGCCGCGGGCAACGCCGTGAAGGCGGCGATGACTTTCCCGGGCGGCACGCACGACGTGTGGCTGCGCTACTGGCTCGCCGCCGGCGGCATCGATCCGGACAAGGACATCGAGACCATCGTCGTCCCGCCGCCGCAGATGGTGGCGAACATGAAGGTCGGCACGATGGACTGCTTCTGTGTCGGCGAGCCGTGGAACGAGCAGCTCAAGAACCAGAAGATAGGCTACACCGCGCTCACCACCGGCGAGCTGTGGAACAAGCATCCGGAGAAGTCCTTCGCGATGCGCGCCGAGTACGTCGACAAGAATCCCAAGGCGACGATGGCGCTGCTCATGGCCGTGCAGGAGGCTGCCATGTGGTGCGACAAGCCGGAGAACCGCGACGAGCTCGCGCAGATCGTCTCCAAGCGCGCCTGGTTCAACGTGCCGTATCCCGACATCGTGAGCCGGTTGCAGGGCAAGTTCGACTACGGCACCGGTCGAGTCGTCGATAACAGCCCGCACCTCATGAAGTTCTGGCGCGACAACGCTTCTTATCCATACCAGAGCCACGAGCTGTGGTTCCTCACGGAGAATGTCAGATGGGGCAAGTTCACGGGCAAGGAAGACTTCAAATCGCTGATCGCGAAAGTGAATCGCGAGGATCTGTGGCGAGCGGCCGCGAAGGAACTCAAGGTGCCGGACGCCCAGATTCCGAAGACGACGTCGCGTGGCGTCGAAAAATTCTTCGATGGCAAAACGTTCGATCCGGCGAACCCCAGCGCGTACCTGGCAAGCCTGGCGATCAAGCGGGTTTGACACCGATGCCATCCTGGCTGCGCGCGACTCGTGCGCGCGCCGTCAGCATCGCGGCAGTGACCCTGCCGCCCATCCTCATGCTGGCGTTGCTCGGCGTGGTGTGGGAGCTCCTGTGCTCCTCGCCGACGGCGACGCTGCCGCCGCCGAGCAAGGTGCTGTCGGATACCTGGGAGCTCATCGTCAATCCGCTCTACGACAACGGCGGCATCGACAAGGGGTTGTTCCACCATCTCTACGCGAGCCTGAAGCGCGTCGGACTGGGCTATCTGTTCGCCTCGACGCTCGGCATCGCCCTCGGCGTGCTGATCGGCAGCAGCACGTGGGCCATGCGCGCGCTGGATCCGCTGTTCCAGGTGTTGCGCACGATTCCGCCGCTCGCGTGGCTGCCGCTGTCACTGGCGGCGTTTCGTGACGGCCAGCCGTCGGCCATCTTCGTGATCTTCATCACGGCGATCTGGCCGATCATCATCAACACCGCGGTGGGCGTGCGGAACATTCCGCAGGACTATCGCAACGTGTCGAAGGTGCTGCGGCTCAACGGCTTCGAGTACTTCACGAAGGTGATGCTGCCGGCGGCGGCGCCGTACATCTTCACGGGCCTGCGCATCGGCATCGGTCTGTCGTGGCTCGCGATCGTGGCGGCCGAGATGCTGATCGGCGGCGTGGGTATCGGCTTCTTCATCTGGGACGCGTGGAACAGCTCGCTCATCAGCGACATCATCCTCGCGCTGGTGTACGTCGGCATCATCGGGTTCCTGCTCGATCGCCTCGTGGCCTTCTCCGGAAAACTGATCGGACGTGGAACGGTGAACGTATGAACGCGAACAAGCCGGCGGAGTATCTGAAGATAGAGCACGTCTGCAAGACGTTCGGCAAGGGTGATGCGCGCAGCGAAGTGCTGCGCGACATCTCGCTCGAGGTCGCGAAGGGCGAGTACATCTCGATCATCGGGCACTCGGGCTGCGGCAAGTCCACGCTGCTCAACATCGTGGCGGGCCTGACCGATGCGACCAGCGGCTACGTGTTCCTCGAAGGACGCGAGGTGCACGAGCCGGGCCCGGATCGCGCGGTGGTGTTCCAGAACCACTCGCTGCTGCCGTGGCTCACGGTGTACGACAACGTGCGGCTCGCGGTCGACAAGATCTTCTCGGGCAAGAAGACCTCGGCGGAGCGACATGCCTGGACGCTGCACAACCTCGAGCTCGTGCACATGACGCACGCGATGAAGAAGCGTCCGGGTGAGATCTCGGGCGGCATGAAGCAGCGCGTCGGTATCGCGCGCGCGCTCGCGATGAGCCCGAAGGTGCTGCTGCTCGACGAGCCGTTCGGCGCGCTGGACGCGTTGACGCGCGCGCACCTGCAGGAGGAGGTGATGAAGATCCACGCGGAGCTCGGCAACACCGTGCTCATGATCACGCACGACGTCGACGAGGCGGTGCTGCTCTCGGATCGCATCGTGATGATGACGAACGGTCCGGCGGCGCACATCGGCGAGATCCGCGACGTGGAACTGCCGCGTCCGCGGAATCGCCTGGAGCTGATCGCCGACGCGGAGTACATCGCGAGCCGCGGGGCGGTGCTGGAGTTCCTGCACAAGAAGTCGCACTACGTCGAAGCGGCGTAGCTACTTCAGTTCGAACTGCGCGACGTCGCCTTTCTGCCATGCGTCGGCCGCCGGGTCGACGGGTGGATAGGCGATGTCGGCGCCCGAACTGCCCGGCCCGGCACGGGTAGGACCGTGCCGCGTTCTCGTGTCACCGCGGTGGAGCGACGTCCTTCGGCCAGAGAACCCACATCTCGCCGTCGTATTTCATCGTTCCCGCCTGCTCGCCGGCGGACGAACCGAACCCGAAGAACAGGTCCGCCCGGATCGGGCCGCGAATCGCGCCGCCCGTGTCCTGCGCGACGACCAGTCGCCGCAGCGGTAGTTTGGTGGTCGGATCGGTGGTCGCCAGGAACATCGGCGCGCCGAGCGGCAGGAAGGACGGATCGACCGCGATGGAGCGGCCCGCGGTCAGCGGCACGGCCTGCGCACCCTTCGGCCCGATCGACGGATCGTCGAGCGGCGCTTCGCGGAAGAACACCACGCTCGGGTTGCTGTCGAGCACTTCGTCCAGTCGCGCCGGATTCGCGGTCAGCCACCGGCGGATGGCCGGCATGTTCGCCTCTTCGAGCGGAAACGCGCCCTGGTCGACGAGATAGCGGCCGATCGAACGGTACGGGTGGCCGTTCTGGTCTTCGTACTGCAGGCGGATGGTCTCGCCCGTCGTGAGCTGCACGCGACCCGAGCCTTGCACCTCGAGCAGGAACGCATCGAGCGGATCGTCTATCCACACGATCTCGTGGCCGGCGAGGCCGGGAGCCTGGCGTGTGCCGGCGCGGCTGTAGTAAGGCACTACCTTGTTGCCGTCGAGCCGACCGCGCACGCGTTTGCCCTTTAGCTCCGGGATCACCGCGGACAGGTCCACGATGAGCAGGTCGTCCGGGCGGCGGTACAGCGGTGTCGCGAATTGGTCGGTGCGCTCGCGCGAACCGCGCAGCAGCGGCTCGTAGTAGCCGGTGACGAGCCCGGTCTTTTCCTTCTTGCGGCCCGCGAGCCGCAACACGCGATACGGAGTGAGGTGCTGCTCAATGAAAGACCGCACGAACTCGGCATCTCCCGGACTCGTGGCGATCGCGGCGCCGCAGAACGAGGTCCACTCCGGCCGTTTCGCGATGACGCTGCACGAGGAGAGCAGGGCGGGCCACGCGGCGAGCGCGTCGTCGGTCTTCCAGCCCGGCAGCTTCGACCACTTCACGGGCTCGAAGCGCGCGGTGGGCGCGACGGGTATCGCCGGCTTCTTCGTCACGCAGCCGGACAATGCCACGAGGGCCAGGCAGGCAACGAGGTGCAGTGCGCGAGGTGTGAAGGTCAGGTCTGTCCCCTTTTGCTAGGAAACGAGGAATGTCCCTATTTATTCATGCCGGCTTGGTCGAGGATGAACGCGTACTGCTCCGCGTACTCGCGGTACTTCTGGAAGCGGCCCGACTTGCCGCCGTGTCCGGCTTCCATGTTCGTGCGCAGTACGACGAGACTGTCACCCGTGCGCCGCGCGCGCAGGCGCGCGACGTACTTGGTCGGCTCGAAGTACTGCACCTGGCTGTCCCACAGTCCCGAATGCACGTACATCGCCGGATAGTCCTGCCCACTGAGCTGGTCGTACGGCGAATACGAAAGCATGTAGTCGTAGTACTTCTTCTCCTTCGGATTGCCCCACTCGTCGAACTCGTTCGTGGTGAGCGGGATGCTCTCGTCGAGCATCGTGGTGACCACGTCGACGAAGGGTACGCCGGCCACGATGCCGCGATAGTCCCGCGGCGCCAGGTTCGCGATCGCGCCCATCAGCAGGCCGCCCGCGGAGCGCCCGGTGGCGAAGGTGCGCTTGGGATCCACGTACTTGTTGGCGACCAGCCAGCGCGTCACGTCGATGAAGTCCGTGAACGTGTTCTCCTTGTTGAGCAGCTTGCCGTTCTCGTACCACGCGCGGCCCATCTCCTGTCCGCCGCGGATGTGCGCGATGGCCACGACGAAGCCGCGGTCGAGCAGCGACGCGGGCATGTAATTGAACTCGGGGTCGTACGAGGAACCGTACGAGCCATAACCGATCTGCAGCAGCGGCGCCGTGCCGTTGCGTGGCGTGCCCTTGCGGTACACGATCGACACCGGCACCTTCGTGCCGTCGCGCGCCGTCGCCGTGGCGAACTCGGTCGAGTAGTTTGCCGGGTCGTATCCGCCGAGCACGGCCTCGCGCTTGAGCAGCTCGCGTTCCCGGGTGCCGAAGTGATAGTCGTACGTGGTGCGCGGCGTCACGAGCGAGGTGTACGTGTAACGCAGCGTGTCGCTGTCGAACTCGCGGTTCACGTCGAGCGACATCGTGTAGCTGGGCTCGTCGGCCGTCACGAGCACGTCCGCCTTGCCCGGTTCCCACGGCCGGATGCGCAGCTTGCGCAGGCCGCCGGAGTGCTCCTCGACGGTCAGGAACTTCTTCGACACGTCGAATGCATCGATGAACGCATCGTCGCGATGCGCGACCACGTCGCGCCACTTCGTGCGATCGCCTTCGGCGCCGCGCGGCACTTCGACCAGCCGGAAGTTCTTCGCCTGCCAGTTGGTGCGCACGATCCAGCGGCCATTCGCGTGTTCGACCTGGTATTCGTGGTCGCGCTCGCGCGGCAGGAACAGTTGGAACACGGGGTTCGGGCCGTTCGCATCCGCGTACCAGACCTCGGTCGAAACGGTGCTCTGCGTGTGGATCAGCAGGAACTGCTCGTCCTTCGTACGCAGAAGCTGCGTGTAGAAGCTCTCGTCGTCCTGCGTCCAGACGACCGGATCCGCCGCGACGTCGTTGAGATTGGGGCTGTCGATGCGATGGCTGCGCACCCGGAAGCCGAGCAAGGTGTCCGGATTCTTCTCGATGTAGAAGAACGTCTTGTTGTCGCCCGCCCAGATGATGTTGTTCTCGACGTTGGACAGTGCGATCGAGAGGTCCTTGCGAGTCGCGAGATCCAGCACCCGCACGACGTACTGGCGGCGGCCGATCGTATCCACCGCGTAGGCGAGCAGGTTGCTGTCGGGGCTGATCGCGATTTCGCCCACCTCGTAGAAGTCGTGCCCCTTCGCGAGCTCGTTGAGGTTCAGCAGGATTTCCTCGGGTGCATCCTTGCTGCCCTTGCGGCGCGCGTAGATAGGGTATTCGCCGCCGGTCTCGAACCGCTTGTAGTACCAGTAGCCGTTCATGAGATACGGCACGGTCGAATCGTCCTGCCGCAGGCGGCCGACGATTTCCTTGTAGATCGTTTCCTGGAGCGGCTTCGTGTGCGCGAGCATCGCGTCGGCGTACGTGTTCTCGGCGTTTACGTACGCGAGCATCTCGGGATTGGCGCGCGAGTCGTCGCGCAGCCAGTAGTACTCATCCGTGCGGGTGCCGTTGGGCGATTCGACCGCATGCGGCCTCCTGGCCGCCACGGGCGGTTGCAGCGCGGCGGTCGCGACAGTCTTGTCGGCGGCCAGTCGTGCCGAAGAACCGGCCGACGAGCTGGGCGGCGAAATTGCGGCGGCGGGAGTTTGTTTCATGTGTGTGCTACAGGCGCTCAGGGAAACGACCAAGGTATGGACAATCGCCAGGGCAACCAGGCGCGGAAATCTCATGGCGAGGACCAGGCAGAGGAGAGGAAAGCATTCTAGCGGGTTCGTACTGATCACTTCAGACCGGGGTTCGGGCATCATGCCGGCATGTTGGAGATCGGTGATTCCCTGAATTTCGCGACATTGCGCGATTTGTCATGCGGCGGTGTCCGGCTGTCGGTCACGGCCGACGCCTATGCCGCCATCGACCGGGGTTCCGCCGCCGTGGCCCGGATCGTGGCGCGCGGCGAGCCGGCCTACGGAGTGAACACCGGGTTCGGCCGGCTGGCGCAGACCCACATCCCGAACGACCAGCTCGAACTTCTGCAGCGCAATCTCGTGTTGTCCCACGCGGTCGGCGTCGGCGACCCGCTGCCCGCGCCGGTCGTGCGTCTCATGCTGGCGCTCAAGATCGCCGCGCTCGCCCAGGGTTTCTCGGGAGTCCGGCGCGAGCTCGTCGATGCGCTGCTCGCGCTCTACAACGCCGACGTGCTGCCGCGCGTGCCGTCGAAAGGCTCGGTCGGCGCGAGCGGAGATCTCGCGCCGCTCGCGCACCTCGCGGCCGTATTGTTAGGCGTGGGCGAAGTCGAATGCCGCGGCGAGATCCTGTCGGCCGACGACGGGCTGAAGCGCGCGGGGCTGGGCCGCCTCACGCTCGCCGCGAAAGAGGGGCTCGCGCTGATCAACGGCACGCAGACCTCGACCGCGCTCGCGGTGTGGAACCTCATCGCGATCGACAACCTGCTGCGTACGGCCATCGTCTCGGGCGCCCTGTCGGTCGACGCGGCGGAAGGCTCCGCGAGTCCCTTCGATGCGCGCATCCACGGGCTGCGCGGCCATCCCGGGCAGATCGCCGTTGCGGCCGCGTATCGCAAGCTGCTCGAGGCGAGCCCGATCAACTCGAGTCACCGCGACTGCGGCAAGGTGCAGGATCCGTATTCGCTGCGCTGCCAGCCGCAGGTGATGGGCGCGTGTTTCGACCAGATCGAGGCCGCGCGCGCCGTGCTGCTGCGCGAGGCGAACGGCGTTTCGGACAATCCCCTCGTATTCGCGGATACCGGCGAAGTGCTGTCCGGCGGCAACTTCCACGCGGAGCCCGTCGCATTCGCGGCGGACAATCTCGCGTTGGCGGTGGCGGAGATCGGTGCATTGGCCGAGCGGCGCATCGCGCTGCTCATCGACGCCACGTTGTCGGGCCTGCCGCCATTTCTCGTCAGGGACGGCGGCGTGAACTCGGGCTTCATGATCGCGCACGTGACCGCCGCCGCGCTCGCCTCCGAGAACAAACTACTTGCGCACCCGGCGAGCGTGGACTCGCTGCCGACTTCCGCGAACCAGGAAGACCACGTGTCGATGGCGACGTTCGCGGCACGCAAGCTTTCCGACCTCGTCGACAATACGGCGACGATACTCGGCATCGAGCTGCTGGCCGCCGCGCAGGGCGTCGACTTGCGCGCGCCGGTGGTGACGTCGGTGAAACTGCAGGCCGTGATGCGCGAGATCCGCGCGCGCGTGCCGCATTACGACATCGATCGTTATCTCGCTCCCGATATCGCGGCGATCACCCAGGCGGTGAAGGACGGCGTCATCGCCGCGCACTGCCCGGTCCTCGACTGACCGGTCATCCGGATGCCGGCGGCGAAGTGTCTGCGGCAATCTTGCGGGACGTCGAGCGCATGCGCCTGGCCAGGGCGACGCCCCATGCGACTCCCAGCAGCGCCGCCACGAGCGAGCCCAGCAGTACGCCGAGTTTCGCCGCGCTGAGCAGGCTCTCGTCGCTGAAAGCGAGCATCGCGATGAAGATGGACATCGTGAAGCCGATGCCGGCCAGCAGGCCCATGAGGCAGATGCCGCTCCAGGTGACGCCGGCAGGCAATCGGCACAGTCCCGCCCGCACCGCGAGCCAGCTCACGCCGATCACGCCCAACGGTTTGCCCAGGACCAATGCGATCGCCACGCCCAGCAGCACCCATTGCGCCCCGCCGGTAGATAGATCGACGCCTCCCAGGCTCACGCCCGCGTTGGCCAACGCGAAGATCGGCATGATCCCGAACGCGACCCAGGGATGCAGCGCCATCTGCACGCGCACGGCGGGCGGCAGGAGTTCGCGTTGCGCCAGCCTGAGTTGCCTGAGAGGTTGCTCGTGGCGATGTGCGTCCACCGACTCCTCGCGGCCGAACACTTCGTTGGCGATGCGCCGCAGGATGTCCACGGGCCGCTCGGGCATGTGCGCCGATACCACGGGAGTCATCAATCCGAGGACTACGCCGGAAAGGGTCGGATGGGCGCCGGACTTCAGCAGGCCGATCCAGGCGATCACGCCGGGCAGTACATACGCGTTCGCGGTCCCGACTCCGATTTTCTGCAGCCCGAGAACCATCGCGAGTCCGAGCGCCATGATCGCGAAGCCGGAGTAATCGAGACCGCCGGAGTAGAAGAACGCGATGATCAGGACGGCGATGATGTCGTCGATGATCGCGAGCGCCAGCAGCAGTACCCTGATGTTCCCCGGAATCCCCCTGCCCAGCAGCGCGAGGACGCCCACGGCGAAAGCAATGTCGGTGGCCGTGGGAACGGCCCAGCCATGCTGCCGGACGGGATCGAGATTCAAGGCCAGGTAGATCAGCGCGGGAACCACGACACCGCCGACGGCCGCGAGCACGGGCAATCCCGCCTGGCGCATGTTGCTCAACGCGCCTTCATGGATCTCGCGGCGGATTTCCATGCCGACGACGAGGAAGAAAATCGTCATCAGCCCGTCGTTGATCAGGAAATGTAGAGACTCGGTGAACTGGTAGCTGCCGATTCCGATCGTGAAAGGCGTATGCCAGAGCGCGTGGTAACCGTGTGCCCACGGTGAATTGGCCCAGACCAGCGCACCCACCGCGGCGATCAGCAACACGATGCCGCTGAAGGCTTCGATGCGGATGAATCGTTCGAAGGTGGCGAAGGCGCGCTCCGCCAGGCGCTGGGCTTGCGACATTTCCTGCCGCGGATTCTTTCGACTCACGGACGCGATGGCTCCTGCGTGGCGGCCCGACCATCGCATGAACCTGTTTCGCCGTCGGCGAACACCCGGCGGGCATGTTACATGCCTTGCCGAACTATCGGTATACCAACGGTTGCGGAAGGGGAGGTACGTCACCGTATGGCACGTCGTCGGCCTCTTCGTACTCCGCGGGTAGCGCCGCCGCCGCACGCCCGCTCACCAGCACGAACAATGCGAGCACCCAGTGGAATGCGATCGGGATGGCGTGTTCCATGCCCTGGATCGCAAGCCGCGCGGCCATCGCGGCGAAATACACCAGCGCGAATGCGCGCAAGCCCCGCGCGACGCGCGGATGCGCGCGGGCGAAGCGTCCCGTGCGGATGCGCCGGTTCCAGGCGACCACCGACATGATCATGAGGATGAGGATCTGCAGCGGCAGCAGCACTGGATAGGGCAACAGTCCCGAGTACCACGCGTCCATCCCGGGCAGCCATGCCGGCGCGAGCAGCAGCACTTCGATCTGACCGATCACGCGCGCGGCGAACAGCGCGATGCAGCTCCACAGCAACACCGCCGCACCTCGGCCGCGTGCCGTGAAGTGCCTCATGCGAGCAGGCCCTCGAGGTGACGGTACCAGTCGCTCTGGAAAACGCCGGTGGGATCCAGCGCGCGCTTCGTCGCGAGAAACCGCCGAACGTCCGGGTGCGCCGCCAGAACCTGCGCCGCGCTCGCGAAGCGGTGATAGGTCAGGAAATAACTGCCGCCGTAACGCAGTGCGTGATCGATGAGGCGACTGAAGTGCCCGGCGGCGCGTTCGATGTCCTGCGCGCGATGGTCGATGTGCAGGTTGAAGATCACGCAGGCCCAGCCGTAACGTGCCCAGGGCAGTGCGGTCTCGCGTTCTGCCTCGATGAGCCGGATGGTCCCGTAGATGAAGTCGACGTCGTTCGCGTTGAAATCGCGCCGCACGTCGTCCATGAAACGAGTGAGGTCGGCGCGCGGCACGTAGAGCTCGGTGATCATCTCGCTGCCGCGCACCGCGGCGCCGAGGCGGTGATCGAGCGCGCCGTGGTAGTCCTCGAGATAGAGATTGAGCTGGTGCGTGTCGCTCCAGTAGAGCTGGCCGTGGGTCGCGAGATAGAACTCGGTGAAGCGCCGGAACGCGGCGCGCTTGTCCTCGTGGGCGAGGGTAAGTAGTTCGTTCCAGTCGCTCTGCGAGAGTCGCCGCTGGTTGTCGGGAATCGGCGCGTCGGGCGATACGGGGCGGTAGCTCGACAACACGCCCGTGCGCAGGAATTCGCGGCTGTCGGGCGCGGTCGCGAACTGGAAGTCGCCGTACAAGTGACCCCCGGCGATGCGTTCGTCGAAGGCCTCGATGAGGTCGTCGATGTCGAGGCGCGCGACGCAGCGCTCGACTTTCACGCGCGGGACGAGCCGCAGCGTCGCGGCGGTTACCACGCCGAACAACCCATACCCGCCGACGACGTGCCGGAAAAGCCCCTCGTTCTCGGTGCGGCTGCAGCGCACGACGTCGCCCGTCGCGGTGACCACTTCGAGGCCCTCGAGATCGGCGACGAACGGTTGCGCGGTGAGACCGCGGCCATGGATGTTCGCGGAGACCGCGCCGCCGATCGTCAGGCGATCCGCGCCCGTCTGTTTCTGGCGGATGCCGTACGCGCGGCCCGGGCCGCGCGGCCGCGCGAGCTATCCGCGGGTGACGTCGGGCCAGGTGATGCCGGCCTCGACTTCGAGTAGCGCGCGGCCGCGGTCGAACCAGCGCACGCTCGAGAGCGGGCGCATGTCGAGCAACGTGCCGCCGGAGAGGAATTGCTGCCCGCCCATGGCATGGCGCGCGCCCGCGATCGCGAGCGGCTCGCCGCGAGCCCGGGCCTGCAGCACCGCGTCGACCACGTGTCCCACGCGCCGCGGCTCGAGCACCTTCGCGACGGAGGTGCGGTTGAGGGCCGAATGCGTGTCGTTGACCCACTTCGGCAGGACGCTCTTCCTGATCGCCTGCAACTTCGCGTGCATGGGGCGAAGCTGGCCCGCCGGGCCGCGTAAGGCAATACCCGAATGACCAGTATCGGATTACGATACCCACGGTCCGGCTGCAATCCACGTGAATTGGCGGGAGAATCCGCGGGCATGGGAGAAACAACGAGAATAATCCTGGCGCTCAAGCGCGGACTGCGTTCGCGCGGCATCACCTACGCGATGCTCGCCAAGCGCATTTCGCTGAGCGAACCGTCCGTCAAGCGCATCCTGTCGCGCGGTAGTTTGAGCCTGCCGCGGCTCGAGCGGATCTGCGAGGCGGCCGGCCTTTCGATGGAGGAGCTCGTGCGGCCGGTGTCCGCGGCGCCGGCGGAGACCTCGAGCACGCTGACGGCCGCGCAGGAAACCGCGCTGGCCGCCGATCCGCAGCTGCTCGCCTGTTTCTATCTGCTCACCAACGGGCACACGCCGCGCGAGGTGGCGAGCGAACTCGGCGCCGACGACCGCCTGCTGCGCCGCTGGCTCGTGAAGCTCGACAACCTGCACCTCGTCGAGCTGCGCGCGCGCCTCGGCGCGCGCCTGCGCGTGCACGCCCCGATCTCCTGGCGCGAGGACGGACCGATCCGGCGCACCTACGAGCAGCAGGTACGCGATGAGTTCATGCGTTCCGGTTTTCTCGCGGCGGACGAGACGCTGCTGTTCCGCACGGCAGAGCTTTCGGAGGCGTCGCGACAGGTCCTGCAGCGCAAACTCGCGCGGCTCTCGGCCGACTTCAACCAACTCGCCGATCTCTATCGTCACCTGCCGCGGCGCGAAAAACGCGCCGTCGCCGTCATGCTGGCCTGCCGGCCGTGGGTCTTCTCGATGTTCGATGGATTAAAACGCCGCTGACCAGCAACAGCGCGAAGGCCGCGAGCCAGGAGTAGTAGCCGACCAGCAGCTGGTCGGCCTTGCTTTCGCGGGCTGCCTGCACGATCCAGTAGAGGTTGAGAATGAAACAGGCGATGCCCACGCGGATGAAGAGTCCCGGCCGGGTCACCGCGTCGCGCCAGACGAGCACGACCAGCGCCGGAAACGCCACGTTGGTGAGCGCGCTCAGGAGCCACGGGCCCGCGTCCGTCCACTGCTGTCCCTGCGAATTCCACACCGGCTCCAATGCATAACGGAAGGCGAGCCAGCCGGGGACCCCGGTGGCCACCGGCAGGAACCACGAGGCGAGCCAGGCGAGCGCCGCGATGCCGCTCACGATGCGAATCGATTTGTCCATCGGGTGTGTCGCCTGGCCGGGTAGCTAGGGCTGGCGCGGAAACTCCGCGTTGATCTCCTGTTCCGACTCCGACAGCTGGCAGGTGCCGACTCCGCCGCCCATCAGGCCGCGCGACGGGCTGATCAGCGTGAAATTGCAGCGCATGTATTCGCCGTCTTCGGCGCGCATGTTCGCGAGCACCTGCCCGGTGTACGTCCTGACCAGCTCCGAGCGGGACTCGTAGGCCCAGTAGCGCCAGGAGCCGCGGCGGCTCGGGCGGCCCCAACCTGTCCAGAGCGGATCGAGCCGGTCGACCCGAGTCTCGCTCGTGATCTGGAAATACGTGCCATTGAACACGCGGCCGGTGCCGAGGGTCGCCGCGATGTTCCCGGAGATGCTGTCGGTGCTCTGCCAGGTGAAGTTCACCGCGTCGCGCGAGCCGCGGACGCTGCCCGAGCCGGTGCCGGCGGTCTGGCAGCCGGTCGACGCAAGGACGCCGGCTATCAATATCGCGAGAAACGGTTTTCGGTTCATGATCTCGTCGTCGCGCCACGTGGCGCATTCGAATGCCGGCTCATGCGAGCCCGTCAGTCTCCCGTCGGAGAGAGTTTGAATTCGAGAACGGTCGGATTCTCCTTCAGCGTGTGCGCGAGCCGCGAGGCCGAGGTGCGATCCGTCGTCTGCAGCGTCATGCTGTGGCGGAGCACGCGGCCCTCGGTCTCGAGCCGGTAGCTGAAGTTCGCGATGGTGAACGCGTGTTGCTTGATGAGCGCGCGCATGTCGTTCTCCGACAACGTGCCGTCCTTGGCGTACTTCACGTCGAAGTTGAAGTAGGACTGCGTGGGCACGCGCAACTCGATCCAGCGGAACAACGAGAGCACCGCGAGCGTGAGTACGACCGAGACGGCCAGCGGTAGATAGAGACCGACGCCCGCGATGACGCCGATCGCGGCGGTGATCCAGATCGACGCGGCGGTGGTGAGGCCGCGCACGTTGAGGCCTTCCTTGACGATGACGCCCGCGCCGAGGAAACCGATGCCGGTCATGATGCCCTGGGCCATGCGCGTCGGGTCGAGACGCACCTCGGAGCTGCCGCGCACCCACTCGTCCTCGTACACGGTCACGAGCATGAGCAGCGAGGAGGCGAGGCAGACCAGCACGTGCGTGCGCAGTCCCGCGGGACGGCCGTGAAACGAACGCTCGTAGCCGATGCACGCGCCCGCGCCGAGCGCGGCCACGAGCCTCAGGATCATTTCGATTTCGGTGGCGGAGAGGGGGAGGTTCATCAGGGGAGCGTCGCGCGAGACGGGTTTGCCGTCAATGCATCTTGCGACGGCGTCTGCGCTCGAGCGCCTTCCGGCCGACGCTGATCCAGTTCTGCAGCGTCAGCGGACAGAGACAGAGCAGCATGTCGCCTTCGGCATGCCCGGGATTGGTTTCCGCGAAGAAACGGATGTCCGGATCGGCGAGCTCGGCTTCGGTCAACGGGGCGGTGGTCTCCAGCAGTCGCTCGCGGCCCGATCGAAGGACCAGTCCGCGCCTGGGCCGCCAGCCGCCGCCGTAGTTCTGGATCGCGAGCTGGTCGACGAGCGCCCGTTCGGTTTCGGGCGTCGGCGCGTCGCGCCGCGGCCAATACGTGACGAAGTTGCGCGGCAGCAGCAGGTAGCTCTTGTAACTGTAGGTATCGAAGAACCAGTAGATAGGGCGGAACGGGTATCGCAGTTTCGTGCGCAGCCAGGTGCGCCAGCCTAGCCTCTGGATCAGGTTTCGCCCGCGCCATTCCTCGCGCAGCAGGACGTGGGTAGTGAGGATCACCGCGATGGAGCGGCCGCGAAACCGTACCGGGAGTATGTCGATGCAGGCCATGCCGACGAGCTGGCCCTTCACCCGGAACGTCGCGATGAGTTCCCGCCGGAACAGCTCGGTTTCCGCGTACCAGCGTTCGACGTCGAAAAACCGGCGATTGAGCTCCCACAGCTCCTGCCAGTCCTCTTCGTTGAGGGCCGCTGCCGGCCGGACGATGGTTTGAACGCGGTCTTGGCCGCTCATGCTTCTAGTTTGCCATGCCGCGCGCCCGCCCGGCCTTTACAATCGCCCCATACCAACAGGGTGAGGGGTCCATGAGCGCTTCCGCCAGCGAACGAATCGAGGTCGTCGACGTCCTTCGCGCCTTCGCACTGTTCGGGATCATGGTGACCCACTCGGGCATGGAGTTTCTCGCCGGACCCGATCCGTACCCGACTTTCGGGCTCGTGCACGCGTTCGACCCGGCCGTGAAGCAGATCGTCGTGCTGCTCACGACCGGCAAGTTCTTCATGATCTTTTCCTTTCTGTTCGGCCTGAGTTTCGCCATCCAGATCGACAACGCCGCGCGTAAGGGTGCGGCATTCGCCGGAAGGTTCGCCTGGCGGCTCACGGTGCTGCTGCTGATCGGCATCGCCCATTCGCTGTTTTTCAGCGGCGACATCCTGGTGATCTACGCGCTCCTGGGGTTTCTGTTGATTCCGATGCGCAACGTGCGCACGAAGACCATGCTGTGGGTTTCGGCCGTGCTCGTGCTGAACATTCCGCTGGTGCTGATCCTGATGGCCGTCGTGAACGGTCCGCCGCCGGGACCGGAGCAGCAGGCCGCCGCGGCGGAGTCGACCCGGCAGTTCGCCGAGATGGCGCAGCACTTATACGACGCGAAGCGCGGCGGCACGCTGGCCGAGCTCATGCAGGCGAACGCTGGCCTCGGAGCCCTGATGAAGTTCGGATACGTGGTCATCAGCGGCCGCCTGTGGGTCACGTTCGCATGTTTCCTGCTGGGAATGTGCGCGTGGCGTGCCGGGCTATTCGTGGATACGCCGGAGAACCGCGCCAGGATGCGTCGCATCCTCACGGTGGGTGGAGCGATCGCGCTGGTCGGCTCTCTCCTGGTGCTGCGATTCCCAGCTACTACCGGAGTGCCGGAGTCCGGCACGGGCGTCTTCGCGGTCTTCGTCGCCGGTGTGCAGAACGCCTCTCTCGCGGCCTTCCTGATCGCGGGAGTGTCGCTGCTCTACTGGCGCGCGCCCGATCGCGGCCCGCTGCCGGCACTGGCTCCGATGGGGCGCATGGGCCTCACTACCTACCTGATGCAGACGCTGTTCGGCGCCATCGTGTTCTACGGCGTGGGGTTCGGCCTTATCGGCCAGCTCGGCGTGGGGCTCGGGGTGCTGGTGGGGCTGTTGTGCTGCGTGTTCCAGGTGTTCTTCTCGCGCGCATGGCTCAGGCATTTCACGATGGGGCCATTCGAGTGGCTGTGGCGTTCGCTCACGTATTTCAAGCTGCAGCCGCTGTCGCGACGTCCGGTGGTGACCGCCGCGTAGGGCGGTGCCGTCGCGGCGATTGAGCGAATCGGCCGGGAATTCAGGTACTTGCTCATCCAGTAAATCACCGCCGCCATACCTGTATGGACGCCCCCGCCAGCCGCCGATAAGGTTTGGCTGATGCCGCTCCCCCAGTTCCACCCCGCCGTGCAGGCGTGGTTTTCCCACGCGTTTCCCGGCGGCGCCACCGCCGCGCAACTCGATGCCTGGCCCGCGATCGCCGGCGGCGGGCACGCGCTGATCGCGGCGCCGACGGGCTCGGGCAAGACGCTCGCGGCGTTCCTCGCGGCGATCGATTCGCTGATGCGGGAGGGTGCGGCGGGGCAATTGCAGGACGTCACGCGCGTCGTGTACGTGTCGCCGTTGAAGGCGCTGTCGAACGACATCCAGCGCAATCTCGACGCCCCGCTCGAGGGCATCTCGAAGGAGCTCATCGAGCTCGGCCTGCAGGCGCCGCCGATCCGCGCGCAGGTGCGCACCGGAGACACGTCGCAAACGGAGCGCGCGATGATGCGGCGCGTCCCCCCGCACATCCTCGTGACGACTCCCGAATCGCTCTATCTACTGCTCACCAGTGTGTCCGGTCGCGAGATGCTTTCGACGGTGCGCACCGTGATCGTCGACGAGATTCACGCCGTCGCGCAGACCAAGCGCGGCGCGCACCTCGCGCTCACCCTCGAGCGCCTCGCCGCGAACGCCGCGCAACCGATCCAGCGCATCGGCCTCTCCGCGACCCAGAAACCCATCGAAGTCGTCGCCCAGTTCCTGGTGGGGACAGTGGTGCCGGAGCACCGGGTGGGGAAAGCGTCGCGACCTTCAGGCGCCGACAAAACCCACACGAATGCGCCGGGCAATCCGCAAGCCGAGCTGGATCTGTCGCCGCGCGAATGCAGCGACGCCGTTCTCCCCACCCAGTGCTCCGGCACCACTATCCCCACCACCATCGTCAACAGTGGGCACGTGCGGGAGCGCGACATCAACCTCGTGATACCGCCGGTGCCGCTCGAGGCGGTGATGTCGGGCGAGGCCTGGGGTCTCGTCTACGACCAGCTCGCGCAGTTGATCGGCGAGCATCACACCACGCTGGTCTTCGCGAACACGCGCCGCATGGTCGAGCGGGTCTCGCGTCACCTCGCCGAGCGCCTCGGTGAGACCGCGGTGGCCGCGCATCACGGATCGCTGTCGAAGGAGACTCGTTTCGACGCCGAGCAGCGCCTGAAGGCCGGGTCGCTCAAGGTCATGGTCGCCACCGCATCGCTCGAGCTCGGCATCGACATCGGCGACGTGGAGCTCGTCTGCCAGCTCGGCAGTCCGCGCAGCATCTCCACCTTCCTGCAGCGCGTCGGCCGGGCCAATCACTCGGTCGGCGGCGTGCCGAAGGGCCGCATCTTTCCGTCGAGCCGCGACGAGCTGGTCGACTGCACCGCATTGCTGGATTCCGTGCGGCGCGGCGAACTCGACGCGCTGCACATCCCCGAGCACCCGCTCGATGTGTTGTCGCAGCAGATCGTCGCCGAAGTCGCCGCGCGCGAATACGGCGAAGACGAGTTGTTCGGGCTCGTACGCCGCGCCTGGCCGTACCGCGACCTCGAGCGCAAGGACTTCGACGCGGTCGTGCGCATGCTCGCGGACGGCATCGCCACGCAGCGCGGCCGCCGCGGCGCCTATCTACATCGCGACGCCGTCAACAAGGTGCTGCGCGCGCGCAAGGGCGCGCGGCTCACCGCGATCACCTGCGGCGGCGCGATCCCGGACAACGCCGATTACCAGGTGATCCTCGAGCCCGCCGGCATCTTCGTCGGCACCCTCAACGAAGACTTCGCGATCGAAAGCCTCGCGGGCGACGTGTTCCAGCTCGGCAACACGTCATATCGCATCCTGCGTGTCGAGGCCGGCCGCGTGCGAGTTGAAGATGCGAAGGGCCAGCCCCCGACGATCCCATTCTGGCTCGGCGAAGCGCCCGCGCGCACCGATGAACTGTCCGCATCCGTCTCGCGGCTTCGCGCCGACATCGAAGCGATGCTGCCCGAGGTCAACGCGCAGACGCTGGCGAGCGCGATCGAAACCGTGGCGACGCGTTACCAGCTACCCGAGCCCGCCGCCCGCCAGCTCGTCGAATACCTCGCCGGCGCGAAGGCGGTGCTGACCAGACTACCGACGCTCGACACGCTCGTGTTCGAACGATTCTTCGACGAATCCGGCGGCATGCAGCTCGTCATCCACGCGCCGTTCGGCGCGCGCGTGAACCGCGCCTTCGGACTCGCGCTGCGCAAGAAGTTCTGCCGCACGTTCAACTTCGAGCTGCAGGCCGCGGCCACCGAGGACGCGATCGTCCTCTCGCTCGGCGAGACGCACAGCTTCGAGCTCGAAAGCGTTGCCCGCTTCCTCAACAGCAAGACGGTCGAGGACACGCTCATCCAGGCGATGCTCGACTCGCCGATGTTCGGCGCGCGCTGGCGCTGGAACGCGAGCATTTCGCTCGCCATCCGACGATCGTCCGGCGGCAAGCGCACGCCGCCCAACATCCAGCGCATGGCGGCGGAGGATCTGATCGCTGTCGTATTCCCGGACCAGATCGCCTGCGCGGAGAACCTGTCGGGTCCGCGCGAGATCCCCGATCACCCGCTGGTCAAGCAGACGCTGCAGGACTGCCTGCACGAGGCCATGGACATCGATGGCCTGAGAAACCTGCTGCGCGGGCTCGAGGGCGGCGAGATCCAGGTCGTCGCGCGCGACCTGCCGCAACCTTCACCGCTCGCCGCGGAAATCCTCGGCGCGCGGCCGTACGCCTTCCTCGACGATGCGCCACTCGAGGAGCGCCGCACGAACGCCGTTTCCCAGCGCCGCTGGCTCGATCCCGAAACCGCGGCGGACATGGGCCGGCTCGATCCGGCGGCCATCACCCAGGTGCGCGAGGAAGCGTGGCCCGACGCCGCGACGCCCGACGAGCTGCACGATGCGCTCAACACACAGGGACTCGTCACCGAAGCCGAGGGCATTTCCAACAACTGGACGCGCCATCTCGAAGCGCTGATCGCCGCGAACCGCGCGACCCGGGTCACCGACGGCACGCACACCTTCTGGGTCTGCGCCGAATGCCTGCCGATGATCCGGGCTATCTACCCGCAGGGCCGGATCGATCCGCCGATCGACGCACCCGCGGACCATGCCGCGAAGACCTGGTCGCGCGAGGACGCCATCCGCGAGCTCGTGCGCGGCAGGCTGCAGGCGCTCGGTCCGGTCACCGCGCGCGATCTCGCCGAGTCGCTGGCGTTGGGCGCGACCGACATCGACGTGGCGTTGCTCGAACTGGAGAGCGAGGGTTTCGTGCTGCGCGGCCAGTTCACCCCCGAGGCCACGCTCGAGTGGTGCGAGCGACGCCTGCTCGCGCGCATCAACCGCTACACCATCAAGACCCTGCGCGCCGAGATCGAACCCGTTTCTCCCGCGGACTTCATGCGTTTCCTCCTCGACTGGCAGGGCGTGACCCGCGTGCCGAAGCCCGAGGGAACCGAGAGTCTCGCCGCGGTCATCGCCCAACTCGAGGGATACGAAATGCCGGCGGCCGCGTGGGAGGGCGACATTCTGCCCGCGCGCCTCAACGAATACGATCCGCATTGGCTCGACAGCCTGTGCCTTTCGGGGCGCGCGCTCTGGGCGCGCCTGACACCCGCGAAGAGCGCGGGCGCCGCGCCCGTGCGCACGACGCCGATCGCGCTCGTGACCCGGAAGAACTGGTCGCTGTGGAACGCGCTGGCCGCCGCGCCGCACGAACAACTGCAGCTCTCGCACGGCGCCCGCGCGATGTACGAATATTTCAGGGAACACGGCGCATCGTTCTTCGACGACCTCGTGAGCGGCAGCAAACTACTGCGTTCGCAGGCCGAGACCGCGCTCGGCGAGCTGGTCTCCGCGGGCCTCGTCAATGCCGACAGCTTCAGCGGCCTGCGCGCGCTGCTCATTCCCTCGGACAAGAAGCGGCAACTCGTCGCGCGCCGCCGCCGCGTCGCGCTGTTCGGGCTCGAGGACGCCGGGCGCTGGAGCCTGATCCGCAAGGGCCACAAGACCGAAGACGCCGCGGCGCTCGAGCAGGTGGCCGAGATCCTGCTGCGGCGTTACGGCGTCGTGTTCCGCCGCGTGCTCGAACGCGAGGCGGACTGGCTGCCGCCCTGGCACGCGCTGCTGCGCGTGTTCCGCCGGCTCGAAGCGCAAGGAAAGATCCGCGGTGGCCGCTTCGTCGCGGGGATGGCGGGCGAGCAATACGCGCTGCCGGATGCGGTGGCCTCGTTGCGCGCCATCCGCAGGCAGGAGCCCAAGGGCGACTTCGTTTCGCTGAGTGCCGCGGATCCGCTCAATCTCACCGGCATCATCACGCCGGGCGAACGTGTGCCCGCGCTCGCCAGGAACCGCGTGCTTTATCGCGACGGCGTTCCGGTCGCGATCCACTCGGGCGGCGAATCCAACTTCATCGTCGCGATGGAGCCGGGTCGCGAATGGGAAGCCCGGCAGGCGCTGCTCAGGAAAAACCTGGCGCCCGCTTCATCGCGGGCTTCCTGAATTCCCGGCTGGGTGTCCGGGCAGGCGGTCCATGTGCCGTCCATGGCACGCTTTGACCGTCCTCGGCGTGCAAATGCACGCGACTACATGGATGTGTCGCGAGACCGGTATTTCTCCCACCCCGATTCGACAATAATTCGCGAACGGCGAAAAAATAGCAGCCGGGCGGCCGCCTGCCCCTCAGAAGCGGGAGGGCATCACGGCGTCGTCATCGTCGAATGACGACTTGGCCAGCCGGAAATACACGCGGCGACCGGGCGCGTTGCCACTCGGCGGGGTGATGTAGACGACGGCATACCGCTGCATGCCGATGTCCGTCATCTCATGGGGCTCGGCGTCCCAATTCGGGTAGTGCGTGCGCAGCCAGCGCCGGATGAACCGGTCCACCATGACGTCGGAAGTGGCGATGATGCGCACCGCGTTGTCGGGCGTCGCGCCCGGCGCGCTGGGGTCCGGCATGTTGATCTGCGCGTTCGCGGCGCCGACAGCACCTAACAAAGTGCAGAGAATCAACGTTTTCCGGAAAGTCTTCATACGTACCCCCAGTGGACCCAATAAATCACAGCCCACGAAGGGGCGTCAATTGCACCTGCGCCGGCCCGCACGCGGGGCGGGGCGCATCGCGGGTTAGACGACGAATCTCAGCGAAATCATGGCTATGCCAGGCCGATCTTGCCGGCGGCCTGGCGGAAGGTGGCGTCCGCGTCGGCCGCGAAGCGGAATGCAGCCAGAAAATCGCCAATGCTGTAGTCGGACACCCGCTCGCGGATCTTGCGGGTGTATTCGTGGGCCTCGGTGACCCGGCCGTCGAGCGCCAGCGAAAACGCGGCGATGGCCATGATGTGGTGATGCGCGTTGGGCCGCGCGGCGGCCTTGATGGCCCAGTCGGCCGCCTGCTCGTATTCACCGAGCCGCACGAGGCTGATCGAGCGCGAGGCCAGCATCGCGAACAGCAGGGGATCGAACGGCGACAGGTGCCGGGAATGATCCGAGAACGAGATCGCGGCGCGCGGATCGCCCGACTGCCCGTGCACGAACGCCAGCGTGTAGTGCGCCATGGCGTAGTTAGGACTCAGGTCCACCGAGCGTTCCAGCTCGGTCACCGCCTGGTCCTGCTTGCCGCGCAGCCACAGTGCGCGGCCCATCGCCCAGTGCGCGGCCGGATCGCGGTCGTCGATCATGACGCTCCTGCCCGCCGCCTCGAAGGCGCGGTCGATCTCGGGCTCGGAGTTCTTCCAGCCGAGGAACGCATTCTGGAAGTGCGCGAACGACAGGCCCGCGTACGCGCGCGCGAAGGTCGGGTCGAGTTCGACGGCCTGCGCGAAAAACTGCCGCGCGCGCTCGTTGTCGGCCTTGTTGAAACGGTAGACGTGCCACAGGCCGCGGTGATGCGCTTCCCACGCATCGAGCGACGTCGGTGGTTTGAGGATGGCGCGATTGCGCTCGAGCATCTCGATCTCGTGCGCGACGGAGGCGACGATGCGGTTGCCGAGCTCGTCGAGGACGTCCAGCGCGCCTTCGAGTTTCTCGTCGAACACGTCTGCCCAGATGATGCGCGCGGTGCGCGTCTCGACCAGCTCCGCGCCGACGTGGATACGTTTGTCGGTGCGGCGCACGGAGCCGCTGACCACGTAATCCACGTTGAGCATGCGCCCGGCTTCCTCGGGCCCGATGTTGCGATCGCGCAGCGCGAACGTGCTGCCCTGCGCGATCACGAACATGCTGCGCAGTTTCGCGAGGCGTGTCGTCACGTCGTAGGCGAGGGCGTCGGCCGCGCCACCGCGCCGGTCGGCATCGCTCGAGCGGTCGTCGAACGGCATCACCGCGATCGACGCGCGGCGGATCTCGGCCGGCGAGGACGCCACGCGCGCGATCTCGACCGGCGTCGTCTCGATCAGGTTGGCGCTGACGATCTCGAGCGCGGGGCCGGGCGCGCGGGTGGCGACGGCCTTGCCGCGCGCCTGGCGCCACATCTCGCGCAGCGGCGTCGTTTCGAGGCCATCCGCCTCGAATAGTTTGATGGCGCTGGCGAGATGGGCCTCGCCCTCGGCGATGCGATTCTGCAGCGCGAGCGAGGTCAGCAGCAACTCGTGCGCGCTGCGATCGAACGGGGAGAGCTTGAGCCACCGCTCCAGGTAGGGCGCGGCCTCGCTGTGCGGCAATGCGCGCGAAAGATTCTCGAGCAGTACCGTGTGGATCCCGCGGAAGCGGCGGCGCTCCGCCGTGATCCAGGCATCGAACATCGGACTGCGCGCGATTTCGAGTCCCTCCAGCAGATCGCCGGCGAACAACCCGGCGAGCTCGCGCTGCGACTCGGCGCTCAGCTTGCGGATGCCGTGCTCGGGTGCGCGCGTCGCCTCCAGCGCATCCACGCGGCAATCCGACAGGTCGAGCCGGATCGTGTTTCCGGACGCGACGACGCGGGCGTGGTCCTCGTCGTCGATGAGTCCGCGGATCTTCGACAGGCACCAGCGCAACTCGCCGCGCGGATCGTTGGGTACGTCCCACAGCAGCTCGCAGATCTGCGATCGGGTCACCGGCCGGGCGGCGAGCACGAGATAGCCGAGCAACGCGCGCACCTTGCGCGACGCAGGCAGCTTCAGGGTTTCGCCGTTTCGCGACACTTCCAGGCTGCCGAGCAAACGCAGGCGCAACGATTCCACGGGCTTTTCCACGCTCGCTACCACGCCGGGCCTCTAACTTCGCACTCGTTGAAATGGAGGATGGGTCGCATGAACGTCAGTTTGAGTCGCAACGCACCGCGGGTGAACCAATGGGCCGTCCGGAGCCGCCAACAGGCTGCCTGGGCGGGCGGAGATTATGCCGCTGTCGGTAGTGCGCTGCAGTTGGTGAGTGAAGAACTCTGCGAAACCATGAATTTGTACCAGGAGTCGCGGGTCCTGGACGTGTCCGCGGGGAACAACCACGCCTCGCTGGCTGCTGCGCGACGTTGGTGCGACGTCACCTGCACCGACAGCGCTCCGGACCTGAGGGACCGGCATTCGACGCGGCTGGAAGCCCGCAATCTCGGGGTGCGGTTCGTCGACGGAGATGCCGATGCGCTGCCCTTCGGCGACCAGAGCTTCGACGCCGTCCTGTCTACTTTCGGCGCGATGTTCGCTCTGGACCAGGACCGCGCCTCGGCCGAGTTGATCCGGGTGTGCCGTCGCGGCGGGCAGGTGGGCCTGGCCAACTGGACGCCCCACGGGTTCATCGGGGAGCTGTTCCGGCTGATCGGCAGCCATACGGGTTCCTCGGGCGCGAACCTCGCCGCCTTCGACTGGGGCACGAATGCGTGTCTCGCAAGGTTGTTTGGCGCGTACGGCCGCATCGAATCCGTCGTGAAGAAGGTCGCGTTCCGGGCACGTACGCCGGCGGAGTGGGTCGACCGGTTCCGGTCGAGCTACGGGCCCGTCCTCAAGTCGCTCGCGGCGCTCGATGCGGATCGTCAGCGCGCGCTGCGCGGCGACCTGCTGGAACTCGTGGCGCGCTTCAATCGCACGAAAAACGGATCGATGGTCGTCGACGCGGAGTACCTCGAGGTCGTGATCACGAGACGTTGATGATCGCGCGGCAAATCCATCCGCCCGGCCCCCGGCGGGACGATTTGGCGCCGGGTGGGCATTTACTTGCCAGCGTTCGGACGAATAGGCGTATCTTGGCGCCAGGCTTGTGATTCTTCGTATTGACCGTCCCTGAACCTGAGCGCTTTTCGAACGCGCCAACGGTCAGAGTCTGCCACGCGATCCTTCGCGATCCGATCCGCCGGAATCCCGCGGGTCCACCTGATTTCTGGATCATCGAAATGACGAAACTGTACGTTGGCAACCTGCCGTTCAACGCCACGGAAGACTCCGTGCGCGCGATCTTTGCCGAACACGGCGCCGTCGAAAAAATCGCCCTCGTGAACGATCGCGAGACCGGTCGCCCGCGCGGTTTCGGGTTCGTGGAAATGACGAGCTCGGACGCCGCGCGCGCCATGCAGGCGCTCGATGGCCGCGACTTCGGCGGACGCCCTCTCAAGGTAAACGAAGCGCAGGACCATCCGCGCAGCGGCGGCGGCGGTTACGGACGGCGTTGAGCCCCGGTGGCGATGCTGCGCCTGAGTTTCCGTTCACCGATCGGCGAGGCTCCGACGCGCACCGCCGCCGCGTTCTTCCGGTTCTGCGCCGATGGAACGTTACGCGGGCCGGAAAACTACGTCGTCGCGCGCTGCGTCGGCGGCACCTGGACCATGGGTGGGCGGTCGCACCGCGAGCTCGATTGCGAAGGCCCGGTGAAGCTGCGCGTGCTGATGGGCGCGCTCGACGCGCCTTTGCTGCTCGGGCCATTCACGCAGGTGCGCTCGGCCGCCGGCATGCTCTACGGCGACGAGCGCTGCCTCAACGTCTATCTTCCCGGCAGGAATCCCGCCACGCAGGCCGGCTGCCACGAGCTGACGATGCTGCCCGCGGAGGCGGCGTGAACCATGGCCAAGACTAACTACCATCAGATAAGGCGTCAGAAGGAAACGGCGCGCAAGGCGCGGCAGCAGGAAAAGCTCGCTCGCAGGCAGGCGCGCGCCGCCGGCACGGCCGACGCGGACCCCGCCGCGCCGCCCGCGGATCCGCCTCCGACGGATCCGAAGGAGGCGCCTTGAGATTCACGAGCACGAACAGCCGCAACCAGATTCGCGAGCGGCAGCGCCGGGATCGCGCAACCGCGCAGGTATTGCGCAACGCGTATCCGCATTTCGCATCGCTGCGCATCGAGTTCGATTTCAGCGAGCCGGGAATCGCCGCGCCGGCGCCGCAGGTGCTGGTGCTGCATCCGCCTTCACAGGCCTACTTCGTGTTCCCGTGCCCGTACTCCGACTGCGATGGCGAGTTCGACCTCACGAGCGCCATCGCGGGTCTGTCCCGGTCGGGCGACGCCAACTGCGAAGGCCACCAGCGCTGCGGCGGGCAACGCGTTCGCGAGCGCGGACGCGTCCCCTGCGACCTGACGCTGGAGTATTTCGTCGCGCCGGAATTCGACGTTCGACGCGCCGGCGGCTGAAACTCGCGTCGCGACTCCCTTGCCCATCCCGGACGTCGCCGGTTACCGGCTGCGAGTGCGCACCAAGCCCTTGGTGGGCCCGCCAAGGTAGGCCCAGACAGGCAACGATTCCACGGCGCCATCCACGCCCACTCCCACGCCGCCTGCCCAGGATGGCGGCTTCACCATTCGGGAGTGACACCATGTTCAAGCGCATCTGGATCTTCGTCTACGGCGTCGTCTGTTACGTCCTGTTCCTCGGCGCGTTCCTCTACGCGATCGGATTCATCGGCAATTTCGGCGTGCCGCGCACGCTCGACTCCGAAGCGCGCGGCGCGTTCCTGCCGAGTTTGCTGGTCGACCTCGGGTTGTTAGGACTGTTCGCCCTCCAGCACAGCGCGATGGCGCGGCCGGCATTCAAGCGCCGGTTCACGCGGATCGTGCCCACATCGGCCGAACGCAGCACTTACGTGCTCGCTTCGAGCCTCGCGCTGATCGCGCTCTTCGCCTTCTGGCAGCCGCTCGGCGGCGAAGTCTGGACGGTGACGGATCCGACGCTGCGCGGCGTGCTCTGGGGCGGTTTCGCCTTCGGCTGGTTGCTCGTGCTCGTGTCGACGTTCCTGATCAACCATTTCGACCTGTTTGGTCTGCGACAGGTCTGGTTGCAGCTCGTCGGCCGGCCTTACACGGAAATCGGCTTTCGCACGCCGGGGCCGTATCGCTACGTGCGTCATCCCCTCTATGTCGGCTGGTTCTTCGCCTTCTGGTCGACGCCCACGATGACCCTGTCGCACCTGGTATTCGCCGTCGCGACGACCGCATACATCCTGATCGCGATCCGGCTCGAGGAGCGCGACCTGGTCGCCCAGCTGGGCAAGGCGTACCAGGAATACCGCGAGCACGTGCCGATGCTGATGCCGTTCACTCGCCGTCGCTTCGAGGAGAGCCGCCTGCAGGTCGCCGCGCGCAAGGCGCGCTGACCTGCCGAAGTCCGGAATCGGCGCCAGTGCCGGAGGGCTCGCGGCCGCGGGGGCCGCGAGCCCGTTTTGACATGTGCTGGCCCGGGAATTGCCGCAAAAACGAACGCAGCGCGCAAAACCGCTTACGCGTGACGGCGGCTCGTGGATTGATTTACTGTACTCCCGTACGTTGACACGGAGGTTTCGGGAAGAACAAGAAAATCGGTTTTCAGGGGGGGTCATGAAGAACGTATCGATCGCGACTCACGATCGCGAAGCACACTGGCAGGCGACTCGCGCCGAGCTGGAATCCATTCAAAGACGCGGCAATCTCGTCACGACGATCGGGCTCGTCCTGTTGTGCGTGCTGCTGTGGGCCAACGTCGTGGAATGGCGGCAAATCACATTGACGAGCATTCTCTGGACGTCGGCGACGCTCTGCATCGTCGCGGCCGGAATCTGGTTCGTCGTCACTCGCCGGAGGAAACTCGCCGAGTCCCGTGGCCTGATCTGCAGCTCATGCAGCTATCGGCCGCACGACACCGAAATCGGCGACGTCATCGAAACGCGGGCGTGTCCGCGCTGCGAAGCGCCGCTGGGGCAGTAGTCAGGGCAAACAAAAGGCCGCGCTTCCTTCGCGGGAAGAGCGGCCTTTCTCATTGAAGGGGACAGACCTCGAGCCTGTCCCCGCTTTCAGCGCCGATCAGTCTTCGATGAGGAAGCTGCGCAGCTGCTCGCTGCGGCTCGGATGACGCAGCTTGCGCAGCGCCTTCGCCTCGATCTGGCGGATGCGCTCGCGGGTGACGTCAAACTGCTTGCCCACTTCTTCCAGCGTGTGGTCGGTGTTCATGTCGATACCGAACCGCATACGAAGCACCTTGGCTTCACGCGGGGTCAGTTGCGCAAGCACCGAGTGAGTCGTCTCACGCAGCGATTCCATGGTCGCCTGGTCGATCGGGGACGCCACGGAGGTGTCCTCGATGAAGTCGCCGAGGTGTGAATCCTCGTCGTCGCCGATCGGCGTTTCCATCGAAATGGGCTCTTTCGCGATCTTGAGAACCTTCCGGACCTTGTCCTCGGGCATCTCCATGCGCACGGCCAGCTCTTCCGGCGTCGGCTCGCGGCCCATCTCCTGCAGCATCTGCCGCGAGATGCGGTTCAGCTTGTTGATGGTTTCGATCATGTGCACGGGAATGCGGATCGTGCGCGCCTGGTCGGCAATCGAGCGCGTGATGGCCTGGCGGATCCACCACGTCGCATAGGTCGAGAACTTGTAACCGCGGCGGTATTCGAACTTGTCCACCGCCTTCATGAGGCCGATGTTGCCTTCCTGGATGAGGTCCAGGAACTGCAGGCCGCGGTTCGTGTACTTCTTCGCGATCGAGATCACGAGGCGCAGGTTGGCCTCGACCATCTCCTTCTTCGCGCGGCGGGCCTTCGCTTCGCCGATCGACACTTCGCGGTTGATCTCCTTGATGTCGGAAATCGTCAGGTGGTACGTCTTCTCGAGCGCGGCCAGCTTGTCCTGGCGGCGCGTGATTTCGTCGCCCAGCCGCGCCATCGCGGCCGACCACTTCTTGCCGCCCTTGATCTGCTTCTGCAGCCAGCGGTGCGAGGTCTCGTTCTTCGGGAACGAGAGGATGAATTCCTTGCGCGGCATGCCGGCGTCGCGCACGGCGATGATCATGATCTCTTTTTCGAGCTGGCGGATCTCGTTGACCGCGTGGCGCAGGTTCGCGATCAGCGCTTCGAACATGCGCGGCGCGAGCTTGAGCTCCATGAATTCGTCGGAGAGCTTCTTGCGGACCTTGAGCGTCTTCGGATCCTTGGCGCCCAGCTTCTCGATGTGCGTGAGCACGTTCTGCAGATGCTTGGCCACGGCCGCGGAGCGGCGCGCCGCTTCCTCCGGATCCGGGCCGGTGTCGACGGCTTCTTCCTCGGTGTCGCCTTCCTCGGTTTCCTCTTCGTCGCCGTCGGCTTTTTCCTCGGGCGCCGCGAGTTCCATCTTGGTCGGATTCTGCGGCTGCGCGATCACGTCCGGAGCATTCGGATCGATGAAGCCGACGATGATGTCGACCAGGCGGGCGCCGCCCGTCTTCACGGGCTCGTAGGCCTTGAGTAGATAGTCGGCGGTCGACGGATACATCGACAGCGCGAGACGCACGGCGTCGAGGCCTTCCTCGATGCGCTTCGCGATGCGGATTTCGCCTTCACGCGTGAGCAGTTCGACCGTGCCCATCTCGCGCATGTACATGCGCACCGGGTCGGTGGTGCGGCCGAGCTCGGCGTCGAGCGCGGCCAGCGCCGCGGCGGCTTCTTCGATCGCTTCTTCGTCCGTCGGCGTGGACGGCTCGGGCGCGAGAATGCTCTCGTTGTCCGGCGCCTTCTCGTACACCGGGATGCCCATGTCGTTGATCGTGTTAACGATCTCTTCGATCTGCTCGGGATCGACGATCTCGGACGGCAGGTGATCGTTCACCTGAGAGTAAGTGAGGTAGCCCTGTTCCTTGCCGCGCGCGATCAGCAGCTTGAGCTGCGACTGGCGCTCTTCGGGCAGAACGGAACGGCGCGCCGGCAGGTTGATCAGCTCGGCGCCAGCCTTCTTGCCTTTCTTGCCTTCAACGGCCGGAGCCGCGGCGGGGGTCGCGGCCTGCGCGGCCGCGCGCGCCGCGGCAAGCTTCTGCGCGGGCTTGAGGTCGACCGCCTTGCCCTTCGCGTCCGGCGCGGCCTTCTCGGCCGACTTGACCTTGGCGACAGGCTTCTTCACTTCGGAATGCTTTTCGACGTGTTTGGCCTTGGCGGGATGCGCAACGGATTTCGATTGCGCGGCAGCAGGCTTCGCCGCCTTCTTCGGCAGCTTCTTCGAGGCAGGTGCAGCAGGACGCTTGTGCTTTTGTGTCATGAGATTCCGGACGCCAGGGCGTATTGGGGTCAACACCGCATCAAAGGTCGGCGGTGCGATCGAAGTGGCTTGCGGGAAAGGGGGCGCATTCTACGCAAAGACCCACCGCTTGACAAAACGAAAATGGCCAGCGGGTCAAAGACTTCCGTTCGACTTAGGCGTTCCCCAGAACGCAAAAACCGGGCCAAACGGGTCATCCCCGAGGAAGAACTGGCGAAGTTTCGACCAGCGCCGATCAGCTTCGCGATGGGACGTTCGGGGTGCCCCGGCTCTTCGCCATGTGAATGGCGACGTTGAGCTCCTTGAGCTCGGCGCGTTCGTCCTCGGTCAGCTCGTCCTTCGCCAGCAATTCGTCGTGGCGTCGCAAGGTGGGCTCCATCGCCAGCGTTTCAATGGCCGCCGCCAGTTCGAGCGCCGCGCCGGCCTCGTCGAGACCGGGCAATTCCTCGCTCGCGAGGGCGCGCATCCGTGCCCCTTCCGGCCGTTCCCGCCAGCGTTCGAGGAGCTGGGCCGCGTGCGCGGCCGGTTCCTGCTGGAGCTGGTCGACGAGCTCGAACAGGAAGCGGGATCCGGGGTCGTCGTTCATTTCGAGCCGCGAGAGCTGGGCGCCCGAGATCCTGGCGGTGATGGGCGGAAAATGAACCACCAGCTTCACCGCCCTCGTGACCAGGCCCTTGCCGCCGCCGCCGTCGCGAGCCCGCGGGCGTCCGATGGAAGCCGAACGGGAGGAGTCCTGCGTCGGTGCGACTGAGTGACTGCCGGCCGCGTCCGTGCTCTCGTTGAACCACAATTGGTTCAATCTCGCAGGAGAGAGCTTTATAGATTCGGAAAGCCGATCAATGAGGAGATCGCGATACACCCCGGGCGCCACCTTGGTGACCAGCGGACGGGCCAGTTCGGCGAACTGCGCGCGGCCGTCCGCGTGCGACAGATCGGCTTGCTCGGCCAGCGCGGAGGCGAGGTATTCGGACAGGGGCAGGGCGCCGTCCAGCCGCTGTTCGAATTTCTCGCGGCCCTCCTCGCCGACCAGCGAATCGGGATCGTGACCTTCCGGCAGGAAAAGGAACCGGATCTGCCGTCCGTCGCGCGCCTCGGGCAGCGCATTGCCCAGCGCGCGCCACGCGGCGGCGCGGCCCGCCCGGTCGCCGTCGAAGCAGAACACGACCTCGTTGACGAGCTTGAAGATGCGGCGCAGGTGCTCGGGGGTGGTCGCGGTTCCCAGCGTCGCGACGGCGTAGGTGACGCCCGCCTGGTGCAGCCGCGCCACGTCCATGTAGCCCTCGACCACGAGCAGTCTCTTCAACGTGGCGCGGCTCTGGCGCACCTCGTACATGCCATAGAGCTCGCGTCCCTTGTGGAACAGCATCGTCTCGGGAGAGTTGAGGTACTTGGGCTCGCCCTGATCGACGATGCGCCCGCCGAAGGCCAGCACGCGGCCGCGCGAATCGCGAATCGGGAACATCAGCCGATCGCGGAACCGGTCGTAATGGCGCTCGAGCGCGCGCGAATCGGTGCGCTCGCGTTCGATGATGAGCCCGCATTCGAGCAGCGCGCGCTTGTCGGCTTCGCTGGCGCCGAAGCGCTTGAGCACGTCGTTCCACGAATTGGGCGCGAACCCGATCATGAACTTCTCGATCGTGTCGCGGGTCAGGCCGCGCTTCTTCACGTACTCCTTCGCGCGCGCGTCGTTCGGCAGCACGCTCGCGTAGTACTTCGCGACCTTGAGGTTCATGTCGTACAGCGGCGCGGTCGAACCCGAGGTGTCGGGCTGCGACGAAGCCTCGCGCGGCACGTCGAGTCCCAGGCGGCCGGCGAGCTCCTCGATCGCCTCGGGGAACGACAGCTTGTCGTACTCCATGAGGAAGCCGAGCGCCGTGCCGTGCGCACCGCAGCCGAAGCAGTGATAGAACTGCTTGGCCGGACTCACCCAGAACGACGGGGTCTTTTCGTTGTGGAAAGGACAACAGGCGCGGTACTCACGGCCGGCCTTCTTGAGCTGCACGCGCGAGCCGATGAGCTCGACGATGTCCGCGCGAGCGGTCAGGTCGTCGATGAAGCTCTGTGGGATGCGGCCGGCCATGGGCCGGGATTATGGGGTCTCCGGCTGGATTTGAGGCCTAAACGCGCACCCGGCGCAGGCGCGCTTCGATGATGAACCCGACGATTCCGCCAATCGTCAGCAACGCGCCCGCGAGCATCAGAAGCCGGTTCTGAGGGCGCTCGGTCACGACGCTACCCGTATACGTGTAGTAGCGCTTGCCCTCAGGCACCGTCTCGAAGAATTCCCCGCCACGATAGACGTCGAGCAACAGGCTATCGGGCATGACCCGGTTCGCGAATGCATCCGGATTCCGGTACGGCAGATCGGGTGACTCGCCCGGCATCAGCACGCCGACCGAACGGTAGCCGTATTGCGTGTTGGAGAACAGGAATCCTCGGTAGCCAGCCACGCACAGGGTGAGGCCCAGCGCCAGCGCGATGCCCGAGGCGTACAACCAGCTCCTGATGTTGTGGATCTTCGCGGCGACGACGCCGTTCAGGTGGTTAGCCACCTCGGGCACCTGCCTCAGATCGCGGTGGACCTGCTTTTCGTCGACGCCTTCGAGGAAAGTAGCGACGTCGACGCCGAAGGCCTTGAGGATGGACTGAAAGATGTCCGCCGACGGAATGGACTTGTCGTTCTCGAGCTTGGACAGATACGACTGCTCGATGCCAATGGCCTGCGCGAGCTGGGGCTGCGTGAGGTTTCGCTCCGCCCGCAGCTGTTTCAATTTTTCGCCGAAATTCACGAGGACTCCCTGGGGCGTTGCGCCACCGGTTCTGGTCGACCGGCGCCCTATGCTTGGAAATTCCCGGGGAAATTGGAAGATGAATATTCGGGAATGACCCGGAATGTGGAGGCGCCGGCATCGATGTCGGACGGGGGCGCGGATCGGGTGGCATTCGGCCGGCCAGGATTCGGAAGCTGCCGACGGGCATCGAGGTTCGCGGCCGGACGCGCGCGGGGTGCTCGCGCGGCACGATGATCCCCATGCGACCCATCCCGCGAGGTACGCCATGCGCAAGGACAACCAGCGGAGCCCGGTCAAACCCACGCTCGAGGAAGTGATCGGGAAGATTCACGCGGATGACGACATGCTCGAGGTGCTGACCGAATTCGCGAGCCTCGAACCCGGTCCGATCGAGAAATTCGACGCGGACACCGCGCGCCGCAACCCGACGCCCGCGGACGCGGTCCGGCGCGTGCTCGAACGAAAGGGTCGGCCGACCGATCCCGAGTCGCTGGTGCCCGGCGTACGGACACAGGATTTCGCGATTCCGAGGCCCGCGGGGCCGCTCGAAGCGCGCATCTATCTACCCGAGGGAGTCGGGCCGTTCCCCGTCGTGTTGTATTTCCACGGCGGCGGCTGGGTCATCGGCAGCAAGGACGTGTACGACGGCGGCGCCCGCGCGCTCGCCAGGGCCGCGCAGGCCGCGGTCGTCTCGGTGGACTACCGGCTCGCACCCGAGCATCCCTTTCCCGCGGCCTGGGACGACGCGCTTGCGGCATACAAGTGGCTGCTCGGGAATCCCGCGAAGATCAACGGCGATGGCGGGCGCATCGCGCTCGCGGGCGAGAGCGCCGGCGGCAACCTCGCGGTCGCGACGGCCATCGCCGCGCGCGACGCCGGTCTGCCGTTGCCCGAACACGTGCTCGCGGTTTATCCAGTCGCGCAGACCGAGCTCGACACCGAGTCGTACGTCGAGAACGCGATCTCGGTGCCGCTCGATCGCCGGATGATGCGCTGGTTCTTCCGGCACGTGACTCGCTCGGCGCAGGACGAGCTCGATCCGCGGCTGCGACTCATCGACGCGGATCTCGAGGGACTGCCGGCCGTGACGATCATCAGTGCGCACATCGATCCGCTGCGTTCCGACGGCGTGAAACTCGAAGACGCGTTGAACGCGGCGGGTGTGGAAGTGGAACGTCGCGACTATGACGGCGTCGTGCACGAATTCTTCGGCATGGGCGCGGTCGTCGCGAAGGCGCGCGAAGCGATGGAGTACGCGGGCGAAAGGCTGCGTGCGACCCGCGCGGGCGCCACGACGGCGCCGACGGCACTGGATCTCGCCGGCAGGCTGCAGTGAATCAGCGCTGCGCTCGCGCGAGATCCTGCGCGAGCTTCTCCAGCCGCGAGACCTCGGCGGACAGTCGCTCGTCGCTCCAGCGATAGACCATTTCGAGGTCCACCTGCTCGGTGAAATCGGCGAATGCGCTCTCCGACCACCAGGAGACCTCCGGGTGATCCACGTTGCCGATGCGGAATTCGAGTTCGCCCGTGAGGCAGCTTTCCGGATTCCGCGCGAGCAGTGTCGCGAGGCGCGTGGTTTTCCCGGGAGCCACGACGACGCATCGTGAGTTGGCGACGGCACAGCGCTCGAACCCGCCGGACTCATTCGTCGCGATGCGCGTGAGCAGAATGCAGGCGGGACTGGTCGAGCGATTCGTGACGTCCACGCGTTTGCCGTCGTCCTGGATGCCGAGCATCGGCGGCGATACGCCGCGCGCGCCGAGCGCGCGATCCGCAACGAGCGCCTTGCGCCACGCAGCGATCGCGTTGCCGCGCGCGATCCGCCAACGTTCCAGCAATGCAGCCCGCGCCTCGCGTTCGGCCTTGGCGACCTGACTCTCGACCACGCGTGACTTTTCCGCGGCACGGCGCGTGGTCTCCCGGACTTCCGTGATCGCCGTTTCACGCGCGCGCTGCGTCGACAGCTTGTGAATCTTGATGGCGCCCGCGAGGACCAGCATCGAAACCCCCGCCAGCACGAAAAGGCTCCAGGCCAGGCGAGGGTGAATTCGATGCACGAACGCGAGAGCCCGCCGCAGCAGGAGTCCCGCGACGATGCCGGAAACGAGCTGCGAAAGCAGGACGAACACCACGACGATGCCCCAGCCCCTGGACAGGCCGTCCATGTTGAGCAGGGCGAACATCCCCGCCACGAACGCGACGGTAGGGAAGAGGAATGGGTCGGCGGACTTTCCCTTCACGATGGGAAAGAAGACATGGCGCAGGACTTCGAAGATCGTGGCGTCCCGATCGGCGCGCCGCTGGATTTCCGCGGAGTCGCCCACGATGCGTTACCTCAGGATCGCGACCACGACGATGGCGCAGAGGAACAACGCGCCGAGCGCGCCGCCGATCACGAGCGGGAGTCGATGACGGGGAAAACGGCCGAGCTCGCGGCGCTCGGATTCGATCTTGCGGCTGATGGAGATGCAGATGAGCGCGATGAGGATCAGCGCGCCGGCGGTGGCGATGCCCCTGCCGCCCATGTGACTAGCTAGCCGCCCAGCTTCGCTTTGATGCGGGCGCCGACCGCACCCATGTCCGCGCGGCCCGCGGCCTTCGACTTCACGATGCCCATCACCTTGCCCATGTCCTTGATGGACGCGGCGCCCGTGGCGGCGATCGCCTCGCCGATGATGGCGTCGAGCTCGGCTTCGGAGAGCTGAGCGGGCAGGTAGGGCTGCAGCACGGCGATCTCGGCGGATTCCTTCGCGACGAGGTCGGCGCGGCCACCCTTCTCGAACGCGACGATGGATTCGCGGCGCTGCTTGATCATCTTCTCGAGCACGGCCATGACCTGCGCATCGTCGAGTGTGATGCGCTCGTCGACTTCGCGCTGCTTGATCGCGGCCTGCAATAGTCGAATGACCGCGAGGCGATCCTTTTCGCCGGATCGCATCGCGGTCTTCATGTCTTCGGAGATGCGCTCTTTGAGCGTCATCGTAGAGAGATCAGCTCGGGCGCGGACGCGCCGAGTAGTCGCGCGGGCTGTTGCGCTTCAGGTGACGCTTCACGGCGGCAGCCTTTTTGCGCTTACGCTCCTGCGTCGGCTTTTCGTAGAATTCGCGGCGCCGAAGCTCCGTGAGCACGCCCGCTTTTTCGCACGCGCGCTTGAAGCGGCGCAGGGCGGCATCGAAATACTCGTTTTCACGTACACGAACGCTCGGCATCGAAACCTCAAACCTTTGATATATCTGCAGTTTTGCCACGACCTGCCTGGGGCAGGGGTGGCGATTCTATAGAACGGCCCATGAAAATCAAAGCAGTAATAGAGGCCCTGTTACTCACCTGGCATACATGCGCATCCTGGCCCTCGAATCCTCCTGTGACGAATCCGCGGTCGCCGTCTACGACGACTCGATGGGGCTGCTCGCCCACGAGGTCTACAGCCAGATCGACCTGCACCGGATCTATGGGGGGGTGGTGCCCGAGCTCGCCTCGCGGGACCACGTTCGCAGGCTGCTGCCGCTGGTCAGGACTGCCCTGGCCGATGCCAGAACGACTCCGGACGAGCTGAACGGGGTGGCCTTCACGGCCGGGCCGGGCCTGATTGGCGCGCTGCTGACCGGCGCGGCGCTCGGCAGGTCTCTGGCTTACGCCTGGAACGTGCCCGCGGTGGCCGTTCATCACCTCGAAGGTCACCTGCTCGCTCCCTTGCTGGAAGCCGAGCCGCCGCCGTTCCCGCATCTCGCGCTGCTGGTGTCGGGCGGGCACACCATGCTGATCGACGTCGCATCGCCCGGGCAGTACACGGTTCTCGGTGAGACCCGCGACGACGCGGCGGGCGAGGCCTTCGACAAATCCGCCAAATTGCTGGGATTACCGTATCCGGGCGGGCCGGAACTCGCCCGGCTCGCCGCGCAGGGCAACGCGGGGCGCTTCGATTTCCCGCGGCCGATGCTCGATCGCGCCGGGCTCGAGTTCAGCTTCTCGGGCCTGAAGACCGCCGTTTCGCTCGCGGTGCGGGATCGCGTGGCGGCCGAAGGCACGCTCGCCGATTCGACGCGCAACGACATCGCCGCGAGCGTGCAGGCCGCCATCGTCGACACGCTCGCCGCCAAGACCCTGCGCGCGCTCGAGGAGACGGGATACGACGCGCTGGTCGTCGCGGGAGGCGTGGGAGCCAACCGGCTGCTGCGCGAACGGCTCGCGCGCGAAACGGCGCGCCGGGGCGCGAAAGTCTTTTATCCGCGGATCGAGTTCTGCACCGACAATGCCGCCATGATCGCGGTGGCGGGCATGGCGCGACTCAAGGCAGGCGCGCACGAGCCGCCCGCGATCCGCGCGCGGGCCACCTGGTCGCTCAAGGAGCTGGGGCCGCTGGCGGAATCGTTGGTAGTTGGTTGACCGGGATGATCGGGAGAAACGAGACGGCATGGCGCGAACCAAAGTAACGAGCGGTCCGAAGACGTTCACGATCCCGAGCGCGGCGGCGACGCCGGATGCCGGCGATCGCATCTTCCTGCACGGCCTCGCGGTGGACTGCATCATCGGCTTCATCGAGTGGGAACGCCGGGTCAAGCAGACCATCGTCATCGACGTGGAAATGCCGGTCGATTGCGCGCGCGCGGCGCAGTCCGACGAGGTTGCGGACACGCTCGACTACAAGAAGGTCGCGAAGCGAATAATCGCGTTCGTCGAGGGCTCGCAGTTCAAGCTGGTGGAGACGCTCGCGCACAAGCTCGCGCTGCTGATCATCGAGGAATTCGACGTCCAGTGGGTGCGGCTGTCGGTGAACAAGCCCGGGGCCATTCGCGGCAGCAAGGATGTGGGTGTCGCGGTGCTGCGTACGCGCGGCGATCATTCGAAATGAGTTTTCTCAAGCCCGGCCACGTGCGCGTGTACGTCGCCGCGGGCAGTAACGTCGAGCCGGAGAAGAATCTCGCGCGTGCGTGCGCCGACATCCAGCACTCCTGGCCGGACGCGCATTTCTCGCGCGCCTTCCGTAATGCGGCGGTGGGTTTCGAAGGGCCGGACTTCATCAATCTCGTCGTCGGATTCACGACCGCGCAGCCGCTCGCGGCGGTGATCGCACGGCTTCACCAGATCGAAACCCAGTGCGGCCGGCCACGGTATGCGCCCAAGTGGGCGTCGCGCACGATGGATCTCGACGTGCTGATGTACGACGACCTCGTGGAGAAAACCGCGGAGTACACGATTCCCCGGCCGGACCTGCTCAAGCGCCCTTACATGTTGGGCCCGATGGCCGAGATCGCCCCCGACGTGGTCCACCCCACGGCGGGCAAGACGATCGGTGTGTTGTGGCGGGAATTCGATCTCGACGGCCACGCGATGACCCCGGTGGAAATCGGAAGGTAATCGGGGACAGATCTATTTATCGACGATTCTTATCGTCGATAAATAGATCTGTCCCCGATTACCAGGCGACGCTGCGGCCGCCGTCCACCGCGAGCACCTGGCCCGTGATGAAGGGCGCGCTGGCCGCCAGGAACAGCGCGGTGCGTGCGATGTCGGCGGGCGATCCCATGCGTTTGAGGATGGTGCGCTCGACGATCTTCTCGCGCCTGGCTTCGTCGCCGCCGCTCTCCGGCCACAGCACCGGTCCGGGAGAAATGCCGTTGACGCGGATCTCGGGCCCCAGCTCCTTCGCGAGCGAACGCGTGAGCATGTGCAATCCCGCCTTCGCGACGCAGTACACCGTGTAATCGCGCAGCGGACGCATGGCGTGGATATCGACAATATTGATGATGGAGCCGCGCGACGCCCGCAGCAGCGGAGTCGCCGCCTGCGCCAGGAACATCGGCACCTTGAGATTCGTGCCGATCAGGTCTTCGAAAGCCTGAGGCGTGATCTCGCCGATCTTCGTCGGATAGAACGTGGAAGCATTGTTCACCAGCAGGTCGAGTCCGCCGAACGTGCGTTTCGCGAAGTCGACGAGCATCGGCAGCTGGTCGAGTTCGAGTAGTTCGGCGCGCACCGTCGCCGCGGAACCCGGGCGCTGGTCGTTGAGCTCGCGCGCGAGCGCGGCGGCCTCGGCGGTCGACTTGCGATGGTGGATCGCGAGGTTCGCGCCGGCCGCGTGCAGCTCGCGTGCGATCGCGGCGCCGACGCGCCGCGCGCCACCCGTGATCAGTACGGTCTTGCCGGCTAGACTCGCCGCTTCGTTCCCCATCCTCCGCACTCTATGACTTCTGCCGCGTCCCTCTCAACCCTGCCCGCGCTCACGCCCGAGGAGCGCGCGCATTCCGAGCGCGTCGCGGCGCACATCCGCGACTTCATCCGCGAACAGGGTGGCGAGATCGGCTTCGACGCCTACATGCGCCTGGCGCTGTACGCGCCGGGACTCGGCTACTACAGCGCGGGCGCGACCAAGTTCGGCGCGGCGGGGGATTTCGTGACCGCACCGGAAGTGTCCAACCTGTTCTCGCGTTGCCTCGCGCGCCAGGCGGCGGACGTGCTGCGCGATACCTCGGGCGACGTGCTCGAGCTCGGCGCCGGGTCCGGGCGCATGGCCGCGGACGTGCTGCTCGAGCTCGACTCCATGGACGCATTGCCGACGCGTTACCGGATCCTCGAAGTCAGCGCGGACCTGGCCGAGCGCCAGCGCGCGCGCATCGCGCAACTGCCCGAAGTCCTCGCGAGCCGGGTCGAGTGGCTGGATCACTGGCCGGAGACCCCGATGCGCGGCGTCGTGCTCGCGAACGAGGTGCTCGACGCGATGCCCGTCGAGCGATTCGTGTTGCGTCAACGGCCGGGCGGGCTCGACGTGCGCGCGCTCGGCGTCGGCCTCGCGGGCGACGGATTCGAATGGCGCGAGATGTCGCCGTCGCCCGAGCTCATGCACGCAGTCGCGGACATCGTCGAGGGACTGCCCGCGCCGCTGCCCGACGGGTACGTGTCCGAAACCTGCCTTTCCTACCAGCCCTGGACGGCGAGTCTCGCCGAACACCTCGAGCAGGGCGTGGCCCTGCTGATCGACTACGGTTTGCCGCGTGCCCACCTGTATCACCCGGAGCGCAAGGACGGCACGTTGCGCTGCCATTTCCGCCAGCGCGCGCACGACGATCCGTTCGTGTACCCGGGGCTGCAGGACATCACCGCCTGGGTCGATTTCACGCGCGTGGCCGAGGCCGCGGACACGGCCGGCCTCGACGTGCTCGGCTTCGCGACGCAGGCCGCGTTCCTGATCGGCGCCGGGATGGAGTTTCTGCTAACTACCGAGATGCAGGCCGCGGGCGACGACGCGCGGATACGGGCGCGCCTGGCCGGCGAGGCCCGCCGCCTGATGTTGCCGGGCGAAATGGGTGAAATCTTCAAGGTCATCGCGCTCGGCCGCAGGTTCGGGGCGCCGCTCGCGGGGTTCGCCACGCAGGATCTGCGCGCCAGCCTCTAGGTGAAAGTTCCCGGTGTTCGTCAACGATTTCGGCCGCTTCGTCAAACAATCACAGGGTTGTTCGCATCGAGGCGGTGCGCCGGAGGTTAAGCTCGGGTTCTCGTCATGAACCTGCGCAAGCTCAGGCCCTTCGCCTTCTACCTTCTGGCATGGACGGTGGTGGGGCTGATTTATTTCGCGCAGAACGTGACCCGCAGGTTCTACTGGGACGATCCGAATCCCTGGCAGGACATCCGCTACTGGTCGGTCAACATCTACATGTCGGCGTTGCTGACGCCGCTGATCGTCTGGGCCGGCAGGCGCTGGCCGCTCGAACGCAACAACATTGGCATGCTGCTGGCGCTGCATGCGGTATTGAGCATCGTGTGGGCTTGCGCGCGCCTCGCGCTCGAGGCCGGGTTCCACCTCACGTGGAACGAATTCTGGCCGATCGAGCCGCCCATCACGCTGAAGAGCGAGATCACGCTGCTGTTCATCTTCGGATTCCACACCGCGATCGTCGCGTACTGGGTCGTGTTGTCGATCCAGACCGCGATCCGCAACTACGCGCGATTCCAGGAGCGCGAGCAGGCCGCGCTGCGCGCTGATCTGCGCGCCTCGCAGCTCGAGGCACAGATCGCGCAGGCGCGGCTCGCCGCGCTCAAGGCGCAGCTGCAGCCGCACTTCCTGTTCAACACGCTCAACGCCATCGTGGTGCTCGTGCGCCAGCAGAAAGGACGGCAGGCGGAGGAAACCCTCGAACGGTTCTCCGACCTGCTGCGCGCGGTGCTCGCGGACATGGACGCGCAGGAGGTGACGCTGGCGCGCGAGCTCGAATACCTCGAGCTCTATCTATCCATCGAGCAGCTGCGATTTTCGGACCGGTTGCGCGTCAACACGCACGTCGACCCGGCGTTGCTCGAGGCGGCCGTGCCGCACATGGCGCTGCAGCCGATCGTCGAAAACGCGATACGCCATGGCATCGGGCGGCGGGCGAGCCAGGGCGTCATCGACATCGAGGCCGCGCGCGTCGGAGATTCGTTGCGGATCGTCGTGCGCGACAATGGACCCGGATTCGACACTTCGGGCGCGCCCGGCGGTCTCAACCTCGGGCTAACCAACACCCGCGCGCGGCTCAGGCAGCTCTACGGCGACGCGGCCGAGCTGCGCACCGGCAGTGCACCGGGCGGTGGCGCGGAGGTGACGCTCGTGATTCCGTTCCGGAACGTCGAAAGGGAATGAACGCATCCATGAACGTCTTGATCGTCGACGATGAGCCGCTGGCGCGCGAGGGCCTCGCGTTGCTGCTCAAGGAAGATGCCGGCATCGGTCCGGTCGACGAGGCGCGCAACGGCGCCGAGGCCGTGGAGAAGATCCGCGCGGCGCGTCCCGACCTCGTATTGCTCGACGTGCAGATGCCGGAGATGGACGGGTTCGGGGTGTTGCGCGAAGTCGGCGGGGAGGGGATGCCGCCGGTGATCTTCGTGACCGCGTTCGACCGCTACGCCATCCAGGCGTTCGAGGTGAACGCCGTGGACTATCTACTGAAGCCGGTGACGCGCGAACGGTTCTCGCAGGCGCTGGAGCGGGTGCGCGAACGGATCGCGGCCGGCGCCGACAACCAGCACATGCTCTCGCTGCTGCAGCAGCTCGCCGCGCCGAAGAAACATCTCGCGCGCATCGCGCTGCGCTCGGCGGGGAAGATCTCGTTCGTGAACGTCGAGGACATCCTGTTCGCGCAGGCCGCGGAGAACTACGTGCAGCTGCACCTCGGGTCGTCGCGACACCTGCTGCACGTGCCGATCGCCACGCTCGAGCAGTCGCTGGATCCGGAGAGGTTCCTGCGCATCCACCGCTCGCTGATCGTGAACGTGCGCTACATCGCGGAGCTCGAGACCGGGCCGCACGGCGAATACGTCGTGGTGCTGCAGGGCGGGGCGCGGCTGCAGTCGAGCCGCACCTACCACGAGAAGATCAAGCGCTGGGCGGCGAATCCGTTCTGAGCGCGCCGTTCCCGTGGCTCCCGTTGCCGAGAGACAGGGAAGGGCTCGAGGCCGGCGACTCCACGTACACGAAGTCCGCGGGATTCAGCTGCGCCCAGTACGACAGCGCGGCGAGTCCGTCCGCGTCGGGCCGCTTGTTCTGCGCCATGCGCGCCAGCGTGGATTTGCCAATGCCGATCTCGCGCGCCACCTGGCGCCATGAGGCCGCGCGCTCGGTGCGCTTCGCATTGACCGCTTCGTAGAATTTCTGGAAGTCGAATTTCATCGTGGCCCAAAGTTGCATCAAGAATCTCGCGTAGGCGAAGGGATTTTGACGAAGTGGAGATTCGAGGTGACGAATAGGAAATGGGGACATTCCCCTTTTCCTAGCAAACGGGGACAGACCTCAATGAGGGCTCGATGAGCTCGGGATCCATCGAACTCGCACCGACGCGACTATTCCCGGTATCGCTCGTTGACGACATTGAACATCCGCCTGGCTATGTGGCTAGGAGGAAGTGTCGCCATGCTCGCGTGCAGCGCGTAACGAACCGGATCAGGTCTGTCCCCGTTTGCTAGGAAACGAGGAATGTCCCCATTAGCCCCATTACCACTTCACAACGCCGGTGTAAGCGGTGACGAGGATCAGCAGGCCGAACACGATGCGATACCAGGCGAACATGGCGAATGAATGGCGGCTCACGAAGCGGATCAGGAATTTCACGGCGAGCAGGGCGCTGATGAATGAGACCACGCAGCTCACGACGAGGGGTCCGGTCTCGAATTGCGCGATTGCGTCGCGCTCCTTCCACAGCTCGTAGATCGTCGCGGAGACCAGTACCGGGATCGCGACGAAGAACGAAAACTCCGCGGCGGTCTTGCGCGACAGGCCGCACAGCAGGCCACCGATGATCGTCGCGCCCGAGCGGCTCGTGCCCGGGATCAGCGACAGTGCCTGGAACGCGCCGAGCTTGAGCGCATCGACGGTGGTGAGCTGATCGACATCCTGCACGCGCTCCTCGTGCTTGCGGCGCTCCGCCCAGAGAATGATCACGCCGCCGACGACGAGCGCGATCGCGACGGTCACGGCATTGAACAGCACGGCCTTGAGCTGGTCGCCGAACAGCAGGGCGAGAACCGCGAGCGGCAGGAACACGATCAGCAGATTGACGACGAAGCGCCGCGAGGTCGCGTCGCGGTGCAAGCTGAAGGCCGTGTGCAGCAGTTTCTGCCGGAACTCCCAGCACACCGCGAGGATCGCGGGTCCCTGGATCACGATGACGAGCGCATCCACCGCGGCGCCGTGCAGTCCGAGCAGCGACTGCGCGAGGATCAGGTGACCCGTGCTGGAAATCGGCAGGAATTCGGTGATGCCTTCGACGAGGCCCAGGATGATCGCTTCGAGATAGGACATGCGAGGTTCGTTGTTCTCCGGGCGCGCAGTGTAAAGGATGCGCGCGCGCCGCGCGGCATCGAAGCGATGTCAGCGCGCGCCGACCAGGTCGCCGCTCGCCGCGACCGCGGTGCTCGCGGGTTTACGCGCCAGCGCGGACACGGTGAAACCGACCGGCGCGATCGCCAGGATCGCCATCATCGATCCCTCAGGACGTGACTTTCAGCTCTTCGATCGCCGCGATGCGCCGACGACGCAGTTCTTCCCCGATCCGCGCGCCGGTGAGTCCCACGCGTTCCTCGGCCGTGAGCGCGACCGCGGACGCGCGCTCGCGTGCGCGCGCGAAGAACTCGCGCTGCGGATACGGCCGCGATTCGAGCCCGGTGCGACCGCGCGCGTCGGCTTCGCAGGCCAGCAGGAAATCCGCGAAGCGTTCGGGGCGCCGGAACGCGTCGCAGCTTTCGAGCGTGTTGAGCACGGTCGCGGCGCGCAGCTCGTGCGCGCGGTGCACGTGCGTGTGATATCGCGCCGCGACGACCGCGAGTTCGCGCAGGTGGTTAGGCACGCGCAGCCGCGCGCAGAATTGCTCGACCAGCCCGGCGCCGGCGTCCTCGTGACCGTGATGCGAGGGCAGCATCTCGGGCGGCGTCACGCCCTTGCCGAGATCGTGCATCAGCACCGCGAAACGCACCGGGAGGCCGCCGCCGAGTTTCACGGCTTCCCGCAGGCTCAACAGCAGGTGCGCGCCGGTGTCGACTTCCGGATGCCATTTTTCCGGCTGCGGCACGCCGAACAATGCATCGATTTCCGGAAAGACGACTTTCAGCGCGCCGCATTCGCGCAGCACGCCGATGTACACGTCGGGGCTGGCCTCGCCGAGCGCCTTTTCTGTTTCGGCCCACACGCGTTCGGCGACCAGCGCGTTCGCCTCGCCGTCGGCAACCATCCTGCGCATGAGCTCCATGGTCTCGCCGGCGACGCGGAAACCGAGCGGCGCATACCGCGCGGCGAATCGCGCGACGCGCAGGATGCGCACCGGATCCTCGATGAATGCGTCCGACACGTGGCGCAACAGCCGCGCGTCGAGGTCGGCCTTGCCGCCGTACGGATCGATGAGGTTGCCGGCCGTGTCTTCGGCCATCGCGTTGACGGTGAGGTCGCGGCGCTTGAGATCGTCCTCGAGCCTGACGTCCGGCGAATGTTCGGTGGTGAATCCGCGATAACCGGGGCCGACCTTGCGTTCGAGGCGCGCGAGCGCGTGCTCCTCTTTCGTTTCCGGATGCAGGAACACCGGAAAATCGCGGCCCACGGGAATGTACCCGGCGCGCTCGAGCTCGGCCGGTGTCGCGCCGACGACGACCCAGTCCCGCTCGACGACGGGGCGCCCGAGCAGGCGGTCACGAACCGCGCCACCCACCAAGTACACTTGCATGGACCCATGTTAACCAATCTACGCAAGCCCCTCGCCATCCTGTCGGCCATGGCGGCCTGTCTCGCCCTGGCAGGGTGCGGCACGATGTACGTGGCGCAGGCCGCGAAGGGCCAGATGCAGATCCTGACGGCGCGACGTCCGATCGAAAAGGTGCTCGCGGATCCGAAGTCCGCGCCCGAGCTGCGGCAGCGACTCGAATCGGTGCGCGCGGCGCGCGAGTTCGCGGCGCGCGAGCTCGACCTGCCCGACAACAAGAGCTACACCTCGTTCGCGGACTTGCGGCGCGACTACGTCGTGTGGAGCGTGGTGGCGACGCCGGAGTTTTCGGTCGAGCCGCGCGAATGGTGCTTTCCGTTCGTCGGCTGTTTCGCGTATCGCGGTTACTTCAAGCAGACGAAGGCCGAGGAGTTTGCCGACTCACTGCGCAGGGAAGGTTTCGATGCGATGGTCGGTGGCGTGCCGGCCTATTCGACGCTCGGGAAATTCAACGATCCGATCCTGAGCACGATGCTGGGGTACGGCGACGACGAGCTCGCGTCCATCCTGTTTCACGAGCTGTCGCACCAGGTGGTCTACATCCCCGACGACAGCGCCTTCAACGAAGCGTTCGCCGTCACCGTCGAGCGCGAAGGTCTCACGCGCTGGCTCGAGAACCGCGGACGGATCGCGGATCTCGAGAAGCACCAGCAGCGCCGCGAACGACAGGCCGAGAGCATGCGGATCGTGGCGCGATACCGGCGCGAGCTCGAGTCGCTCTATGCGTCGCAGTTGCCGGCGCAGGAGATGCGCCAGCGCAAGTCCGAGGTGTTCGCGCGCCTCGTGGTCGAGCTCAAGGCGCTCGACGCGCGTCACGGCACCCGCTCGCAGATCGTCGCCGACCTCGATGGTCAGCCGAACAACGCACGGCTCGCGTCGCTCGCGACCTACTACGACTGCGTCCCGGGATTCGAACGATTGCTCGCCGACCAGCAATACGACCTGCCGCGCTTCTACGCCGCCGCGCGCGAGCTCGCCAAACTACCCAGAGAGGAACGCCGCGCGCGCCTTTGCCGGTGGACGGTGCCAGGCACCGCAACCCGGTAAAACTCTCCCGGGATTTCCGTGGCGGGCGCCCGTTGGATTGCCAATTATGTCGAGTCAAAAAAATGGCGTGCGGGTCCGGGACGCGATCGTGTCATGATCGTTTCCGAATCGATCATGCGCGGCTTGTCCAAAACAAAAGCCTTTCTCGATGCGCCGCGGCGCGAGTGGCAGTTCGACGCGTTCGCCTGGCTGCTGCGCAATTGCGGTGGCTACGCGAAGTTTCTCGAGACGACGCTCGTGCTGCCGACCGAGGATCATTTCCCCGATCGCGGGATGAAGGGACACGCGGCCGTGGCGGCGCTGTTCCGCCAGGTGCGCGATCACGCCGGGATGGCCGACTGGCCCTGCGTCGTCGAGCCGCGCCCCGATGCCGAGCCCATGCTCACGATCGGCGAAGACCGCATCCCCGTCATCACGTACCGGCCCGACGAAACGGACCAGACCGTGCTGGTCGCCACGTTCGCGCGCGAACTCGCGCGCTATCTGGTGGAGACGTTCGATGAAATCCCCCCGGGTGGCGAGGCGCTACGCGAACAGTCCATCGACATCGCCGCGGTATTCCTCGGATTCGGCGTATTCATGGCCAACTCGAAGTTGTCGTCGGCGCGACATGCACTCAACGAAGGCGAGTTCGCGAACGCGCTCGCGTTGTTCTGCCTGCTGCGCAAGGTCGATCCCGAAAGCATCGACGCGCACCTGAATCCGCACTTGCGCAAGTACGTGAGGCTCGCCGCGTGCGACCTGGTTCAGCACGAGATCCGGTTCCGGGAGCTTCGATCGGCGTTTGCGGCGCCGTCGGTCGATTCGGCCGAACAGACGCGCCCCTCCGCCCGCTGACGCGTGTACACTGCGGCGATGCGCGGTGCCTTCCTGACGATCCTGCTCGCACTTTCCACGTGCGCGGCACAGGCCGCCGATTCCATCGGGTTCTGGAACACGCCGCAGCGCGGCTCCAACTGCTTCAACGAGACGCCGCCGGACGCGGAATATTTCCGCGCGCTGCGCGCCTACGGCGCGACCTGGGTGCGTCTCACGTTCAGCAAGTGGAAATCGGCGCGCGGACGGGACTTCCTGTTCGGCAGCCTGGATGAGTACGAGTCGCTCGTGCCCGAGGATCTCGCCACCCTGCGCCGCGTGCTCGACCACGCACATGCAGCCGGCATCAAGGTCGTGGTCGTTCCGCTTTCGCTGCCGGGCGCGCGCTCGATCCAGATGAACGACAACAAGTTCGACGACCGCTTGTGGAGCGATCACCGGTACTGGGACCAGTCGGCGGCCGCGTGGCGCGATCTCGCCGCCGCGCTCGCGGATCATCCGGCGATCGTCGCGTACAACCTCGTGAACGAGCCGGTGCCGGAGCGCAAGGGTGGACTCGCCGAGCACGCGCCGCCCGAAGTCATGCGCGCGTGGTACGAGAAGGCGCGCGGCACCACTCGCGATCTGCCGAAGTTCTACGCGCGGCTCGTCGACGCCGTGCGCACGGCCGATCCGCGCACGCCGATCATGCTCGACGCCGGCTTCTACGGCGCCGCCGATTCGTTCTCGTACTGGGACGAGGCGCCGCACGCGGACACGCGCCTGCTTTACGCATTCCACATGTACGAGCCGTGGAGCGCGACCAGTGGTCCCAACATGAAACGCGCGAAGCCGTATCGATACCCGGGTGTCGTGCCATTCGGCGAAGGCGAGTCGCACTGGGACGCCAGACGCGTCGCCGCCTATCTACAGCAGCCGTTCGACTGGGCGCGCACGCATGGCGTGCCGGCGAATCGCCTGGTGGCCGGAGAATTCGGCTGCATGCGCCGCTGGCCCGACTGCCCGCGTTATCTCGACGACGTGCTCACGGTGCTCGAATCGAAAGGTGTGCACTGGGCGTTCTATTCGTTCCGCGAAGCCTGGGACGGAATGGACTACGAACTCGGGTCGGGCAAGCTGCCATGGCAGTACTGGGAGGCGGCGGAGAAGGGCGAGCCATACGAGCTCGAACGCGGCCCGAATCCCGTATTCGAGCCGATCCTGCGACGGCTGCGACGCACGCCGCACTGACCTAACTACAACGGGACCGCCGTCCTCGCGGTCCGGGCGGCCGGGCACACGGAAAAGCGCCGGTCGCGCGTCAACGCCCTGATGTCGCCCCCCACACGCTCCCGGGTATCGCGCAACCCGCTTATTTCATTGGTATCCGCGGCCACGGTGCGGCAGGCTGTGAATCCGTGATGACCGAAAACTCCCCCATCGATTCCAGGAAACGCCTGTTGATCGGCGCTCTCATCCTCGTGGGCGCCGTGATCGCCGCCACGGTGGCCTGGCGACACTTCGCTGGCGACGGGCCCACCGCCACCAGCCGGCCCGGACCTCCCCCCTGGCGTGCCGAAGGGAATCAGCCCGTCCCCGTGCGCGTGGTGACCGCGGTGCAGGAGCCGTTCGCGCTCTACCTCAAGGCGCTGGGCACGGTGACTCCGCTGAAGACGGTCACGGTACGCAGCCGCGTCGACGGGGAGCTCGTCCGGGTGGCGTTTCGCGAGGGCCAGAACGTCGAGCAGGGAGACCTGCTGGCCGAAATCGATCCTCGCCCGTTCCGCGTGTTGCTCGCGCAGGCCCAGGGCCAGCGGGAGCAGAACCTGGCGGAACTCGCCAATACGGAGGGAGAGCTGGCGCGATTCAAGGACCTGCAGTCCAAGGGCTACGTCTCCGCGCAGGAGCTCGCGAACCAGGAAGCGCTGGTGCGGCAATTCCAGGCCCGGCGCCGCACCGACGAGGCCGCGGTGGAGGATGCGCGCCTGCAACTCGCCTACACCCGGATCACCGCGCCCATCAGCGGGCGTGTAGGACTGCGCAACGTGGACGCCGGCAATCTCATCCGATCCGGAGACGCAGCGGGCCTCGTCACCATCACGCAGATGCGCCCGATCAGCGTCCTGTTCACCATCCCCGAGACCGACCTTCCGGCGGTCCGCGCCGCGATGCGCGCGCAACCGCGATTGCCCGTGGAAGCCTGGGGCCGCGACGAGACCACGCGGCTCGCGGCCGGAATCCTGCTCAGCATGGACAACCAGATCGACACGGCGACGGGCACGCTGCGGCTGCGCGCCGAGTTTCCGAACGAGGACGAGTCCCTGTTCCCCAACCAGTTCGTGAACATCCGGCTGCGCGTGCGCAACGATGCCGCGGTGATCATCCCGAATGCCGCGGTGCAATTCGGCTCGCAGGGCAACTTCGTCTTCGTGGTGAACGAAGAGAACAAGGCGACGGTGCGCAACGTGAAGCTGGGCGCGAGCGAAGGCGAGCGCGTGGCGGTGACCGAGGGTGTGCAGCCGGGCGACCGGATCGTGCTCGAAGGCCTGGACCGCCTGCGCGACGGCCGCGACGTGAAGATCATCGACGAGCCGGCGGTGGCGGCGCAATGAACCTCTCACGGCCGTTCATCCTGCGGCCGGTGGCGACGACGTTGCTGATGACCGCGCTGCTGCTCACGGGCGCGCTCGCCTACCGTGCGCTGCCCGTCGCCGCGCTCCCGCAGGTGGAATATCCCGTCATCCAGGTGATCACGCTGTATCCGGGCGCGAGCCCGACCGTGACCACGAGCGCGGTGACCGCGCCGCTCGAACGGCAGCTCGGCCGCATCCCCAGCTTGAACCAGATGCTCTCGACGAGCTCGGGCGGGGCGTCGGTCATCACGCTGCAGTTCTCGCTCGACGTGGATCTGGGCGTCGCCGAACAGGAGGTGCAGGCCGCTCTCAACGCTGCGAACAATCTGCTCCCCGACGATCTGCCCGTGCCTCCCGTGTACCGGAAGGTGAATCCCGCGGACACCGCGATCCTCACGCTGGCGGTCAGCTCCGGCACGTTACCGCTGTCGACCGTGTACGACCTCGTCGACACACGCGTGTCACAGAAGATTTCGCAGGTGCCCGGCGTGGGACTCGTGACGCTGGCTGGCGGCCAGCGGCCCGCGGTGCGCATCCAGGTGAACCCGGGCGCGCTCGCGGCGAATGGCCTGTCGATGGAGCAGGTGCGTTCCGCCATCGCCACCGCGAACGTGAACATGCCGAAGGGCAGCTTCGACGGGCCCGTGCGCGCCATCATGCTGGACGCGAACGACCAGATGCGCAGCGCGCAGGAATACCGCGACCTGATCATCGCGAGCGTCGAGGGTCGGCAGCTGCGGCTGGGCGACGTCGCGACCGTGGAAAACGGCGTGGAGAATCGCTACCTCGCGGCCTGGTCGGGCCGCACGCCCGCCATCCTCGTCAACGTGCAACGCCAGCCCGGCGCCAACGTCATCGAGGTGGTGGATCGCATCGAGGAGCTGCTGCCGCAATTGCGGGCCTCACTACCGGCCGGCGTGGACGTCGCCGTCCTCAGCAATCGCACCGAATCCATCCGCGCCTCGATCCGCGGCGTGCAGAAGGAGCTGCTCATCGCGATCGCGCTCGTGGTGATGGTCACCTTCCTGTTCCTGCGCAACGCGCCGGCCACCATCATTCCCGGCGTCGTCGTGCCGCTGTCGCTGATCGGCACCTTCGGCGTGATGCTGCTGGCCGGCTTTTCGCTCAACAACCTGACGCTGATGGCGCTCACCATCGCGACGGGCTTCGTGGTCGACGACGCCATCGTGATGCTGGAGAACGTCGCACGGCATATCGAGAAGGGCGAGAAGCCGATCGACGCCGCGCTCAAGGGCGCCGAGCAGATCGGCTTCACGCTGCTGTCGCTCACCGTTTCGCTGATCGCCGTGCTCATTCCGCTGCTGTTCATGGCCGACCTCGTCGGAAAGCTGTTCCACGAATTCGCGGTGACGCTCGCGGTGGCGATCGCGCTGTCGCTGCTCGTGTCGCTCACGCTCACGCCGATGATGTGCGCGCGATTCCTCAAGCAGGGCCATGCCGCGGCGCACGGCGACGACGCATTCACGCGTCTCATCGGGCACTACGAACGCGGTCTCGACTGGGTGCTGGCTCGCCAGCCCGCCACGCTGCTGAGCGTGGTTGCGACGGTGTTGCTCACGGTGCTGCTCTACCTCGTGGTGCCGAAAGGATTCTTTCCGGTGCAGGACGCCGGCCTCATCCAGGGAATCAGCGAGGCGCCGCAGACGGTGTCGTTCAATGCGATGGCGCAACGTCAGCAGGCGCTCGCGGATCTCATTCTCGACGATCCGGACGTCGCCACGTTGTCGTCGTTCATCGGTGTCGACGGCACGAATCCGACGCTCAACACCGGGCGATTCCTCATCGAACTGAAGCCACACGCCGACCGCGACGCGCCGGTGCTCGAGGTGATGGACCGCCTGCGCGAGCGCGCCGCGTCGGTGCCGGGGATCGCGCTCTATCTACAGCCGGTGCAGGAGCTGACCATCGAGGACCGCGTGAGCCGCACGCAATACCAGTTCACTCTCACGAGTCCGGACCAGGACGAGCTCGAGGAGTGGACGCATCGGTTCGTCGCGCATCTGCGCGAATCGCCGGCGCTCGCCGACGTTGCCAGCGATCTGCAGAGCGAAGGATTGCAGGCCTACCTGGAAATCGATCGCGCGGCGGCGGCGCGCCTCGGCATTTCCGTCTCCGCGATTGCCGATGCGCTGTACGACGCCTTCGGCCAGCGGCAGATCTCCACGATCTTCACGCAGGCCAACCAGTATCGCGTCGTGCTCGAGTCCCGCCCGGATTTCCAGCTCGGCCCCGAGTCCATCGAACGCATCCGCGTCGCGACGGAGTCCGGCGAACCCGCGCCCCTGTCTACCGTGGCGCGCCTGGTGGAGCGGCGGGCTCCGCTCGTCATCAACCACCTCGGCCAGTTTCCCGCCGTGACCGTGTCCTTCAACCTGGCGAGTGGCTCGTCGCTCGGCGCGGCCCTGTCCGCCATCGAGGAGGCGCGCGAGGAACTGGCGCCGCCCGCGAGCCTGGAGCTGCGCCTGCAGGGCGCGTCCGAGGCGTTCCACAATTCGCTGTCCAGCACGTTGTGGCTGATCCTCGCGGCCGTGGTCACGATGTACATCGTGCTCGGCGTGCTCTACGAGAGTTTCATCCACCCGGTGACGATCCTGTCCACGCTGCCTTCGGCGACGATCGGCGCGTTGCTGGCGTTGCTGCTCGCGGCCCGTGGGCTCGATCTGATCGCGGTGATCGGCATCGTGCTGCTCATCGGTCTCGTGAAGAAGAACGCCATCATGATGATCGACTTCGCGCTCGAGGCTGAACGCGAACAGGGACTCGCGCCGCGCGATGCGATCCGGCAGGCCGCGCTGCTGCGTTTCCGTCCGATCCTGATGACGACACTGGCGGCGCTGTTCGGCGCCATCCCGCTGGGTTTCGCGTCCGGTTCCGGCGCCGAATTGCGCCAGCCGCTGGGCATCGTGATGGTGGGCGGCCTGCTCGTGAGCCAGGTGCTCACGTTGTTCACGACGCCCGTCATCTATCTGTTCTTCGACCGGCTCACGCGCCGGCGCGTCCGCGATGACGCGACCGAGGGCGGCGCCGCGCACGAGGAGGGCGCGCGGTGAACTTCACGCGGGTGTTCATCGAACGCCCCGTGGCCAGCGTCCTGCTGGCCATCGCGATCCTGCTCGCCGGACTGCTCGCGTTGCGGCAGCTTCCCGTCGCGCCGCTGCCGCAGGTGGACTATCCCTCCATCCAGGTGCAGGCGCGCCTGCCGGGCGCGAGCCCGGAGTCCATGGCGGCAACCGTGGCCACGCCGCTGGAACGCGCGCTCGGCACGATCTCCGGGATCACGGAGATCCAGTCCGTCAGCATCCAGGGTCAAACTACCGTCAACCTGCGCTTCGCGCTCGACCGCAACGTCGACGAGGCCGCGCGCGAAGTGCAGGCCGCGATCAACGCCGCGCGCTCCCAGCTTCCCAGCGGCATGCCCGGCATGCCCAGCTACCGCAAGGTGAACCCGACGCAGGCGCCGATCATGGCGCTGGCGTTGAGCTCGGAACGCCTCTCGCCGGGCGAGGTGTTCGACGTGGCCTCGACGATCATCGCGCAGAAGGTCTCGCAGATCCCTGGCGTGGGATCCGTGGACGTCGGCGGCAGCTCGCTGCCCGCGGTGCGCGTATCGCTCGATCCGAACGCGCTCAATCATCACGGCATCGCGCTCGATGAAGTGGGGAACGCGATTCGCGCCGCCAATACGCAGCGGCCGCTGGGCGCGGTGTCCGATGACGCGCGCGCCTGGCAGATCGAAGCGAGCCTGCAGCTGCGCAAGGCAGAGGAATACCGGCCACTGATCGTCGCGTGGCGCGACGGCCGGCCGGTGAGGCTCGGTGACGTCGCCACCGTGACCGAGGGCACCGAGAACCGGTACGCCTCGGGCTTCCACAACGATCGCGACGCGGTGATCGTGACGGTGAGCCGCCAGCCACAGGCGAACATCATCGAGACGGTGGACGCGATCCACGCGCAGATGGAGACGCTGCGCGCATTGCTGCCCGAGGGCGTCGACATGAAGGTCGCGATGGATCGCTCGCCGGTCATCCGGGCGACGCTGCGCGAGGCCGAGCTCACGCTGGTCATCGCGGTCGTGCTGGTGGTGCTCGTCGTGCTGGCGTTCCTCGGCAACTGGCGCGCGGCGTTGCTGCCGACGCTGGCCATTCCCGTGGTGCTGTTCGGCGCGCTCGCCATCATCTGGCTGGCGGGGTTTTCCCTGAACAACCTGTCGCTCACCGCGCTCATCGTGGCCGCGATACTGGTCGTCGACGACGCGATCGTCGTGCTCGAGAACATCTCGCGGCACATCGAAGATGGGGCGCCGCCCTTCGAGGCCGCGCGGCGCGGCGCCGGCGAAGTGGGCGCGACGTTGTTGTCCATGAACGTCGCGCTGGCCGTGGTGTTCGTGTCGATCCTGTTCCTCGACGATTTCGTCGAGCGGCTGTTCCGCGAGTTCTCGCTGACGCTGGTCGCGGCGATGGCCGTGTCACTGGTCATCTGCCTGAGTCTCACGCCCGCGCTGAGCGCGCGCGTGTTGCGCGCTCGCGAGCCGGAAGAGAAGGCAAGCGCGCTGAAACGCTTCGCGTCCGGCTTTTTCGACGACCTCAAGGCCGCCTATGTGCACTCGCTCGATCGCGTGTTGCGCCGTCCGTGGATACCCGTGCTCGTGTTCGCGAGCGTGGTGGGAATCAACGTCTGGCTGTTCAACACCGTGCCCAAGGGCAACGTGCCGCGGCAGGACACGGGGCAGCTGCGCGGATTCGCGCGCGGAGACGACGGCCTCTCGTTCCAGGCGATGGCGCCCAAGATCCGCGAATACCGCAAGCTGCTCATGTCGGATCCGGCGATCGAGGACATCATCGGCTACAGCGGCGGCGGCACGGGCGTGAACAACGCCTGGATCATGATCAAGGTGAAGCCGCTGTCCGAGCGGCGCGTGTCCAGCCAGCAGATCATCGACCGGCTGCGCGCGAAGACTCCGGACATTCCCGGCGCGGCGCTGCGGTTGTTCGTCGACCAGGACATCCAGGTGCGAGGTGGCGGCGGCGGCGAGGGCAGTTACGAGTTCCAGATGCTCTCCGACAATCTGGCCGAGTTGCGCCGGTGGGCGCCACGCGCGCGCGATGCGCTCGCGGCCTTGCCCGAGCTCACGGACGTGGAGACAACCGGCGACGAAGGCATGCGCCAGGTGGTCCTCGAAATCGATCGCGAGGCGGCCGGCAGGCTCGGGATCGACATGCGCACCGTCGCCAGCGTGCTCAACAATTCGTTCAGCCAGCGCCAGGTGGCGACGCTCTACGACAACCTGAATCAGTACCGCGTCGTGATGGAGCTGGACCCGCGTTACACGCAGAGCCCGTCGACACTCGAGCAGGTGTACGCGATCGGCCGCGATGGCCAGCGCGTGCCGCTTTCGGCGATCACGAAATACGCGTACGGCATGGCGCCCGACCGGCTGCAGCATCACGAGCAGTTCGCCTCCGTGCGCATCGATTTCTCGCTGGCGCCGGGCGTGTCGCTCGAGCAGGCGACCGAGGCGATCGACCGGGCGATGGCGCAGATCATGTTGCCTTCTTCGATCGTGGCCAAACCCTCCGGCGAAGCCGGCGCGTTCGCCGACATGAAGAAGAACCAGATCTGGCTGATCCTCGGAGCGGCGATCGCCGTCTACCTGGTGCTCGGCATGTTGTACGAGAGCTTCGTGCAGCCGCTGACCATCCTGTCCACGCTGCCTGCCGCCGGCGTCGGCGCGTTGCTCGCGCTGCTGCTCATGGACGACGAGCTGAACCTCATCTCGCTGCTCGGCTTGTTCCTGCTCGTGGGCGTGGTGATGAAGAACACGATCCTGCTGGTGGACTTCGCTCTCGATGCCGAACGCACGCGCGGGCTGCGGCCGCGCGCGGCCATTCTCGAGGCCGCCCGGCTGCGCTTCCGGCCCATCGTCATGACGTCCGTCGCGGCATTGCTCGGCATGTTGCCGTTGATGCTGGCGCTCGGCGAGGGCTGGGAGATGCGCCGGCCGCTCGGCATCGCGATCGTTGGCGGACTGCTCGTGAGCCAGCTGCTCACGTTGTTCACGACGCCCGCGGTTTACCTGGCCGTGGCGCGCTTGCGGCGGCGCGCGCTGGACCGGCGTGCCGCGTCCGCGCCCGAGGCCGTCTCAGGTAGATAGAGTCGACTGATGGCCGTCCGTGTCGGACGCCGACGGACAGGTCGAGGCCCGCTCAGGTTCCGGAGCGGCAGACTTCCGCGAGCGCGCGCAGCCGCCGCCCGGACTTCGGTCCCGTGTACGGGTTCTCCGGATCCCACACGTAACCGGCGAGCACGGAACAGATCATCCGGCGGATGGCCGGCTGCTGGCGCGGAAAGAAGATCACGTCCTGCAGGCTGCCGTCGTACCAGCCGGCGACGAAACTGCGGAAGGTCTCGACGCCGTACATCAGCGGCTCGGTGAATTCCCGCTCCCAGTCGACGTTCTCGCCCCTGAACTGGCGGTCGAGCGCGGCGGCCGCGAGGCTCGCGGACTTCATCGCGATGGTCACTCCCGAGGAAAACACCGGGTCGAGGAATTCCGCAGCGTTGCCAAGCAACGCGAAGTGCCGTCCGTGGAGCTGCGACACGGTGGCGGAATAACCGATGATCTCCCCGACCGGGCGCAGCGTGTTCGCATTCGCGAGCAGCGCGTGCAGCCGCGGCTCGGCGCGCAGCGCCTGCCAGAACTGCTCCTCGGGCGAGCCCGTGCGCGCGCGGTGATGTTCGATCGACGAGACGACACCCACGGAGGCCGTGCCGTTGGAGAACGGGATCAGCCAGGACCAGACCTCCCGGTCCAGCGGATGGATGCCGACGCGAATCTTCTGCCGGTCGAACGATCCCGAGACGGCGGCGTCGCGCACGTGCGTGAAGATTGCCGCGCGCGGCGGAAAGGTCGACGGCCGGTCGAGGCCGAGCAGTCTGGGCAGCGTGCGGCCGAAGCCGGACGCGTCGAGCACGAAGCGCGGCTCGTGGACCTCGATGGCGCCGTCCGCGGCGCGGCTCGTCACCTTCGGTCGGTCGCCGCTGAAATCCACGGCCGTGATTTCGATTTCGTAGCGGATCTCGGCGCCCTGGCGCGCGGCCTCGTCGGCGAGCGTCGCATCGAAGTCGGCGCGTGGCACCTGGAAGGTGAAGGGGTAGCCGGGGCTCGACTTCTCGGCGAAGTTGAACACCGAGTGCTCGCCGTCGCGGTCGAACACCGCGCCGTTCTTGAACTGGAAGCCGCGCGCCATCACGGCGTCGACCATGCCGGCTTCTTCCAGCAGCTCCATGCTGCAGGCGAGCAGGCTCTCACCGATCGAGAAGCGTGGGAATTTCTGGCGCTCGAGCACGAGTACGCGATAGCCGCGGCGCGCCAGCAAGGCGGCCGAGATGGAGCCGGCGGGGCCGGCTCCGATGACGAGTACGTCCATCAGCGGGTCACGGTGCGGGATCAGTCGACGTTCGCCCGCTTCATGGCGCGCGAAGAGGCACGAGGACCACCGCGTTGCCGCGGCGAACCTTCAGCACCAGCGCGCCGCCACGCTTGGCGATGTCGCGCAACTCCTTGAGGTTCGCGACATTCACGCGATTGGCCGCCTCGATCCGGTCGCCCGTGCGGAGCAGTTGCGACGCGGGGCTGCGCGGCTCGATCGCCTTGATCGACACGCCGCCCTCGGGCGCATCCGCGAGCGTCGCGCCCTTGAGGCCTGGGTGCACCGCGGTCGCGTCTTCCGGCGCAGCGGGAGTCGACTTGGCGCCGGCCGACGCGGTGGTCGCCGGCAGCTCGGTGATCTCCGCGACGACCTGGAGCGGCTTGCGGTCGCGGATCAGCGAGACGTTGAGCTTGTCGCCGACGCGCGCGAGGCCGATCGCGTTGCGCAGCTCGCTGTTCGACTTGATGGTCTGCCCGTTGATGCTGGTGATCACGTCGCCGGGCTTGATGCCGGCCTTCTCGGCGGCGGAACCCTCGGTCACCTGCGAAACCAGCACGCCCTGCGTGTTCGGGATGTCGAGCGACTTGGCCGTATCGGGCGTGAGCGAGTAGATGCTGACGCCCAGCAATCCGCGCTTGACCGAGCCGTACTTGAGCAGCTGGTCCATGATGCTGCGCGCCATGTTGACCGGGATCGCGAAACCGATGCCGATGTTGCCGCCCGAGCGCGAGAGGATGGCGCTGTTGATGCCGACCAGCTCGCCCTTGATGTTGACCAGCGCGCCACCGGAGTTGCCCGGATTGATGGAGGCGTCGGTCTGGATGAAGTCTTCGTACCCGTCCGGATTGATGCCCGAGCGCCCGAGGCCCGAAACGATTCCCCAGGTCACCGTGTGCTGCAGGCCGAACGGATTGCCGATCGCGACCACGTAATCGCCGACTTCGATCTGGGTCGAGTCTCCCATCGCCACCTGCGTGAGCTTCTCGGGGTTGACCTTGAGCACGGCCACGTCCGAGGGCACGTCGCTGCCGACGATGGTCGCGGCCAGGTCGCGGCCGTCCTGGAGGGTGACCGTGATCTCGGTGGCGTTATCGACCACGTGGGCGTTTGTAACGATGTACCCGTTCTTTGCATCGAAGATGACGCCTGAACCGGCGCTCTGGAACTGTCTCTCCCGCGGGCCCATGTCCGGGATGTCGAAGAACCGGCGGAAGAAGGGGTCTTCGAGGAGGGGATTCTGGGGTGAGCGCTCGCGGATGGTGCCGCGCGTGGCAATGTTCACGACGGCGGGTGAGACGCGCTTGATCATGGGCGCCAGGCTCGGGACGGGCGTTCCGTCCGGGAACGGTGGCACCGCGGCATGGCTCGTAAGGGCTAGGAAGGCCGCGGCAGTGATCGCGGCGAGTCGCATGGGATTTCGACGATTGACTGACATGACGAAGAGGATACTCAAACGATGCTCAAGTTTCTCTTGTGGCTCCTGCTGTTGGCGCTTTGCTGGCCACTCGCAATTCTTGCCCTGTTGTTATGGCCAATCGTCTGGCTTTTGTCGCTGCCGTTTCGGCTGATCGGCATCGCGGTCGAGGGGGTCTTCGATTTCCTGAGGGCGTTGATCACGCTGCCCGCCAGGATCCTCGGGGCGAGATGAATCGGGGAAATGAAAGAGGGGACAGACTCGCGTCTGTCCCCGGGTTCTTTACGCAGCCTGGATTTCGATCCGGCGCGGCTCGGGCTTCGCGATCTTCGGGATCGTGAGCTCGAGCACGCCGTCCTTGAACTTCGCCGCGATCTGATCCGCCGCGACGGTCTCCGGCAACGTGAAGGTGCGCACGAACTTTCCGCTCACGCGCTCGATGCGCGAGTAGAGGCCGTCATCGCTCTTCTGCTCGAAGCTGCGCGAGCCGCTCAGCCTGAGCACGCCCTTGTCGGCGGTGATCTCGATGTCCTTCGCGCTGACGCCTGGCAGATCGGCGCGCACGACGAATTGCTTCGGTTCCTCGTGGATGTCCACGGCCGGCGCCCAGGTCGCTTCGTGGGCCGGGGTCTCGAAAGTCTGATCGAGCTCGCGGCGCAGGCGGTTCAGCAGGGTCCAGGGCTCGTATCGCACAACAGTCATGTCCAATCTCCTCGTTCGTGGTGACTAACTACCGGGGTAAGCCCGGCGTCCGATGGTCCCTTTTTGCGGACCGCCCCCGATCGTTCAAGAGCCTTGAAAACGTGCTGTTCGGGCCCACCCGCCGGTGTTTTCGCGCGCCCGTCGTGGGCGCCGGTCGGGCTCGATCCCGGGCCGTTTCCAACAACCTGTGGATGAGTTGTGCGTAGCCGGTGGGCATGAGGTGGACACAAAATATTGTGTCCGGCCCGATTCCTGCATCCCCTCAAAAAGAGCCTTATTGACAGGCGTCCAGCACGGCCGGAAATGCTGTAAGTAATTGATGATACAGATATTAATTGGACTCTGATTATGTCAGCGATGTTTCTTGACGGGGTGTTTTTGCGGGCCTAGGCTTTCGACCCCAACACAAGATGTTGTGTCGCACATCGTGTGCCAACAACTCGTGGTTGGGGAGCCGGGGAGACAAGGAATGGCGGCTGTCTGACAGCAGTCCGCTCACATATGAAGACGCCCGACCTGCCAGAAGGCAGGCGAACGGCCGTTCTTTTCTCTCCGGTTCGGACATAGGTCAACAAGGCTCCAAAAGAGCGAGTCCGGAACAACGGGGGACAGGTACCCATCCATGAATAGCGTGGTCAAACTCGAGCACAAGGACGTCGATGCCATTCCGTTCCAGGAAGCGTCGCTCGACATCTGGGACAAGAAATACCGCTTGTCCGCCAAAGACGGTACGCCCATCGACAAGACGATGGACGACACCTACAAGCGCGTCGCGCGCGCGCTTGCAGATGTCGAACACGAATCCGTCCGCGAACAGTGGTACGAGCGATTCGTATGGGCGCTGCGCCGGGGTGCGATTCCCGCGGGCCGCGTGACCAGCAACGCGGGCGCACTCGAACACAAGCCCGCGACCTCCACGATCAACTGCACGGTGTCGGGAACCATCGGCGATTCGATGGACGACATCCTCAACAAGGTCCACGAAGCGGGCCTCACGCTGAAGGCCGGCTGCGGCATCGGCTACGAGTTTTCGACGTTGCGTCCGCGCGGTGCGTACGTCTCGGGCGCGGGCGCTTACACGTCCGGTCCGCTGTCGTTCATGGATATCTACGACAAGATGTGCTTCACCGTCTCGTCGGCCGGCGGCCGTCGCGGCGCGCAGATGGGCACGTTCGACGTCGGCCATCCCGACGCGATGGAGTTCATCCGCGCCAAGCGCGAGAACGGCCGGCTGCGCCAGTTCAATCTCTCGCTGCTCGTCACCGACGAATTCATGCAGGCGGTGCGCGAGGACAAGGACTGGAATCTCGCCTTCCCGCTGCTCACGAAGGAATACGACCCGGCCGAGCACAACATCGAAGACCCGACGAAGTTCGTCTGGCGCGAGTGGCCGACCACGAAGAACTACGTCTCGCGCGAAGACGGTCTCGTCTGCTGCAAGATCTACAAGACGCTGCCGGCGCGGCGCATGTGGGACGTCATCATGACGTCCACCTACGACTTCGCGGAGCCGGGATTCATCCTGATCGACCGCGTCAACGAGATGAACAACAACTGGTGGTGCGAGAACATTCGCGCGACCAACCCCTGCGTCACGGCGGACACCTGGGTGCACACGTCCTCTGGCCCGCGCCAGGTATCCGAGCTCATCGGCCGCCAGTTCACGGCGCGCGTCGACGGCAAGGATCACCTCAGCGCGCCCGAGGGCTTCTTCCGCACGGCGACCAAGCCGGTGCTGCGCGTGATGACCGACGCGGGCCATTCGCTGCGTCTCACCGCCGATCACCGCGTGCGCCGCATCTCGACGCTGACGCGCTGGCGCCTGGCCTCCGAGTGGTGCGCGGCCGGCGATCTGGCGCCCGGCGATCGCGTGCTGCTGCAGGATCATCGCGCCGCCGCGTCCTGGAAGGGCGAGACGTGGATGGGCGAGTCCGAGGGTTACCTCATGGGCCTGCTGGTCGGCGACGGCCGCATGACCGAGGAAGGCGCGGTGCTGTCCGTCTGGGCGCGCTCGGCGGTCGGCAACAGCGACGTCGACGTCAGCGGTCCGCATTCGGTGATGGCCGCCGCGCTGCACGCGGCCCGCGGCTTCAACCATCGCGCGGACTTCTCGGGCTGGCAGGAGGCGTCGCGCCGCGGTGAGTTCCGGCTGAGCATGAGCGCGATCACCGACCTCGCGCGCGACGTGGGCATGCGCCCCGGCCACACCACCGTCACGCCGGAGATCGAGCGCGCCTCGAGCGAGTTCTATCGCGGCTTTCTGCGCGGCCTGTTCGACGCCGACGGCAGCGTGCAGGGCACGCAGCTCAAGGGCGTGTCCGTCCGGCTCGCGCAGCACGACCTCGCGCTGCTCGAAGGCGCGCAGCGCATGCTCATGCGTCTCGGCATCGCGTCGTCCATCTACAAGAATCGCCGCGAGACGGATCACGAGCTCGTGATCACCGGCGCCAACGTGGCGCGCTTCGCGGAGCTCGTGGACTTCGCCGACACGGTCAAGCGGGGGCGCCTGCACGGCCTGCTGGGGGCTTACAAACGCATGCTCAACCGCGAGCGCTTCGTCGCGACCGTCGAGAGCATCGAGGCCGCGGGCGTCGAGGACGTCTACGACGTGCAGATCCCCGGCATCAACGAGTTCGACGCGAACGGCTTCCACGCGCACAACTGCGGCGAGCAGCCGCTGCCGCCGTACGGCTCGTGCCTGCTGGGTTCGGTCAATCTCACGCGCTTCGTGAAGAACGCGTTCACGGATTTCGCGGAATTCGACTGGAACGAATATCGCGAGGTCGTGAAGGTCTTCACGCGCATGCTCGACAACGTGGTCGAGATCAATGGCCTGCCGCTCGAGCAGCAGCGCAACGAGATCATGCGCAAGCGCCGCCACGGCATGGGTTTCCTCGGGCTGGGCAGCACCATCACCTGCCTCGGCCTGAAGTACGGCTCCGAGGATTCGATCAAGTTCACCGAGGACGTCTCGCGCGAGATGGCGGTCGCCGGCTGGGAAGCGGCGCTCGAGCTCGCGAAGGAGAAGGGTCCCGCGCCCATCATGAAGGAAGAGTTCACGGTGACGGCCGAGATGCTGCGCAAGCGTCCCGAGATGGTGAAGGACGGCTGGAAGGTCGGCGATCTCATCCCGGGCCGCATCCTGCACGCGCGCTACAGCCGTTACATGCAGCGCGTCGCCGAGACCGCGCCCTGGCTCGTGGACCAGCTCGCCAACGTCGGCGCGCGTTTCACCCATCACAGTTCGATCGCGCCCACCGGCACGATCTCGCTGTCGCTCGCGAACAATGCCTCGAACGGCATCGAGCCTTCGTTCGCTCATCACTATTTCCGCAACGTCATCCGTCCCGGAAAAAAGACGAAGGAGAAAGTCGATGTCTTTTCATTCGAGCTTCTCGCCTATCGCGAGCTCATCAATCCGCGTGCGATGCCGAATGCAACGAACCCGGCCGAACAGCTGCCAGGGTATTTCACGACAGCGGAAGACATCACGCCACAGGAACACGTGGACATCCAGGCAGCCGCGCAGAGATGGGTGGACAGTTCCATTTCAAAGACTGCGAACGTGCCTACGGATTACAAGTATGAGAGCTTCAAGGACATCTACCTGTACGCCCACGAGAAGGGCCTGAAGGGCTGCACGACCTTCCGCTTCAACCCCGAAGCGTTCCAGGGCGTGCTCGTGAAGGAAGACGACCTCAAGAACACGACCTACGTGTTCACGCTCGAGGATGGCTCGGAAATTTCGGTGAAGGGTGACGAGGAGATCGAGTACGACGGTGAGAAACACACCGCGGCGAATCTCTACGATGCGCTCAAAGAAGGGTATTACGGCAAGTTCTGAGAGCAGCCAAAGCTGCCCGGATAGTAAGGAATCGCAATGGCCGCCATAAAAATCGACAAGAAGATCGCGAAGTACCGCGTCCAGAAGCCGGTGGATCCGGCCGCCGCGGCGCCCGCGGACGTCGTGAAACTCGAGCCGCAGGTCGAGATGACGAAGGGCAAGGACGGCCGCTCGGCGAAAGTCGTGCGCATGACCGAGGAGGTGCAGCGCCCGGAGTTCCTGATCGGCGCGACCTACAAGATCAAGACGCCCGTGTCCGATCACGCGATGTACGTGACCATCAACGACATCGTGCTCAACGAGGGCACGCCATACGAACAGCGCCGGCCGTTCGAGATCTTCATCAACTCGAAGAACCTCGATCACTTCCAGTGGATCGTCGCGCTGACGCGCATCATCTCCGCGGTGTTCCGCAAGGGCGGCGATGTGACCTTCCTGGTCGACGAGCTCAAGGCGGTGTTCGATCCGCGCGGCGGCTACTGGCAGGCGGGCGGCAAGTTCATGCCGTCGATCATCGCCGAGCTCGGCTACGTGATCGAGAAGCACCTGCAGATGATCGGCCTGCTGAAGAAGCACGAGCTCGACGAACACGCGCAGAAGCTGATCGCCGAGAAGAAGGCGGAGTTCGAGGAACGCACCAAGCAGACCGACGCGTTCGCGAAGTCCCACTTCCCGGATGGCGCGCAGCTGTGCGCCAAGTGCAGCACCGCGGCCGTCGTCATGATGGACGGATGCATGACCTGCCTGAACTGCGGCGATTCGAAGTGCGGTTGAGTAGATAGAAAGAACGGAAATCCGGTTACGCGTGCCGCCGGCGGGTCGACCCGCCACCCACCCTGAAGGGAAGCGTGGTGCGCGACTTACGCAAGGCAGCCCAAAGGCTGCCTTGTTTTTAGGCCATGGGACGGATTCATATGGCGATCGAAAATATCAAGGGCACGCCAGAGTTGCGTTCAGAAATCCTGCGAATTCGCGAGGACCAATTCAGTGACGTAAAAGACTCGCGAATCAAGCCCGCCGATCTTCAGCGTCACTATGTGGCGTTTGCGAATACTGATGGTGGCGACATTTACGTGGGTGTTGGCGACCCTGCCGAGCCAGGAGATCGGATTCGAGGCTTTTCGAAGGCGGAAGACGCGAACGATCACATAGCAGTAGTACTAACTACCACCCAGCCCACAGTGGATGGGACGATTTGCGAGATCATCGATTTCGGGAAGGACGGGATTGTTCTGCACATAGACGTGCCTAAGAGTCCTCAGGTTCACTATACGACGGACAATCGATGCTTCGTGCGCGTCAATGCGAGCACACGAGAGATCAAGGCAGATAAGGTCCTGCAGCTCGGTTATGCAAAGGGTAGTTATAGTTACGAACGAACAACTGTAAATCACCTAACAATCGATGACATGACCGATGGTGAGGCGCTTGGAAAATACCTCGAGGGCATAGGGTCATCGCTAAGTCCGAATGCTTTCCTGAAAAAGAATCGCCTGGTAGCTGAGCATAGGGGAAAATTGAGGCCGACAGTTGCAGCAGTGCTGCTTTTTGATGATGAGCCTCAAGCGACATTGGATACGAGGTGCGCAATCAAAGTCTACCGATTGCAGACTACCGATCGAGAATACAAGCGTGAGCACTTAAAAGAAGCGCCAACGACTATCGAAGGGCCTCTAGAGCACCAGATCAACGCCGTGATCTCAAAGGTGGCTGACCTTCTCAAGGATGTGTCCGTCAATGTTGGCGGTAAGCTAAGGCGGGCCTCGTATCCAGCAGAGGCTTTGAAAGAGTTGTTAGTCAATGCTGTGATTCACCGGGATTATTCATTAAATGACGACATTCATGTCCGCATCTACGATAATCGAATTGAAATTCAAAGCCCTGGACGCCTGCCGGGGTATGTGACGCGGGAGAACATCCTAGAAGAGCGCTATGCGCGCAATCCAAATATTGTTCGCTGCCTTCACAAATTACCGGATCCACCGAACTTAGACATTGGTGAAGGACTCAATACTGCATACAACTTGATGCGCGACGCGGGCCTCGTGGAACCAGAGATTGTTGAGTTAGACAAGGCTGTCCTTGTGAAGGTAAGCCACAAGCCAATTGCATCGCTTCCGGAAATTGCGAGAAAGTGGTTGACGGAAAACGACAGAATCTCAAACAAAATACTTCGCGAACTTTCTGGAGAGGACTCCGAAAACAAAGTGAAAAAGGCGCTACAAAAGCTTCGCGAAGAAGGTTTGATCGAGGCCGTGGATCCCGATGCCACTGTTTTCAAGTTCGAATACAGATTAACAGCCGAAGGTCTCAAGTCCATTCGTGGGGGGTAGTCCCCGCTATTACTTTTACCCTAGCGAGTCGAATGCCTGCGGGGAGAGGAGTTCTTACCTGGGGCGTCAGCGTGTAAGAGATCCAGGATGACGCCCGGGCAGAACAGCCCTCACTGACGTCGTATGCAAGTCTTACATCTACCGCGTCCTCGCTCCGGCACCCGCGATTCGCGGCCCGGCGCAACATGCGCGCAACTGGCAGGCAAATGAGGGCAGTGATGAAACACTCACGCGCGATTGGTTTTGGATTCCTTGCGTCGATGTTGCTGGCGGCCGCTGCGGTCGGCCAGTCGAATCTCGTTTACAACAAGTGGAACATCGAGCTCGAAGGACAGCCGGTGAAGGCCGGCGACATGGTCTTCCGGGTCACGCCGCGGCAGGGCGAGCCCACCGACATCACGGTGAACGTCACGCCCGGACGCGACGAAGGCAAGGTCGTGAAAGACGTGCGCGATGCGCTCGCGGCCAAGCTGAGCCCCGATCGATACACGATCGAGGCGGGCGGCAACGACATCACGATCAAGAAGAAGGAGGGGCAACCCGATTTCGCGCTCGAGCTCGTGGACTCGACCGTGCAGAACGTGAGCGTGAAGATCGAAGGCGAATAGACCCGATGCAGGCGCGCCCCGGAATCCGCCGGGGCGCATCGGCCCGGAGGTGACGTCCGGAGGTCGAACATGGACATTCGTACGCTGGTCTGCGCAAGTTTGTTAGGTCTGGCGGCGCCGTCGACGCAAGCGCAAAACGACCCACCTCTCGCCGAAGCCTGGAACATCCGTCCCAGCGGAATCGCATCGTCGAGCGGCGACATCGTCTTGCGTGTCATTCCGCCGGACGGCTCGGACCCGGTGGAAGTCACCGTCCCGGTGCTCTCGGGATCCACCGACGAGGAAGTAGCGCGCTCGATCCGTCGCGCCATGAACTCTCGACTGCGTTCCGATCACTTCGACGTGGCCATCGGGGAAGGCGCCAACGTGCTCGTCACGAGCCCGCGCGGCCGCGCGATTTTCGGCGTGGGCCTGGTGACGTCCGACGTCGACAACATGCGCGTGTTCGTGAACTCGACGCAGCCGGTGGCCCAGCCCGCGATACCCGCGCAGCCCGGGTCCGAAAGCGTGCCGCAACCCGTTCCGCAGCCGCCCGGTCCGCAGTCGCCGGGCTCGCAAGCACCGGGCGGCGTCACGGTGCCCGGACCGACGTCGACGCCGTTGCCGCAGAAATCGCTGCCGTCGCCGCGGCCTGCGACGCAGACGCCGGTACCTTCGATTCGTCCCCCGTCGGGCGCCATTCGTCCGCCGAACACGGGTTCGGCGCCCCCAGCCAACTAGCAGGGTCTAGTCCCCGCATCGACAGGGAGCACAACGCTGGAGTTCGTTATTGCCCGCGCTCAATGCTTCAGGTGTCCAAGCAAAATATCGTCCCATCTGGGTCTCCAGCTAGCCATTCCAAAGCACGGCGCTGACCGGCGACAACAGGGAGTGACCTCGCCCGCTGCATGCGGGCACCTCTCAAAACCAGATCATTCAGCGCCGCCCAACAATGCAAGCAGTACGCTTCATCGAGCTCGATGACAACTTCCTGCAATTCCCTGAGGATGGCTGACAAGGGAGTCGCTGATGTGCTCGTGACCACTCGCGCGCATCAGCCCAACCCGCTGCAACTGTTCCCGAATCGCCGCTCCCTCGACGCGGGTTTTGGCCGGCAACCAATACTCGAACGTACGGTTCGCGTACCCCAACTTAAACGCGTCGATGGCATCTTTCGATCCGATGCCGCAGGGTACCGGCCGTATTCGTAGTACTTCGTGTATCCGTTTGGATCGAGGTGGCAGTCGCGCCAGAGCAGGAGTTTTTCGAGCACGAAGAACAGCGCGATGCCGGCAATCAGCGCGATGCCGACCTGGTGCATGTTGCCGATGCCCGCTCCTTCCGCCGCGTGCGGGATCAGCACGAGCAGCGCGGCACCTAACAAGGCACCCGTGTCGAAGGAGACGACGTGCGGCAGCACAGCTTCACGCGAGCGCGCGGAAAGAGCCAGGAATGTGCCGGCCCGGCCGCGAGGTCGGAGTGCACACCTGAAACCGTGGTGGCGAAAAATATCCAGAAGATGGTGGTCAAAGCGGGGGGTGCTAGCACGGGTAATAGAAGCCGCGAAGCCAGCTGCCGTGGCGCACGTTGCGCTGGAGCGAGGGAATTCCACACCGCCTACACTGGTGGACTCAAATCTATTCTTCCAAGGCCAAACTTCGTTCCGGAAAGGAGCACGTGAATTGAAACGAGATACGCGAGTCCTGTTTCGAATGTAGACGACCCAAAGAACCCGTCAAACAAAGCAGATAGCCCAATTGAAACCTCCTTGATCCATTCGCGCGCCTCTGACAGGCTCGAACCCACACTAGGCAATTTCATATTGAGGATGTCTACGTGCTGAGGGCGAAGTAGCTCGACTAGCGGTTTCCGATCATCGAGCCAAATCTGCCGCAAAGCGTGCGCGGATATTTCCATTTGGGATTGATCTGGAATGCCAATCTGAATCGAAATGTCTAGGTCGAGGCCCAAGATCAGCGCGCGCAGTTGATCTGACGCGGCTCCTTCGTCGATCCACTGCTCCATTCGCTTTGGTACTTCCTCCATAAAGTGCACGTGCGCTAATAGTTCCCGCTGGAGATCCTCAGTCAATGCCTGATATTCGGGACTTACCAAAATGGCAGAGGGCATCGGCCTCTTAGATATCTGCATGTTGGTATTCATACCTGTCGTCAAACTCTAATGTCTTGCCGGGAAAATCTGTCCCGCGACCATCTTCATTCGATCAAAGTTCGGTGGAAACTGATCTGGCCTACAGTATTTCTCAACCATTCGGATAGCGCTATTCAGTTCAACCAACAGTTGCAGAATCGCCCTGTAATGACCGGCGTCCGCGGTGCCTTGCGTGCCGTTATACATGTACTGCGGCACGGCTCGTCTCGAAAATTCCTCCCACACATTTATCAGCTTGGCTAGGTATTTTCGACACAGGTCTTCGTTCTGGCAGTTCGCGCCAGGCGGTGCCTCAAGATCTGCGCATCGACTCGTAGAACTTGGAAGCGCAAGTAGACCAAGTCCGACTGCGCACTGGCCCAGTATTCCCATTCCATGTGCCGCGAACCACCAATTGCGCGATGCGATGATGGCGTAATCACTTAGCACTTGTCTCGCCCTTTGCTGTGCAAGGAGCAGTGAAGGAGTAGACAAGTGAAGACAGAAGGCGAGACGCGCGCAGC